>CAIULL010000070.1 GCA_903899985.1 uncultured Schlesneria sp.
ACTTTCGGGTTGCACTTTTTCTAGTCTTTCGACGACCGCGATAATAGGTCTGGCAGAACGGATATACGAGGAATCCGTTATTCAGAGATTAATCGCTATACAGAGCATAGGTGAAGCTCTCAAGATAGCAAGCCATAAACGCATAAAACTATAAAACCAAAAATACTTTTGAACGAATAATTAAGAGACTGTTTAATCTGCGTTTCGCTCAAAGCTGCTTGATTCGTCCGCCGAAAGACGTAACGTATTCTGGTGCGGAATCTACTGTGAATGTGGAAGCCGCTGAATGTCACTGTCCACGGACGACAATTTAATGGATAGCTCGGTCCATCTCCGGGAGATCCGTTAACGCGTAAGCCGATGCGATCCGACACAAAATGTGTTGGGTCGCGTCGGCTTTTTTTATTGGGACTGGGTCGCGTCAAAATCAGGAACCGCTAAAACAATCATGAACACACAATCAAGAGCTTACCTTGTTGGGGGAGGAGTTGGGGCCTTGGCCGCTGCTGCCTTCATGATCCGTGATGGCGGGATACCTGGAGAAAATATTTCAATTTTCGAAGCGGGATCTATCATGGGGGGAAGCCTTGATGGTTCAGGAAATCCCGATATCGGGTATTCGATGCGCGGCGGGCGGATGTTGACGACCGACAACTACGAATGCACCTGGGACCTTTATAAAACGATTCCTTCACTGAACGATTCATCGAAGTCGGTATTCGAGGAAACGGTTGAGTTCAACGAGCGACACAAGTCCAATTCGCGGGCGAGACTTGTTGATAAGCGACGCGCGAAAGTTCCTGTGTCATCAATGGGCTTTTCGATGCAGGACCGCCTTGAACTACTGAAACTTAGCCAGGCCGATGAGGATCATCTGGCTGCGAGTTGCATCACCGACTGGCTTTCGCCTTCGTTTTTCGAGACGGAATTCTGGTATATTTGGGCCACCACATTTGCATTCCAACCTTGGCATAGCGCGATAGAGTTCAGACGCTACCTTCACCGATTCATGCTGGAGTTTTCCCGGATTGAAACGCTTGCGGGAGTCAAACGAACAATCTTCAATCAGTACGATTCCCTGGTTCGCCCTCTGCAAGCATGGCTCCAATCGCGGGGTGTTCATTTTGTCGGGGATTGCAAAGTCACAGAGCTCAATCACAAGATGGGAAATGGCAAGCTCACCGTGACCGGAATCAAATGGCTGCGGCAGAACGAGTGCGAAGTGATTGCCGTGGCCGCGATCGATTTTGTCTTTCTCCAGAATGGTTCAATGACCGATTCATCAAGCCTGGGCTCGATGACAGATCCTCCCAAAAAACTCACCAAACTTGAAAGCAGTAGTTGGGCGCTCTGGGAACAGCTTTCGAAGGATCGCCCGCAGTTTGGCAATCCTGCAGCATTCAATAGTTGTATTGCACAATCTTGTTGGGAGTCATTTACCGTTACGCTTAAGAATCCGGCGTTCTTCGACAAGATGAAACAATTCAGTGACAATCCTGCGGGAACCGGAGGACTTGTTACGTTTAAGGACTCGAACTGGCTAATGTCGATCGTGCTAGCTCATCAACCTCATTTTCTGAATCAGCCTGCGGACGTCCAGGTGTTCTGGGGGTACTCGCTTTTTCCGGATCGGATTGGCAACTTCGTTCCAAAAGCCATGGACGAGTGCAACGGCACAGAGATTTTACGCGAACTCTGCGGACATCTGCGGTTCGATGTTGAAACCGTCGAGTCGGCCAACTGTCTTCCTTGTAGAATGCCCTACATTACGAGCATGTTCATGCCGAGAGAAACAGGAGATCGACCGCATCCAGTTCCACAGGGATCAGCGAATCTCGCATTCATCAGCCAATTCGTCGAGATCTCCGATGACGTCGTCTTCACTGTCGAGTACTCCGTGCGAGCTGCTCAGATTGCAGTCTATGAGCTCCTTGGCATCAAGCGACAAATCCCACCCGTAACTCCTCACGATAAATCACTACGGACTCAGTTCGAGGCGTTTCTCAAGGCGTTCAAGTAAAGTTACTTGGTGATTCAGGGAAAAACAAAATCAAACAACAGAGGTTGCCAGCGATGATGACTCGAACACTTTTACCAATCGTCGTCTTGATGGTTTGCCTTTCCACAGTCGCCGTTGCGGCGGATGGGGATCGGGCTGCCGCAGAACAATGGATGGTCAGGGCTGTCGAGTCGTCCAGGGAGATCAAAACAGAGTCGGCCATCAGTTATGCCGCCGAAAAAATGGTTTACGCTCATGCTCGGCTTGGGCAAGTTGACGACGCATTTCAAGCGGCCAAACGCGTTACAAATCCGCAAGTGAAACTGTATGCGTTAGCAGCGACGATCCAGGCGGCAGTCAATGCAGACCAAAGCACCGATCTGATGGTTGCGGAAGCCCGTCGGACGCTCAAAGGAAACGAAGGGAGTTTTAATGACGCGGCGATGAAAGACTTGCTTCACATCGCGGAAACAAGGCAAAAGACCTTGCCAGCAACTTCAAAACAACCTGAGTTGCCAACGCTTGAGCAATTACAAAAGGGGTTTGATGCCGCAGTGAATCGTCGAGAGAAGGTTGCGGCATTTCAACCACTGATGATACGTTCCCTGCAGACGAAATCGTTTGACTCGCTGGAGCGAGCGATCGAAGCAACGATCAAAGTGATCGAGCAAAACCCGCTTCCCGATCAATCGTCAAAGTTTGGTGTCTACGGTGACGCGGCAGAGATCGCAAGAATCCGGGTCACGAATTTGCATATTGCATCCAGGCTGGCCGCCGAAGGTCAGAACGACGAAGCGGCGCGTCATCTGGCATTGGCCGACGCGGTAATTGATCCGCTACCCGAGCAATCCGCCCTGGTGAAGTGGGAACTGCAGTGGCTTCGTATTCGTATCCTATTGCAGCTCAATCGCCTGGATGAAGCGATTCATCATTTCAATACAATCAAGACGCCTTTGATCGTGTCACAAGCGGCAGCGGATATCGCGGCCTATCAAATTAAAAACGGGCAAGTGGAAGCGGGTTTGAAAACGGCTGAGCGAATTGGAACCGAGCTCGGTTCCGGGGCCAATCAAGGAACGGTCGCCATCTCGCTTTTTGAGCATGGCGACCACGACGTTGCCGTGGACTACATCAACCAGGTCGGTGAGACGAATGTGGCGATGAACGCATTGATCTCGCTCGCTCGTCATTGGGTTGAGACTGGTGATGCCGCTCGACTGCAATCCACGTTTGACTCAATCAATTCGCCCACCGCGCGAACGCACTATGCAACCTCCGCAGCGGTGTTTCTAGCGTTACGCGATGAGAAGAATGCCGATGACAAGTCAAAATAACCCGGTCGCGGTTTTCGTTTCCCCCGAAGGTAGTAAGGGATTGATTTCCTGTTTTCAAATGCCTGATCCATGTGAAAAACCTTCGCTTCGGTACTGGGCTTGGGAGATGTTGCTGCCGGGGGCGACGCTGCGTGTGAGCCAGACGTTACCACCGATGATCGATCCGCGGCCGATGGTGATCCGTCCGAGGATCGTAGCGTTGGCATAGATCACGACATCGTCTTCGACGATCGGGTGTCGAGCATTCCCTTTGACGAGCGTTCCCGTCTCATCGGTCTGAAAGCTTTTCGCACCAAGTGTGACTCCGTGGTACAGTCGGACGTTCTCGCCGATGATGGCCGTTTCGCCGATCACGACCCCCGTTCCATGGTCGATAAAGAAGCGGCCTTGAATATCGGCGCCCGGATGGATGTCGATGCCGGTTGTTGAATGGGCGATTTCGGCGATGATCCTGGCGACCAGTGGCAGTCCCAGTCGGTACAACGTGTGCGCGATGCGATGATGGATAATCGCCAGAATTCCTGGATAACAGGCGAGGACTTCGTCGCTGCTGCGTGCCGCCGGGTCCCCTGTGTAGGCGGCGTGAATGTCCAGGTCGAGTTGCGCCCGAATTCGCGGAAGAGTCGCGGCAAGTTCGCGGACGATTCCGATCGCCCGTTCACGTTCGGCAGCGCTGGCGACTTCCTCACCAGAAACGAATTGAATCTCACGAAGTGCCTGTCCTGTTAATTCGCGCAGGGTCACGTTCAACGTATGGCCAACAAAGTAGTCGACATTATCCCCGACCAGGACGTGCGCACTCAGTCGATTGGGGAACATCGCTGCGGTCAAACCTTCGACGATTCCGGAAAGAGCCGCTCGAGACGGAAGTTTTACGGGCTTGCCAATCCGCTGGCGTGCGGCGAGCGAATCGTTCCGGATCGCGCGCAGATCCGACACGATCTGATCGATGTTCCAGTCCGGTTCACTCAGCGAAATCGTTCGTGATTCGTTGGTTGATTGATTCATTGGGTTTTTCCTTCTTCGATTCAATCCAGAGTGGGTACTCTGGCCACATTTAATCTCGTCGTTGATTGGATGCCGTCAGTTGATGCCAATTGAGCAATCTGAATGACAAGCAGTAGCATGGGCTTCAGCCCTTGTGACGTAAAATAGCCTGTTTCGCACGGGCTGAAGCCCATGCTACGAAAACTATCGTAAGAGCCGACGTAATGCCTTTCCTGAAGCGCTGCGGGGAACCGCTGACACGAACTCAATATCTCGCGGCAGTTTAAATGTTGCCAGCACTGGACGCAGGAACGCGAGAAGTTCCTCTGCGGAAACTTCTGCTCCAGGTTTAAGAGCAACGACCGCACGTGGAATCTCACCAAGAATCGGGTCGGAGGCTGCGACTACCACGGCGTCGCCAACTGCAGGGTGGCGAAACAGTACCTCTTCAACGTCGCGCGGGTAGACCTTTTCGCCACCGACATTAATCATGTCCTTGGCACGATCAACGATGAAGACGTAGCCTTCGTGGTCCATCCGGACGATATCGCCGGTACGGAACCAGCCCTCCCCGACGAAGACCTCCGCCGTTGCCTCCGGGCGTTTGTAATACCCGGCGGAGACAGCCGTGCCCCGTGCCCACAATTCCCCAACTTCCCCGATTCCGAGCGTCCGTCCATGGGGGTCAACCACTTTCAATTCGGTGTCCCCCATGGCTCGCCCGCATGAACCGATCCGCATCTCGTGCGGATGTGTCGTTGTGATGACGGGGCTGACCTCTGTCAGGCCGTAAGATTCGGCGTAACCGACTTTCCAGTCCTGCTGAAGCGCGTTTATCAATTCCGCCGGCATTGGAGCCGCAGCCGAGTGGATCACATGGAGGCTGGTCAAGTCTTGGTTCGCCCGAGCGGGTGAACGCGTCATTTGGTTAATAATTGCCGGTACGGCCAGAAACTGAGTTGGCCGAACCGCCGCGATTAATTCCAGAGTCGGCTCAGTCTTGCAGCGCCGAACAATCACGGCGGTCCCACCGACACTGAAGATCCCCAAGAGGCCGTTAATGAGACCCCAACAATGAAATAGCGGAGCCCCGACGAGAAGTCTGTCGTCTGGGCCGAAGTGAATGCGACCGAACTGTTCGGCGTTGTCGATAATGTTCAGATGCGTCAGCATCACTCCCTTGGGATTCCCGGTGGTCCCTGAGGTATACAGCAGGCAGGCCACGGTATTTGGCGTCAGGTCCACCGTTGCGAAATCATCGCTCCCGGATTCCAGCAGTGACTCAAACTCGGTGTCGACGTCAATGATCCTCTTGACCCCGAGTCCTTCGCGCACGGACTCGAGATTCTTCTTCCGTTCGGCGTCGGTGAGTAACCAGACCGCTCCAGAATCGGCAACCACCGTACGTACTTCTTCCGGGCGCAACATGGCGTTGACGATATTCGGCACGACTCCGGCTTTGAATGCTCCCAGCGCCGCGATCACCAGTTCGGGGCCACTCTCCAGCACCAGCCCAATGACTTGCCCCGCTTCAATTCCTGCAGCCCGTATTGCACTGGCAAAGCGATTTGTCAGTCGATCAAGCTCCCCGTAGAAATACGTTCGACCCTGAAAAATCAGCGCAGGATGCCCCGATCGACTCACCGCCGGACCGCTGAGCAGGTCCCCAATATTCATTCCGTGGCCTCCGAAACCAAGTCAATCAATCTACGCCATAAGCTCGCTGGAATAATGTAATCTACACTAATTTTGTGATATTTCGACGGTCAGGCCATTGCTCGGGCGGACAAAAAGCGGTAATTCTGCCGTGAGGTACGCTGCTCATGATCGTCATTCGAATTATCACCGACGGAAGTAACCTTTGGGTATGAGGTTCCGTCAGAATTCTGAGGAAGCCAGAATGAAGTTGTTTCGGATTGTCATCGGAGCATTTGCTCTTATCGCAGCTCCCAGGCTCGACGCAGCCGCAGCCGCAGCAGTGCGGCCGAATATCGTCATCATCATGAGTGATGACATGGGATATTCTGATCTCGGGTGTTATGGAGGTGTTGATGCGAGTACCCCCAATTTGGATCTGCTGGCGAATGGCGGCGTGCGATTCACGCAGTTTTATAACACGGCGAGATGCTGTCCTACTCGGGCATCACTGTTGACGGGGCTTTATCCTCATCAGGCGGGGGTGGGCCACATGATGGATGACCGTGGGACCGATGGTTACCGAGGGAATCTGAATCGTCGGTGTGTGACGATCGCCGAAGTGCTGAAATCGACTGGTTATCGAACCTATATGACCGGAAAGTGGCACCTGACCAAAGATGTCGGCGAAAATAGCGACAAAGCCAACTGGCCGTTGCAACGAGGTTTCGAAAAGTACTATGGGACGCTCGTCGGGGCGGGTAACTTTTTTAATCCGAACGGACTGTGTCGCCAGAATTCATTGATTACGGCCAAGTCCGATCCTGAGTATCAACCAGAATCGTTCTACTACACGGAAGCGCTCACGGATAATTCGATCCGGTTCCTGGAACAGCACCGGAACGAATCGGCTGAAAAGCCATTTTTGCTTTATGTTGCTTACACCGCCGCTCACTGGCCGATGCATGCTCGGGAAAAGGACATTGCCAAGTACCGAGGCAAGTTCAACGACGGTTATCAACCTCACCGCGTTGCGCGGCTGGAAAAAATGAAACAACTTGGCCTCGTCTCAACAGACACAAAACTATCCCCCATTGCGGAAGAGTGGTCACAAGTCGAGCACAAAGATTGGGAGGCCGAATGCATGGCCGTTTATTGTGCCATGATCGAGAACATGGATACGGGAATCGGACGAATCGTCTCGCATCTGAAGTCGACCGGCCAACTTGAAAACACCTTGATTTTGTTCCTGCAGGATAACGGAGCCTGCGCCGAGACGATCGGTAGAGGGGCAGGAGGTCGCAGCAACGAGACGTTTGAAGGCCGTCCTGTTCGGACCGGCCCGACGGCCATGCCAGGGCCGGGCGATACCTACATTGCTTATGGTCGCGGGTGGGCGAATGTCAGTAATACCCCTTTCCGCGAATACAAGCACTGGGTGCATGAAGGGGGGATCTCAACACCTCTGATCGCGCATTGGCCACAGGGGATTTCGAAAGAACGAACGGGGCAACTTGAATCGCAACCTGCTCATCTGATTGATGTGATGGCAACGTGCGTCGATCTCGCTGCTGTTGATTACCCGAAAGAATATCAGGGGAAAACGATTCAGCCGCGAGAAGGGGTCAGTTTGCGTCCTGCATTTTACGGCCAATCGCTGAACAGGACGCAGCCACTTTATTGGGAACATGAAGCCAACAAAGCGGTTCGTGACGGTCGCTGGAAACTGGTGGCGAAAGCCAACCAGCCCTGGGAACTTTACGACCTTCAGAATGACCGGATTGAGTCAAACAATCTCGTCGCAGCCGAACCCGAAGTCGTCAGAAAATTGAGTGAACAGTGGCTTGCTTACGCCACACGAACGAACGTGCTCCCATTGAGAGGCGAAGGAAACGCGGGAGCGTCGTCCGCTGGAAATCTCAAGCAGACACGATTTGAACTTGCGCCAGGAGCGTCGCTCGAACAGGATAAGGCACCCGCAATCGCGGGCCGGGGAATTTCGGTAACGGCAACTGTGACTCTGGCAAAGCCCAAACCCAATGGCGTGATCCTTTCACAAGGAGGTTCACGGTTGGGGTACACACTGTATCTGGATGAAGGAAAACCGGTTTTCGCGGTTCGCAACACTTCAGGTGTTCATGAAATTCGCGGGACTGAGATTGCGTCGGGCAAACACGAACTGCAGGCTCGGTTGAGTAACGGCGGCAAACTTCAACTTCAGGTCGACGGTGTCTCGACAGGGGACGGTGTTGCCTGTCCTCTTTTGCCCGGTCAACCGGGTGAAGGTCTACTTGTCGGTCGCGATGATGGAAGTGCCGTTGGATCGTATCGCACGCCGAACGAATTCACTGAAACGATTCATTCCGTTGTTCTGGAACTGTCTCAAAAATGAGTTGTTAAGAAATGCGCAGATTTTTTCCTGTTGCCATTCTGGTATCGACGCTTCTGTACGTTGGGCTCGTTAAACCGAACGAGATGTCGATTGTTAACGCCGCTGACGTGGCTGTTGGCACTCCTCAACCGGTATTGCCGCATCCAGGCGTTGTGGTCTGGTGGGGTGGTGGTGAAGTTCCGACCGCCGTCTTTGAGCGGCTTGCAACGGTCGAGGCGAATTCGGCTGTTGCAGTTGTGGCGGGCGAGTCGGGTCTCAGTCCCGAACTGACGGAATGGTGCCAGGCAACGAATCATCCAGTCGAAGTCGTACGACCTGACACTCTTCAGTTGCAAGAAAAACTGCAGGGATTCAAAGCGGTCTGGATCGATATCAACAGTCTTTCGCCAGATTCAGAAGCGATCGATCATCTGATGATCTCAGAAGAGTTTCTTGGTGAGCAACTGCCGGAATTACTCGTCGCAGAACTGTCGTCGAGTCCCGGTCGAGTCGGAGTCGGGATTCCGGCCAGGACGGCGCTCATTGCCAAAGGTCGTAAACTCGAAGTCGTGGGCGAATCGAATGTTGTGTTTTGTCTTCCGGCATCAATTTCGCGTCCCGATCATCGCCCGATGAAGTTGGTGAAAAGCAAACCCGGTTCAGAGGCAGACTTGCTGGAACTGACCCGATCGGCGATCGCTCGCCGAGGTCCAGAATTTCCTGCCAGGAAGCCTGTTTCACCCGAAGTGCCTCACGGAACACTTTTGGCTTGTGGGGGTGGAAACCTTTCGGACGAAATCTGGCAACGGTTTATTGATCTGGCGGGCGGAACCGACTCGCCGATTGTCGTCATCCCGATCGCACAACCAAATCCCGACGACCCGAATCCGAAAGATCTCGCCAAATTGAAGCAGCTTGGTTGTCAACGAGTCAAAGTCCTCAACCAGCACGCACGAGCCGACGTCCAGTCGCCCGAATTTGTCGAGGCATTGAAAGAGGCTCGCGGGGTCTGGTTTGTGGGTGGTCGACAATGGAAATATATCGATGCTTATGAGGGGACTTCAGAGCAATTGTTCCATAATGTCCTGAAACGCAATGGCGTGATCGGTGGGAGTAGTGCCGGTGCCGCGGTTCAAGCCGAATACATGGTCAGAGGTTCGCCACTCGGGAATCGGGAGATCATGGCCGAGGGATACGAACGAGGGCTGAATTTTCTGCCTGGCTGTGCGATCGATATCCATGTGGCGGAAAGAGGTCGTTTGAAAGATCTGGTCAGCCTGGTCCAGACTTATCCACAGGTGCTGGGGATTGGCATCGACGAGGATACCGCCGTGGAGATTCAAGGATCTGTCATGACCGTGATCGGCAACCGCAAAGTAAATATCGTCGATTCCCACACACCGGAGCCGCTACCGATCAAATCGGGCGATCGATACCACCTGGTCACTCGCCAGTTGCTGCCGGAGAAGTAAAAAACGGAGGAGCTTTCTAGAATGCTGTTCGTCGAATTTCCTGTATCGAACGAAAGTAATTAGCCTATGTCATCCTCGTTCGTGACTCATCTTGAAAGCGCTATTGATGGAACCCGGTTCGAGCCTGGTCATCTTTACACGACGCACAAGGACCGTCCACTTTGGGTGAGGTACGATCTTCCCGCGATCGCCAAATCCGTCGACCGGAATGAAATCACTCGACGAAGCAGCGACATCTGGCGGTGGCGAGAACTGCTTCCGGTTCGGGACGAATCAAGCATTGTCTCTCTCGGTGAACGAACGACTCCATTGCTAAAGTCCCCTCGGTTGGGAAAGGCACTGGGGTTACCGAATCTTTGGGTCAAGGACGACAGCCAGTTACCGACAGGGAGTTTCAAAAGTCGTGGCCAGGCAGTTGCCATTTCGATGGCGAACGAACTGGGTGTGCGCCGAGTGGCAATTCCCACAGCGGGTAACGCCGGTGGCGCGATGGCCGCCTATGCAGCGCGTGCCGGAATGGAGGCATACGTCTTTATGCCGAGTGATACTCCGCGGATTAACCAGTTCGAGGCGACGGTGGCGGGCGCAAAAGTATTCCTCGTCGACGGCCTGATCACCGATTGCGGTAAGATCGTTCGATCGGGCAAAGAAGCGATGAACTGGTTCGATCTTTCCACTCTGCGTGAACCGTACCGGATTGAAGGAAAGAAGACGATGGGATTGGAACTGGCTGAACAGTTCGGCTGGAAGCTTCCCAGTGTCATTCTTTATCCGACCGGTGGAGGGACGGGACTGATTGGGATGTGGAAAGCCTTTCAGGAATTGAAAGAACTCGGCTGGCTGGACTCCGCGGATCTTCCTCGCATGGTATCGGTACAAAGTAACGGATGTGCCCCGATCGTCCGCGCCTATGAAAGCGGGAACCGGTTTGCCGAACCATTCAGTCCCGCGGCCACAATCGCCAGCGGAATTCGCGTCCCGGCCGCGATCGGAGATTTCATGATCCTCGACGCTGTGAGAGAGAGCCACGGGACAGCGGTTGCGGTCGACGAGACACGGATCATCGACTGGATGAAGCTCGGGATGTCGAGCGAAGGGATTTCAACCTGCCCCGAGTCAGCAACCTGCATCGGGGCCGCGATCGAGTTAAAGGAACGTGGATGGCTGACACCTGACGACCGAATCGTGATTTACAACTGCGGCGCGGCTCAAAAATACGTCGACGTGACAACACTCAACCTGCCGCGAATCACATCTTCCGACTTCAAGGACTGGGATTTCATCGCCACTTGCTGATGATCAGATAGAAGGTTCGCCAACCACGGCGAACACAGCCTCTCTTGAGTTCGTCCAGCAGTCCTTTTAAGGCCCGCGCTTTTTTTTGCGGCCTTCGGACGCAGCGCCAAATTCTTTTTAGCGATTTCAGCGTAAAGATAAGCCGTTTCACTGAAACAACTGATCGCAAATCTAAAAAAAAGCGGAGAGGGAGGGATTCGAACCCTCGGTCCAGTTTCCCGGACACAGCATTTCCAGTGCTGCACAATCGGCCGCTCTGCCACCTCTCCGATGCCTGTTTTCGATGGGTTTTTAGTGAGTTTCTGATGCTGCTTGCAAGTTGTTGACACCAGTTATCCTGAATTCCGTCGAAACCAGACGAAATTGACACCTCACAGTTGCTGCTGCGGGGTGTCAAAGACACCTCCCCAAAATCTTACTTTGAGGCGATGACATGGCGGATTCTAACGAAACATCACCCAAGCGAAAACCCAACACACCCGATAAACCCTATGCCGATTTTCCCCTTTTTGCCCATCAGACTGGGCGATGGGCGAAAAAGATTCTCGGTAAAATCCGATTCTATGGCCGATGGGGGCGTTCGGCAGGCGGGAAAGTGGTTCCCGTCGAGAATGTTAAAAGCTCGGCGGCAGCAGCGTTGAAAGAATTCCAGCGATGTTGGCCGTATCACTCACAGGGGCGGGAAGCTCCCGCGATTGACGCTGGCGAATATGTCACCCTGGCCGATCTTGTGAACAGTTTCTTGAGCAACAAGAAAAACCGTCTGCAAAGCGGAGAACTGTCCGCTCATTCGTTCAGCGAATACTATCGGACTTGCGATAAACTTATTGAAAGCTTGGGGCGGGACCGGCGGGTTGATGATCTTCGTCCAGACGATTTTGAGTCGCTCCGAAAATCGATGGGCGCTGGCTGCAATCTTGTCACGCTCAAGAGCAAGATCAATCGTGCTCGGGTTGTTTTCAAATTCGCTTATGACTCGCGACTGATCGATCGACCCGTGGAATTTGGACAATCATTTGATCGTCCATCGACGATGAAACTCAGGGCCGCGAAAAACGCATCCGGGCCAAATCTGTTTTCACGGGACGAATTGTTGATGATCCTAGCGGCACTCGAAGGGAAGCCCGTCGCTGTGCCGGATGAAGCCGATCCGGTGAAATGGCCAGCTTCTGCTGTCATGCGAGCGATGGTGCTCTTGGGACTCAATGCGGGGTTCGGTAATACCGATTGCGCGAATCTTCCACAAACTGCGGTAAAACTAGAATCTGGGTGGATAGAGTTTCCACGACCCAAAACCGCGATTCGGCGACGGATACCATTGTGGACAGAAACAACGGCAGCGATCACTCAAGCGGTCCTTCAGCGTCCAGAAGCAGCAGACCCCGAAGATTCAAACCTTTGTTTTCTGACGGAGCGGGGCACGCGCTTCGTTCGTGTGCAAACTAGCAAGACCGACGAAGACCGACACGTCACAATCAATTCGTTATCGCGACGATTCGAGCAACTTCTGTCGGCGTTGAAGATCGGCCAACGAAAAGGGGCCGGGTTCTATACGCTACGCCACATATTCGAAACGATTGCGGGTGGTTCGAAGGATCAGGTCGCGGTAAATGCGATCATGGGACATGTGGATTCCAGCATGGCGGATGCGTATCGAGAAAAGATCGACGACGATCGTTTGCGGGCTGTCGTAGATCATGTCCGGGCTTGGCTCTGGCCGGAGACGGTCAAGAAACCGAAGCCAAAAGCATCAAAGAAGCCCGCCATAAAAAATGAGTGAATGTGTCATCAGACAATGCGGTCTAGGCTGACAAAGGTCCTTCGTTGGATCGGTGACACTGTTTAGATTTTCCACTTGAATTCAACACTCAGAATATTGAGGCCGCTTCACGTTGGTTGGATGGCCGGGGGTAAGCCGAAAGAAGCCGCCCGAAACCGAGCGGCCCAGAATATTTTAATCGATCGACTTTTCGACTAGACGACAGCGCGACGTCGTCGGTAAGTACTAAATGCCAGGCCAACCAAGCCGCCGAGTCCTGCCAGCATCACCGTTGATGGTTCGGGGACGACTGAGGCGGGGACTGTTAATTCTTGACTGATGCCGTACAGATGGTGAAGCGCGCCTAAGCTGTTAACATTGCCTGTTATCCAATTTAATGGAGAAGGAGGGACAGCATCAGGGTTTCCATTGTTGGCGTAGTGGGAACTTACGCCGTCCACGATGGTGGTGTTACCTAAAGGCCTGAAAACGGTCCCCTCGTTTCCCGTACCAGTCCATACTTCGTCCAATTCAGGTTTCTGTGCACCGTTGAGATATTGATCCGGTGGGGTTAGAAGTGGGTTGCCTGACCACAATCCGGATGTTGAATCGGTGGCTACGACCATCGTACCACTCGGGTTATAAACCGGGTTTCCTGTGACGCCAATATGGTCGATTGCGTTGACGGAACTCGTTGAACCGATTGCCTGCCAGGTGACAACCGATCCGTTATACGTCGCACCGCCCGCGTCTGAATTGACAAATGCGTCGTACGTACTTATATCGGCTGACGTTGCATTGGTAGTACCGGTCGTGACGAAGATGAACCGGAAATGATCCCCTGGGTTGAGGCCCGATGGCGTCTGAAGCGCAATGTTTCCCGCGTGACACATTGGCTGACCCAACCCTACGATGGCGACAATTGCAGTCAGAAACGACATACCGAAAACATTTCTCATTGGCCCGTTCCTTTTCTGATTGATTTCATTAAGTTGAAATCAGCCCAATCATACTGCAAGGTAATTCGGCAAAGCACACTGCCCTGCCGATCTCGCAGTTGTTTCTGAATTATTCGCAAATCATGCGCGAACGCAGACAACGAGAGAGCACTACGCTTTTACGTTCCAAGAGCGTCCAACGACGCAGGCACGAGTTATTGCTTCTTGGAGCAAAACCGCCGAAGGGCTTGTGAACGAATTGTTCAAATAAATTGTTCAATCGAATTGAACATCGGGTCCAAGATTTCAAGCCTCAAATTCAAGAATGTTGCAATCTATTTCCTGTCGGACTGCACATTTGACAGATTCCGAAGAGTCGATTGTGAATGCGGTATACGTTCGGAGCGGTCAGTAATGGGATGCGGGACCAAGTCGCCGTTGACTCAATTATGGGTCATTCGCCGCACACGAACGACATGGCGGTCTGTCACCAACACGTCGACGATGTCCGCCTACGCGATGTTGCCGATCACGTTCGAGATTGGATCTGGCAAAAAAGTGAGGAGATGAATCATAGGGGGCAAAGAAAGCTGTCGCAAAAACGGTGTAACGGTATCATCGAACAGTGCGGGCTAGGCTGATCCCCGAAGAGTCGGAAGTTCCACCGATCTGCCCGTTTTTCTCTTGGAACGTCACCAGTGGAACCGGTGGCAATATGGAAGAAAAAGTACTCGCTGTTAAAAAATTGGCGGGCGGGCTTCGCAGTCTACTTGGCAACTTGGTCAATCTTGTGCGAATGTCGAAGTTTCACGACCGCGAAAGCGACGATGAAGAGCTAAGCAACACAGGACAAATCATTGATGCGCGTGAGTTACTCGATAAATTCACGAAGCTCGTCTGGACCATTCGCCAGCAATCGCATGAAAACCGAATGCTTTTGATTCAGCTTACGGTAGAGCTATTCAACGGGAGCGTTTGCCTTCAAGAATGCGAGTTTGCCAGTTACTGCGATTATGTGATTGGACTCGGGGATACTGTTTCCCAACACGCAAGCGAAATCTGTCCTATAACAATTGACAATTTGAATTTTGAGTATTGGCTCAAACTATTTGAAGGGTGGTCGAAACAGGTTAATGAATCGCAGAATTACTTGGCGCAAAATCCGCAGCGATACGGTGACTGGCTCTACCGGTGCTGTGAGAAAGAATTGCGTACAGCCGAACACAAACTTCTTTATCCAGCAACGCCAATAAAGCCTGAGTTTGTGCCGTATTTTCCAACCGAATTCGACGAAATATTAAACGGTCAATCATTTGCGGAAAGTCTCAGAGATACTTCACCCGTATTATCGCCGGATGACGTCATGTCCCCACGAAAACCCACTACGAGAGTTTATCTTGTAAAAGATTTGGCCGCTGAAATGCGGTATCGAAGCATGAGAATTCAAGGCGGAAATGCCGATTACGGTAGATTCTTCGAAGATCCAGTTGCAAGTGATTGCCTTTGTGGAATCAAACAACTTCTGTACTACTCCGATAAGGAGGATCAAAAGCTTTACGAAATGGACCCGTGGCGTTTCATGCAAGAAAAGCTGCTTAACTCGACAAACGAAAACTATTACGACTGGCCGTTGAGCCGGTTGGTGGAATTGATCCAAATTAAGCTTGAACCATTCGTACCGAAACGGAAAGCGGGCGATTCGGCAGAAACGATTCATGATGACGAAAACGAAACTGAAGCTGAAACTGAAGGGCAGGCAATTCCTAAAGGAGTCTCGCTGCTCGACGCGGCAATGTCGCTTAACGAAGACGATTCGGAAGCGTCGAGTGCAACAAAAAAAAGGTGGGTAAATTGCCGAGATCCCAAGCTACCAAAACCAATTGGATTGGACTCAAAACATAAACAAGCTCACCTTTTTGAAATCAATGAACTTCTCGGTTTTATTGGAATTGTTGAAGGGATTGAAAAAGTAAACGAATGTCGCAAAAGACTGAGGCCAAAACTTCGTTTCGTTCGTCCTTCCGTGAACCCTGGCAAACCGTCTAAACCGCCTGCACCATCTGCAAAAAAAACTCGCAACAATAAGAAAAATGACCGTAAATCGTAGGCTTTACATGAATCAGATGGTTACATAAGTAAGGCCACAACCGTCTCGCGGAAATCGCTCAGTTTACATTGACCCTGTCAACCGAATTCTGACAGGAGAAATTGTAATGAACGCATTCTTGCTTGAGCGGCTCTTCGAAACAGGATGGAAACTGGAAGGGCCTGTTTATTGGACTCTTCCACTTGCAACCAAAGAAGCTGCTCGACTTGTTCGTCGAGGCTTAGCGAGGCGGGTTCGGGTTCGCTCGGTCATTGTATCAGACGCACCTGTAGCTGAAGTCCCGATCGATTTAGGCGAAAGGGAGTCTGTGCCATGTTGAGCGTGACCCATTCACCTGCCGAGATCGCAATAAGGTGGGGTTGCAAGGTGGACAAGGTTCTCACGCTGATCGGCTCGGGTGAGTTGGTCGCGATCAACGTTGCCACTAACCGCAACGGTGGAAAGCCTCGATGGCGAATCAGTCCCGAGGCCCTTGATGACTTCGAGCGCGGCCGAACGACACAGCCAAAACTGAAACCGGTTACTCGACGACGCAAGACGAAAACAGAAGTCATCAAATTCTTTTGATACCGCCGAAGCCACGGACACGGCAACAGAATCAGCGAAATCAGGATCGATCGCAGGGGTAATAGAATGAGCAGCGACAATGTGAACTCTGAAATCAATGAAACAGCGGAAAACACACTTGAGAATCCAGGCGTTTTGGAATCGATCGCCTTCCTAAATTCACTATTCGTCGTGGAAGACAAGATCCTAATTCGCCCTGTCGAGACATGGACCGAAGACAATCGAAAAATGAATCGCGTTGATTTTAAGGGGACGTTTCACCTCACGTCGACGAGCCAAAGAACGGCGTTGAAATTAGCCGCAAAACGCGAACATTTTGAAAGGACAAACACATTCTTCGGAGTGTGTCCACGTTTCGGAAGTGGAGGGAGATTCGACAAAGCTTGGCAGATTCGAACCGTCCGCGCATTGTGGGGAGACATCGACCATACAACGGTTGATGAAGCTCTTAAACAGATCGATTCTGCCCAGTTACCGAGACCGTCCATCATCGTCAATTCCGGGAATGGGGTACATGTCTATTGGTTACTTGATACGCCATACTTAATCGATGATGTCGGTGACCCGCCTGCTGTCCAGGACGAATGGGTTGAACTCAAAGGAAAAAAGCGACGGATTGAATATTTCATCAATTCTGACAAGGAACGTGTGAATCTTCATGATCCGCAATCGTCAAAACCAATCAAGAAAAACGAGCCGGATCTTTCGCCAAAAGCCGACTGGATTCAGGACGTGCTTCAAGGTATGGCCAGTGTTATCGGCGGGGACCACACTTTCGACTTATCTCGGCTTTTGCGACTCCCAGGCACGTTGAACCGCAAGGATCAACGGAACGGAAAAGAACCTCGTCCATGTACGATGTTCGAAAACAATGGCCAACGTTATTCGATCGATCTATTCTCGAAGTTCGCAGATTTGTCGCCGGGCCGAAAACATCGGGAGAAAATCAAATCGGTTCCACTCCCCAGTCGAAAACGGATGACAGGTAAGCGACAGGATACTTTAACTAAACTGATTTGGGCTTGCGGAAATGCTCCAGCAGGCGACCGTTCTGAGTTGGATTATCAGTTGTGCTGTTTGGCGATAGAACTCGGTCTGACGTCGGCGGAAATTTGGCCACAAGTCGCGGAAGTTGGCAAGTTCGCTGAACGAGGTGAGGAATACTTTCTTCGCACTTGGAGTAAGGCGGAGACTCAAACTCGCTGCAAACTCGTTGCACAAATCGAACGATCATGTGGAACGGCCTCAACGTCAGAATCCGATCTCCCGAGATCTGGTAACACCGATGGTCGAATCGAAATTGAAGTAACGACCAAAGAACACGACATCAATAATGCCGTTATTGATTGTCTTCGAGCCGACGATTCGCTTTATCAACGCGGGGGGCAATTGGTCTCTATCGTTCACGGGGCAAAAACTGATGGGGCCGTTGAGCGACCGGACGACGCCCCCAGGATTGACGCATTGCCGTTGCCGATCGTTCGTGATCTGATTTCTAAACACGTCGACTTTTATACCGAGGTCGAGTCGGAAGATGGACCAAAAAAGAAGGAATTACATGTCCCGGATTGGTGCGCACGAGCGGTTCACGCCCGACGTGAATGGAAAGGCATTCGTCCGCTGCAAGGAATCGTCAATCACCCTGTCTTAAAGCCAGACGGGTCTGTTTTCACGCAACCCGGTTACGATCCTCAAACGGGACTGATTCTTCATTGGATCGGGGAGCCACTCAGGATTCAGTCAGAACCAACCAGGGACGACGCAATCGCATCGGTAACTCGCCTCAAAAAGGTGATTGCCGATTTCCCGTTTGAATCAGATGCACATCGAGCCGGTTGGTTGGCATTGTTGTTAACCGTGCTGATCCGCCATGCCTTTCGTCACGCGATCACTGCACCGCTATTCCTTTTGGATGCTTCGATTCGTGGCAGTGGCAAAACACTTCTGGCCGATCTGGTTGGCATGATTGTCTGTGGATTTGGACTTCCGCGAATGATTCTTCCAAAAGACGATGAAGAGATGCGAAAGCACATGTTGTGCTTGGCAATGGCAGGGGATGAATTCGCATTGTTCGACAATGTCGCGGGTGAATTGGGCGGGCAAACATTGGACGCAGTGTTAACCGGAACGCAGTTCAAAGGACGGGTTCTAGGCGAGAGTCGCGACGTTTCAATCGAGATGAATACCACTTTCGTTGCGACGGCCAACAACTGCACGATTACAGGCGACTTGTGTCGCCGAACAATTCATATTCGGCTTTCGAGTCCGCTGGAGAATCCCGAGGAACGTGACGACTTTCAGATTCCAAACATCTTGAAGCATGTCCGCGAAAATCGAAACGAACTTCTGGCAGATGCCTTGACGATCTTGCGGGCCTACTGTGTTGCCGGGAAACCAGATATGAAATTGTCGGTGATGGGATCGTTTGAAGACTGGTCTTCGATGGTTCGGGCACCGTTGGTCTGGTCCGGTGAAACAGATCCGTGGGAAACGCGGGTAGAATTCGCAAAACGGGCAGATAGCAACGTGCAGACGCTGGCAGAACTTCTTCGAAGCTGGCGAACTATCGACCCGGACGACAACGGGGTGACAGTCGCTCAATTGTTGCATCGGCTCGAAGCAAATCCCCAGTACCACATCGATTTAAAGGGGGCCATCTGCGATTTGTGCAACTGCAAGGCCGGTACGATGCCTGGCCCGAAGTTACTTGGAAAGCGGCTTAGCTCGTTTCGCGACCGTGTATACCGGGGCCATCGACTGGTCAGCAAACCCAATCGCGACGGAGTCATGGTTTGGCGCGTCGAGACGGCGGAACCACAAGTGCGGGGTGTGCGGGGTGATGCTGGGTGTTTTGATAGAACTTCGCATGAGGAAGGGAGTGATAAGGATTCGAGTGAGGAAGGAACAGACACGTATCACACTGCCACGTACCTCAGCGAACCGGTGGAAACCCAGCGTAACCCCGCAAACCCCGCAGTGAAGTCATTGTGTGATTGGGAATCTGCTGAAGCCTTGCGACGATGGGAGGGACTGACTTTATGATTTGCGGTACGACATTGGACCCCATCGAAGCTGGTTAAAGTGGGGGGGATGTCAGTTGACAAAAAAACACGTGGCAAGCTGTTTGCTGAAGACGGTTTACATCAACAGGCATGAAGTTTTTGAGGTTTACATATGTCCGCAACAAATTGGGGGAAAACCGATTACATTTCGGCGATAAAACGAGCGGGGGGACGCAAAGCGTGGAATGCACGTCGAATGAGGGTTGGCAGGCTCAAGCGGTTGCGGGCAATTGCGATTTTCATGGAGTTAGGTGGCAAACACGGTGCTCAGGCGGAAGCGGCGCGTCGACTGGGCGTCCATCGGTCGTTCGTCTGCCGGGCGCTTGCGATGTGGTTTGAATCGCAGAGAAAAGAGATTCCCCTGGAAACCATCGAAGAGTATCGGACGATCACATACCGACTCGACAAGCGGCAAAGTCGCGGGAGAAATTGGTGAGGCTGTGTGCTCGAATCGGGAAAAAACGAAATCGTCTGCGAATCAGCGTAACGGTGCGGATTGGGGCTGACAGGCTCAATGCGTGGCGATAAAAATCAGTGCCGAAGTCGAGCGAAAGCTTTTCGACGGAAGGAACTCGAAGCAGCCGAGTCGAAGCAGGCCGAGTCTGTGAACAACAACACAGAAGCAGCCCGAGTCGAAGTAGCCGAGTCGAGTGCCGAGCGGGTTGGTAAGCAGTGGGGATCGGTCGCCCTGAAAATGGCGAGTCGAGCGTTGCAAAGCGCGTGACTGAAAAGTACGTCGACAACCGATCTCTGTTTGCTGGGCGACCCGTACAATCCAAAGCGATCACGGAGCAGACGCGCTGAAAAGTGCATGCGGAGATCGTTTCCCGACGCACTTCGAAAACAGTTTTTCGGGGGGCTGGGGAACGGTGCGAAAGCACCGAACAAACTGAAACCCGACGCATCCAATTGATTTTGGCAAAATGCGGCTGGGGTTTGGGGGAACTATGGGCGGACTTGGTAGCGGTGAGTGGTCTCGGTACAACGCGAAAACGACGGTCGAAAGTTCGTCGGTACTCGCAATGAAGATCTTTCGAGGGTGTATTGTCCGTGGCTATATCGGGCAGATCACCTGGACTCGGGGGAACGGAAACAAGTCTTCGATTGGTTACCGCGTCAATTGGAACGAAACCGGTCCGATCATGACGCTCTTCTATCGTTGGGCCGACAAGGAAGACATCGAAATCCCTGTTCGACTTCAATCGACACCGATGCAGTTCACCGGGGTTCGCTGGTGGTTTACGTGCCCGCTGATTGTCGATGGCGTACCCTGTAACCGACGTGTCGGCAATTTGTATCGACCGGGAGTGTCGCGGTACTTCGGTTGCAGACATTGCCACCGATTGACGTACCAGAGTTGCCAACAGGCACACTCTGTGGAACGATGGCAGGACCGACTACTGTCCCGAAAATTCGCTGGCCAAAAGAACGCAAGCGGCGGTGACAAATGACTAATCCTGTTCGTAAGCGGCGTAATCAACAGGTTGCCAGAGTTCTGGCAGCGAATACCGTCACGCCGAAGCCAGACGTAGGGCCGTGGGAAGATTTGACGGTAGCCGATTGTGCTTTGATCAGGCAAGCTGTTGTCGAACATTGGAACCCAAGCGCGGCTTCTCGGACTCGGGTAGTGGATGCGATCTGTGAGACGATGAAGTCCAACGATGATCGACTGTGTCTCACTGCGGCGAACGTGATAATTGAAATGACTCGACAGAATCAAAATGAACGATTCGCGAAACTTCGTGAACAAAAGCGAATCGCTCGGCAGCAAGAGACGTTGATTCGACAGTCCAATCGAAAGAAAAAGTCGTGAAACGGTCACATCCTGAAATCCGAAAAAATATTACAAATCTGTTGACGGTCGTCGATAGAAATGTAATAATAGCAGCGCGACGGTTACATGAGACCATCAGCGACTACTTCGGGGATTCTGCCGTGCAAAAAATCATTGCGTACTATCGAGTTTCGACAGCCAAGCAGGGTAAGAGCGGTTTGGGGTTGGAAGGACAGCAAGCAGCGGTTTCCTCGTTTGTCGCTCATCGTGGTTGCGAAGTTCTCGCCACCTATCAAGAAATTGAATCGGGCAAGAATTCTGCTCGGCCAGAACTGGCGAAAGCCGTTGCTCACGCCAAACGAAGCAAAGCGGTCTTGGTTGTAGCGAAACTGGATCGGCTCGCCCGTAACGTTGCTTTCTTGTCCCGCCTGATGGAATCGGGCGTCGACTTCATCGCGATCGACTTGGAGCACGCCAACAAAATGACGATTCACCTGATGGCAGCGGTTGCTGAAGGGGAAGCGAAAGCGATCTCAGATCGGACGAAAGCCGCATTGTCGGCAGCAAAGGCTCGTGGCGTGCAACTCGGCTCGGCTCGCCCTGGACATTGGGAAGGACGCGAGGAAGCCCGCACAAAGGGACTGGAAAAGGCTCGCGTCGTCGCAGCGGAAAAGATCACGCAAGCGGCGGAAGAAGCCTATGCCGATATCGTCCCAATGATGAAGGAACTTCGAGACAGCGGAATGACGCTCAAGCGGATCGTCGAACGACTCAACGCCGAAGGACACACAACCCGACGCGGGAAGCCTTGGAACTCGGTTCAAGTCATGCGGGTACTTGACCGCAAGGCTAGGGAACTAATTTCAGGATGAGCCGCGAGTGATCACCGATCTTTCCAACTCCCATCACTCTCATTTTTCCCGTGTCAGTCGACATCGTCTCATTCGTGACAAAAATCTTCTTCTTGTCAAACGTCGTACCTGTGATTCGAAAATTGGCATTCTTGTTATCCGGCGAAAGATGAATCTCAATTGGCGTATTGAACATGACTGAATTCAATACAGTTGTGCGTTCTTCTGTAATAGTCGTCAGCGTTTCGTATTTCACATTGTAATAGCATGTCAATACTCCCATATGCCGAAAGACCACTGCGGTCTTTCCTCCGTTTGTAATGTCAAAATCAGCGTCATACGCACGATGCGTACCTCGATAACGCAAGCTGTAACAAAACCCAGCATTGAATTTAGGCGCCACGTACTCCACTGAAATAATTCGTTGATTTTCCCCGCATGTCCACCGCTCCGTGCGATCTTCGGGCTCGCCGTCGCTCCGTCGTGTGACTTCGATCGTATGTTCACGCGGGTTCCCAAAGACTTGCTTTTCTACGAATTCGACCAGTTTTATCGACGCGCCGTTTCGCGGTAGAACGATAATTGGCACCGTGACGGTACGGGTATTGACTCCTAAAAAACCCTTATTTGTGACTTTGAATGTCAAAGGAACGCTGGCGATTTTGTCGTCACTGAAAAGCGGACGAATGTACCGATTTGGTACGTGGATTACTGCGACATGGCTTTGTTCTTGACGTATCGCTGAAAAAGCAAGGGGCTTGTCACCCACGCTTACCTCGATCACGCTCGAAGATGATTTTGTCTCGTGGAATCCAAATCCTAAACCCTTCACGGCGATCGGGAAGTCAGCCTCTTGGTCTGCGACAACACAACCATCGATCCGAGAAATATAAAAATCCAAGCTCGGCTTTGCTAACCAGGTGTGCTTAGCTGCCTCCATAACGTTCAAGGAAGCAGCATCCTCAAGATTGATGGCTCGAGACTCAATCGATTCAATGGTGTGATTCAAATCTAAGAAAAGGGATTTCTCTTCTTTGTTAAGTTCATTGAAGCCTTTGTCTAGCGTCTCGCCGAATGCATTTCGAAGATTTTCCAAAATCAGGCTTAGTTCGGCGGCACCATGAGCAACAGTCCTGTCGGCCAAAAACGATGCTCGGTCCATCATTTCATTGGCGATTTTTTTGCCTTCCTCCAAGATCGCTTTTACAGTGCGGGATTCAAGGCGAATAATACCAAGCGGTTGGGATGAGTCGGCACGAGTTATTGTTGGATTCGCAACCGTAAGTGACGTTGCAATTATGCCGATTGCAACGCGTCGATTAATTGGAAAAATAGGGTTCATAATCACGTTCCTCATCAAGTGAATTGCCGTGGTTCAAAGCAAAAAAACGCTGACGCCTTGGGTGTGTATGCAAAATTTGGCCAGACACAAATCACGGGTATTCTTTGAACATTCGCTGCTGAGAGGAAAATCTTGTGCAAAAAAAACGAATTAGTGCTGAAAAAAAAGGAAAATCAGTGCCGCGTCCCGCCATTAACGTCCGTTCCGCCATTTCTCGCAGATCAACGTCGAGGCCAACGATGAGGCGGTTGACACCCCTCGGGCGTTGCACGATGGCGAAAACGTTTCGTGAGCCGTATTCTCGATGCTTCAAAATCTCAGGGCATCGAGACGCGTTTCCGGGCTTTGGGGTGGAATTGAAATTCCACCCTACGACCATTCGATAAAGGTACGAACACGGTATGGCGAAGAAAAAGCGGGCGGCGGTGGCCGATGGCGAGTCGAACGGCAAGGTGAAAGCCAATAGCGGCGGGGTTGTGGATCTCACGAAAGAGTTGTGGGAGGCTGCTGTCAATTTGAGGGGTTCGATCGAGCCAGCGGATTACAAACGCTATGTGTTGCCGATCATCTTTCTTCGATTCCTGTCGTTGCGTTACGAGCGGCGGCGGGCGGAACTTGAACTCCTGATTGCCGATCCCAAAAGCGATTATCACGGCGATAAAAAGGCTCTCAACGATCCTGACGAGTACCGTTCGGCGGGGGCGTTCGTCGTCCCTGAGGCGGCGCGGTGGGAGAATATTGTCAAGATCGCCCAGGCCGACGACATCAAGGTCAAGCTCGACGACATTCTGGAACTGCTCGAAAAGACCTATCCCGACAAGCTGCGCGGACTGCTCCCTCGGTTGTACGCTG
Organism: uncultured Schlesneria sp.; assembly: GCA_903899985.1. Classification (GTDB taxonomy): domain Bacteria; phylum Planctomycetota; class Planctomycetia; order Planctomycetales; family Planctomycetaceae; genus Schlesneria. Next base: position 24,347 of record CAIULL010000070.1, read on the forward strand.
GGTCGAACCTTGATCGCGAAAACGTGTCCGGCCTCATTAATCTGTTCTCGAAGGACATCTTCAAGGCGGACCACGGCGCGGAAGATCTCCTCGGTCGGATTTACGAATATTTCATCGGTGAATTCGCATCGTCAGAAGGAAAACGGGGCGGGGAATACTTCACTCCGCCGAGTATTGTTCGACTGCTGGTTGCGATGCTGGAGCCTGACAAGGGGGTCGTCTTGGACCCCTGTTGCGGTTCCGGCGGTATGTTTGTCCAATCGGACATCTTCACGAAACACAATCACCAGTTGTCGTTCGTCGGACAAGAAAGCAAGGATTTCACATATCGGCTCTGTCGCATGAACCTGTTCATTCACGGGATCGATGGCAACATTCAACTTGGGAACAGTTACTTCAACGATCAACTTGCCACGACGCGAGCCGATTACATCCTCGCAAATCCACCATTTAACGACGGCGCAAAATCAGAGCAGGGCTGGGGAGCGGAAAAGGTTCCGTCAAAAGATCCACGTTTGACTTTGGGCGATGAGAAATTCACGCTCTCGCCGAGAAATGCAAACACGATGTGGATGCTGCACTTTCTGCATCACCTCAAACCTGGCGGGAGCGCCGGGTTCGTGATGGCAACGGGGGAGTTATCAAGTAACGAAACAAACCGATTGGAAGTCCGCAAAGCGTTGATTGAAAACAATTACGTCGATTGCGTCGTGACGTTGACTGGGCAATTATTCGCGAACACACAAATACCTTGCTCTCTCTGGTTTCTGTCGAAGAGCCGAGATGGCGCGATCAAGGGATTTCGAAAACGTACTGAAGAGATTCTGTTTCTCGATGGCCGGAAACTGGGGGCGTTGATTCCAGGTAGCCGCAAGCAGAAGCAATTAACGGAGGAGGAACTAGAACGGATGGCCTCTGTTTATCGCCAGTACCGTCGGAAATCACGTCCGGAAGACGTGCAGGGATTCTGCAAAGTGGCGTCCATTGGGGAAATCCGCGAGCACAACTATGCGTTAACACCAGGCCGTTACGTCGGCGCGGAAGACGCGCTGGACGATGACGAGCCCATTGAAGATCGACTTCCAAAATTAGTAGCAAAAATCAAATCACACTTTGTAGAGTCTACGGTGCTTGAGAATGACATCCTATTCAATTTCAAACAAATGGGATGGGAATGAAGAGCGACAACGTAAATCCCGTTCAATCAATTCAATCAACGTCAACTTGGAAACACGGACTGTTGGGCGAGTTCATAACGTTACAACGTGGGTTCGATCTTCCATCTCAAAGACGCCAGCCTGGCCTGTTCCCAATTGTGTCATCGTCTGGGATATCCGATCACAATTCAATGGCGATGGTTAATCCTCCCGGGGTCGTAACAGGTCGATACGGTACAATCGGCGAAGTTTTCTTTCTTCAAGAACCGTTCTGGCCGTTAAACACGACGCTTTGGGTAAAAGACTTTAAAGGGAATGACGAAAGATTCGTTTTTTATCTCCTTCGAACAATCGACTTCAATTCTTGTAGTGACAAGAGCAGCGTTCCAGGTGTAAATCGAAACGATCTCCACCGAATCCGGATATCGATTCCTTCATGCATCACGGAACAACGCGCTATTGCTCGAGTCTTAGGCGCATTAGATGACAAAATTGAGTTGAATCGGCGGCTGAATCGGTCGCTAGAGGAATTGGCTCAGGCGGTGTTTCGAAGTTGGTTTGTGGACTTTGACCCTGTGACCGCCAAGGCTTCCGGTCGAACGCCGTTCGGGCTCGATTCGCCGACTGCCGCATTGTTTCCGACCGAATTTCAAGACTCAGAAGTCGGTGAGATTCCGAGCGGCTGGCTGCAAACGAACCTTGGTGAAGAGACTACTTTGCTCATGGGATATGCGTTTAAGAGCAAGTTCTTCACCGAAGCCCCCCCAGGCGTGCGTTTGGCACGTGGAGACAACGTGAAGGAAGGCGAGTTCTATTGGGACAATAAGGCGCGATACTGGCCCTCTGTGACATCCGAACTCGAACGCTACCGACTGCAACGGGGTGACGTGCTGATCGGAATGGATGGCTCAAAGGTCGGGAAGAATTGGGTTCGTGTAAGAGAATCGGATTTACCGTGCCTTTTAGTTCAGCGAGTCGCACGACTGCGAGTTAAGAACTCGGTCGGCGAGCATTTCATCACCCGTCTAATTGGCAATCCGCGATTCCGAGATTACGTCGAGGGCGTGAAGACCGGAACGTCAATCCCTCACATTAGTGGCGGACAAATCGAGAATTACGCGTTCGTGCGGCCGGCGCGAAATGACAACCGACTCTTTGGACGCTTTGAGGAAATAGTCGACCCTTGGATTCGACATGCAGATCAGAATCATGACGAATCGCGATCGCTTGCCGCCGCGCGAGACATTCTATTACCGCCGCTTCTTTCCGGTGAACTTCGAATTAAAGACGCCGAAAAGCTCTTGGAGAAGTCATTGTGACAGTTCCGATCTATGTTCAACATACACCACTCAGTCTCAAAACCAGCCCAGACTTCAACGAGGCGTGGCTTCACGATCGAATCAAGAACGATCCGTCGATTCTCGGGCTGGGAGATCTCCGATTGCTGGACCACGAACGCAAACAAGGGGGAGCGGGGCGGCTCGATTTACTGTTCGATAATGTCGACGACAACCGGCGATATGAGGTCGAGGTGATGCTGGGGCAAACGGACGCGAGTCATATTGTCCGCACGATCGAATATTGGGACATCGAGCGTCGCCGATATCCCGGTTACGAACACGTTGCGGTATTGATCGCGGAGGACGTCACGACGCGGTTCTTGAATGTCTTGAGCCTGATGTCAGGCAATATCCCATTCATCGCAATTCAACTATCTGCACTCCAGGTCGACGACAAGATCATTCTCAATTTCGTCAAGGTACTCGATCAAACCGAATTGCGAATCGACGATACCGTTGAAGAATCCGGTGGTGGTCAAGTCGATCGCGCCCATTGGGAGAAGTACGCCGGATCAAAAACGATGGCGCTGTGCGATGAAATCCTGCAATTGATTAACTCAAAAACAAAAACTCCCTGCGAGTTCAACTTTCTCGAAGGGTATATTGGATTGCGGCAGAATGGAGTCGTGGATAACTTCGTCTGGTTCAGCCCAAGACGAGCGAAGCCGATTGTTCACGTCGCATTTCGAACGGGGAATGCGCCAGCGTTTAAGGATCAGTTCGAACAGGCGTTGCTGCCGACCAGACTCGAAGGACAGCGCCTCGTGACGGTCACACTTAATCGAGATGCGCTGACTTTAAATAAGGCTCTGATCGAACAGGTTGTCGTTGATACCATCAAAGAAAATAACGTCTGATGTTTCACTGGGTTAGTAAGTTCTTCCTGCAATCGGGTTTGCAAAATGTCCGATCTTCATGGCAGCGAATCCGAATTCGAACACACGACCATCGAGCGGTTAAAGCGACTCGATTATGCACATACCCACGGGACTGATCTCAATCGACCGCTGGATGAAGTCGTATTGCACGGCGTGCTTCGGAAATCTTTGTCCGAACGATATCCCGATCTCCCGGAATCGTCTCTCGATGAAGCGGTCAGTATGTTCAGTCGACCGGACGGGGTCGACACGATCCATCGAAACATGGCTTTTCATGGGCTGCTGACCCGTGGATATGATAAACTAAAAGTCACGCGACCGGACGGAACCGATGAGTATCGACACGTCTACGCCATCGACTGGGACCACCCCAACGAGAATTACTTTCAGGTGGTCAATCAATTGTCGGTGAGCGGAAGTAATGACCGGCGACCGGACATCGTTTTGTATGTCAACGGTCTACCGCTGGTGTTGCTGGAGTTAAAGAACCCATACAGCGACAAACCAACGGTCGAAGATGCACTCAACCAGATCGGCCACTATCGGAATCACATCTCCCAGCTATTTGAATTCAACGCCCTGACGGTCATCTCGGATGGTGTGACAACGTTACACGGGATGTGGACGGCGGATCTCGAATGGTACGCGCCTTGGAAGTCGATCGACGGTCGGGAAGTGGAACCGAATACGACCGGCAGTATGAAGACCCTGGTTGAGGGATTGTTTCCGCATGACCGATTGCTGAGCTACATCCGCCAATTCCTGGTGTTCGAAGTCGCCAACGACAAGATTACGAAGAAGGCTGCCAAGTATCACCAGTTCTTCGCCGTCCGAATCGCGGCTGATCGAACAATTGTGGCTATGAACTCGGACGAAAAACGAGTCGGCGTGATCTGGCACACGACCGGATCGGGTAAATCCCTTTCAATGGTATTTCTCGTTGGAATCTTGAGGCGGGTACTCGATAACCCTTCGTTCGTGATTCAAGTGGATCGAACGGACCTCGACGAACAGCTTCACGACCAGTTCGTCGCCGCTCGATCACTGGTTGGAGATGTGAAACACGCCGAGTCAACCGACGAACTTCGCGATCTTCTCCGCACCGAAGGGGGCGAAGTGATCTTCACGACGATCGAGAAATTCCGATTGAAGACGGACAGAAAAGACGCCAGCAATGACGAGGTTGATCACCCCGTTCTCTCTGAAAGATCTAACATCGTGATCATCGCGGACGAGGCCCATCGGACGCAATACGGTTTTGCCGAGGGATTCGCTCGCAATCTGGCGACCGCATTACCCAACGCCCGGCGGTTGGGATTCACCGGGACGCCGATCAGTTTCACGGGTGCGGACACCGTCTCGGTCTTCGGCGAATTGATCCACACATACGATATGAAACAGTCACAGGACGATCACGCAACGGTTCCCATCTATTACGCACCCCGTCAGATCAAGCTTCACCTGGGCAAGTCCGACATCGACGCAGCGCTGGCTGAGATCACGACCGCAGCCAATGTGTCAGATGTGGAACAGCGTAAATCGCGATGGGCGGCCCTGGCGAAAGCAGCGGGCGCGAAAGACCGTGTCGACGAACTGGCAAAAGACCTGCTCGCGCATTTTCTTGACCGAACAGAGTCGTTTCATGGAAAGGCGATGATCGTCTGTATGTCGCGCGAGAATTGTGTCCGATTGTACGATGCTCTCAGGCTGCTGCCGAACTGCCCGGAAATCAAGATCATCATGACTGGGAACTTGGGTGAAGATCCGCCGGAATGGAGCGCGGCGGGACACCTCACAACCAAACCGCAACGTGAAGCGATCAAGAAACGGATGGTCGATCCGAAAGACCCGTTGCAACTGGTCATTGTCTGCGACATGTGGCTCACGGGAACCGACATCCCCTGTCTGCACACGTTGTACGTCGATAAACCGATGACGGGCCACAACATGATTCAGGCCATCTCGCGCGTCAATCGCGTCTTCAGCAACAAACCGCATGGGTTGATCGTCGATTACATCGGTATTGGGGATGATCTCCGCGAAGCGACCGCCAAGTACACCAGTGGCGGCGGACGAGGCGAGCCAGCGCCTGACGTTTCCGAATCCGCGAAACCGATGTTTTTCATTTACCTGGAAGCGGTTCGACAACTGCTCCCTACTGGGAAAGACTATGGTGGCTGGCGGCGAATGACATCGATCGACAGGGAAGATCTGTTCGCCCTGGTCTATGGGGTTCTCACCGAGACCGACGAACTCCGCAAACATTTTCTCGACGCGGAATTGAAGGTCTCGATGACGTTCCTTTTGGTGCGACATCTCGACGATTGTCGAAGCTATGCCGACGAAGTGATGTTTCTTCAGAACGTTCGAAACCAGATCGCCAAAACAGCGGTCGGCCAAAAAACGAAGCAGCGGGAACTCGACCTGGCCGTTCGCGATTTGGTCGATAAACACGTTGAGTCAGAAGGGGTGTTTGATATCTTCCGCGCGGCCGGGCTGGCCAAAGCGGACCTGTCGATTCTTGACGATAACTTCCTGCAAACCTTTAAGGATCAACCACACGAAAATCTGCGTCTGAAACTTCTTGCGAAATTGCTGGCGGACGAGATCAAGTTCAAGCAGGGAAGAAACACAACCAAGATAAGAACATTCAGTCAACTTTTGACAGAAACATTGCAGAAATATCACAACCGATTGATCGACGCGGCGGCGGTGGTCAAGGCGATGCTACAAATCAAAAACGATCTCGATGCTGACGAGAAGCGGGCCGCCGAATTGAATCTCGCACCGGACGAATTGGCGTTTTACGACGCCCTGGAAGCGAATTTCGCGACGGTCTACGCACCGGGATTACTCCGCGATGTTGTCCACAACGTCGTTCAAACGATCAAACGACAACTAAAAGTCGACTGGACGGAACCTCATCGAGACTCGGTCAAAGCCGAAATTCGGGCGGCAGTCAAACGAGCCTTGCGACGAATCGAAGGCATTCATGACGAGGATATCGAAGCGATTCTTCAGCGACTGATCGAACAAGCGGAAGCCAGTTTCCGCGACTGGCCGCTGGCGGTGTGACTGCGGCGAGATCCTTTTCCCCTACTTCGGCCGTGGAGTATGGGGCTTTGGTAAGATCGTGTTGACTTAATTCCACGGGCAAACGGAATCGACTTTGCAGGCTGGAAATGATCGCTTAATCAAACGAGATCGACAACAACGAAGCGAGAATAAGACGTGATTTACATTGTTCTAGACACAAGTATTTTCGTGAAGGTATGGACACAGTCGCAACCAGGGAATGAGATTGAAAATCTCGAAGTTCTCGCTGAACTCGGCAGGGAAGATGCATTACGAATTGTTGTTCCGGAGATTGTATCGCTTGAGATCGAAAGTAATTGGCAATCATTTCCGAACGATTTCGGAAACGCGACTTCGGGCGCGAAATCAACTGTCGAAAAAGCGCTGGAGAAATTGTCGTGGAATGAGATTGAAGGAATCAAACCAGCGATCTCGACCTTTGTGGACGATTGGAAGCTCAAGACGTGTAACGAGTGTGAGCAACGCTATAAGGTAACTCAACAGTTCTTGGCGGCCGAAAACGTCATCAAAGTCGCCTTCACACCAGCGATCATGTGCGAAGGAAAAAAGCTGATGATCAACGGGTCGATGCCGAAAAATGGTCGAAGCGATCAGGACGCGTTCATCGTGCAATCGCTGATCTGTTTTTTTGAATTGCAGAAAGATGAAAACGCAGTACTTTTCTTCTGTTCAAGCAACTTGCGAGACTTCTCCGTTGAAACGAAAGACGGTATTTCAGGACTCCGGTTAGGGGTGCGAGGTAAGCTTCCCTCTTGTTCGTTCTTTGGCGATCTGGGGTCGCTGGTCAAAGCTGCGAAAGATCACCAGCCAATCATGGAACCAGCACTCGAAGAGGTTCGGGAAGCGGAAAACGAACAACGAGCGTCAGAAGAAATCATTCAAACGATCGAACGCAATTCCGAGTTGGACGATTTTTCCAACACTACGTATCCGTCAGTAATTGAGAACGGGATTGCTCGAAAATGGATGTTGGACAAGTTACGTCAAGACATTGGTTACCAAAGAATGGTTGACCAGAAAAAGATGCTGGACAAGTTACGTCACGATATTGGTTACCAAAGAATGGTTGACGAGGTGGCTGCTCAGAAAAAGATGCTGGACTCGTTTCGTCAAGACATTGGTTATCAAAGATTAGCCGAGGAAGCGGCTGCTCAGAAAAAGATGATAGACAATATAATTCAAAACTCTGATTTCCAAAGAATGGCCGACGAGGTTGCTTCACAGAAAAAAATGTTCGACAAGTTTCTTCAAAACTCTGGTTATCAAAGGACGGCTGATGGGGCGGCTGCTCAAAAACAAATGCTGGACGCCTCAGCCCAATCGAAGTCGCCTGATCTCGGGGCTGAAGATAATGGCAATCAATCTAAGCTCGACCTCACGTCGCAGAAGGAAGATGAAAAATCATCTTCTGAACAACGCGAAAAGCGAGAAGACCCGAAAGTAGATTGAATGGGTGAGTTGAGAAGTTTTTTCCTGGTGACGAGCGGCGTTTTTTTGTGCCGAGACGTCTTTCGTCGTCTCACGCAAGTTCATGGAACGTGGGTCATGATCACACCAGGACGGCAGAAACGACTCGACGAAATCGACGTGCTCCTTCGGACAAATGGTGTTCTTCTCGAAACTGTCGCCAAGCGTTGGAGAGTGCAATCCGGGATCGTCTATGAAGAATTGCGATAAGCGATAGTCTGAGATAGGCTGACTAATAATCTGAGGAACAACCCATGTACGACTTGATCGGTGACATTCACGGCCATGCCGATGAACTTGTTCAATTACTTGACACGCTCGGCTACGCGAAAATCCGTGGCGTTTACCGTCATCCCGAACGCAAGGGGATCTTTCTCGGCGACTTCATAGACCGTGGACCGAAGATTCGACAGGTGCTTGAGATCGTACGCCCCATGATTGAAGAAGGGACTGCCCTGGCTGTCATGGGGAACCACGAATTGAACGCGTTGGCGTTTCATACTGAAGACCCAAATCTTGCTGGTTCGTTTCTGCGTAAACGAGATACCAAGAATATCCGCCAGCACGCCCAAACGATTCTTCAACTCAACGACAAGGAATTGGCGAGTACGCTCGACTGGTTCCGCACTCTTCCAATGTGGTTGGAGCTTGATGGTCTTCGAGCGGTCCATGCCTGTTGGGACGATCAAAAGATCACGACAATCTCCGATGCTCTCAAAACGCACGGTGGCATCACACCATCGTTTCTGCGATCAGCCTGCAAAAAGGGAGCCGACCTCTTCCCGTATGTGGACGCCATTCTCAAAGGAAAAGAAGCCAAGTTGCCCGAGGGAGCCAGTTTCACAGACAAAGACGGTCATGTTCGTAGGGAAATGCGAACACGCTGGTACATGTCGCCGGATCGCCAGACATACCGAACCTATGCTCTCCAGTCCGACGAACTCGCGTGTGATTTGGCGATTGAAGAAGCCGTTGTCAAAGCTGCCACACCGTACTCATTAACCGCCAAACCCGTGTTCGTTGGTCACTATTGGCTCTCAGCGGATAAGCCGCAAATCCTGACGGACAACGTGGCGTGCCTGGACTTCAGCGTCGCCAAGGGAGGGTTTCTATGTGCCTATCGCTGGAATGGCGAACAGACGCTGAGCAACGACAACTTCGTTTGGGCTGGTGCGAAGAAGTAGGCGGGTTGGTTGTAACAGTCAGATGATTTCTTAGATTGTTTGAAATGATATAGCAGCAACGGCGCAATCGGCAAAAGAAACTCGACAGTCTGCTTCGTTCGGATGGGATTCACATCAAGACCGTCGCTAAGCGTTGGGGGGACTGTCCTAGACCTTTGCTGGTCCGCGAACCCGGAACATCTGCATGCTGTTCATTAGACTCCATTCGGCAACTGACGCAAGATAAACTCGCCTAGAAGCGGTACTGCAAAAGAATATTTGCCGTGGCGATTTTTGTAGATCAACCCGGCGGCACTGAGTGTATTGAACATTTGGTTTATTTGACTTGGGCTAAAAGGTTTGTCGAGCATTTCAGCAGCCTTCTCCGCTACTTCCTGAACAGTAAATTCTTTGTCGCTCGTTTCTAAATTTGCTACAACCAACATCAATTCACGTTGCCTGTCCGTCGCCTTTGACCATCGGCCAACGAAGAAGTCAGCATCGAGCTTCCGAGTTATTTCAGTGATGATCGGCTGCTTTCCTCCACTTTGCAGATAGCTATCAAACACCTCCCTACAAATGAATTGAATGAAATATGGATATCCCCCCGATGCTGCAACGATCGCTTCGATAGCGGGATCAGAAACAGTTACGGGGCATTTCGCCTTTTTGATTGGTTGCAAAATAGCGTCTCGGCTATCGCGTTCATTCAGCCGATCAAGAGTTAATATATGAAACATACGCTCGGAAAAGGTTCTGGCCTCTACCAGTTTTGGAAACAATGTCGGAAGCCCCGCCAACGCCAGCATTAACGGTAAATTCTTGCGTTGAATCGATTGAAATACATCCAACACGAGGGAAAGTGGATATTCATCTTTGGCGGAGTGATCGTCAAAATTCTGTGCCTCGTCATACGCGAATATGATTCCTTTGGCGCCGTTTTTCGCAAGATGAAACCATGCGAACTCCAAGACGGCCTTCAGTTTATCCGACGTTAGGCCGGGGGTGTTTTGGAAAATTGCCGTCAGAGCGTCGAATCCAAGGTTGATCTCCTTTACTCCCTTTGGCGCGAAGCCGATTGACTGAGTTTCCTTGACGCCGATAATTATCGGAGATGTGACGACAGAAATATCCGCCAGCAGCCGCGTTGCAACATGTGTTTCGCTTAGGCTCGCCGCTTCGGAAAGATCTGTTCCGACCCAAAGCCAGCCTGCCTGGATTGCCATTGGCTTCAGTGTCTCAAGCAAGACAGTCTTGCCGACACCACGCAGTCCGGTGAGAATGAGGTTTTCCAAAACAATCGACTGTTTCAGGAGCCGCTTAAATTCGTTGGACTCAAACTCTCGACCAGCCAAATATGGTGGCATATGTCCAGCGCCGGGGCGATACGGATTGGGGAAATTAATATTCGTCATGTTGATTCCTTGAAATGATCAACGATAAAATTAGTCTGTAGGCTAAATTTAGTGACATGTCCATTCGGGGTCAAGTCGCGATGCGCCGACTCATCAAAAAAGCGGCGATTATGTGCGGCTATTCCGCCGCTTTCGTCAGCCGTTTTACGATCAACCATTTTTCGTTCGTCAGGCCCGCTTCGACTTGATCATCGAATGCAATCGGCAGAAGTTGTATCTCGCGAAGTACACGCCCCGCATCGCGTCATGATTGCGGGTCTTCTTGCTGTTCGCGTTCGCCAACAGCACGCCAAAAAATCCAATGAACAACAATAACTCGGGACCTCGGCAAATATTTGAAAAACAGATCAGATGACATGAGGATCTAAAAACGAACTTTTGGGTGACGTCCAAACTGCTGACGGAAAGCGACTTGAAGGACGAAGTTCGGTTTTGGGTAGCCGAGAGAGGCGTAAACGAAATCGGTTGCATGAACTCTGATTAACTTTGGCAAACTTTCGCAAGTCCCCAAGTCTATTTTCTCGGGTTTTGAAAAAGTTCGGATTTAAAGGTGCATTCGCGTTTCTCTACTGTGTAAACTGGAATCTGCCAAGACGGCTCGACGGCAGCGGTTGTACGGTACATTCCAGACGTACCGAAGACTGCGAAGTGGATTGCCGATCAACAAGTCATGTTGACAAAAAACGGAATTTGCCGAACAACTCGGCACCCAAAGGATTGGGATACCCTTAAGTCTGGAAGGGACTCGAAATGACAATGCTTGAACAACTCATCGCGGCGGCTCGAAAAATCAAAATGTCGGACGAGGAGCGAGAGACACAACGCCAAAGTTTCGCCTATGGCAATACGCACTTTGAAAATGAGAACATCACACGCGAAACTGTGGTGCGAGCATCTCAATTGCTAAAGGGCCAGCTACATGATGAGGCGAAGCACTGCACTGGCAGGTCAGGCGAACCATGTTCAATTGATTAACGATCCTAACGAAGTTGCTCTTCGCGAAGCGCAAAACGGTCTTCGCCAATTCGACGAAGTAGTTCGGCTCGTCCGAGAATCAAACTGGAAATTTGACCTTACGCCGGAACTCATTAAACATTTGCAATGGTTTGCTACCTGCGGAATTTGGTCATCCGCTGGTAGCTTTCGCCAACATCAAGTTGAGATTTCTAACACGGTTCATCAACCGCCACATTTTGACGAGGTCCCTCGTCTTATGGGCGAGATGTGTGAGTACGCGAATTCAAAGATCGATTCGCCTTTCCATCTTTCAGCCTACTTAATGTGGCGATTGAATTGGATTCATCCCTTCGGTGACGGAAACGGGCGAACATCCCGAGCAGTGTCTTATTTGGCACTTTCGATTGGACTGCAAACGGAACTCCCTGGATCACCGACCGTCCCGGAACTTATCGTTGGGGAAAAATCGCCGTATTACAGGGCGCTCGATGCGGCAGACGCCGCTTGGAAGCAAGGGGAATTGGATGTCAGCGAAATGGAATTGCTGTTGAATCGGCTGCTGGAACAACAATTGAGATCAATTAAATTGTGAAGCCGTTGGCGAGATCGAAACTTTCTCGACATTTTGGTCGATCATTCCAGCACTCAACTGCCGGGTGTCTTTGACACCCCAAACTCGGATTTCAGGGGTGTTTTAGAGGGTTTTTGCAGAGCCACAAAACCCCTGTTTTACGCTATAAAACAGGGTGTTTTGAGTGAAATCGCGAGAATGGCTAGAACGATTTCCAGTGCTGCACAATCGGCCGCTCTGCCACCTCTCCGAAAGAAAATGCAAAATGACTTTTTGGACGGCGTATTTCCGGCGATGGCGATCATCGCTTGGATTGTTCGCTATCGATTTTTGGGCCAAAGCGGCCCATTACCTTTCAGACAAGCGATCCGTTGTCTTTCAGACAAACCGATTACTCAGCCGCAGCCCCTGCCAGTCGTTCGGCCTTGCGCTTCACCACTTCGGCGTTGTTCGCTTCCGTTTGAGTGACGGCTGCGATGCGTCTGCGAATGGTGCGGATGTTGGCGTTTAACTGACGCCATTTCGTATTCTTTTTGAATTGGGCTTCCGTCAAACCCTTTTCCTGTAAGGATTTGGCAAATGTCGCCAAGTCCGCGTTGGCGGCTTGCAACTGTCGTTCGAGGGTAGGGCGCGACAAAGGCATGACTCAGGCTCTTTCACGTGTCTAAAAGCGAGGACTTCCACAACGGGCGTTAAGCGATCGGCTTTACTCGCCAGCGGAAACAGAATTCGGTACTTCGAGACGCTACATTCTACAGATACGTCACTTGTCCGCAACCCTGACAGGTTGATTGGGGTATTTCCAGGGTTGGGATCGGGCGAATTGTACATCGCAAATCGGCGGTCGCTTGCGGTCAAGAATTGGCCCTGCGGAAAAATCTTTTCACTTCTGATCACGGCTGCAAATCTTAATAACCGGTCCCAATTCGGGGCGGCAGGCGGTATGATTTGACGAGTTGTACACCAATAAAAGAGGATCCATCGGAATCATCGTCGAATTTGTGGAACGGTGATCGTTGGTGACAACACATTCGAGGACGCTCAAATGCGACGACTGATGCTCGTGCTTGTGGTGTTTGGACTTGTTTCCAGCGTTCGTGCCGCCGAAGGGCCGGTGGGAATTGGCGATATGATCGCCGATCTCCGATTCAAGGATATTCGGGGTTTGTCCCGATCTCTGGCTGACTTGGGAAAAAAACGTGCGTACGTTTTTGTCTTCACGACGACTCAATGCCCCCTTGTTCGCCGGTCAATGCCGAAACTGATCGACATCGATCAGAAGTTTGGACTTCGTGGCGTTCAAGTCGTTGCGGTGAATGTTGGTTCCGAGGAAACGATTCGCGAAATGGCGTCGCAGGCCATTGAATTCGAGGCCGCGTTTCCATTTGTCAAAGATCCCGATCTCTCATGCGTTAAAGCACTTGGGGTCACCAGGACTCCCGAAGTCGTCGTGCTCAATTCGGACCGGAAGCTGGTCTATCGTGGGCGAATCGATGACCAGTTTCGTCTGGGTGGCTCTCGTCCCGAGCCAACTCGACGTGATCTTGAAGAGGCGATCAAGGAGGTGCTGGAGGATCGTGCGGTCACGGTCAATGAGACCACTGTCGATGGCTGTTTGATAGAGGCCCACGAGGTTGGCGGCGGCGACGCTGCGGGGCCAACGTTTCATCAGCATGTGGCACCGATCTTGAATCGACGCTGTACGGCGTGTCATCGTGAGGGGGCGGCAGGTCCGTTTTCGTTAGTCTCGTTTGAAGATGCTGTGGTTCATGCTGAGATGATGGCAGAAGTCGTCATCGATCAACGGATGCCACCCTGGTTCGCCAATTCGCGGCATGGAGCTTTTCAGAATGACCCTTCATTGAGTCGGGATGAGCGGGAAATTTTGCTGCGTTGGGTAAAGTCCGGTCGAAGGGAAGGGGACCCCAAAGATGCCGCTGAGCCACCTGCATTGCCGACGTCAAAATGGCGAATCGGCGAGCCCGATCTGGTCATCACGATGGTTGGCGAGCACACGCTCCCCTCCACCGGATTCGTAGAATATAAGCGTCTTGTTTTGCCGTATGTGTTTCTCAATGAGACATGGTTGGAGGCGATCGAAATCCGACCCGACAACCTGGCCGTGGTTCACCATTGCAATATGGCTTATGTGACAACCAGTGGGGCAAGCCATCAGACATTCATCACAGGTCATGTTCCTGGTGGCCAGCCGATGGACCTTGGACGCTTCGATAACGGGGTTGCCTATCGCGTCCCCGCATTTTCCGCGTTGGGATTAGAGATTCACTACACGACCACGGGAAAAGAAGAGCGATGCAGCATTTCGGTCGGGCTGCGTTATCCGCGAAAGACAGTTCACAAGCAGTTACGACATTTTCTGCTCGATCCGCGCCGATTTCAGATCGAACCCGGCAATGGGGCGTTCCCTGTCCGATCCAGCCTGGTGCTTGATCAGGATATTTCGTTACTCGGCTTGTTTGCGCATATGCATTTACGGGGTAAGGACGCAACTTTCTACGCGGATGTTCCTGGAAAGCAACGCGAGACATTGTTGCAGATCCCCAATTACAACTTTGAGTGGCAGCTCGGATATGAAATCGAACCCGGAAAGCACCGACTCCCAAAAGGGACGAAGATCGAGTCCGTCGCGCACTACGACAATTCGGCATTCAATCCGTACAACCCGGACCCCAATCGGACGGTCCCCTATGGATTGCAAACTTATGACGAGATGTTTAACGGCTACGGCTTTTTCGTCTATGACGACGAAGACCTTAATTTAGACATTAATCCCAAAACAGGTGTCGTTCGTCGACAAGTTCCATGACACTGGTGCGTCCTGTTCAGTGCGTCTGCGAGAGCGTCTTCGGAATCGAGAACGATTTCGTTGTAAGTTTCTTTCTGGATTGTGTTTATGGAAGTTGTTTTTTGTCGAAGATTCGTTTCACAGGCGACGAAAGAGATTTTTTTAAATATATAAACGATTTTTTGTGGATGAAATTGCTGACGGTGCAATAATTGCTGCAGTTTCGTCCAGTGACGCCAATGGACGATCATGTGAACGAATTTCGACGAACCAGAAATGAATGCGGGCCAATCATTCATGGAACGGGAAGTTCCTTTCTTTGAGTGTAGAAGGCAAGCTTAATGAATCCGACGCAAAATTTGACCGCGCGACAGAACGAGATTTACGATTTTCTCCGAGACAAAATTATTGGTCGTGGATACGGACCGACCGTTCGCGAAATTGGTGCTCAGTTTGGGATTAAGTCACCGAACGGTGTGATGTGCCACTTGAAGGCTCTGGAGAAGAAAGGTCTGATTTCGCGCGAAGCTCATATGTCACGGGCGATTCAATTATCTCATCCTCCACAACTGCAGACAGAACTTCCTTATCTGGGTCAGTTAATGGTTGGTGAGCCGTTTCCGACCAGCAGCCCTGGCGATCGACTTGATTTCAGCGGTCTCTTCAACCTGCCTGACCTTTGTTGCCTTCGAGTTCACGGCACTGCATTGCAGGATGATCATATCGCTGAAGGTGACACGTTGATTGTCCACAAGCAGCCAACATTCCGCGATGGCGATCTGGCTGTGATTGCGTACGAAGACGGGACGATCGGAGTCCGGCGGCTTTACCAGGAAATGCTTCGCATTCGCCTGGAATCCGCCAGAAAAACAAGTCCGCCCGAGTTCGTCAGTCGAGTGGTTGTGATTGGGATTGTGGTTGGCGTGATCCGCCAATACTGATCATCACCAGTCAATCGCCAGCATCAGGCAATTGAGTCCGCTGCCAATCCCCAGGAAACCAACACGGTCTCCTTTCACCAGGAAGCCACGTTCGTCAGCGATCGCGGCGGTGAGCGGCAGCGAGACGGTTCCAATATTGCCGAGATACGGGTACGTGTTGAAATCTTTGTCGGGTGAGATCCCCAGGGCGTTCAGAACCTGCTCACGATGCCCTTTTCCGACCTGGTGACAGATGACTTTGTCGATCTGTTCTGACGAAAATCCGACTTTCGTCAGGAATGACCGCCATGTATTCAGCCCCAGGTCGACTCCGTGTTTCAGGACACTGATCGAATCAGTTTGCATGAACTGCGTAAATGCGTGTGAAAGCTTCGCCGGAAGCAGACCGCTCACTTTCTGCTGGACCAGGTTTGGAAGAAGGTTGCCGAATTTCGTATGCGTCACCACAGGTGGGAGAATCGCGTCAACTTTGCTGACCGCGGCGGGAAGTAATGATTCAAATCCCCAGCGGCACAAAGCATGATGTTCAGGCGCGGCCTTTGTGGCACCCCCCAGCAAACGATGGCATTTTTCCCGCGAAAACGATCCATCAGTTAAGAGCACGGCCACGGCACCGGAACCACCTGTCAACGTCGCCAGTGACTTTGTGAAGGAATCCATCGTCATGTCTTCCAGTAATCGCTGGATCGAGTAGTCGATGATTTCCCGAGCGGTCTCGCATGAAACGACCAGTCCGGCACGAATCTGGCCGAGCTCAATTCGATTGGCGATATCGACCATTCCGTTCAAAACACCCAGACAGGCGTTGCTGACATCAAAAACTGATGCATCCGGGCTGATGGTCAAATTGGCCGCGACACTGCACGCGGTCGCAGGCTCAAACTGTTCACGGCACACACCGGCATAGATCATCACGCCGATATCCCGTGCGGCGACATTGGAGTGCTCTAAGGCTCGACGTGCCGCTTCGGTGGCCCCGTCGCTCAGCCGATGTCCGGCAGGCCACCAGCGTCGTTCGCTGATTCCGGTCCAGGCTTCGAGTTGTCCAGCCGGGATTTTCAGTTTTTCGTAGAGCGGTTCGAGACGTTGTTCGATCTCGGCCGAAGTCACGATGACGGGTGCCAGTTCGTATCCAATGGCATCGATGTAAACGCGGGAATATTTCATGTGACGTCGGTCAGTCAATTAAACGGTTCGCAGCAGGGGACAAGTACGCCGTTTACTGTACCCATTGTGCTTGCTGCTGTCATCGGCTTGTCTGCTCAAGTTGATCTGGTCGGCGTTTGAAGACTGCGCGCCGCGATCATTTTACGAAGTCGGATTCGCCTCGCAAAACATCGCAACGACATCACGGGCCAGTCAGGAGATGGCGAATGAACGTCAAGTCCGTCATTCTTTCTCGGCGAGCGAGACGGAAACGATTTCTCGATCGTTTCTGGCGTAAACGTTGCGATTGGCGAAGGCGGGATGGGTCCAGACGACTTCGCGACGCTGGGATGGGCCGGTTGGTTCGAGCAGATGCGCACGGCCGATCTCCTGATATTTTTCTGGCGTCAGTCTGGCGATAATCAGATCCCCTTTTTCGCTGAACAGGAAATACCGATCTTCGTGTTTCACCAGAAATGCCGTTCCCCAGCGTGCTGATTCGCCACTAGTTGCTTCGAACGTCGCCCACAATCGGTCGCCAGTTTTGAGGTCGAGACATCGAAGTTCGCCATAGCTGCAAACTCCGTAAATGTGGTTCCCCTCAATCACCGGCGTGCTGATCAGGCAGTGCAGCGAATCCGTGATTTTTTCGTTCTGCCCGTGCCGCCGCCAGACTTCTGTGACCGCCGGCTTAGACCCATCCAGTTTCAAAAGCAATGATCCGTTGTAGAACGAACTGATAAACAGTAAGTCGCCATTCAATCGGGGCGTGGCCACGGAGAGCCCGCTTTGTGAGGTGAAGGGGCGTTCCCAAAGTAACTGACCCGTTTCCGGATTCAGTGAACTGATTGTCGTCGGTAGCCATGTGATCAACTGACGTTGACCGCCTGCTTCGATAATGATTGGTGAACTGTATCCTGAGGCATGCTCGCCCTGCGAATCGAGTGCTCGCCAGATCTCTTTGCCCGTGTCTTTATGGAATGCTACGACGGCCTTACCTTTTCCGCCGACAAAGCAGATCAGTCGATCACCGTCGAGCAGGGGATTTGACGAATATCCCCAGACGGGTGATTGTTCGCGGTCAAAGTCTTTCTGAAACGACTTGGACCAGACAACTTTGCCGGAATCCGCCTCGAGGCAGAATAGATGGCCTTCCGATCCAAGCGTGTAGACGCGACCGTCCCTGACCACAGGAGTGTTTCGAGGACCAGCCGGATAGCTGACTGTGTAGGGACATTCATATTCGTGTTTCCACACGATTGAACCGTCTTTATCATCGAGACAAAGCACTCGTTCAGTGGCCTGTCGGCGACTTCGTTCGAAGGGATTACTGGGGTCACTTTCTCCCGAGGGAAGCTGCTTGTCGGTGACATAGACACGGCCTTTGACGACAGCGGGTCCTGCGTAACCTCCGCCGATTTTTGTTCGCCAGCGAACCTTTGGTCCTTCCGCAGGAAACGATTTAAGAATTCCAGTTTCACGCCAGACTCCGTCCCGCTGCGGCCCCATCCATTGTGGCCAATCGTCAGCTTGAAGTCGCATCGAATCATGTGTTGTTACAGCCGAGATGATTAGTAAAGCCAGCGACCACTGAAGAATCGTTCGCATCTTTTTGCCTTTTTGATTATCGGACCTGATGGGAGGGCGAGGCTTCTGCCGCGCCGTTGCTTTTACCCGACCCCAGACCACGACGCCCACCACTTCGTGTTTCTCGCGTTTGTCGACGAACGCTTTCGAAATTTCTGATTAGTGAAAATTAGTGCTGATTAGTGTTCTAAAGGTTTCTTCGTTCGTTTTGGGTTCTCTGTAATTGGTGTGATCGATAAGTTTTACCTGTGCTGCAACCTGGCGGCCTTGCCCTTCCGTGCGTTTTCAGGCAATCCCGAGTTATGTCTTCAATTTTGAATTTACCATGCCTGTTCGGCGTCACCCTTTTCATTGACGATCCAGGGGGTCCAACATAATACGAACTTATTGACAGTGATGTCTGTTTTCTTTGGCGAAATGTTGGTTTCATCCAGTTTCAAGTTTTCGGCGGCAGCGCCTTCCAGCAGTGCCGTCGCTTCGTCCTGGAATTGTTGATCCAGTTTTTCCATTCGAGCCGTAATCGCTTCGACGGATTCTTCGGCCATGGCCACGTCCTGCTTTTGGGCACCTAAGCGCCCCGCAGTACGAGCTCCCGTAGCGATTTTTCCCATGTTCGCAGCCGACGTCAGCTTGCGCCCGAATACGGCACCAAGAATTGAGGTGACGACGGTCACGCCTGCCTGCATGGATTGATTTTTGGCCTCCAGCTTTTCCTTCTCAACCTTCTGCATTGCTTTTCGCAGTTGTTCCTGAACGGTCGTCATTTTCGGCGCGTATTTGCTGCGAAGTTTTTCAACCGCAAGATCGCGTTCTTCTTTCATGCGATGAGCGATTCTTGCACGGAAGTCGCCTTCCGTCTCTCCTGGCTGGGATGTTTCCTTCAGTTCAGCAAACTTCCATAACGACAGTTTTTGATTCTTGTAGATGTAATCTTTCAGAGCGGATTGCAGTTCCGTAAAGGTCTTTGTCCGATTCAATTCGGTGGGAAGCGGTGCAAAGCCTCCTTCTTTGTCCGGGTGTTCCTGTTGTTCAGGTTCTTCTTCGACTTCGATCGTCGCGTCGTCGAACATTGTCGGCGAGACCTTATCGACTGCCGAAATGAAGACTGTCATATCCTGCTGAGTGTCGATTCCCGCTGAAGCCTGCGCAAAGCGGACTCGAACAGAAGCAAGTAACCCCGGTCGGTACAAAAGTTTTGCATCCCCCAGCAAACTTGTCTGGCGGACAATGAATGTTTCGTTGATGTCTGGCGGGACAACCGGATGGCTGCCCCCTGCTGCATTTTTCCCAAGCGAAGCCATCGCCGGGCCTTCGTTCGCCGGCATATCGCTCTTCTTTCTGGCCATCAACGTGGCGATCTGATCCCGATCAATCGGCCCTCGCAGGAATGACAATGCCCAGCGGCTTTGGAATACGACGGGATGATCATCATGAACGTTGTTCATCAGGAAGACGCGATTGCCGAGTCCTGCCAGGATCTTCTCCATTTTCCCACGATCAAAGTGAGCACCTGCCGCTGCAGAAGCCCCTTCGAGACCTTCGAGAACGCGAGCTTTGTCCCGTTCCGTCTGTAATCGGCCAAGGAACCAGGTTCCGGCGTTCGAAAGACCTTTGTAGTCCAGGTCGACGGGGTTCTGAGTCGCGAGGACAACTCCGAGTCCGAATGCACGTGCCTGCTTCAGCAATCGCAGCATCGGGGTTTTCGACGGCGGATTTGCCGATGGCGGGAAGTAGCCGAAGATCTCGTCCATATAGAGGATTGCCCGCAGGCTCGACGTCCCGGACTGAGACCTCATCCACGCGACCATCTCGTTGAGCAGGATTGTGACGAAGAACATTCGCTCGCTGTCGCTGAGGTGAGCAATCGAGATGATTGTCAGCCGGGGCTTTCCTTCGGGCGTATACAGCAATCGCTGGATGTCGAGCGATTCCCCTTCCAGCCAGGCCTGGAAACCTGGCGAAGCCATCAGATTGTTCAATTTCATCGCGAACGAGAAACGCTCTTTGGAAGGATAGAAGCTTTCGACATCCATCACACCGACTTTGGAAAAGTTTGGCTTTTGAATCAGTCGGATCAATCCCGCCAGATCGACATCTTTTCCGTCTCGCCACGACCGGTCGAGAATGGTTGAGAGCAGGATGTGTTCTTTACTTTGCAGCGGATCGGCGTCGATTCCGAGTAATGCGAGCAGCCCCGACGCGGCTGAACCGATTCGTTCACGCATCGCTTCAGTATCATTCAGAATCTTTTCATTGGGGACGGAAAACGATTTCATCACGGTCAGCGGCAGTCCGGCATTGCTGGCGGGTGTATAGATCGAGATGTCGACGGCGTCGCGAAATCGTTTGATCCGTTCTGGTGGCTGACCCCACGCGGCGAGTCCGTCTTTCCAGACCTTGGCCATCTTTTTTGCGTAGTCATCGGGACTGAGACCCGCGCGAGTGGCATCGGCAGGATCGATCCAGGGACGGAAATTCTCGGGCAGCAGATCAGGAAAAGCGAGCAGCAGATTTCCCAGGTCACCTTTGGGGTCGATACAGATGGCGGGGATACCATCGATCGCGGCTTCTTCCAGCAGCGACAGGCACAGGCCGGTTTTACCGCTTCCCGTCATCCCCACGCAGACGGCATGGGTTGTCAGATCTTTGGCGTCGTACAACAACAGGTCATCCTGGACCTTTCGCGTTTCCATGTCATAGGACTTACCAAGGTAGAACACCCCCAGCTTTTCATAGTCTTGCATCGTCAGTCCTTTTTGCGATTTTTTTTCGACCGTGGCATGTTGAAGCAAGCCTTGTTGCCACCGTTTACGTTCTCAGAAATGTCAGGGAAAGTTTTTCCAAGTCGATCAAACCAGGTGTCTGAAATAGAGTCCAGATTTCTCTTCTTCGCCAGCGACAAGACTATAGGCCAAGTCCAAGCCAACGAAAAGCGCTACGTTCCCTGAAGTGCAACGCAAGACTTTGCTAAGATGCTGCGATTCTCAATCCCGATTTTGAAAGAGATGACATGCGAATTGCCGTCGTACAGATGGACGTGAAGTTGGCCGACGTCGCTGGCAACCTGGCTCGAATGATTTCGAAGACTCGCGAGACTCGGGCTGCAGGAGCTGAACTGACGATTTTTCCTGAATGTGCGTTGACTGGCTATTGTTTTACGAGCCTCGATGAATCCCGCCCCTTCGCCGAAACCATACCGGGTCCCTCGGTGGATACGATGGCCTCGCTCTGCAAGGAATTGGGTGGGTTCGTCGTGTTCGGATTGCTGGAGCAGGATGCAGGCCGGATTTTTAATGCATTGGCTCTTGTGGGACCAGAAGGACTGGTCGCGTCGTACCGGAAGATTCATCTCCCTTATCTGGGGATCGACATGTACACCGACTTCGGTGATCGACCGTTCGCGGTACATGAAATCAACGGAGTGAAAATCGGGATGAATATCTGTTACGACGGTGGGTTTCCCGAATCGGGCCGTATTCTGGCGCTGGAAGGTGCCGATTTGATCGTCTTGCCCACGAACTGGCCGCCGGGCGCCGAATCCGCCGCCGACTTCGCGATCAATACGAGAGCGATGGAGAACACGGTCTATTATGCCGCAGCCGATCGAGTCGGCGTGGAACGGGGGGTTCCGTTTATTGGTAAAAGCAAGATCTGTGATCCGCTGGGGAAGACACTCGCCTTCGCCGATCATACAGACGAAGCCGTTCTTTACGCGGACATTGATGTGGCACGTGCGCGAAACAAGCATTTAATCCGTAAGGCGGGCGTGAACGAAGTCAACCGGATCGCCGATCGCCGTCCCGAGATGTACGGCAAGCTTGTCGAGCCTCATTCGTTGAAACGGCCAGGACGCTAAGATGGTCATTGGAATCTGTCCCACAGTGGACTTTGCGTTCAAGTTGCTGTTCGGTAGTCCCGAACATACTCGGATCACGATTCATTTTTTGAACGCGATCCTGGGTGCAGCGATTCGGATTACGGCGATTACAATCCGCAATCCGTTTTTGGGGAAAGAAACAGAAGAGGATAAGCTGTCGATTCTTGATATCGTGGCAACTGACGAGCACGGTCGAATCATCAATATTGAGATACAAACGACGGTTCCTGCGGGAATGCACCAGCGGCTCTGCTATTACGTTTCGTCTCTGTATTCGCGGCAGTTGACGGAGGGGGCTAAATACAGTTCGCTTAACGCTGCAATCAGCATTTGCGTCTTAACGAAGCCGATGTACCCGGATGACTCGCGACTCCATTTGGATTTTCGGCTGCGAGAAGCATCGGGATTGTTATTGACGGATGATTTGCAAGTTCATCTTTTGCAGTTGTCAAACCTGACTGCGACAGTGCAAAATGTATTCGAGGCCACTCCAATTGAGAAATGGGCCTGTTTTTTGTTGAACGCTGATAAGATGACACTGGACGATGTTCGACGATTATTTCACGAAGTCGAGTTCAGCGAAGCAGCAGGAGTCCTGGACATGATTTCGAAGAATCCCGAGCAATTGCAGCAGTACGAAGCTCGGCTCAAATTTCAAAGAGACGAAGCCGCACGCCTTGAAGGGGCAATCAGCGAAGGGATTAGACAAGGCCGTGCAGAAGGTCGCCAGGAAGGACTACAGGAAGGCATTGAGAAGGGCATTGAGAAAGGTATTGAGAAAGGTATTGAGAAGGGGACGTTGATTGGACGGATCACGCTCTTGCAAGAACTGTTAGGGATTCTCGAACCGACGGTACAAGAATTAACGAGCCTGGACGAAGCTCAACTATCGGAAATGGCCGAAGAACTGAAGCGTCGCTTGAGAACGCGCGGTGTTTAGCGTCGAAGCAAAATCGGCTAATTTTGAGTCTGCCGTAAAAATGCCAGGATGCGACCATCACGCAAAGTTGTCCTCACCGTTTCAACTCGATCCACGCTGTTCCAAGGCTCTGACAGGTCAGCGAGTCGGCGATAGATCAGGATGAATTCCGGTGAATTCGGACCTGACTGGTATTCGACCGTTTTTATGCCATGTGCTCGTAAGAGCGGGGACTGGCGTCGGTAATCGTCTGCCTGGAACTGATGCAGCGTTGGCGTCACCGCGACCGATGCTCCGTCTGGAACCTCTTTGACCAATTGCTTCAGCAGGCTTCGAGTGATTCCGACACCCCAGTAATCAACTTCGAATCGATTGTCACTCCCGTTACCGATCATGATCAGCCTGGCGATGCCGTTGTAATAACAGAGATGGCAAGGCGACATGGTGACGAGTGGATGGCCTGCCAGCAGAAGCAATCCTGAACAGGTGGCAATCGCAGTTGGCTGAGACGGAATTCGGTGTGACAGCCAGTGCCAGCAAACAACCCAGCCTCGACCGACGAACATCGCCCAAAGGGGGAAGCAGGTCAGGAAAAGCCGTTCACCGTCATAGACAGCAACGCCCGGTAGCGAGAAAACAACAAGTGGAAAAAGCATGCATGCCAATAGCAAGACATCGCGGCTATTTGCATTACCAATCACCGCTGCTTTGACTGAGGTCAACTGAGAAGTTTTTGGGTTCGTCAGTGCCCCGTTGCCGGTCCGTTGTTCTTCGCCGTTCGACTTGTCTGAATGACCAGCAAAGAGTTTGGTCCGATCAAACAAACCAATCAGGCCAAGTCCATGGAGAACAACAGGGACCGTCAATCCAAACATCACAAACGGATAATGCCAGGGGACGTTTTTGTCAGCATACTTGAGCCCGCAATACCAGACCTGAATTGTGGCCCGAATTGTGGAGCGTCCAAGAAATTCCACCGTTTTTTGCAGGGGGGCAAACCACAGATACGGCCAACTGGCAAAAAAAACCAGATAGGCAGTCAGTCCCCAGACAATCAACGGTACAATCGCCTTCGTCCGCCAGCGCCAGCATGCCCAGGCAATCACAGGAATCGGAATTAAAACAGCCTGAATCTTAGTGAGCAGTGCCAGTCCCATCAGAACTCCAGTGAATACGGCGGCACGGCGCGTCGGTGGAACAGACCCGTTCCAACATGCCGCAACTGACAGTACTGCCGTTGTCCATGTGAGATTGGTGATTGTTTCAAGCGACGCAAGATGGGCATGCCCGTACACGCGAGGCATCAAGACAAGCGAAATGGCGGTGAGCACTCCCGTTGTTCGGCCCGACCACGAATTTGCCAGGCAACCGATTAGAAAGACAGTTAAGGCGAATGCGGTTGCTGATCCGGTTCGAGCACATGCGGTGACACAGTAACCTTCAGGGTCGAAGGGAGGTGCAAGCCACCACGTGAGATGGTGATGCACGCCCAGCCACCAGCGACCTAAAGGTGGGTGGTCAGGGTTATAGCCATTCTCTTGACGATACGCTTCCTGAGATGTCGCTGGGATCAGGTTCAGCCATCCCAGAGCCTTCGCCTGCTCAACAAGGTAAACACCTTGCTCCACGTTAAAGATTTCGTCAACCGTCAATCCCGGTCCTTCAGGCATGAGGGGGTAACTTCCTGCAGGGTCAAGGCAACACACGATGCTGAAAAAACTGAGCAGCGCGACGACAGCAATCGGCCAGATGCCCGGAGGACGAAGTGAATCAGTGAAGGGAGCGGCTGGGTTCATTAAACGGTTTTCAGCGAGCGAAATCAGGAGATCTGAATGTTGCAGTCGATGTTCGCAGGTTACCAGTTTTTACACTCCGATTGATACGAGCGGCAACTTGAGTATGTCGTGGCTTCTCGGAACAGATGTCCCGAAAACGTGCATGGACTTCATCGTTCATCGCGTTTCTCACATATTCCGATGTTTATGGATGGCCTTTTGTCTTGAGTTTTGTGACAATCGAGAGCTGGTGGCAATGTGATAGAAAGAACGCGATGAAACGATTCTCGTGGCTCCTGCCATCTCTGATCATGATATTCTTGTTGAGCAATGCTTGCTCTCGTGCGGAAGAAGCTGCTGAGCGGGTTGATTATGCGGCGGAAATCAAGCCGTTGCTCAAATCACGGTGTTATGCCTGCCATGGTGGACTTAAGCAGGAAGCAGGTCTTCGTCTTGATACGGGAAAGTTGATCCGAAAGGGAAGCGGCAACGGTCTCGTTGTACATCCGGGACAAGCTGAGGGCGTTCTGATTGAACGAATCCGATCCAGTGACCCTTCTCATCGAATGCCGCCAGAAGGTGAACCACTCTCTGTCGTGCAGATTGCACGAATCACCGCCTGGCTTCGGCAAGGGGCAGCTTCACCCGACGACGAACTTCCAGAACGCGACCCGCGACTTCACTGGGCGTTTCAGCCGCCGGTTCGTCCCTCGATCCCCACCGTTGCCAACGCTGGCTGGGTCAGAAACCCGATCGACGCGTTTATTGCGTTTGAGCATGAACGCCTGCAGTTGATCCCTCAGCAACCGGCTGCAAAACACGAGTGGTTGCGTCGAGTCACACTCGACCTGATTGGCCTTCCACCAAATCGACAGGAACTACACATGTTTCTGGCGGATGAATCGCCTGAAGCGACCGCGAAGGTCGTGGATCGACTTTTGAATTCTGCTCAGTATGGCGAGCGATGGGGACGGCATTGGATGGATGTCTGGCGGTATGCTGACTGGTACGGTCGTCGGTATGTCCCGGATGTCTGGAATAGTGCGCCCCAGATCTGGCGTTGGCGCGATTGGATCGTGAAGTCACTTAACGACGACAAAAGCTACGGACAGATGGTCGCCGAAATGCTGGCTGCCGACGAAATCTCACCTGAGGATGACGACGCAGGTCATGCGACGGGATACCTGATTCGGAATTGGTACGCTTTAAATCCGAACGACTGGATGCGAAGCAACGTTGAGCATGTCGGGAAGGCTTTTCTCGGTTTGACGTTCAACTGTGCCCATTGCCACGATCATAAGTACGACCCAATCTCTCAAGATGACTATTTTCGATTTCGGGCGTTCTTCGAACCGATTTCCATTCGGCAGGAACGTGTTCCCGGTGAAGCTGATCCTGGGCCGTTTCAGGAATATCAATACTCAACACTTCGTAAAATCGTGCGACTGGGTGCGGTCCGAATTTTTGACAAGACACCAGATGCCTCGACATGGTTTTATACGGGTGGGGATGAGCGAAACCGAGTGGTTAATCGTGGACCAATCGCACCTGGCTTGCCCTCGGCGATCGGCAGGGAAACGCCCAAGATTGAACCCGTTCAGCTTCCTGCTCGCGCCTGGTATCCGGGGCTGAGGCCTTCGATTCATGAAACAATTCTCGCGGAACATCGAGCGACGATTTCTGCTGCGGAATCACAGCTTCCATCTGTGAATGTTGCGGTCGAAGCGGCACTTCCTGAATTACAGTCCAAGCTAACTTTGGCAGAAGCAGAATTTGAACAAGCTCGTCAAATTGGCGAGGAAGCGGGGCGATCCGGTGCACTTGCGGGTCGGCAATCGCTGCTTGTCGATTCCACAGCCGGACGTCGGTTAATCCAGCACCGATTGCAGAACGTCAAGTCACTGGGCGAACAGGCGACAATTCGTTTTCAGTTGCAAATTCTGAAGGATGCGCACGTCAATTTTCAGTTGGCGAAAGACCACCTGAAAGGTCTGACGGCAGGTTACGTCGGATTTAAAAATGGACGGATCATTTCGTATCAGCCAGCCTCATTTACTGAGTTTGAAGTTGGCCAATACGACATGGCTGCGGGACAAAATCGGTTCGAAGTCGTTCTGGTACTCCAAACGAAAGATGATGTTTGCCAGTTGACGGTTCGTTCGATCTCGGACAAGAAAACTCTCGTGGAAAACGTGCCCGTTGCGAGAAACGGCTGGAACCCTGTGGGGGATGAAACCAAAGCGGTCACGTTCGATGTTCAGACTGGTGCGATTGCAGCCTTCGACGAATTGGAGTTGTTCGTCACTGAATCGAGCAGTCACGATGCGGGGCTGCCTGCGTCTCGTCTGGCCTATTTCGATTTCGAGCTGCCGAATTATCGCGAGGGGGACGAGATTATTGGTGTTGATGGTTGGATCGGTTCGTCGTTCAGTATTGTCGGGGCGACATCCACGATATCCGGGACATTCGGGGATGAGACGCTGAGGCCCTGGTCGCAGAAACTGAAGATGGCTCGACGAGCGATTGATGTTCATGTTTTGAAGCAGAAGTCTCTTGAAGCGAAACGAACGGCTTCTCTTGCCCAACTCGAAAGTACGAATGCCCGGATCATGGCGGACCGGGTCAAGTATGGTGAGATACCCGGTCCTGACAAGAATGCGTTGATCCAGACGGCCAGTCAAAAATACCGCGAAGCAGCATGTCTGCTCGCCGAGTCCGAAGTCCTTGAGAAGGATCAGAAGCTTGCCGAAGCTGAACTGAAGCCACTCGATGACCCGAATCGAGCAAAAGAAGTCGAGGGGGCCAGTCAGAAGTTATCGAAGGCGAAAGTCGCCTTGGAGTCTGCTCGATCAGTATTGGCTGATCCAGCTCAATCTTCGAGCTATCCGGCATTCAGTCCGACATACCCCCCGACGAGTACGGGGCGCCGCCGCGCGTTGGCCGAATGGATCGCCAGCCGAAATAATCCGCTGACCGCTCGTGTCGCGGTAAACCATATCTGGATGCGACATTTTCATTCTGCACTCGTTGCCACCGTCTCCGACTTTGGACGAAATGGAGCGGCTCCGACTCACCCTGAATTACTCGACTGGTTAGCGGTCGAACTGATGGAATCGGGTTGGAGCATGAAGCATATCCACCGGTTAATCGTTTTCAGCAATACCTACAGGATGTCGTCCAGTTCCAGTCGACCGGTAGATCCTTCGCCCAATGGTCCATTGGATGATGCGGTAACGAAAACCGCAAAGGAGCTTTCATCGGGCGCAATGGGAAATTCGTCACAGAATATCGATCCCGAAAATCGGTTTCTTTGGCGTATGAATCGTGGACGGATGGAAGCGGAGGTCGTGCGGGACAGCCTGTTGTCTTGCGCGGGGCGACTCGATCTGCAAATGGGAGGTCAAGAACTGGAAAATAGTCAGGCGCTGACCACTCGGCGCAGAACCCTTTACTATAGTTGCCAGCCGGAAATTGACGGCAAGAGTTCTTTTGGGATGTTGTTCGATGCTCCAGAACCAGCAGACTGCTATCGGCGTACTCGCAGTATTATCCCACAGCAAGCATTGGCCTTGACGAATAGCGATCTGGTTCATGAACTGAGCGCAGAATTGTCGACCAGTTTGTGGCAATCTCTTTCACCTGACCGTCAAGCGGAACCTTCTGCGTTTATCGTTGCGGCACACGAGCAGATTTTGGGGCGGGGACCAACAGTGTCGGAATTGGCATTGTGTACCGAGTTTCTCAGCACCACGAATGATCAAACCGCTGATACCGCACGCTTGCGTGAGAGTCTGGTCCGAGTTTTGTTGAATCACAACGATTTTCTGTCGATTCGCTGAGAGGTTTCCAATGGTCGCAAAAGACCAGTCATTGAATGTCTGCGATTGTCCCTCACGACGTTCGTTCCTTTCGGATCTGGGGATGGGATTCACGGGGCTGGCGCTGGGAGCGATGCTTTCGGACGATGGCGTCACGCGCGGTGCCGAAGCGGATCGTTTGCCGAGCGGGGGACCACCGTCCAACGAACCGCATTTTGCGCCGAAAACAAAATCCGTAATCTGGATTTTTCTTTCAGGCGGATACAGCCACCTTGAAACGTTTGACCCCAAACCGGCGTTGAACCAGTACGCTGGGATGACATTTGACAAGACACCGTTTGAGAATCCTGTGAACTCGCCGCTGCATAAGAAGCGGTTTCGTTCGGTTGCCGCCGAAGAGATCAACGTTCGAGACGTCTATCCGACGATTTATCCGATGCAAGTTGGCTGGAAGCAACATGGTGAAAGTGGGATCGAGATCACCGACTGGTGGCCGCATCTTTCAAAGTGCGTCGATGATTTATGTTTCGTTCGAAATATGTGGACGACTGACAATGATCATGCCGCCGAGAATCAGATTCACACGGGCCGTCACCGTCTGGACGAACCACAGCCAAGCGTCGGTTCCTGGGTCAACTACGGACTTGGTACGTTGAATGAAAATCTTCCGAAGTTTGTCGTACTGGGGGGGCCGACACGATCAGATACTCGGCTATCGATTGATTCGTATTATCTCGGCCCGCAGTATGCCGGTGTGCCGATCGTTCTTGATCCGAAAGATCCGCTTCCATTCGGTCGTCGTTCGCCAAAACAGACGTTGACCGATCAGCAGCGTGAGTATCAATTGATCGGCCGATTGAACGAACTGTCCGTCATTGAATATCCCGATGACCAGGACCTGCGAGCGCGAATTCGTGCCTACGAGCTGGCTTTCCGAATGCAGATGGCTGTTCCTGAAGCGATCGAATTCGGAGCGGAAACCGAAGCGACGACGAAGCTTTATGGACTTGATAATGAGGCGACCAAAGTGGCGGGACAGAAACTTCTGGCAGCTCGCCGACTGGTGGAACGCGGTGTGCGATTCGTGCAGGTGTTTCCATCAGGTTATGGAGTGTGGGATTCGCATCAGAAACTGAAAGAGAACCATACAAAGCTTTGTGCGACTGTCGATCAACCCGTGGCCGGATTGATTCAAGACCTGAAGCAACGGGGATTACTCGACGATGTGACGGTCGTCTTTTGCACGGAATTCGGTCGAACTCCCGGATTGGAACTGCGGGGCGGAGGGAAAGATGGCCGCGATCATCACCCGAATGGTTTTACGATCTGGATGGCGGGAGCGGGGATCAAACGCGGTTTTGTTCATGGTGCAACGGACGAACTGGGCTATCACGCACTGGGTGAGGGTCACTACGTGACGGATCTTCACGCTACCGTATTGCATTTGCTGGGACTGGATAACCGGCGGCTGGAAATCCCGGGCCGCAAACGCCTGGAAATCGACCATGGTCAGGTGATCAGCGAGATCCTCGTTAACACATGATTTAACGGACTGTTTGCACTCGTTTCTGGTCCACTTAGGCAATTTCGGTTGACGCGGCGGCCTTTGTGGTGCTATGTATTGATGATTACCGATGCGTTTCGGTGATGTAGATTGTCGCGCTGAGACGATAAATGAACTCAGCGGTGTTGCGGGGTATGGAATTATGCCCTCGGTCTGCATCGCCGTGATGCCGAGGATCCCGCCCATGCTCCCGCCTCGGATTGTCCTGCCATTTGGCCTGATGCTGTTTTGTCTCGCTGCTCCGGTATTACCGGCTGCCGAGTCCCTTTCCGTGCGGATCGATGCGCTGGTAGAAGCGGATCAGGTTGGCCCGGTTGCCGCGATTGCTGGTGATGCCGAGTTTTTGCGGCGTGTGATACTGGATTTGCATGGGCTGATTCCGACTTCGGCTGAGGTTCGCACGTTTCTCAATGATGCCGCGCCGAATAAACGAGAAATTCTTGTTGATCGGCTGTTATCGAGTCCCCGTTATGCTGTGCACATGGCGAACGTTTTCGACGTGATGCTGATGGAGCGACGTCCAGATAAGCACGTGCCGACTCCAGAATGGCAGAAATACCTGCAGGCCGCTTTTCAGAATAATGTTCCGTTTGACCAATTGGCTCGGGAAATTCTTTCGGCCGATGGTGTCGAACCTCAACTTCGTCCGGCTGCGAAGTTTTTTCTCGATCGGGATGCGGAGCCGAACATCATGGCCCGGGATGTCGGGCGTATTTTTTTCGGAATGGATCTGCAGTGTGCCCAATGCCATGATCATCCACTCGTCGATCACTACCTGCAAACGGATTATTACGGTCTGTATGCCTTCGTGAATCGGACCGTGGTGTTTGCCGATGAAGCTGCCAAGAAGTCGTTTCTGGGCGAAAAGTCTGATGGCGAAGCGAGCTACAAATCGGTATTTACCCAGGACGCAGGCCACATCAGACCACAGCTTCCCGGTGAAAATGAAATTGACGAGCCTCGATTTCGACAGGGAGAAGACTACGTCGCAGCTCCGCTGCCCGGTGTACGTCCCGTTCCCAGGTACAGCCGTCGGGCGAAGCTGGCAGAACTTGCCACCAATGGTGCGAACCGTCAGTTTAATTTGAATATTGCGAATCGTTTGTGGGGTCACATGTTGGGACGGGGGCTCGTTCATCCCGTCGACCTGCATCATCCGTTGAATCCGCCGACTCATCCGACAGTGCTTGATCTGATCACGAACGAATTCGTGGCCATGAAATTTGATATGCGAGGCCTTCTCCGAGAAATTGCTCTGACTCGTACGTATCAGCGTTCGATCGAGCCTCCCACAGAATTGGCCCCTCAGTTGGCGGTGGCCGCGGGACAGATTCCAGGCCTGACAACGGAGTATGCGAGTTTGAAGTTGGTTTCGGACGAGTCACGAAAACTTGTCGAAACAGCTCAAACAGACTTCAAAGCCGCTCGAGCAACTCTAGCCGCTGCAGAAGCGGCATGGCGAGCTGCAGAGACTGCAGTCACGACGGCCAAAAAGCCCGTTGACGAGTTGCTAGCGGCTATCGCCAAGCTGCAAAACGACGCAACGACCAAACAAGCTGCAGTGACCGTGTTGGCGGAAGCTGTGGGAAAATCGACGGAAGCGGGCAAACTGCTGCCGAACGACAAAGACGTGGCCGGTGCCTTGGCAACCTTGACTGCAAAACAGACGCAACTGGCAGGTGAAGTCGCGGCGGTCCAGAAATCGATTGAGGAGAAAACGGCAGCGATGCCGCCGATACAAGCAAAGCTCGTCGAAGCGTATGCTCCTGCGGACGTTGCGTATGCTGCCTATCTCGAAGCTCGCAAGCCAGTCGATGCCTCGAAATTGAACCTGATTACCATTTGGAACCGACATAAGGCCGAAACGTTGGCGGCAGCGATTTGTAAGAAAAGGCTGGAAGTGGATGAGGTTCACGTCGGATTCCAGGCAACATTGGAGAGTGTCGCAAAAGCCAAGGCAGAAATCGACCTGCGAAAAACAGAGCTCGCCGCTGCAGTGAATGCCGCCCAGCAGCAGCAACTTGACGTAACGAACAAGGTTAACGCGGTTGCAGAAGTCGAAAAAAATGTTGTCGAAACCAGGAAGTTACTCGACGAAGCCAAGGCACTGCTTGTTGAGAAGCAGACTGTCGTCCAGGCGGTGACAGACGCGTTTGTGAAGACTGAATTTGCCCTTCAAAAACTTCCAGGCGACGCCGAATTGACTTCGGCAGTGCAAAAGCTGAAAGAACGGCTTGAGCCGCTGGTCAAAGAAGCGACCGTGCTTGAGCAGACAATGACCGGTCGTACTTTGTTGATGGCCGAAGCCGAGACAAAATTGACTGCCGCGAAATTGGCGATGTCGAATGCATCGACAGAATTGACCAATCGTCAGCAGTTAGTTGGTGAAAAGACAGCGGTTGTGAGTCGTACGGCAGAGGCCT
The DNA here is from genome assembly GCA_903899985.1 of uncultured Schlesneria sp. GTDB lineage: Bacteria > Planctomycetota > Planctomycetia > Planctomycetales > Planctomycetaceae > Schlesneria. Next base: position 57,247 of record CAIULL010000070.1, read on the forward strand.
TGCGAGACGCCGAATCGTCGGTCGTGGCAGGCCGTGAAAAGCTGGTTGATCAGTGGACCGTGGCGGCAGGCGTTCGGACGCTGAAACAGCTTTCGCCCGAACAATTAGCCTGGGCGTTGATGCAATCGACCGGCGTGCTGGACCCGCAGCGTCCAGCTGCTGATGCGGAAATCGAAAAGACTGTTCCTAAGGCAAGTGTTTCAAATGACGCTGCTCTTGCCAAGTCGCGCGAGATGCGGGTCGAGCAGCAGCTGAATGAAGCCATGCGCGGGAACGTGACACCATTCGTTAATCTCTACGCAGCATCAGCAGGTCAGCCGCAGGATGATTTTTTTGCGACCCCTGATCAGGCCTTGTTTGTTGCGAACGGTGGTATTGTCATTGGCTGGGCCGCGGGGGGAACTTTGGCTCAAAGGCTTGCGCCAATCACGGAGGCCAAGCCTTTTGCTGAGGAATTGTATCTTTCGACGTTGACTCGTTTTCCATCAGAAATTGAAGTGAACGAGGCGGCCCAGTACCTCGCATCACGGCCCGCCGAACGGCCTCAAGCGATTCGAGAATTGATCTGGTCCCTGGTGACATCAGCCGAGTTTCGATTTAACCACTGATTTTGAGAATGCAATCATGCGATGTAATTATTCCTGTGGTTCAATGGACCACCTGATGGCTCGGCGACAGTTCCTCGGAGCAATCACAACGGGGGCCGTAGCCGCTGGTAGTGCTTCTCTCGGCGGATTGTCGGTCCTGACCCAGCCTGCTGCCGCAGCCGAATTAGCGAAGCAGCAGAAACGGGTGATTGTGTTCAACATGCACGGCGGACTCAGCCAGCTCGAAAGCTGGGACCCCAAGCCAGGTGCACCGACGGGAGGTCCATTCCGCGCGATTCCGACCTCCGTTCCGGGAACTCACATCTGCGAACTGCTTCCCGAGACAGCCAAGCAGATGCACCGACTGGCGATCGTTCGCAGTGTTGATACGACCGAAGACGACCACGGAAAAGGTGCGTATATGATGCTGACTGGGCGTCGTCAGACACCGGCTAATGACTTCCCGAGACTCGGTGCGGTAACTGCCAAGGCACTGGCACCCGAAGCGAGCGGTCTTCCCGGTCATATTCAGATTACCGCGGGCGGTGGCGGTCGAACGAATGACTCGGCCTATCTCGGACCGAAATACGCCGGGGTCATTATGGGAAATGGTCAGCCGCCGCAGAATTCCGCTCGCCCCGATGCGATCAACCAGGCAGCAGACGAACAACGAAATCAACTTCGCCGAGCTGCGAACGAGCGATTCCTGCTACGTCGTCGAACGGCCCTGACCGATGCTTACACCTATAGCTATGAGCAGGCTCAGCAATTGATGGCACAGCGGGATGTTTTCGATGCCACGAAGGAATCGGAACAGGATCAGGCCCGTTATGGCAAGCACGACTTTGGACGTCATTGCCTGCTCGCCCGACGGTTACTGGAAAATGGAATTACGTACGTTCAGATCAGCCATTCCAACTACGACACTCACAACGAGAACTTCAATTTTCACATTGAACAACTTGGGGAATTCGACAGTCCGTTCTCAACGTTCGTCGGCGATCTTGCCGATCGGGGAATGCTGGAAAGTACCCTGATCGTTGTGTTGTCTGAGTTTGGCCGGACACCGAATATCAATCACCTGTATGGCCGCGATCACTGGAGCAAGTCCTGGTCGGTGCTGATGGGTGGTGCGGGAATCAAGCCCGGTGCTGTGATCGGCAAGACTAACGCTAACGGGACTGAAGTGACCGACGCCAAAGTCGATCACGCGAACCTTTTTCACACCTACCTGCAAGCCGTTGGCGTCGATACATCAAAATCGTTTGACGTCGACGGTCGACCGATACCGATCGCCGATCCTTCGTCCAAAGGGATTCGTGAACTGCTGGCGTGATTCGTACTACGTGCCGATCGCGGCGACTGGGAGGGCGAGGCTCCTGCCGAGCCGCGAATCAGGTACACGCATCGACTTAGCGGTTCGGCAGGAGCCTCACCCTCCCGTCGTGCTGAAAGCCATGCTCGTCGCGCCAGTCAAGCAGTGGCACAGGATTCAACAGACAGAATCCGCGCTACGTTCCAATCGGCCAGGTCAGTACCGGCGTTCGCGTTGCCTTCACTTCCTCTGGCCGGCTGACAGGAGCCGAATGTGGTGCGGAGTGCAATAAGTCAGACTCTTCGGCCACAATCTTGTGAATCGCGTCGGAAAAGGCATCCAGCGTTGCTTTGGATTCGGTCTCAGTTGGCTCAAACATCATGGCATGAGGGACAACGAGGGGGAAATAGACCGTCGGTGGATGAAATCCGAAATCGAGCAGCCTTTTCGCAATATCCATGGCTGTGATTCCACGTTCTTTCGCCAGCTTTTCAGCGGACGCGACAAACTCGTGCAGGCAGTGTTTTCCGTGTGCTGAAGGAAGAACATCCGCCAGGATTTCTTTCAGGTAGTTCGCATTCAGAATCGCCATTTCGGCGGCTGAGCGAACACCGGCGGCTCCGAGTGTTCGCAGGTAGCAATAACCTCGGACCAGAATTCCCACGTTGCCGAAGAACGATCGGACTCGACCGATCGTTTTCGGTGGGATGACAAGATCGTATCGCTTTTCGCTGGATTCTGTTTCTCGCTGGCAAACGATGGGGCCGGGAAGGTAATCGGCTAAAAAGTCCCGCACGCAGATCGGTCCTGAGCCCGGCCCACCCGCACCATGTGGACCTGTGAAGGTCTTGTGCACGTTATAGTGCATCATGTCGCCGCCGAAATCACCGGGTCGCGTGATCCCCATAATGGCATTCATGTTCGCACCGTCGATATAGACCAGTCCCCCCGCATCGTGGACAATCTTGGCCGCAGCGGCGATCTCTTTCTCAAACAAACCTAGCGTGTTCGGATTGGTCACCATGAAGACGGCTGTCTTATCATCAACATACCGCTTCAATTCTTCAAGATCGACAAACCCGCTTTTGCTGGGATCTTCACCCGGCGTTGAAACCGTTCCTTTGAGCTCAATGCATTCAAAACCCGCCATTGCTGCGCTGGCTGGATTGGTTCCGTGAGCACTTGCGGGGAAAATGACCTTTGTCCGGTGTTCACCTCGATCGCGGAAATAAGCGGCGGCGACAAATAGTGCCGTCAGTTCACCATGGGCACCGGCAGCCGGTTGCAGTGAAACTGCGGGTAATCCTGCGATTTCTGCCAGCATCTGTTGCATCTCGTACAATAGTTCCAGCAGACCCTGGACATTGCCGGCAGTCTGATGCGGATGGATGTCGACAATTCCTGGCAATCTCGACAATCTCTCATGCCGCTTCGGGTTGTATTTCATGGTGCAACTGCCAAGCGGATAAAAATGCGTATCCACCGACATGTTGAGCGTCGAAAGGTTCACAAAGTGACGGACCACGTCCGGCTCCGCCAGTTCTGGCAGTCTGGGCATCGACTGGGCCTGGAAATTGGCTGGAATCAGATCCTCAAGCGGCCAGTCCGGAACATCAGATTTTGGGAATTCCGCCGCGCGGCGACCAGCGTGCGACAGCTCTGAAATCAATTGAGTGGCTTGGCGGTTTCGCATTTCGTCCTGATCCTTCAATTCGCGGTCACCCGATCATCGGAAAGTCTGATCCTCTCCGATATCGATGTTGTATGTTGCGGAGAGTCCATTTCGCAATTCAGCGGCGAGCGTGACGGGGTCAGCTCGTGGATTCGTGCAAAGCGAGATTAAACTCGTCCGTGGGAGTATAGGATCTGTGTGTTGTCGAATCCGCTTCGAACCGTCATCTCACAAAAAAAATCGCAAAAAGTCGCGAACCTGCGCTCTCCCGCAGCGGTCCAGTTTGCATGTCGTTATTCGTTCAATGCATTCTCACCCCAGCGCGACATGAGTTCGTGCTTGACCCCCAATTGATCGCAAATTCGTGCCACAATGAAGTCGACAAGATCAGGAATCGATTTTGGGTCGTGATAAAAGCCTGGCATGGCGGGAAGGATAATTCCCCCGGCTTCTGCCAGCCGCTTCATATTGTCGAGAGCGATCACGCTGAGTGGCGTTTCCCGAGGAACCACGATCAGTTTGCGTCGCTCCTTCAAATGGACATCGGCTGCTCGATGAATCAGGTTCTGAGACATTCCGTGAGCGATGCTGGCGAGTGTTCCCATCGAACAGGGGCAAATCACCATTCCATCAGTCATGAAGGAACCACTGGCAATGCCGGCGGAATAGTCGCGATAGTGATGGTAGATGAGCTTGCCCGAGAAAATTTCGCTGTCGCTGAAAACCGAACTGGCGGCATATCCCGCCACACCGCTGGGCTTCAGCAGCTTCAGTTTTTCGTCATGCTCGATCTGATCGTATCTTGGCAGAATCTGTTGGATGTCAAAAGTATCCAGGTTCAGCGAAAGGCCCAGCTCCCGTTTAAAGACTTCGACCGCAGCGGGACTGATCGTCAGATGGACAGTCCGCCCCGCAGCAATCAGGACTTCGACAAGTCGAACTGCATAGACGGAGCCACTGGCGCCGGTCATCGCGACCACCAAATCACGCATCACATTTGCCTTTGTGCCAATAGAAAAGGAAGCCTCACCAGAGTGAGGCTTGAAACATTAAAAAAACGAGAACCGGTCGCGGAACTTTTGATCCGTAACGCCTTGACTGCGTTGATACAGTTGCGTTAACCGATTATTGCCACTGTGTATTAACATTCCACTCACTTTCCCCCGTTATTGACGAGTTAACATGAACGCGATCTGGGAATTTATTCAACACCAACTGGCAACCAACCAATTGTTTGGTGGGGGCTTGATCCTGATGGTGGGGGGAGGTCTGCTCGCTTACTTCAGGGAAGTTCCCAGCCGAATCTGGCAGTGGCTCCGGCGGCGGTGGTTGATCGAAATCGACATTCTCGACCGTGATCCAGCCTTTGAATGGATCGACAAATGGCTGGCACAGCACACCTACGCCAAAGATCGGGCTCGCAGTCTGACCGTGAAAACGGTCTCGGTCGACTACAGCGAACGTCAGGCAGATCCTTCGATGGATGCCCGTCCTCGGATCCTGTTTTCCCCTGCACCGGGCGAGCACATTTTTTTCTATCGAGGCAGGCTGGTCATTTTGAACCGCGAACGGCCCAAGCCTGATGGAAATCAGGGGCAGTCGCTCAGCGTGCGCGAATCATTCGCCATCCATATTTTCAGCCGTGATCGTAAAATCGCTCAGCAGCTGCTCGAGGATGCCCGGGACGTGGCCTTACCTCCAGGCGACAACCGCCTGGCGATTCATCGGGCTTCGTACTCATCCTGGGATGAGCAAATGAAGCGGCTGCCTCGCCCGCCGGAATCGGTCGTGCTGCGTGATGGCTTGATGGAAAGCCTGATCGAAGACGTTCGCAGTTTTCTCGTTCGTCGTGAATGGTACGTGGAGCGGGGGATTCCGTATCGCCGTGGTTACCTGCTTTACGGTCCACCAGGAACCGGAAAAAGTTCCGCAGTTCTGGCGATTGCGTCGGCGATGAAGATGGATATTGCAATCCTGAGTCTCGCCAATTCGTCGCTGGACGACGATGATCTGTGCCAGTTGTTATCCAATTGTCCCGTAAACTCGATCGTCCTGATCGAAGACATCGATTGTGTTTTTGTCGAGCGAAAAGCGACAGAAGATAAAGCGAACAAGTTAACCTTCAGTGGCCTTTTGAACGCCATCGACGGCGTTGCTGCAGGTGAAGGTCGAATTCTGTTTGCCACGACGAATCATATCGATCGACTTGATCCCGCGTTGATCCGGCCTGGCCGAATCGATCGGAAAGAATTGATCGACTATGCGGATCGGGATCAACTGCGTCGGTTGTTCGTTCGATTCTTCGGTGACAATGATCCGTCCATGGCGGACTACTTCTCCGAGAGCCTGGCAGAGCGAACGTTGCCAATGTCGGCCGTTCAGACATACTTGATTACGCATGCCGACAGCGCGGACGACGCGCTGATGAATCTTGATGAGCTGGCAGCGGAAGCGGTCAGGGTTTCGGATCGTGATGAATCGACTGAAGCGGACGCGGCTCGATTCGAGGCGGTTGATTATACGCTTTAAAATGGAGTGGTTTTCGTCTCGCGGCGGCTTCCAGCCGCCGCGAGATGAAAAAGGCTCTTTTGAACGTGCGGCCAACGGCATTCGCAATACTGCGTTTGAAGGCTGTCGGCGGGAGCGGATTCCGGTAACATTCGTAGCTGTTCTGGGGTCGGGCGTTCAGAATTCAAAAATTGGCCGAACGCGCGACTTCCGAAGTTTATATCGTTTTCGCGGCCAATTTTTGAAATCTGAACACCCGACCCCCTAAAGTAAAACGTGCTCAGTTCCTTTCTTAATCCCTGGATGCTGGCGGGTCTGGCAGGCATTGCGCTGCCGGTGATCGCGCACCTGCTAAGTCGTAAGAAATACGATCTGGTCGAATGGGGAGCGATGCAGTTTCTGGAACTCGATCCGAGCGCCAAACGCAAGATTCGGCTGGAGGAACTGCTGCTGATGCTCGTCCGTATTGGACTGGTGGCAATGGTTGCTATCGCTCTGGCTCGTCCCTGGATTGGCAGCCAATGGTTCGGTGGATTTGTCTCGACCCAGTCGCGTGACGTCGTGCTGATTGTGGATGGATCCTACAGTATGGGCTGGGATGCTCAGGGGAATGGGAAAACGCCTCATTCTCGATCGATGCAACTCGCTCGAGAATTTCTCGGTGATCTGTTGCCCGGCGATTCCATCCAGATCATTGATGCCAGGGAGCAACCCCAACTTCTATTGCCCGATGCCACACGTGATTCCTATCGCGCGAAAGAAGCGTTGAATGATCTGGCTGCTCCGTCAGGGACTGCCGATCTGGCTGCCGCCGTCCAGAAAGGAGTACAGCTTCTGGGGTCGGCGACAAACCTGCAACGTGAAGTGATTGTCTTCACGGACCTGCAGGCACTCAGTTGGAAGGGCGGGGATGAAACTCTGTGGGCGAGGTTCGATGATGTACGCAGCCAGTCGCCGATTGCTCCGCGAGTGTGGGTCATCGACTCATCGGGAGGCGAACTAGGCGAGGCGGCCAATTTCACGATCGATCGTCTGCAACTTTCTCGCGAACTGGCGATTGTTGGTGTACCTGTCAAAATCAGCAGCAAAGTGAAATTCTCTGGCGGCGATACTCCGATCGCTCGCAAAGTTCACCTTGAGATCGATCAGCTTCGACTCCCTGACCAGACAGTTCAGATCAAGCTTCAGCCGCAAGGGGAAACGACCGTCGAATTTGAATACCGTTTCGAGTCGGCGGGGTCTCATCTGATCAGCCTGGTCCTCGATGACGACGCCTTGTCCGGCGACAATCGAGCCGACGCGGTCGTGACGGTAACCGAATCGCTTCCGGCATTACTGGTTGATGGGGACCATAAACTCGACGCGACCAAGTGCGAGACTTTTTTTGCCAATGCCGCGCTGCTTTCAGCGGGTGACGAACAACCGTGGATCAAGCCGACGGTGATCGATCCTGATCAATTGACGATTGAACGCCTGAAACCGATGTCGATCGCCGTCATTGCCAACGTGGCCACGCTGACCGACGCTGCCATCGACGCCCTGCGTCAATTTGTGGCGAGTGGCCACGGGGTGTTGTTCACTCTGGGTGACAAGGTCGACAAGGATCATTATCGCAGCAAATTATTTGCGGACGGCAAAGGGTTGCTCCCCTGTCGACTCGATCAGCCGGGAACGGAGGATGGGAATGAGAAACGAGGCGTTCGCGTGTTGGGAAACAGCCTTGAACAAAGCTGGCTGCAACCGTTTCGAGCCGACCGAGGTGGCACGCTGAGTGACGCTCGCTGGTCCCGCTGGTGGAAAGTCCTATTGCCGAAAGAACACGCTGGCAAGCCTGGTTCATTTTTGCCAAATGAGGATCGAGACGAACTTTTTGTTGATAAGCTTGATCCTGAATCGTCGCTCAAAATCGGCACGTCTATCGTGGAAGCCCGGTTGACGACAGGCGACCCGCTGCTCATCACGCGCCGTTATGGTCGCGGCGTGACGGCGTTACTGACATCGTCGCTGGACGCCGATTGGAATACTCTTCCCGCAAAACAGGACTACGTGCCGTTTCTGCACGAGTTGCTGTTTTCTCTGGCGACGCCGACCGCATCCCGGAATCTCGACGTTGGTTCGCCGTTGATCCTGATCGTCTCGCCCGATTTAAAAATCGACGACTACCAGTTTTTGAATCCTGCCAACAAGCCATTGCCGGGCGAAAAGATTGACGGATCGTTCGAACCCGCAGTTCGCTTGCGAGCAACAACATTGCCTGGGGTCTATCGATTCGTCCGAAAAATCTTGAAAGCGAATGAGCCAAATCGCCCAGAATACTTCGTAGCGAATTTCGATCGAAGCGAGTCAGTATTAACTCCGTTAACGGAAGCCGAGCGAGAAGTTCTTGCAAAAGACGACCGAATGAAATTCGTCACCGATCTTCCCGACCTGCGAAAAAACATGTTCGCCGACAGTTCAAGAACCGAGATCTGGTGGATGATCCTTTACGTGTTTCTTGCCAGCCTGGCAGTTGAGGCGTGGATGACAAGGCGAATGGTGCGCGGTGGGTACTCGGTCGCACCATAGCCTGCCAAAATCAAACGAAAAAGCACTGCCCGCTCGTATCGAAGTTGTCAGTTCTTGAAATCGCTCAATTCCGCAGGACCGGCTTGTTCGATGACATTTCATCGACGTGCCTTATTTCAGACGCCTGGCTCCCCAAGCAAATAGGCTCTCATACTGCGTCGTCCTGTCCGGACGGAAAAATCGCCGTAGCACAATTGTCGGAGAATAGAATCCGGGCGCAGGTACCAACTCGCCCAGGTCAATGGAGAATCGCCGTTCATGTCTTTGACATCGATAGTTGCGCCTGCATCGAGAAGAATTTGGATCGTTTCCTCCGTGCCAAACGCTGCCGCACGATGAAGTGGTGTTTCCCCTTTTGTTCGGCAATCTCGCATGAACCCACCTGTTTCAACGGATTCTTTCGTGACGGAGTTTGGATTGGCACCTGCAGCAAGTAACACCTTGAGGACCAGATCGTGAGCCAGGCGATCGGACGTGCACAAGGCTGCGTGCAGCGGCGTTTCCCCGGTATCTGCTTGCGGGTGATTGGCATCGGCACCGTGCTCGATCAGGAATTGGCAAAGTCGCCAATGCCCATGAAACGCCGCGCCGTTGAGGTCAACGTTTTCTCCGAGCGTTTCGAGTGATTCCCCGTTGGCGAGCAGGTACCGGATGGCACTGACATCGCCGTAATAGGCGCACCATTTCAGCAGGCAAGTTCCGTGTCTGTCCGTCGAATTCGCGGGATTGCCTGCTGATAAATAGTCAAAAACTAAGTCTGTACGGCCGTTTGTAATTCGATCAAGCATGCTTTCCTCGTCGTGTAATTTGCTTACAAATGCTCGGCGACCGAACCGTTAATTGTGTCGTGCGACGTCGATTCAGATTTGGTTTCATTTCATTTTGCCGCAGCCATTCGCGCAATGATCGTCAGTGGAGATCAAAACATCAAATGGAAAAATTTGCATCTCGATTGACGATAATCAAATAATTTCGGCCAAGCGCAGCAATAAAAACTGCGGGGTTGGCTCCTCGACGATTGTTCTGTAGTTGGCACTTTCGTCGCGTTGTCGTTAACCGCGAAGCGGTGCAGGAATACAGCCTGGGGTTTTAAACGCAGGAGGGTCCGAATCGGAAGGTACTCAGCCCTGATAAGGGCGTAGGATTCCTGCAGCTGATCCCAGCGATAACCTTGGCGGGGGATCGTCATATAAGGAGGAAATGCTGGTCGAACGTTGAATTTGTTTTCCGGGGCAACGTGGGAATCGTCCTACGCTCCTTCGGAGCTTGAATTGAGCCATATCGTCATTCCCCGGTTGAAACCCCGGGCTTTATTCCTGCGCCGCTTCGCGGCTAAATGCGAGACGATTGTCCGTAATCTTAATCCCCATGAAACGTTAACCCGACGCGTAAGCGAGGGACACCAAGGCGGCGACCCTCACTTACGCGTTGGGCAATCGAATAGCCGATGTTATGTATGCGCCGCGTCGGCCAGCGTTTTTGCAAAACTACCGATGTCGCGCAGGGTCGCATCGGTCTTCGAAGAATCGCTTGCCAGGTTCTCCAGCAGCTTGACGATGGCCGAGCCGACAATGACTCCGTCGGCTTTGCCTTTCAGGTGGTGGATCTGGTCCGAGGCACTGATCCCGAAGCCGACTGCGAGTGGAAGGGTTGTCTGAGTTCGCAGCGACTTCAGCATTTCGGCGAGTTGCGGCGCGAGTTCTTTTCGAACTCCGGTCGTTCCTGCAACGGCGATGCAGTAAACGAAGCCCGTTGCGTGCTTCAGGATTTTTGCCGCTCGATCAGGTGGCGTTGTCGGAGCGACGAGTTGAATCAGGTCCAACTGGTGTTTGGCCATCAGGGCCGCGAAACCCGATGCTTCATCGCCTGGCAAATCAGGAACAATCAGTCCTGCAAACCCGGCCGCTTTGGCTTCTTGAACGAACGAGTCAATTCCGTGTCGGAAGATGATGGCGTACGAGACCATGCCGACGAGCGGAGCGTGTATCTCGCGGCTGACGCCAGTGATCGTGGCAAAGATTTCTTTTAACTTGACGTGCTTGGCCAATGCCCGAGTGTACGACGCTTGAATCACAGGGCCATCCGCAATCGGATCGCTGTAGGGGAAACCGACTTCGATCAGGTCGGCTCCGCTTGCGGCGAGTTCCTTCAGCAACTTGGCCGTGGTCGGAAGGTCCGGGTCACCTGCCGCGATGAATGGCATGAACGCCATGCGATTTGACGACTTTAGTGCGGAAAAAACGGCGGTAATGCGAGAGGCTTGAGACACGATATACTTTCACGAAGTCAAATAATTCGATCAGGCTATGCGGATTCCATTTTGATGCAGGCGAACTTGAAAGCGATCGCCGTTTCAGATCAAAGATCTTGATCTGTGAGTCGAGCGACCTCGTTGACGTCTTTGTCGCCACGACCGGAGAGGCAAACAACGATGATATCGCTGGGTTTACGCTGTTTCGCTCGCTCGAGTGCATAGGCGATCGCATGCGAAGTTTCCAAGGCTGGAAGTATCCCTTCGGTTCGAGCGACATACTGCATTGTCTCAAGTGCTCGCTTATCGCCGATGTTGACGTAGCGGACTCGACCCGTGTCTTTCCAGTAGGCGTGTTCAGGACCGACTCCAGGGTAATCCAATCCGGCCGAGATCGAATGAACGTCGGCTGTCTGGCCATCTTCGTCCTGCAACACGTAGCTGTAAGTACCATGCAGAATTCCCTTGTTGCCAAACGTCAGGGTGCTGGCGTGGTCGCCCGCTTTGGGGCCTCGCCCTCCTGCTTCGACGCCGGTGATCTCGACTGATGCATCATCGACGAACGGATAAAACATGCCGGCAGAATTGGAACCGCCGCCGACGCAGGCGATCACTTCATCGGGCAATCGTCCTGTCGTCGCAAGGCATTGCGACCGAGCTTCCTTACCAATGACTGACTGAAAATCACGGACGATCATCGGGAACGGATGCGGTCCAACGACAGAGCCGAGGATGTAATGAGTGTCCTCGACAGAAGCCATCCAGTCTCGCATTGCTTCGTTAATTGCATCTCGCAGTGTACGCGATCCGCTGGTCACGGGCCGAACCTCAGCACCCATCGTTCGCATGATAAAGACATTCAACTTTTGACGTCGGATATCTTCTTCGCCCATATAGACGACGCAGGGGAGGCCAAAGCGAGCACAGGCGGTTGCGGTCGCGACGCCATGCTGGCCAGCTCCCGTTTCGGCGATGACCCGTTTTTTTCCCATTCGCAGCGTGAGCAGCGTCTGTCCGATCGTATTATTAATTTTGTGAGCACCGGTGTGGTTCAGGTCTTCACGTTTGAAATAGATCTGAGCACCACCACACGCGTTCGTCAGTCGCTCGGCAAAGTACAGCGGGTTTGGCCGGCCGACGAAGGTATGCAGCAAGCCGTCGAGTTGCTTATGGAACGACGGATCAGCTTTGGCTTTGGCGTATTCAACGGTCAGTTCTTCCAGAGCGTGCATCAGCGTTTCAGGGACGAACCGGCGACCAAACTCACCGAAACGGCCTTCGGCATCAGGGACCTGTGATGTGGCGTGACCAGAAGACGGGGTATCAGGCAATGCAACAGACATAGACAACTTTCACAGGGCAAAAAACGATTAACTGATGATTTACTTCGCGATGATCAGGGATTGTATCTTCGATGCGGAATGAAAACCACGTTCCGGGATGGCGAGTGTCTTCACATTTCGCCTGGCATTTCTTAAGTTAATTTTCGCAAATGCCGTCTCGTGAAGTTCATAGCAACCTCCGCGTCTTTCGAAACGAATCCCTCCCGATGACGACAACTCTGGCTGAACCCGCTCGACCGACCTCCCGTCCGCAGCAATTGCTTGAACGCTTGCGAGCGGTCGTCGGTGACGAATCGCTGTTATTTAATCCTGATGAATTGCTCGTCTACGAATGCGATGGATTCGTCGTCGATAAGAAGTCGCCTGACGTCGTTGTCTTTCCGACGACGACTGAACAGGTCGTTGCAATCGTTAAACTCTGCAACGAATTCGACGTTCCATTCGTTCCACGTGGTGCGGGAACCAGTCTCGCCGGAGGTTGTCTTCCGGTCGGTGGCGGTGTGATGATTGCCCTGACGCGGATGAAAAAAATCCTGGAAGTGAATTACCGCGACCGTTACGCCATCGTCGAACCCGGCTTGGTCAACGTCCACCTGACGAATCATTTGAAGGGGAGTGGTTACCACTACGCTCCTGATCCGTCGAGCCAGGGTGCCTGTACGATCGGCGGAAATTTTGCCACCAACTCGGGTGGCCCTCATACGTTGAAATACGGCGTGACTGTGAATCACGTGCTGGGTGCCGAGGTCGTGCTTCCCAACGGCGACGTTGTTCAATTGGGAGGGCCGGTGGAAGAGACTCCCGGTTACGACCTGACCGGGCTATTCGTCGGTAATGAAGGGACGTTGGGGATCGCGACGAAGGTGATCGTTCGGCTAACCCGCGATCCTGCCGCGTATCGGACAATGCTGGGTATTTTCGAGACTGTGGCCGATGCAACAAAAGCGATCAGCGGAATCATCGGCGCCGGGATTGTTCCTGCCGCATTAGAGATGATGGATCAGGGGATCGTCAGTGCGGTCGAGCAGGCGTTTCACTTTGGTTTTCCTCTGGACGCCGGTGCGGTCCTGCTGATCGAAGTGGACGGCATGGAAGTGGCCGTCGATGAAGAGGCTCAACGGATCATTTCCATTTGTACTCAAAACGGTGCACGAGAAGTCCGTCAGGCGAATTCAACGAAAGAACGACTTTTGCTCTGGAAGTGCCGCAAGCAGGCTTTCGGTGCCATCGGTCGCCTTAGTCCCAGCTATTGCACTCAGGACGGAGTCGTCCCGCGAACGAAGCTTCCAGAGATTCTGGAATTCATCATCGCCTGTGGCGAACGACACGGGCTGCGGATCGTCAACGTCTTCCATGCAGGGGATGGAAACATTCACCCGATTCTGCTGTTCGATGAGAGAAACAGTGAACAGGTTAGCCGCGTATTAAAGGCCAGTGACGAGATTCTGGGAAAATGTATCGAGCTTGGCGGCAGCGTGACCGGCGAACATGGGATCGGTGTCGAGAAAATCAGTTTCATGGATCGACTGTTTGCCCCCGAGGACCTGGCAGTGATGAGATCGATTCGAGATTGTTTCAATCCGACGGGTCGCTGCAGTCCCGGCAAGATGCTTCCCGTTTCGGCGGGTTGTGGCAATGAAAGTGTCGTCAAGCAAAAACCAGGTCGACGAGCTGCGATGTAACTCTTCAACACTCGATGTGATGACCACCCCTTTGAGAAAGCATCCAATGTCTGACGCAACAATTCCGATCATGGGCGACGGACTACCTCCGGCCTTACGGGAGATGCTTGGTCCCGAATTTGAAATTCTGGAGTGGGACGAATCGGCAAAATCAACGGCACCGTCCAGGGCGGCAGGGATCATCACTTATGGTCATCCGCATGTGGGGGGCGAGTTGATGGACAGGGTTCCGAATCTGAAGGTCATCAGCAATCATGGTGTCGGAGTTGATCACATCGATGTTGGCGCAGCGAAGGAACGGAAAATTCCTGTCGGCAATACGCCTGGTTGTCTCGACGCATCAACGGCTGACATGACAATGGCGCTGATGCTGGCGACGGCTCGTAATGTGGTTGTCGGCGATCGTTTCGCTCGTTCGCCCGAGTTCACTCATTACGACCCCTCGCAACTGATCGGCTATGAAGTCTCGGGAAGTACGCTTGGAATTGTGGGACTCGGTCGCATCGGACGTCAGGTCGCGAAACGTGCCCTGGCCTTCGACATGAAGGTGCTGTATCACAACCGGAAACGGGACGAGCAGGCTGAGCGTGAACTGGGTGTGACTTATGCTTCGCTGGATGATCTGCTGCGGCAATCGGATTTCGTTTCACTCAATTGTCCGTTGACTCCTGACACCACGAATCTGATCGGCAAGCGCGAATTCGGGCTGATGAAGTCAACAGGCATTCTGCTGAATATCGCTCGCGGCCCGGTAGTCGATCACGACGCGTTGTTCGCGGCGTTGAACTCGAAGCGAATTGCCGGCGCGGGGCTGGACGTCACCTCACCTGAACCGCTTCCTCGCAATCATCCGTTACTCGGACTGACGAACGTGGTGATTACGCCGCATCTCGGCAGTGCGTCGAACCGAACACGAAATCGCATGATGCAGATGACCGTCGAAAATCTGCGAGCAGGCCTCGAAGGGAAACCGCTCCCTTGGGCTTGTACCTGAAAGAGAGGATGAAGTAGGAAGGACGAAGGCTGAAAAAAGAGCCATCGAGAATCCTCTTCATCCATTCTGATTCATCCTTCATCCTTCCACCTTCATCCTTTTTATATCGGCCTGCGTCATGAACGACGAAATTCTGCAGCGAATCCAACAGGTTTACGGTGTCGAGAACTGGTCCGCCGGTTATTTCGACATTAATCCCAAGGGGAATATCATCGTTCATCCGGCCAAGGATGATCCCAGGTATGTGGATTTGAAAGGGTTAGTCGATGACCTGCTGGCGAAGCAGAAGATGCAGTTGCCGCTCTTGATCCGGTTTCCTCAACTGTTGACCAGCCAGTTAAGGATTCTTTCCGGGGCTTATCAGGCCGCGATCGCTCAGTACGGCTTTCAGGGGCAGCACTATCCTGTCTTTCCGATGAAGGTCAATCCCCGGCGTGAAGTTGTGGAAGAGTTTTTGCGGGACAGCAGCCGTTGTCGTGTCGGCCTGGAATGTGGTTCTAAAGCTGAGTTGTACGCTGCTGTGGCTCAAGATCAGACGTCCGAGTCGTTACTGCTCTGTAATGGCTTTAAGGACGAAGCGTTCGTCAAGACCGCGCTGCTGGCCGTTCAGGCGGGCAAGCGGGTCACCATCATTGTCGAGAAACTGAACGAATTGAAGATGGTGATCAAGCTGGCGCAGCAGACCGGCGTGGCTCCTTGGATTGGCTTGCGAGCGAAACTCTATTCACGCGGATCGGGCAAATGGGCGTCGTCCGGGGGCGAGTCTGCCAAGTTCGGTTTGACCACATCGGAACTGCTCGACTGTGTCAGGTTGCTGAGAGAGACAAAACTCGACCATCGGCTGAAACTACTTCACTTCCATATCGGCTCGCAGATTACCGACATCAAGCGAGTCAAAAACGCGATGAAGGAAGCGGCCCGGGTCTATGCGAAGTTGCGGCAGATTGGGTGCGGAATTGAGTTCCTGGATATCGGCGGGGGGTTGGGTGTCGACTACGACGGTTCGCAGACTCGGTTTGAATCAAGCGTCAATTACACCGTGCAGGAATTTGCGAACGACGTAATCTATGTGGTGAAGGGGGTCTGTGATGACGAGGACGTGCCGCACCCGAATATTGTGACTGAAAGTGGACGGTTCATGACCGCTTATCACACGGTTTTTATCACGTCGATCCGCGACGAAATCGAAACCTTTGCCGAAGACAAACCCGAAGTGACGATCGACGATGACGATCCTCAAGTGATTACCGAGCTGAAGGAATTGTTTGACGGGATCAACGGCAAGAATTATGCGGAGTACTATCACGACGCACTGGAACATAAAGACGAACTGCACACACAATTCAACCTGGGTTTGATCAGTCTGGAAGATCGGGCGAAGGGTGAAGTTCTGTTCTGGGAGACGTGCGCAAAGGCACTCAAAGAATCGGAAGAAGACAGTTTTCCGGACGATGAATTCGAAGCTTTGAAAACGATTCTGGCTCAGAAATACTTGTGTAACTTTTCACTATTCCGTTCGGCACCGGATAGCTGGGCAATCAAGCAACTTTTCCCGATCGTGCCGATTCACAGGCTTAATGAAATGCCGTCAGACTACGCAACGCTGGTCGATGTGACGTGCGACAGTGACGGCAAAATCGACAAATTCGTAGATCTGAAAGACGTCAAAGACACGCTGGAACTACATAAGTGGAAGGACGGCCAGGACTATTATCTCGGCATCTTCCTGACTGGGGCGTATCAGGAGGTGATGGGCAGCCATCACAACCTTTTTGGAAATCCCAACGAAGCTCAGGTCGTGATCGACAGCGATGGCCGCTATCACGTGACAAAACTCGTGCAGGGAAGCCGCATCAGCGATATGTTGTTGTTTGCGAGATACGACAAGGCACAATTGCTGGAGTCGTATCGAAAACAACTCGCCGCGCGTGTGGAAGCCGGCGCGCTGACCAAAGAAGCCGCCGACGAGTTAGCAGCGGAATACGAAGCCGGAGCGGGGAAGGGGACGTATTTAGAGTGATATTGAAAGAAAAAGGTTGATTTGATGACTGGCCACAAACCATTTTCTGAGTTAGCGGCGAAGATGTCTCCTGAGCGACAGGCGCAAGCTCATGCACGGACGACGGAGATGCTCACAGAGATGGTGGTGGCCGAAGCACTTCAGTTCTTGGAAATGAAGCCGAAGGAATCTGACGACGGAACCTTTCGCGACGTATCTGATCACGCGAATAAACACCGATTGCGATGGAAAAAAGGATGCTGAAAGTCAGCTTGTGCGCGACCTGTTTCTCTGCAGCGTTTCGGCAACTGTTTCAATCGCATTGTGGAGAGCGACAACTTGATTGTGCTCGTTTGTTTCTGACGAGTGGTAAAAAGTTCGCCAGATGGTGAATGAACTCTCACTCTGTGCCATGATGTGTCCGCAGTCATTGGTATTGCGATTCCTTTCGGCATATTCGAATGTTTAATTCAAGTCGAAACTTCGAGCGACGTTGTACGAACGAAACGCTTGAGGTTTTGTGTTTTGGCGGGTCTCGAAGACTCGGCGCCACCCTTTGTTGAAGCGATACCTCGTACCGCGACTCCATCAGACTTAGCCAATGTCTTTCGATTGAATCGTCATTTCAAAAGTTTTCAACAATTGGCTCGCCGCTTGCTTCGATGGATTTACGAGTGACATATCCGCGTCGCGTGAAAGCAATCCAAATTAATCTCCGTTGTTGATTTGTCTCGCGATGGCTTTTTCTCACTCGGTGCAGAAACACCATTAGAGGAACGGTTCGTGATACTGCGATTCGATGATCGAAATTGGCATCCGACGTTGCGAACGCTGCGTTGGACATTGGCGATCGCGCTGTTGACCTTGGTTATCATTTGGAAAACGTGCCCAGTCTTCGCGGGAATTTCTGCGGACCAAATGCGAAAGGGGCTGGAGCACACGGGAAACGTCAATGATTTTGCAAAGGTGCTTAGTTCTGTTGAACGCGCCGATCTTGAATCGCGATGCCTCAATTTGCGAAAGAAGACAGGTGCCTCACTGGTGATCGTGACTATTGAGTCGCTACAGGGTGGGGACATCGATGATTTTGCGAACAAGCTGTTTAATCAATGGGGGATTGGCCAGAAGGGAAAGGATGATGGCCTGTTGTTGCTTGTTGCAGTGCGTGATCACAAATTCCGAATTGAAGTCGGTTATGGGCTCGAACCGATCATCCCTGATGCGCTCGGGTTGAGAATTCTGAACGAGGAATTGCCCGACCGATTCAGACAAGCCCGCTATGCCGATGGGTTAAGAGCCGCAATCGTCCGTCTGACACAACTCGTCGAACGGCGGCAGCCGGCGGCGTTGACACACGTTGTGCAACCTCATGCAAAGAGAGATTTGGTCATGGTGCTCTGCTCCGTGTTCCTCATTGGGCTCGGATTGGGCTCGAAAGTGACGTCGTTGTGTCTGTTTTCGTTTATCGTTTGCTTAATGTATTTGACGTCGTGCATCAGTAGCGTGCCACCGCTATTGTTGATTCCGATGGCCATCGTGCCGGTCTGGCTGGGATGTGCTGTTGGTCGGCTTGGAGTCGTCATTGACCACTTGCGTGGTCAACACGTCGAAGACGTCACCTGGTCCGAAATGGACTGGGTCTGGAGTCGTCCTCGTGAAGTGGAAGACCGATCATATTGGACTCGAGGCGGGTATGGCAGAAGTTCAGGTGGCTTCGGCGGCGGAAGTTTTGGCGGTGGTAGTTCCGGGGGCGGTGGGGGTTCGGGAGGCTGGTGATATGCCAAAATTACTTCACAAAATGACTCCGGAGCAGTTTGTCGAACGATTGAGGTCTGCACTTCCGACAAGCTTGAAGTCGGTGGTTCTTTATGGTTCGGCGGCTGCTGGTGATTTTCTTCCCGGAAAGTCAACCTACAACTTGCTGGTGGTTTTGCATCGACTGGGCATTGCTGAGCTTGATGCGCTCTCGGTGGGTGTCGCTGAGTGGACTCGAAATGGCAATGATCCGCCGCTACTTTTTACAACAGACCAGCTCAAGAGCTTCTTTGATACGTTCCCGATCGAACTGGCCGATATCCAGCAATCAAGAAAGACACTGTTCGGCGAAGACTTGATGGCGACGATCGCAGTTCGTGAGGATGTTCTGCGCTTGCAATTAGAGCATGAACTGAATGGAAAGCTGATGTCGCTTCACCGCCATTTTTTGCAAACGCACGGGAAAGGTTCACGTATTACACCATTGATGACGGAATCGCTTTCGACGTTTCTGGTTTTATTCCGTGCGGCGCTGCGCCTGTTCCAGTCTGAAGTACCTGCGGCGAAATTTGACGCTCTTACCGAACTTGGAAAACACATTTCTATCGATTCAGCACCGTTCCAATCGATTCGCGAATTGACTGCAAACGGAAGAACGCTTGGTGATCGTCCGGCCCATGAGTTGTTCGCGGATTATCGAGACGCGATTGAAAAGCTTGTCACCGCAATCAATCAGTACATTCGCGCCAAAACGCCATGAACTTTTCAAAACAGCAGAATCATATTCACAGTCAATCGGGCTTAATGAGGCGAGTTGATCTCAACGTCAAGATTGCGCGCAGCAGTCAATTGTTTGCCCCGACTGTCAATCGCCCAACAACGAAAGAATCATGTCCCTTTGACGTTTGTCGCGTTCGAGCTAATAATTGGGCGGTTCCCATTTCCGCGGCGATTACGGTGACTCATGGCTGGTTGGTTGAGTCGAACGACGTCTCTTTTTCAGAAACCACCGCCGCCACCTCCTGAACCATTTGAGGTGGAATGCGACTGTGGTAGCAAAGTCGTTGGCCAACGAGGGGGAAATTATCAGAAACCGGCTTGCCCCAATTGCTCCCGTCCAGTGTTTGTGCTCCCTTTAAACGTTTATCCTCGGCCACTACCGAAGTCCCCTCCGAAAAGTACGTCGCCGACGAAGGGGGGCGAATCGAAGGGGACTCAAGCTCCGACGAATACGGTGGTCCAGGACATCCCAGCGCTCAATCCGACGAAGCCGGCGAGCGGTAAAAAACCGGACGCGGGACGTACCGCGCCGGCCGCCATTCCTGCCGAACCGGAACTGTTGCGTGAGCCGCGTTCCCCTCTATTTACTCCCTTGCGATTGGTGGCTGCGGCAATCCTGTTGGTGAGTCTTCTTACGATTCGTGGATTAATGGATCGGCAACGTATTGAATCCGCGAAAGCAACGGTTGCTGCTTCTGCCGATAAAGGAATGGCCGCCATCAAAGAGGGTGACTTTGCCACGGCAGCAAAGGAATTGGAAAAGGCCCGGCTTGCGGTGGATCTGCTTGGCCGAAAAGACCAGACGGCCGACGACATCCGCCGAAACAGCCGCGAAGCGACGGCGATCGCCAATCTCGCCGCAAGCTCATTGACCGAGTTCCTGGAAGAGACTCTTGCCAACGCCAAGCCCGGTCAGTCTGAACCGCTGAGAATGGCAAGTCTCGACAAAAACGCCTGGGTTCTTTTTGATGCGACTGTGATACCGACGGGAGAGGGAGGAAATCTGCTGACGGTTGATTCTCCCGTATTTCTGAAATCCGCTTCCGTTGAAATTGAGATTGATTCGGCGGTGATCAGTCAGTTCGCTCGTTTAGCGGAATCTGGTGAGAATCCACGAGTCATTTTTGCGGCGCAGTTAGAACAAGTTTCGGCTCCTGTAGGTGAACCACCGAAGTCTGTACTGACGTTGAACGGAAAAACAGCATTCCTCTGGACGAGTTACGATACTTACGCCGCCATCGGATATCGTCCGCACGACCCCGAAAGCGAGCAGCAGACCAAGGCGCTGCTCGAACGACAACTCGAAATTCGTTGATCGTTTCAAGTGACAAACAGTCTTGTGCCACTGCTTGACCGTCATCGGTCAAGCAGTGTTCTTCGAATGGGTTGTGTCGTGGCGAAGGGACTGCATCCAGAAAACTCTTATTCTTCGGCACCTAACCAGAAAATGACAGTTCACCACGGAGTATATTATGGTTCGTCTGATTCTTGCGGTGGGTTGCGTTTGTTTGATGATTAACGTGGTAAATCACATTGCAGTCGCTGATGACGCCAAACCGGATCGCAAGCCGACAACAAAACTGCTGGTCCCCGCTTACTTTTATCCCGCGGGTGAAGGACTGAAAACCTGGAATCGGTTGATTGATTCACACGCCCCTGAAGACCGCATCGAAATCGTTGCTATTGCCAATATCAACAGCGGTAACGTGGGGACGACGATCGATTCAAACTACGCTGACGTGATCGGACGAGCTGCCAAAAAGGGGCTGACGGTCATTGCTTACATTACGTCTGATTATGCCAATGCTCACGGCGTCGCATCGCTCGAAACAGCGAAGGGCAATGTGACGAACTGGTTCAAGCTGTACCCCCAATTGCACGGGGTGTTCATTGATGAGCAGACATCCGACGGAGCGGCGATCGCGTTGTATTACGAACCTCTTCGGAAACACATCCGTTCGATCAATCCCAAGGCATTAGTCATCGGCAATCCTGGCAACAATTGTGTCGAAGACTATCTCGTCAAGCGTCCGGACGGGCCGGTCATGGATGTTGTGATCATCCATGAGAACAACGAAACGAAAGTTCCCTATGCCAATGCTGTGCCGGCAGCCTGGATGTCGAATTATTCTTCGGATCGGTTTGCCATGCTGGTTCACACCAGTGCCACGTTCGGCAAACAATTGCGGCTGGCCCGGAATCGCGGTGCCGGTTATGTCTTCGTGA
This sequence comes from uncultured Schlesneria sp., assembly GCA_903899985.1. GTDB lineage: Bacteria > Planctomycetota > Planctomycetia > Planctomycetales > Planctomycetaceae > Schlesneria. The sequence continues at coordinate 78,924 of CAIULL010000070.1, forward strand.
CGGACGCGGTCGGACCTCCGCCAGACACAATCCACCCCTGGGGCAAGTTGCCTGCTTATTGGGAGGACGAACTGCAAATGATCGGCGCGTTCAACGACAATCGTTGAACGGTATTCTCTAGTGCCGATCAATCTCCGATGGCGATTTGACGTTCACCGGGCTATCGTCGATGCGTATCACGCAACAGGTAGACCAGTGAAAACGATTCTCAGAAGGAGATATTATGCAATGTTTGAATCCCGCCTCACGACAAAAACATCTCCTGCGGACATTGTTCGCGTCTTTAGCCTGCCTGGCCATGATTGTCCCTGCGTACGCAGCTGATCCTGCCAAAAAAGACGCGATTACCGAGGCCGAAGTGAATGCAGCTCAACAAGCATGGTGTGATGGACTCGTGAAAATCGGGAAGGTCCACAAAGAAGCGGGCGACTACAAAGCCGTGGCGGCTCAAGTGATTCACGATCTTTATGACTACAACGATGGAAAGGTGTTTTTCAAGCCGACATTAGCGTTTGGAAAGAATACTTTTCGCCCCACCAGGGAAGGGGCACTTTCTTACTTTGTGGGGGGCGGCAAGGACTTTCCAGAAGACACCGGCTTTGCCCTGAAACACTGGGTGAAAGTTCGATATGACAACAACGCTGCTGAGAACGGGATTCAGATTCACGGCGATATCGCGATCACCATGGGGAATGTGTATCTCACCAATGCCAATGGTGACGAAGTGACGGTCGACAAGACGTTCGTGTTTCGGAAGTGCAAAGATGGCAAGCTTCGGCTTTGTGTTCACAAGTCTGCACTGCCGTTTGAACCAGCGAAGTAGGACCTTAGCGGAAGTTCTTCTTTTGGAATTGGGGACGGACTGCGCAAAACTGACGTGAAGACAAACCAGAAAATTAAGTAGTTGAGATCATGGTTCATTTCGTGATTGCGTGGATCTCGAGTCTTTTGTCGCCGTTTGTGGTCTGCTTTTTCGCGGTCGACTTGATTTCCAGATTATTTCCTGCGGAAAAATACCGTTACACGGAATTGGCCTTGAGGGTCATCGCGGTTATTTTTTCACTCGCCCTTCCCGGCGGGATTATGGTCACATTTGGATACCTGTGGTTCTCGACCAGCCTGATCTTTTTGCTTGTCGGTTTGGTGTTTTTTGGGATTGCGCTTTTAATACAAAACCAAGATGAAGCGTTCGTCGTCACTACAATCGTGATTTTCCTCATGATCCAATTGAGTCTCTAAGTGCATCAAGACACGGAGTTCCGCGAAAGGAAGAAGCTTAAGGCTTCGGCCGCAATTTCGCGATTGGCCGATGGAAGTTCGACATGCGACCCGCGAAGCGGAGCTTCGAAGAAGTACGTTCCCAAGCGGGAGCTTGGGAACGAGAATTTCGCGGATCGTTCGAACTAGACTTGGGTGAACACGGAATCTTGAAGGACTCCGGTACTGTCAGAAAACGACGGTTCTTCAATCTTCATTGAACGCAGGATGCTCAGGTAAAGATTCGACATCGGCGTATTTGGTTTACGCCAATGTGTTCCGTGCTTCAGTCCCATGTTCGCGCCGCCTGCGATCAATGTTGGCAGATTGGTCGGGTTATGCGTGGTGCTGGCTCCGCTGCCGTAAAGCACGATCGAATTATCCAGCACGCTGCCGTTGATGTCCTGAAATTGCTGCAGCCGGCCCAGGAAGTAGGCGATCTGTTCGCTTAAGAATAAATCGTACTTGGCAAACGCGAGTTGGCCTTCTTTGTCTTCGGCATGTGACAGGCTGTGATGAGTTCGGTTGAGGCCCAGCTTGACCGGGAATGTATCGCTGACACCCATGCCGTCTTCGCGATTGAGCATGAATGCGACGGAACGAGTGATGTCAGCGTCGAAGGCGAGCGCGATCAGATCGAACATGTTCCGGTAATATTCGTGAGGTTCTCCCTCGGAATTCGCGTCGAGGTTCAGATGCGAATAGTCTTGTGATTTGATGGGGATATCGATCCATTTTTCTGATGCGGTCAATCGAGTCTCGATCTCATCGAGCGAGGTCATGTATTGATCCATTTTTTCCCGGTCGGACTGACCGAGTTGCTTGTTCAGCGATTTGGCGTTGTCCAGCACAGCGTCGACCAGCTTGATCCGTCGCTGAAGTTGTTCTCGTTGTGTGGCAAGTGATGCCCGATCACCACGGAACAGTCGATCGAAGACTCGACGCGGATTGTTTTCGGCCGGGATCGGCTTCCCTTCCTGATTATACGAGATCGTTCCGGTTCGCGAGAGAAACCCGACACCAGCGTCGATCGACAGGACCAGCGAGGGCTGGCGGCAATATTGTTTTGTGTGCGTCGCCACGACCTGATCGAGCGCCACCGAGTTGAACATCCCTGGTTTCGGATTGTGCAGCGGTGCTCCCGTCAGCCACATATCCGAGCAGAGGTGGGGATCGGCTTTTGTTCCGTTCGGGTGGTAAAGGCCGCCCATGAAGCTCAGCTTGTCGCGGAACGGACTGAGTGGCTCGGTCGATTTACCGAATTCAAAACCGCGTCCTTCGGTCTTGGGAAACCAGCTCCACTCGTCGATCCCGTTGGTCGGCTTTGGCAATGACATTCCGTTGGCGGTGTACATCGCACAGAACCGTCGAGGCGCTGTTTCAGCGACTTCTTTTCCCATCGCTTCGAGCAGTGGCAGCGACAAGGTCACGCCCGCCAAACCCTTTAATACCGCACGACGATCGAGTTGAACCGATGAGCCCATGGAATCTAAATCCGGAACGAAGTTGGTAATTGACCGACAGTAAAAATCACTTCTTTATGAATAAGTCACTTTTGATGACAAACTTTATCATATCGTGCATTCGGTAGTCATTGGACCTCAAATTTTTTCCTTGTTCCTGCAGAAACATGAATTCGTTGTAGGTCAGGTTGCGGCCAATGGCATAACAGGCCAGATGTTTCATGAAACTGAAGGCGACCTGATCGATCCGATCGTTCGCAAGGTATGCCTTTAATCCATTCAGGTCTTTGACTTCCGTTCCATCAGGAAGTTTCGAACGGGGGTCGATAGTGGCTCCCGTTTTCAGCAGGCCTCCGGCGTCGAATGATTCAAACGGAAATCCCCATGGGTCGATTCCCGAATGACATTTCGCGCAGCCCTGCTGGTTGCGGTGCTGTTCCAGTTTCTCCCGGAGTGTCAGCAGGGTTCCATCGTCCTCTTTAATTCGGGGAACATTCGGCGGTGGATCGTCTGGAGGTTCGGCAATGATTTTGCGTGCCACCCAGGCTCCCCGTTTGATCGGATTTGATTCGCGGCCATCACTTAGCCCCGCAAGAATACCGGCGTTTGTCAGCACTCCACCCAGGTTTTCCTGGCCGTGTTTGATCGGGACAAACCGAAACCCGTTTTCCGTCTGGCTTCCCAGGTTGTAATAGCTGGCGACGATTTCGTTAGCGACGATGAAATCGGACTGAACCAGATTTCGCAGCGGAAGATTTTGTTCGATCAGGTATGCCAGAAATTGGACCGGTTCCCGTCGCAATTGAGTCTTCGCGTCGCGCGTCAGTCTTGGGTATCGTTTGGAATCAACGGAGACGACATCCAGTTTATCGAGACTCAGCCATTGAGACGCGAACTCATTGATGAATTGCTCGAAACGCGGATCGCCGATCATGCGTTCGGTCTCGGTGTCGAGCGAACGAAGCAGTTCGTTTTTTGAAGCGAGTTCCAGCAAACGCTGGTCGGGTGCTGTATTCCACAGAAAGTACGATAATTTCGAAGCGAGTTCGTAGGGATCGAGGTCTTCCGGTTCTGGTGTCTGACTGTTCTCGATGAGGAAGAGGAACTGAGGAGCGTTCAGCACAACTAACAGTGCGTCTTTGATACTTTGACGATGGTTACCGGTACTGGCGAACGATTTTTGCCAGACAGAAAAGATTGCGTCGAGTTCTGCGTCTGTAACAGGTCGTCGAAAGGCTCGCGCGGCGAACGATTGGAGGATCGCTCGGGCCTCCATCGCCGGCTCGTTCTCGGTTGCTGACGCATTAAAGATATTCTGGTGGGTTGCTGGAGGCCAGGATTCGTAATACGGGCCTTCGAACTCAACCGACCGAATCTTCAAACGGGGCATGTCGCGGCCATCGGTGTATTCGCTGCGGACGCCAATTTCCCGGATTCCCGCCAGATAGTTGACGTTATCCTTTTCGACATCGGGGTTGGGGAAATCGTTGATCGCCCCTTCGAAGATGAATTCTTCCAGCTCGCCGGAAGCGACACGTTGCGGCTGTCCGACCTGGGTCAGCGTGCTTCCACAATCGCGGCGTAATCCCAGGTAAACACCCAGGGACGGAGCTCGGTTTTCAAAAACCGAAAACCGCTGGGCTGATTCGTGCGAGTTATCCAGTCGGCTGAAGACCAGTCGGCGTAATTTTGAATTGTCACCAAGACGTGCCGATAACTTCAGTTCGCCAACAGGCAATCTGACCAGCAGGAATGCCGATGCAAGTTCTTTCGATTTGTCCTCGTCGTTTGGCCGAGCCGGTAAAAAAGTCAATTTCCGCAACTCGCCTGCAAATTGACGATCACCCAGTGTTACAGAGAACAGATCTTTTGCTGGATCTCCACCGCAGACAACGTCCAGCTGATAGATACCCGCGTCTTTGATCAGCACAAAGGCATTGGCGTTGGGAGTCAATTCACTGAGGGGAACAGAGATCGCGTTATCATTTGCGAGCGCCGGCGAGTCGGAATCGATCAGCAGTCCATCGTCGTACCTGGCGGCACGGACTGTGACGCGAAAATTACCTTCTTCAGGTAACTCTCGAAGTGAAATCTTGAAGTTGGCCATCGGTCCATAGGTGTCGGACTGACCAAAGATTTCCGGGCTGGGGATCGCAGGTCGCAACAGCAAACCTTCGGGGACCACCTGAAAGGCCTGTCCCTTAGGGTAGCCGGGTGATCCGCGCATGCAGGCGAAGACCGAATGATAGATGCTGTTGAATTTTTTCCAGGCGCGAATCGTGTCGTTTCCGACGTAGCCTTCGATAAAATCGTATTCCTTTCGCATGAAAAACGGTTCGTAGGCAAACGGCTTTTTCGGCGTCAGTTCCGTGACCAGAACATCGGGATTGTTCAGGAGAAAATTATTGGCACCGAGAATCAGTTTATCTGGACATGGCTCGGGATTAATTGCTGTCCCCAGATCCATGCGAAAGTTCTGGATCACGGGCTTTTTACTTTCGTCGACGATGCACAGGTCCAGGGCCTTTTCGGCAATGTTGAAATAGGATTCGACCTGAAGCGGCGACAGGATCATGGTATGGCTTTGGTTCGTGAAGCCTTCCTTGGAAATTCCATCAGGCGGCAGCGATTCCGTGAGATCTTCTTCCAGTAACAACAGGCTTTTCAGTGTATTGCGATATTGCGAGACCGTGAGCCGCCTGACAGATCCATTCTTTTTCGTGTCACGCGCCCGCGCGGCGGTAATGGTCGACACGATCCAATCGTTCAATGTCCGGCGTTGCTCTGCCGTGAGCTGCAATTCATCAACGGGAGGCATGACGCCGTCATCCACTTGCTTTTGAATCGCTTTCAGAAGAAAGAGTTGCCGGTCTTCCGGTGTTGCGGTCAACTGGTCAACGCGGACACCCGATTTCATGTCGTCAGCGTTATGGCAACGAACGCAGAATTTCTGAAGAAGTGGCTGGATCTGTTCGTGGAATGCGGTCGCATCAGTGGATACAGCTGAAGCCGAATTCGCAGGCGCATCTTCTGCCGTTGCCAGTTCGCTTTGAATCCAAAAAGCAATTCCAATGGCAACGAGCGGAAGAATATGGCTTCGATCGAAAAACCTGTTTTTGTCAGTCATGTTGTCAGCAAATTCAGGAGGTAGGTGATCAGCAAAGGCAAGTTTCGGGGCAGGATACAACGTCGCGGAGATTAATTGGCCGATGCAGTCTACGTACCGAAGTGATGGCTCGGCAATTCAAAAGTCAGTTCGAAGCCACGCGGCGCGGAACAAATTATTCAGTTCCAATGAATTTTCTCAGTAAGCAGCCGCACAACTTCAGGTGAATACGTTTGTTTGTTACAGTTGGACAGGATCTGTCTGAGAGCAAATAGATTGATATTTGCTGAGCTATCGTGTCCCTCACCTCCCCTCATTCTGCGGGTGATTGTTTTTGCGTGGAATTTTGGATCGCGACCGCATATGGCACTCGAGATCGCATCACGATTTGTCAATTCGCCATTGAGCGAACAGGATCAACGCCTCGTCAAGTCGGCAACGGATGCGTTTCGAATTTCCTGGCAGAGTCATCAACGCCCCGATATCGAAGCGTATTTAGCGATATTGCCGGAATCGTTAAAGCTGGCCGCTCTGGCTGAGTTAATGACACTCGATATTGCATTTCGCCGAGCTGAGGGCAAGTTCTGTTCGCCGACAGATTATACGACGAAATTTCCTGGATATATCGAGACGGTTTCGAAGCTGTTTGACCATTTACAAGCATCAGACACGCAACCTACTGCTGAATCTACCGCAATCGAGGCACGTTCAGTGAATGACGAGCATGATCCTTTGAAAAAAGCGTCTGAAAGTCGCAAAAGCAAATCAGATGGTTCAGACGAATTGAAGAATGTCCCTGAACAGTTTGGCCGATACCGCATTGTGCGTGAACTTGGCCGTGGTGGTATGGGCGCAGTCTACCTGGCGGTTGACGGACAGCTGGGGCGAAACGTCGCTTTAAAGATTCCTTTCTTCCGCGAAGATGACGAGCAGGAGGCTGTCGAACGTTTCTATCGCGAGGCGCGAGCGATGGCGATTGTTCAGCACGCCAACTTGTGCCCTGTCTATGATGTTGGCCAGTTTGAAGAGTGGCACTTCCTGACCATGGCATACATCGATGGTCAGCCCCTTTCAAATGTATTGAAAGACGCGAACTTCGTTTCGGTGCCCCAGGCCGCGGCGCTGGTGAAGACGGTTGCAGTGGCGGTGCATAAGGCGCACGAAGCAGGGATCGTGCATCGCGACTTGAAGCCCGCCAATATCATGCTGACGAAAGATGGTGATCCGATCATCATGGATTTTGGATTGGCCCGTCGAAAGTCAACCGGTGAAGTCGACTTAACTCGAACGGGCGCCGTTTTTGGAAGTCCAGCCTACATGGCGCCCGAGCAGGTTGAGGCCAGGCACGATGAAATTGGGCCGGCCACCGATATTTATGCCATGGGGGTGATTCTGTATCAATTGGTCACGGGGCAAAGGCCGTTTCAAGGTTCCGTGATGTCAATTTTTGGACAAATCCTTTCGAATGTGCCTGATCCCCCTTCGAAATGGCGTCGAGACTTGCCACCCGAACTCGATTCAATCTGCTTGAAGGCGCTCGCAAAATCTCCTTCGGAACGGCACGCCTCGGCTGCAGAATTTGCCGAGGAATTGTCCTATCTGGTGAATCCAGCCGGCAGTGACTTGAAGACAATTTCGTACCATTCTCGTTCCGATGCCGGGTCCGCTCCCGGGGGGGAAAGTGACAGTGCGTCAAACAGCCGGTCACGACGTGATGCGGAGTTACGGCAAGTGACAGTTGCCGTTTTCAACTATGAAATTGACGGCGACAACTCGTCAATCGATGCGAGCAGATCCTCAACGTCCTCCCAAGCGGAACTCTTGCACGAGCAGTCACAGTCGTTCGCCGCGTTCGTTAATGAACAAGCCGCACAACTCGGTGGTGTGACGGTGCAAGGAACGGGGCAGGAAGTCTTGACCTGTTTTGGTTTTCCACAGGCGTTTGAGGATGCCCCGCAGCGAGCCGTTCGAGCGGCACTGCAAGTCATGCGCAAGCTTACCGTAACCGATCCTCAGGTGGCGAAATTGCCCCTGGCAAGACAGGCGTGGGTCCTGCTGCACTCGGGAGAAGCGGTCGCCGAAGAAATTGGCGGCGCACAAGGTGCCGCGGTGTCATTGGTGGGTGAGGTTCGCAATACCGCACTACGGCTGAGCGGCATCGTTGAACCGGGAAACGTTGTGGTCAGTGCGGCGATCCACCGGCGAGTGGCATTGTATTTCGAGTGTGAATCGCTGGGGATACAGCGGGTTCGCGGAGTTTCTCAGCCCGTCGAACTATTCAAAGTCACGAAAGAAGCGGCCTCGCGTAACCGGGTGGAACTGGTCGATCCGGGCAACTTATCACCGCTCGTCGGGCGTGATACGGAACTTTTGATTCTCAAGGACCGCTGGGAGCAGGCACAGGACGGGTTGGGCCAGGTTGTCCTTCTGATCGGTGACGCTGGTCTTGGCAAGTCCCGTTTGATCCGCGAGTTGCGGGAACACGTCATTGGTTCGGATACCGAAGGCGCTGCCGTCATTGAATGGCGGTGTGCGCAGCACCAGCAGGGAACCAGCTTTTTTCCCGTCGTCGAATTTCTCACGCGATTGTTTAACTTTGAAAATCTTTCGGCTGCCGATCGGCTGAAAACCGTGGTGCGATACCTGCGCGATTGGAACCTCGAATCGACCGAAAATGTCTCATTGCTGTGCGGGCTGCTTGGCGTTGCTACGGATGACCGTTTTCCAGCGCTTGCCCTTTCGCCACAAAAAGTGAAGGAACGGACCGAGCAACTGTTGCTTCAGTGGTTGAAGCAGATGGTTGAGATCAGCCCGATGTTATTCATCGTTGAAGACTTGCACTGGCTTGATCCATCGACGCTGCAATTGCTTGAAAAGTACGTCGTGGAATTCGAGGCTGGCCGTATGCTCAGTCTTCTGACATTCCGTCCAGAATTTGAAACGCCCTGGAAGAGCAGCCCGCATCAAACTCAGATTGCTTTGAACCGTCTGACCAAACGGCAGATCGGCGAGATGATGCGGAAACGGACCAGGCGTCGTGAAATCCCTGAGTTAATCCTGCAGCAAGTGATTGAACGGACTGACGGAATTCCCTTGTTCGTGGAAGAATTCACGGTCGTGATCATCGAGTCTGGAATTCTGGACCGTTCTGATTCCGGCGCTGATTCGTCGTCGCTGCTCAAGATCATTCCGTCCACGCTGCACGATCTGTTGTTGTCTCGACTGGATCGTATGTCCGCCGATCGCGAAGTCATTCAGTTGGCATCCACAATCGGGCGTGAGTTCGGATTTGGTCTGTTGTCGGCCGCCTGTTCGCTGCCAGCAGCCCAGCTGCAGACCGAACTCGACAAGCTCGTGAAAGCCGAGATCCTTTTTAAAAAGGGGGATGCAGCCGAAGCGAGCTACATCTTCAAACATGCACTGCTGCAAGACGCCGCCTATCGTTCGATGCTCACGAAAAGGCGTCAAGCATGTCATCAGCGGATTGCCGAAGTGATCGAGGCGAAGTTTGACGACATCGTCAATTCACAGCCAGCTCTCCTGGCACATCATTTCAATGAGGCCGGTGACAGTAATAAGGCGAGTCAATACTGGCTGAAAGCTGGTCAGAAATCTCAGCAACAGTCGGCCAATATTGAAGCGATCAGCCAGCTGACTCAGGGGCTGAAGATTCTGCAGACGCTTCCAGAGTCTGAACATCGAGACCAGTTAGAACTCGCGTTTCAAACGGCACTTTCTCCTGTCCTGATGGCAGCACGCGGCTGGTCCGCTCCAGAAGTCGGGATCGCGATCGAGCGAGCTCAACAACTCTGTTCCAGATACGGCACTCTGGAAGATCAGTTTTTTGTGATGTGGGGGCTTTGGGGTTGGAGAGTCATTCGAGCAGATCTGGATCTTTGCGAGGGGATCTCACGCGAGATCATGCAACTGGTGGAAAACTCGGCAGACGGCGAAAAATTGTTGCCTGAAGCATACTGGGTCGTCGGTTGCACGGCATATTATCAAGGAGAATTCAGTACCGGACTGAAGTTGCTTGAGCTGGGACTGGTGCATGCGAATCCCGATCTGGAGAAAGCTTATGCATTAAAGACCGGTCAGCACTGCAGTGTGATGTGCAGCAGCCATTCGGCACTGGCCCTCTGGGAATTAGGCTATCCGGACCAGGCATTGCAGCGAGCGGACGAGACAGTTCAGTTCGCCAGGAGACTCGGGCACCCATTCAGCTATGCAATGGCCTTGTTTTTCAGTCGACAGGTCCTGCAGTTTTGTGGTCGCGATCAGGAAGCGATTGATCGAATTGAAGAAGAGTACAAAATCTGCCACGAGCAAGGATTTGTTTTTTTCGAAGTCCATGCCATCTACGGTCGTGGAGAATTACTGCTCAGGGAAGGCAAGGTCGATGAAGGACGAAAGCTGTGTCATCAAGGTTTGGAAATGCTGAAAGGGGCAGGCGCAAATCTGTCGATGGATCATCCCTATCGAAATATTGCGGAAGCCTGCCTTGTCGCAGGACTACCCGATGATGCCAGTTTATGGCTGGGTCGCGGATTGAATCTTGTTGAGAATCATCACGAACGAGGGATGTTAAGCGAGTTCCTGCGTTTGAAGGGGGAACTCGCACTTGCTGCCGGTGACGAAAAAGTGGCTGAAGATTGCTTTCAAAAAGCGGTCGAAGTTGCTCGACAACAACAGGCCAAATCGTGGGAATTGAGGGTGATGATCAGTTTCGCCGAATTAAGGCGGCGTCAGGGTCGATCAAATGAAGGCCGACAGTTGCTGCAATCAACCTACGACTTCTTCACGGAGGGTTTTGATACCGCGGATCTACTCAGGGCAAAAAAGTTGCTGCAGGAACTAAAATCGACGATATGACAATGGCTGGATTGTGGATCGGGACGTTTGTCAAAAATGAATGAATCAGACCGCAGGTTGGGCAAACATGCGATTGTGATCGGAGGCAGCATCTGTGGTCTGCTGACCGCGCGGGTGCTCAGGTCGCATTTCGATAAAGTCACAGTGATTGAACGCGACTCGTTTTCGACGAATTACGAGCCTCGTAAGGGTGTTCCGCAGGGAAGAAATGTCCACGTCATTTTCGGTGGCGGAGTGCGCGTCATCAATCGACTTTTCCCGGGCTTTTTTGATGAACTTGCCAGAACTGGATCTGTTGTTTGTGACTTTGCAAAAGACTTGTGCTGGTATCACGGAGGCGTTTGGAAGGCCCGGCCAGCGTCGGAATTAGTGTCGTACTGGCAGAGTCGACCGTTCCTGGAATCCAATCTGCTGCGCCGACTCAAAGCCGATACCGATATTCGGATTCTGGAACAGTGTGCTGTCACGGGATTTCTTTCATCCCCCGACAAGTCTCGTATCACCGGTGTCGAACTTCGTGCTCATGAGGAGACCGGAAAAACCGAAGCCATCGAGGCTGATCTGATTGTCGACGCGGGGGGGCGAGGAAGTCAGACGCCCGCATGGCTTGAAGCGATTGGCTATCAAAGGCCTGTCGAAACGACGGTTGAAGTCAACATCGGATATGCGAGTCGAATCTACGAACCAAGCCAGGACACCACGCGTGACTGGCAAATCATGGCCCTTTATGGGACTCCGCCAGACAGTAAACGGACAGGTTACATTTTTCCGATCGAAGGGGGGCGATGGCTGGTCAGTCAGGTTGGCTTCTTGAAGGATTACCCACCTGACGATGACGAAGGTTATCTTGAATTCGCAAAGTCGCTGGAATTGCCCGATTTTTACGATGCAATCAAGGACGCAAAACCACTCACGCCAATTTCCACATTCAAGTTTCCAGCCAATCGTTGGCGACGCTATGACCATCTTAAGCGGTTTCCCGCAGGACTATTGGTCATTGGAGATGCGATTTCGACATTCAACCCAGTTTACGGACAAGGGATGAGCGTTTGCTCGCTCGAAGTCGATGAACTTCGTCAGTTGCTTGAACACTGCCAGGGAAGCGCCGCGATCTCCACTGATCTGGCGAAAAAGTTTTTTCGAAAAGCGGCAAAGATCATCGAAACCCCCTGGATGCTGGCAACACAATCCGATTTTCTTTATCCGGAAACGTCAGGGAGGCGGCCGGTACATACGAATTTACTGAACTGGTATCTGCTGAGGATGTTGCAGCTTTGTTCGGGCAACGAACGAATCGTAAAAACGTTTTACGAAGTCTTGCACTTCATCAAAAAACCCACAGCATTCTTCCACCCGGCGGTTTTATTTCCCGTATTTGGTCGCGGCCTTGGCTTGAAAAAGTCTTACGATCCTTCAAAACAGCGTCCCAGCGTGACTTCAACAACGCATCTCAGCGTGACGACGCGGACTTAAGCAGACAGACTTCGAATCGGTGAGTCCAAGTGGCGCTTCGTCAGTCAGTTTTTGGGATGCTCCAAAAATTTTCCGGGGCGAAGTCGCGTAACTTCAGGTCAGTGTCTTTGTGTGATATAGTTGTATAGCGACAATTTGTACGAAAACTTATCGGTTTTTGCCGCGCGTTGTGGCAATCACCTTTGACGCGTTCTGCTTGCAATCTTTCGTAGCTTAGATTTTTGGATCGCGGGCCCAAATGGAACACGACATCGTTTCCGATTCTGCAACTTCGCCCCTGAACGAACAGGATCTGCGGCTCATCGCCGCAGTAAAGGGTGCGTTTCAAATTTCCTGGCAGAAAAATCAATCTCCTGACATTGAAGAGTACTTAAAGAAATGTCCGGAACCGCTAAGGCCGGCGGCTCTGGCTGAGTTAATGACTCTGGATATCGGGTTTCGCCGGGCTGCGGGTGCGGCCTGTTCGCTGACGGATTATACGACGAGATTTCCTGGATATCTCGAAACGGTTTCAAAGCTGTTTGATCAGTTACAGTCGTCAGACACGCAACCAACTTGTGAAGCGACCTTAATTGAGGCGAGTTCAGCAGTGGACGACGATGTTCCGTTGAATAAAAATCCGGAAGGTCACAAGCGGAAATCAGACGGTTCAGACGATTTGAAGGAAGTCCCCAAACAATTTGGCCGCTACCGAATTCTGAGTGAGCTTGGCCGTGGTGGTATGGGAGCCGTGTTTCTGGCCCTTGACGGAGAACTCGATCGAAAAGTCGCTCTCAAGATCCCATTCTTTAAGGAAGATGACGAGAAGGAAGCGGTCCAGCGATTCTATCGCGAGGCGAAAGCCATGGCGGTTGTTCAGCACGCCAACTTGTGTCCTGTGTTTGATGTGGGCCGGTTTGGAGAGTGGCACTTCCTGACGATGGCGTTCATTGACGGCCAGCCACTTTCGAATATGTTGAAAGATTCGAATTTCCTTTCCGTGACCCAGGCCGCCACACTGATGAAGACTGTTGCGGTCGCGGTGCAGAAAGCGCACGAAGCAGGGATCGTGCATCGCGACTTGAAGCCCGCCAATATCATGCTGACGAAGGATGGTGATCCGATCATCATGGACTTTGGATTGGCCCGTCGAAAGTCAACCGGCGAAGCCGACTTGACTCAAACTGGTGCCGTCTTTGGAAGTCCAGCCTATATGGCTCCCGAGCAGGTTGAGGCCAGGCACGATGAAATTGGACCGGCCACCGACGTTTACGCGCTGGGAGTCATTCTGTATCAGATGGTCACGGGCCACCGGCCATTTCAAGGTTCGGTGGCGTCGATTTTTGGACAAATCGTCTCAAACGTGCCCGCCCCCCCTTCGAAATGGCGTCAAGGATTGCCACCCGAGCTTGATGCAATCTGTTTGAAGGCGCTCGCAAAATCCCCTGCAAACCGGCATGCCTCAGCAGCAAAGTTTGCCGAGGAATTGTCGTATCTGGTGAATCCCGCCGGCAGTGATGTGAAGACCATTTCTTATCATACTCGTCCCGATGTCGAATCCGCCGCCGGGGCAGAAGCTGAAAGTACGTCAAACAACCGTTCACGACGTGATGCGGAGTTACGACAGGTGACCGTTGCCGTTTTCAACTATGAAAGCGACGGCGACGAAGGCTCGATTAGCATGAACCGGGCGTCGATGTCTTCCCAGTCGGAAATGTTGCATGAGCAGTCTCAGTCGTTTGCCGCGTTCGTGACGGAACAGGCCGCAGAACTCGGCGGTGTGACGGTGCAGGGAACCGGACAGGAAGTCCTCACCTGCTTTGGGTTTCCTCAGGCGTTCGAAGATGCCCCGCATCGCGCGATTCGAGCAGCACTGCAAGTCATGCGGAAGCTCGCCGTGGCAGATCCCAAGGGGGTGAAACTACCTCCTGCAAGTCAGGTGTGGGTGGTTTTACATTCGGGTGAGGCCGTCGCAGAGGTCTCTGAGGGTTCACAAGGGCCGAGTGTTTCATTAGTGGGTGAAGCCCGTAACACGGCGCTTCGGTTGAGTGCCATTGTTGAACCGGGAACGGTTGTGGTCAGTACGGCGACCCACGCACGCGTGGCGCTGTACTTCGAGTGCGAATCATTGGGAACGCAGCGGGTCCGCGGAATTTCTCAGCCCGTTGAACTTTTCAAAGTCAATAAAGAAGCCGCCTCGCGAAATCGAGTCGAGCTGGTCGATCCGGGTAATTTATCTCCGCTGGTTGGACGTAATACCGAGCTTGCGATTCTGAAGGATCGTTGGGAACAGGCTCAAGATAGTCTGGGTCAGATTGTCCTTTTGATTGGTGACGCAGGGCTCGGCAAGTCGCGGTTGATCCGCGAGTTGCGGGAACACGTCATTGATTCGGATACGGAAGACGCCGCCGTGATCGAATGGCGATGTGCTCAGCATCAGCAAGGAACAAGCTTTTTTCCCGTCATCGAATTTCTCACGCGGTTGTTTGACTTCGAGAATCTTTCCGCAGCAGATCGGTTAGAAACCGTTGTTCGCTACCTGCGCGAGTGGAAAATCGAATCGGCGGAAAACGTCGCATTACTTTGCGGGCTGCTCGGCGTTGCCACCGATAGCCGTTTTCCCGCTCTCGCCTTGCCGCCGCAAAAAGTAAAGGAACGGACAGAAAAGTTGCTGCTTCAGTGGTTGAAGCAGATGGTTGAGATCAGCCCGATGTTGTTCATCGTTGAAGACTTGCACTGGCTCGATCCCTCGACCCTGGAATTACTCGAAAAGCATGTATCGGAATTCGAGACCGGTCGCATGCTCAGCATCCTGACTTTCCGTCCGGAATTCGAGACTCCGTGGAAAAGCAAACCACATCAAACGCAGATCGCTTTGAGTCGTCTGACCAAGCGGCAAATCGGCGAAATGATGCGGAAAAGGACCAAGCGCAGCGATATTCCAGAGCCAATCCTGCAACAGGTCATCGAACGTACCGACGGGATTCCGTTGTTTGTCGAAGAATTTACCGTCGTCATCCTGGAGTCGGGAATCCTGGATCGTCCGGATATCAATGAGGAAAACTCGTCCCTCTTGAACGTCATCCCGGCGACACTCCGCGATTTGCTGCTGTCTCGACTCGATCGCATGGCCGCCGATCGTGAAGTTATTCAGCTTGCCTCAACAATCGGGCGAGAATTCAGCTTCAGTCTGTTGTCGGCCGCTTGTACCTTGCCGGAAAACCAGTTGCTGGGCGAGCTTGATAAATTACTGTCTGCAGGGATTCTCTTTAAAAAGGGAGAAGGCTCAGATGCGAGTTACATCTTCAACCATGCGCTGCTGCAAGACGCGGCCTATCGCTCGATGCTCACCAAGCGACGGCAATCGTGTCATCAGAATATCGCCCAAGCCCTGGAATTGCATTTCACAGACATTGTCCATGCTCAACCCGCTCTGCTCGCACATCATTACACCGAGGCGGGCATTACTGAAAAAGCGATTGACTACTGGATGAAGGCGGGACAGAAGTCGCAGGAACAGTCGGCGAACATTGAGGCCATCCAGCATTTCGAAAAGGGACTGGCCCAGACAATGCTGCTGCCGGAATCGTCGGAACGCGACGTCCTGGAATTGAATTTGAAGTTGCCACTTACCGGAGCCCTCATGGCGGTGCAGGGTTACGCGGCGAAGGAGGTCGAACCCGTTCAGAATCGGTGCATCGAGATCTGTCGCCAGCTTGGCGAGGGGTCACCGTTGTTTCTGGTCATGTTCACAAACTGGGAATGGCTGTTTATTCGCGGTCGGTTCGCCGATTGCTTCCGGCGCTGTGACGAACTTCTTGCTCTGGCCAAGGAGAAACAAGGCCCTGGAATGATGGGTGAAGCACGGTGGGCACTGACCTGTACGTCGTTTTACGCAGGGGACTTCGCTTCGGCACACGATCATGCAGTGATCGGATCGCAAAATCATCACCGTGAAGCGAGCATCGAATTTGCGAAAATCACGCAGCAGAACAGCGGGTCGTTGAACCTGATATTTCTTGGCTCGTCCCTTTGGCAATTGGGTTTTGCCGATCAGGGCCTTTCCTGGTCGCTGAAAGCTCTCGACCTGACTCTGGATTTGAAACACGCTTTCACCGAAGCGATGATTTACTGGCAAATTGCTCAAGTCTACGATTTTGCTGGAATGGGGGATAAGACGATCGAATACGGCGAGCGTTGTATGAAGATCGCTGACGAGCAAGGATTCGTTTTCTGGGCGGCACTTGGAACCGCTTGTGTCGGTGTTGGTCTTAAGCATCTTGGCCGTTACGACGAGGCGATCGAGGCACTGCAAAAGGCACTCGTACAAGTCGAAGCCACCGGGTCATTTATTCTGTTTACTAAGTACCGTGCACATCTAGCAGATTCGTTATGGCAATCAGGGCAACGTGATGCGGCAGTCAAGCAACTTGATCAGGCGTTCGCTGATCAAAGCGGGGGTGAGCTGTTTATGCACTCCGAGTTGCTACGGATTCGCGGGGACTTCCAGTTTGATAAAGGTGATCTGGATGCAGCCGAGGCGACGTATGGCGAATCGCTGGCGGTCGCCAGAAAGCAAAGCGCGAAGTTTTACGAGCTCAGGACGATGGTGCATCTCTGTCGAATCTGGCAGAAGCGAGGTGACATCGGCGGACTGAAGCAGAATCTGGAGCCGCTTTACAACTGGTTTACAGAAGGCTTTGAAATGCCCGATCTGAAAGCGGCCAGGAAACTGCTCGAAGGACTTTCCACTTAGTTGATCCCTCGTACGGCACGCCGTGAAGGATTCTCTTCGGGACGACGTGGTGTTCGCAGGATGCTCGTTTCTCCTGATGCCGAAGGTATTCAGGCGAATCGCCGGTGGCCCAGCGAAGACTGGATCGATCGCTTCGACGATTCTGGAATCCCCGCAGGGATTCCAGAACTATCTGTCGATTTGGTGTCGTTTCAACAATATCGTTATCGGGCAGGATTTGATCCCGCTGGGATCGATCGGATCCCGCGACTTCGGCACCTGTGGTGTCACTAACGCTTCGTCACCGGCTATTCGCGGTGTCGTTTCATATAGAACACAAGGTGTGGAACCCGTGTTTTCTCGCAGAAGAATTATTCACGGTTTCGCCTGGTGCGGTACAAGCTTGGCCTTCAATTCTTTTGTTTCGACGACTCCACAGTGAAGGCTCGGTTTAAACGATCCGCTTGTCTTGACGTAGACCTTTGAGAGCATCGATGCCAGGACAATCTTCATGGAGAACATGGCGATTTTCCACCCCACGCACATACGTGGCCCTCGCCCGAAGGGGAAGAAATAGTCGCTTCCAATCGGATTCGCTTCAACCCCCCCATTGGCCCATCGTTCAGGATCAAATTGATCTGGATTCTTCCAATGGTTTGCTGACCTTTGAACGGCATTCGCGACAATCATCACGGCCGTATTTGGTGGAATTTCCCGGCCTCCCAGTGTCGTTGATCTGTCTTTGCGCACATTGCGCCCGAAAACCTGGACAGGAGGAATCAGCCGCAGCGACTCACGTAAAACGTGATCCAGAAAAGAGGATTCTCCGATCGAAGACATGTCATAATCGGGCTTGTGCCGTCTCATCTCTGCCAGTTCGCCGTAGAGTTTCTTTTCAATCTCAGGATTCTCGTTGAGCAGGTGAAAAGTGTTGACGATCCCCGCGGCTGACGAAACGTCGCCGCCGACGTGAAATTCACTCAGGAAGTCGACAAGCTGTTCGTCCGGAATATCTGATCCCTGCCTCAAGAAAATGCTCAGCAGATCGTTGGCATTCGGGTCAGGATTCTGTCGGGCCTCTTTGACGATTTTGTCATACGAGCCATAGTGAGCGGCCATAGCGCTGTGAAACGATGGTTGAAGAGGCGGAATCAACAGTGCCTGAGGGGTCGCCATGCGTCGCGTCGCCACCACGGTCATTGTGTAGTAATTCTCGTAACCACCCGCATGGAACTTGGGGCCGCATACGATGCTGTTGAAGACATCGAAGAAGACCCGCTGAATCTTGTCGAGGATTTCGATTTCACCGACGGTCTCAAGCATCTTCGACAGGTGCTGGTCAACCACGGATTTGATGAGGGAAAACTGGGACTCCAACCAGGCGTCCAATCCGTCGATCAGACACGGATGGGAATGAGGCTTCCTCAAGTTATTCCATTCTGGCGAATTCAGGTTGAAAACGGTGTTACGCAACACCGGCCTGAGGGCTTTGATTGGATAATCCTTGTAGTAATCATCGGCTTTATCAATCAAAACGTCGCGAATCAGATTCGGATCGTTAAGGATGAGTGTTGGCTCACTGCCAAGCCAGCACAACGTCATGCCACCGTATTTTTTTTCGTAATCCGCAAAAACTTCCCACGGATTTCGCGTTGCGAATTCACCCATGTTACCAATCGGGAAAACCGGCGTCGGGCCGGGAATTCCCTCAAATTTTTTCATCAAAGACCCGTATCGAATCCGGAACAACGTGTCAAAAATTCCTGCCATAAATCATATCACCTTGCTGGAATTGAAATGCCGGGCCGGACTGGAGTCATGACGATTGAAGGGATCTATAAACACGAATGACAATTCGCCCTTCCATTCAATTTCGACATCTTTGCGGAATTGAGGAAGGACCGTGATTGTGAAATAAAACCCGACTGGAACGCCGCAAAAAGAGTATCAAACACTGATCGACACTTCAATCAGCGATGCAAAATCACTCTTTTCTTAAGGTTCACCCAATGATCGCTGGCTGGTCCATTTCAGCGAGTTTCCGAAAAAAACAGGAAAAACTCGAATTGCATCTCTGATTCGCGAGACCCATACTACTTATCGAGTGTTTCATTTCGGGGAATTCATTTCGCGTTGGTATTTGGGCAGGAGGTTGTGATGTCGACCGCTCCGACAGGAATTCCGCCGCTGATTGAACGCCAACTACTGGCCCTGGACAAGCAGATTCGTGATTCGGCGTTTATTCGCGGGTCGGGCCGTCTGGTGCTTTGGGTCTGTCTGTTTCTGGTCGGCGGCTTTTTTCTCGACGCGTTTCTCGGTCTTAACGGAACCGTTCGCGGATGCCTGCTTGGTACCTGGATCGTTCTCGCCCTGTGGCTGCTATGGCGAGGGGTGATCCGCCCGGCAATCGCGCCGGTGTCCTTTTCTGCTTTGGCCGCTTTGGTCGAACAACAGTTTCCCGAGTTACGCGAGCGTTTGACCTCGCTCGTTGAGTTGCGCGGGAATGAGGGGGCCGAATTAGCGCCGGGTGCATCGAAATTGATGCAAGATTTGCTTGCACGTCAAACCGTGAAAGCATTGGACCAGTTTTCTGTCGATCAAGTCGGTTCTCAGTACGGTCCATTACGGGCGGTGCTCGCGGGAGCGTTTTCGGTCCTGCTTCTGATCGCACCGTTTGCCTGGAATTCTGACGGCTATGGTCTTTTGTGGAGTCGGTTTTTTGTTCCCTGGGGTAACTACGCGTGGGGTTCGAATCTGGATTTGAAAGTCGTTGAGGGGGATCAGGTGGTTGCCCGTGGCACAGACGTGCCAGTTCATGTGGTACTGACCGATCGACGCCGTCACCGTGAAATCGATCGAAACAACGTCAAGTCTCTCTGGTTGAACTGGCATGACGCAACAAATGCCTCAGACCGCCGCAGGCTTGAGTGGGATGCGGAAAGCGAATCATTCACGACGACACTACCCCATGTTTTGCAAACGGTGACATTCCATGTGACGACGGACGGGGCGAGTTCTGGTACGCACCGGATCGATGTGGCTGACCCTCCGGTTGTGACTCAGTTCAAGCTTGAGATTGAACCGGCCGCGTATACCGGACTGCCAGCCAAAATACTGACCGGAGTCCCCGGTGAAGTCCACGTTACGGAATTCAGTCGAATTCAATTGCAGGTGGAATTCAACGAGCCGGTTATCGAAGCCGAACTGCGGTGGCCGGCTGAATCTCAGGAACAGGTGAATTTGCCTGCCAGGTCAGATCCGAAATCAGTCCAGAAAGTCGCCATCGAGAAAGCCATACCGATCGAACTGTCCGCAGACCGTCGCTTGGGAATTTTGAATGTCACAGCAAATCTGACGGGACCGTTTGCGGTGCGAGTCAAGAATTCGTTTGGACTTCGAAATAACGATCCGTCTCGGTTGTTAATCGTCAAGCCCGATCTCCCGCCGGAAATCAAACTGACCGGCTCCGAAGAACCGGTACTGGCCCGTCCTGACGACATCGTTGAACAGTCGATCGAGGTGGCAGATGATTTTGGGCTGACCGCGGTGGAGTTGCATGCCGAGTCCTCAACCGGAATGAAGCACGTTGAACAGCTGACCGTTGAGCAATTACGTGAGTCGCATGTTTCTCACACGTTCTCGCTGGACCTCGCTCCATTTGCGTTAAAGGGGGGCCAGGTCGTGACGTATCGAGTGCGTGCCGTCGATAATTGTCCTCAGCCCGTTCCTCATGAGGTTTGGACGTCTCCACGGACGTTGATGATCAATACCAGCCTGAAGCAGCTTCCCGACCAGGAACTGGCGGCAGAAGAAAAGAGCCTGGAACAGGAATTGACCAGCCTGAGAACGGAGCTGAATGAATCAAAAGAGGCCCTGGCGAAACTTCATCAGCAAACCGAACAAGAATCGCTGAACAAGAAACCAGAAACCGACAAAACCGAGCGATTGATCGCGCTGCAAGAAGCGCAAGACAAGCTGATCGAACGGTTGCAACAGCTAAGCGATCGCCTGGCTGAGCGTCGCATGACAAAAGATCTGGCACCGCTGGCGGATCGGATCGCCACGGAAGACCTGCAGGTTGCTCAGGACCGGCTGGATCAGGCGAAGAATCAGGCTGCGCGTGACCAGCTGGAACCAATTTCCCAGGCGATCGACCGGACGGCAGCCGCTGATCGGCAGTTGCAACAGTTGGAACGTCATCTCAACGAACTTAACAAATTAGAGCAGGACCTCGTCGAATTGACTCGCGTGGCCCAACGTGCCGAGCGGCTTGCTGAGCAGTTGGAAAAGTTCGAAGCGGAACAGCAGGCTGTTGCAGATCAAGGAGCTCGACAGGCGGAACAGAAGCAGGCCGAAAGAGACGGACAGACCCCTGGTTCTCAGGATCAACAGGCGTCTGTGAATAAAAAAAATCCTGAAGCAGATTCGCAGGGAACGCGATCACAGCAAACTGAAAATGAAAAGGTCTCAAAACCAAATCAGGAACCCGCAGACAATGCGAAGACAGATCCGGCCGCAGCAGAGGCTCTTCAAAAGCTCAAGGACGAAGGGCAGAAGCTGACGGATCAGATGAATGAACTGTTGAAGAAGCATCCCGAGCTTTTAGAAGCCGCTCGCCGAGAGCAACAGGATCAGCTTAATCGACTTGCAGATCAGGCGCGTCAGCTCGCGGTGCCGCAGGAGCGACTTGCAGAGGCATTAAAGCAAGAAGCCGAGAACGCACCTGCCGTTGCTTCGCGACCAGAAAACGAAGTCACGCCCAGTGCCGACGAGACGAACAAGGCGGCCGATAGGATGGCTGAGACTCAGCCGGGAACTACGCCACAACAGACTGCTGTTCAGAATGCGGACTCGAGAAAACCAGACACAGGTAATGCCGATTCTTCAAAAGTAGACCCATCGAAAACCGATGCACCGCAGCCGGCGAAATCGGATATGCCGAAGTCTGAAGGGGAAGCCAAGGACGGGTCGAAGTCCGACTCAAAGGATCGCAATTCCTCGCAGGCGGACGAATCGCAATCGGATGCACAAAAACCAGCGAATGCAGCCGCAATGAAAGCCGATGCTTCGAAGGCAGATGCATCGAAGCCAGACGAGCAGAATGCAGACGGGGCAAAGCCCGACGCGAAGAATGGTAGTCCCTCGAAAACGGATCCCTCTCAGCCGGACTCTGAAAAGCCTGCAACCGCTGACATGGCGAAAAAAGAGCCATCGAAACCTGATGGTCAGAATGCGGAGACATCGAAGCCCGATTCGAAGAACAGCAATCCTGGGAAGTCAGATGCACCGCCAGCTGAGACACAAAAACCAGCGAACGCTGCCGCAATGAAATCTGATGCTTCGAAGCCTGACGAGCAGAATGCGGATGGGGCCAAGCTCGACGCGAAGAATGGTAATCCCGCGAAGACAGATCCCTCGCAATCGGACTCTGAAAAGCCTGCAACCGCTGACATTGCGAAAAAAGAGCCATCGAAACCTGATGCACAGAATGCGGAGACGTCGAAGTCTGATTCGAAGAACAGCAATCCTGGGAAGTCAGATGCATCGCCATCTGAGACACAAAAACCAGCGAGCGCGGCCGCAATGAAAGCCGACGCATCGAAGGCCGATGCATCGAAGCCTGACGAGCAGAATGCAAACGGGGCCAAGCCCGACGCGAATAATGGTAATCCCTCGAAAACAGATCCCTCTCAATCGGACTCTCAAAAGCCTGCAACCGCGGACATGGCGAAAAAAGAGCCATCGAAACCTGATGGACAGAATGCGGAGACGTCGAAGCCCGATTCGAAGAACAGCAATCCTGGGAAGTCAGATGCATCGCCATCTGAGACACAAAAACCAGCGAGCGCAGCCGCAATGAAAGCCGATGCATCGAAGCCAGACGAGCAGAATGCAAACGGGGCAAAGCCCGACGCGAAGAATGGTAATCCGTCGAAAACAGATCCCTCACAACCGGACTCTGAAAAGCCGGCAACCGCTGACATGGCGAAAAAAGAGCCATCGAAACCTGATGGACAGAATGCGGAGACATCGAAACCTGATTCGAAGAACGGAAATTCTGTGAAGGCGGATGCATCGTCATCGGATCAGCAAAAACCAGCGAACGCTCCCCCAACGAAAGCCGATGCATCGAAGCCTGGCGAACAAAATCCGGATGGGGCAAAGCCAGACGCCAAGAACAGCAATCCATCGAATTCAAATGGATCGCAATCCGCAACGCAGAAACCAGCAACTGCTGGGATGCCAAAGCCCGATGCCGGAACGCCAGAAAATCCAAAATCAGGTGAGCCTCAAGCGGCGACACCTCAATCCGATAAACAGAATCCCCCTTCCGCTAAATCAGATGCATCACCGGCGGCCAATAAGCCGGCAAATTCTAAGGAATCCGATTCCCAGCCAAATCCTCAGGCGGCTGCGAATAGTCCGGCGAAGTCACCACAAAATGATCAAAAGGATCAAGCCGGGGCGAAACCATCACTGCAGCAACAGGGGGCTGCTGCGGCACAAAAGCAGGAACAAATTGCTCGTGAAGCGACTCAGCAAGCGGTGGAACTTGCCAAGGAAACAGGAGCGGATTCGCCGGCAACGAAAGCGGCTGCGGAGTTTGCACGGAAAGCCGATGCCGCAAAACAGCAAGCTCAAGCAGGCCAGTTAGCTCAGGCCGCGAAAGAGGCCCGTGAAGCGCAAAAAGCATCGGAAGATGCGAGCAAGCAATTGAATCCGGAAGGCCGGTCGACCTCGCCTCAATCGAAGAAGGCTCAACAACTTTCCGAACAACAGCGTGACTCGGCCAAACAGTTGGAAGAACTTTCGAAGTCGTCAGACGCGGCACGCGGTGCCCAGGTACAGGGACAACGTCAGCTTGCGGAAGCGACAAAAAAACTGGCAGAACAACTCGATCAGACTTCGCAAACATTGAAATCCAAGCCACTCAATTCACCTCAATCAGCAGAAGCGGGTGAACGAGCAAAGAAGTCGGCTGAGCAGGCACAGCAGGCGATGAAGCAGTCGGCACAATGCAATTCACAACAGGATGCGCAAAAGTCGGCACAAGCGGCCGCTGATGCCGCTGAGAAACTTAAGCAAGCCGCCAATGAAGTGAAGCCAACACCTCCGCAATCACCCAAGGCGACTCCAGTTCCGAAAAAGGTGGGGTCACAAGTTGCGCAGGCAACAAAACAAATTCAGGAGGCTCAACAGAAACTCGGACAGTGCAACTGTCAGAATCCAAGCGCGTCGAGTTCAGGTTCCAAATCGGGATCGAGTTCTTCATCAAATCCGAACGCGAGCTCGCAGAGCCAAACACCACAAGACGAGAAACCGCCCGGAAAACCCAAATCGGGTGGTAAGGGAGTCGGTCCGAGTGGCGAGGGAGGGAAAAAGCTGGGCGAGGCTCCGCCGGCTGAAAAACCGCCTGCAAAATCTCCATCAGACAGTAAGCCGCCGGGTCAGAGCAGTCAGGAAGGGAAGAAGCCGAGTCCGTCCCAACAGGATGGAAAGCAGCCTGGAAAATCTCCGTCCGACAGCAAGCCGTCGGGTCAGAGCAGTCAGGAAGGGAAACAGCCGAGTCCTTCCCAGCAGGATGGGAAGCAGCCCGGAAAATCTCCGTCCGACAGCAAGCCGCCGGGGCAGAGCGGTCAGGAAGGGAAGCAGCCGAGTCCGTCCCAGCAGGATGGGAAGCAGCCTGGAAAATCTCCGTCGGACAGCAAGCCGTCGGGGCAGAGCAGTCAGGAAGGGAAACAACCGAGTCCGTCCCAGCAGGATGGGAAGCAACCTGGAAAATCTCCGTCCGACAGCAAGCCGTCGGGGCAGAGCAGTCAGGAAGGGAAACAGCCGAGTCCTTCGCAGCAGGAGGGGAAAAAAGCTCAGCAGGACGGAAAGCAACAAGGTCAGGCGTCCAAGCCCGGAAAGCCTGATGGTTCGCCATCGGAAGGAGAATCGAACAGTAATCAGGTTGGAAATCAACAACAGCCGAAAAGTTCCGAGTTTGCCCAGGCGGCTCAACAATTCCGTGATGTGGCGGCGATGCTAAGGCAGACACGCGGTGAACCAAAAGAGAATTTAGCAGCACGCGAACCGATGAAATCGCAAAAGCCTGGAAAGCCGATGCCGGGTGAGCCTCAGCAGAATTCTGAGCCGGGAGAAAGCGGAGCGAATGCGCAGGGAACCACGGCGACTCCTGATCTCAGTCATCTCGATCTCGAGCTTCAGCAGCAGGCCCGCCAAAACTGGGGTCGGTTGCCAGGGCAACTTCGTACGGAAATCCTGCAAGGGGCGGGAAAGAAGTCGCATCCGGAATATACTCAGCGGATCAAGTCGTACTTCGACGAAATTACAAAACCTGCCAAGTGAGTGGAAAGGACGAGACCACTGATGTCGAAAATCGTTCTGATCCTCACCGTGACGATCGCGATTGTTCTTCCACGAAACCTCTGTTTTGCAATCGATGATCAGGTGGTCGACAACGCGGTCGTGAATGCTTTGCGAATACTTTCCCGGCTACAGAATCCGAATGGAAGCTGGAGCATCGAAATCACTGGTGAATCCACGGCGGCGACATCGCTGGCGGTGATGTCGTTTCTGGCAGCGGGCCATGTGCCTGGAGAAGGCCCTTATGGCGCGGCGATTGAGCGTGGCATCAACTACGTGGTCGATCATCAGGAAGCAAACGGAATGATTGTGGACCGTCGCGGACACGGACCGATGTACGATCACGGGATCAGTACGCTGATGTTGGCCGAGGTGTCGGGGATGACCTCCAAAACTCAATCCGCCAGGGTGCGAAAGGTGCTGGAAAACGGGGTGAAGTTGATTCTGAAAGCCCAACAGGTTCGAAAGGGACGAAACGACGCGGGTGGCTGGCGATACCAGTTGAACAGCCCTGATAGTGATTTAAGCGTAACAGGTTGGCAATTGCTGGCTCTGCGAGCGGCAAAAGATATCGGTTGTGATGTCCCGATTGAGCGGATTGATTACGCCGTCAGTTATGTCAAAAGATGTTCAAGCGGACGTGGTTTTGCGTATCAACCGATGGGTGGACCGACTTCGACGCTGACGGCGGCGGGGATCCTTTGCCTTCAAGTGTGCGACCACCTGGACGACAATGAAGTTCATTCGGGGATTCAATTCCTGCAGCGTCAACCCCTTCGTTACGACGACGGCTGGTACTTCTATGGAGCCTACTATCACGCGATCAGCGCCTATAAATTTGGTGGACCTGACTGGGAACGGACCAAGGCGATTCTGTTTGAACAGCTAGTGGCAAACCAGCAACCGGTCGGAGGCTGGAAGGCGATGAACGGCAACGAACGACCACAGGGCCAGGTCTATTCAACCAGCCTCGGAGTTCTCGCTCTGACAGTCGAATATGGATATCTACCGATTTATCAGCGGTAATGAATTATTCGGATTGCAACGCAAGCCAAATTCCACAAAATCGACTGCAATTTGACGAAGCCCCACCGCCCCCGTGGCGGTGGTTAACGGGCCTTTGCACCAGCACAAGACCCCATTCACCGATACGATGAATGCAAATTCAGAGACGAGAAAACGAAGAAAAAAAGATTGGAACACTAATCAGCACTCATCTTCGCTAATCAGAAAATTCAAAATTCCTTCCGACTCTTATTCGTGCGATTCGTAAAATTCGTGGTCAAAACTCACTTGGTTTTATCTCTGTGCATCAGTGGCTGAAATTTCTTCGCATCTTCCGAGAAACCTGCCACCGCCAATGCTTTTAGGTAATCTTCTGGATGATTCAGGTTTTCGAGAGTCGCCAGCTCAGGATCGACCGATCGCAACTCATCGACCAGGACTTCTCGCGTGTTGACTTCGTCAAACAGAAATCGGGGACGCAATCGGTCGGCTCCAAGTAGTTTCTGTACGTGCTCGAGAACCGACGTTCGATAAACGGCGGCGAGCGGGTGATGATGCTGGCCATCACGCGGCACCGCAATGTCGTGGTCTCCGATCAGTTCAAACATTCGCACGATAAAAGCGGGGAGGAGCAGTGGCACGTCGCAACTGGTGACGTATACGGCGTCGACGTTTGTTTTGGTCATCCGTAGTCCAGCCGCCAAACCTTCCAGCGGGCCCCGATCCTGACGTTCGTCGTGCGCAACGATGATCTCATGGGGAATTTCAGGCAATTGCTGACCGGGCGCGGCGACAACGACAATCTTATCGGAAGAGACGATCTGGCTGACCAGGCGAATGACTCGCTGCAGCATCAACTCGGGGCCGAACGGCAGCGTCGCTTTGTCGCGTCCCATGCGACTCGATTTGCCGCCACAGAGAATAATCGCTCCTTTTTCCATGTCATCATTTCGTATCAGGTGGTCGAAGTGTTCCCAATTGTGTGAAATCCGTTTGTGAGTTAGTGTGACAGACAAGACGGAAAATGGAACAATCACACCCATACTTGTTCGAATGGTTTTAAATCGGTGCTTTGTCAGACAACTGAATGACTGTGCCACTGCATGACCGTCTTTCGGTCAAGCAGTGCTTTTTGACTGGCCGAAGACACCAGACAGACAAACGACATCAAGAATTGAATAAGGATCGCACCGTGCTACGGCTCACCTATCGCGGCGAAACTGCTGTTCCTGTCGAGATTGAAGGGTTCACCCCTGACTGGGCCTGCGATAAGTCACTCGCCGAAATTGAACAATTTCTGATCTTTCACGGCAATCAAAAACTTCCGTTGGCCGAGATGTTCACGGTAACTGGGGACGCCAGCGACAAACGATTTGAGTTTGAGGGAAATCTGGCGGGCGTTCACTGGATCGGGGCGCACATGGCCTCGGGCGAAATCCACGTTCAAGGTTCCGTCGGACGTCACGTCGGCAGCGATCTGAATGGTGGCAAGATCGTGGTTGAGGGAAGCGCGAACGGCTGGGTCGGCGCCGAAATGCGACGTGGCGTGATCCATGTGAAAGGAAATGCCGGTCATCTGACCGGTGCCGCCTATCGTGGTTCCGTGAAAGGAATGACGGGAGGGACAATCCTGGTCGATGGCAACGCCGGAAACGAAATCGGCCTGACGATGCGGCGAGGGATGATCGCGATCGGAGGAACGGCAGGGGACATGCTCGGTTTCAATATGATTGCCGGGACGATTCTGGTCTTTGGTGAGTGTGGTATCCGTCCCGGTGCGGGGATGCGTCGAGGGACCCTCGGTCTCTTCGGCCCCAATCCACCGCCGTTATTGCCAAGCTTCCGGTACGGTTCGACGTATCGTCCCCAGGTCGTTCCATTGATGCTGCGAACCCTGGTCAATAAGGGTTTTCAAGTCGACGAATCGTTGTTCGAATCTGACTTTGACCTGTACCACGGTGACCTGGTCTCAGTCGGTCGCGGCGAGATTCTGTTCCGTCATGTGATGGCGACATAGAAAGAGGGGTTGGACACCCGACCCCAGAACAGCCAGCTCACAGCCAAGTTTGGTTGATATTATTTGCCCGAATCGGCGGCTTCCAGCCGCCGATTCAAAAAGGCATGGAGGCTGGAAGCCGCCACTAAAAAGCCGACAATATCATCGCAGAAATTACCAAACAATTCGAAACCCCGTTCCCAGGTGACGCGTCCCTTGCCCACCCCAGAATCGGAAGGCGGACCTCGCAAATCTGGCACCCGCGCCGAAATTCCCGCCGCGGACGATGTGGAAATCTTCACCTACCCCAATTACGGGGTCAACCCGGGAGTGATTCGTGTACGCATCATCTGTAGCGCAGTCGAAACACCACTCACCAACATTTCCATGCATATCGAATAGTCCGAACTGGTTTTTCATTTCCCGATAAGAACCAACAATGGTTGGTCTTTCTAAGTATTTTCCTTTTGTTGTCGTACCGAAAGGATGTTTGCCGTTGATGTTCGCCTTGTCACCATTTAACACGCCCCCGAAATGAAATGGTGACGTGGTGCCAGCGCGGCAGGCATATTCCCATTCCGCTTCAGTGGGAAGCCGGTAGCCGTCACCACCAGAAAGTGTGACTCTGGCCCTTTTAATGGAATCGCCCTCCCGTCGAATCTCATCGATCGAATAACAGGCCGAAAGTCCGTCTGCCTCACTCAGTTTATTGCAAAATTCGATCGCATCGAACCAGGAAACTGAGTCGACCGGGAACCGGCTTGTGTCCAGACCCTCAACTTTTTTGTAGACACTGGGATTAGTTCCCATCACCGTCAGGTACTCCCCCTGAGTCACCTCGTAAATCCCCATCAAGAATGATTTTGAGATCTGTACTTCATGTTGGGGTTGCTCGATGCTGGCTCGTTCCACGTCGAACCGGTTATCCGCTTCGACATAAGCCTTCAAATCAGCGGGGCTGCTTCCCATTTTGAAGGTGCCAGGCGGAATTTTCACGAACTGCATTCCGGTTGCCTTTGACGTGAGCACTTCGCCAGCAACCAAGGTTGTGAGAGTCTCAGAAGAAATCCAAATGCAATAGATCACAACGATCAAATACTTCATTCGGCACCTCAATCGATATGCGATCGTCAAATACCCGGCAAGTGAGGCATTTTATCGTGTCGTTTTCGGTAGAAGAACGAGTCTGGGCCGACTTTTCTTCCGGGCTGATATCTTTTCGCCTTCAGGGGAAAGATTCGGATATATTCAATGTCTACAAATCCCCCCACCTCAAAAGCGCAGGTCGGAATTTTAGTTTGTTGTACCAATTCCCGCGCGTATTCAGCGGCTCGCTTCGATGCCGCGAGCACGATGAGCTTTTGTTTGGTTGTTACGTCGGACTTGCGGATCATGGGTTGTCGTCTTGGAACTCATGCGTTTCATTTTGACTCTCTGATCCTTACTGCAAATGGTAATCAGTCGATTTCTAGAACTCGTGAAGTCGGTTCAACGATCGAATTCAGCGGGGTGGGGAACGTGCTGTGTACACGCCGGTCCGAGGCTGGCAGCATCGCCGACGTGGCCGACGCTGCCAGTGTCAAAAACAACCGTGAGAAGCGATTTTCATGAGCACCTTCAAAACGTTAAGAAAAGTTGTCTGTTTTTCTGTTTACATGCGACTTTGTTGTTTGTAATATCGTTGTCGCAAAATATGTTTGTGGAGTTGGTAGGCCTTTTTTTGATAGTTTAACCCGCAGCCATCGGCGTAGGCGGATCGGCGTTCAGCCGATCTCTTCAAACGTCGCTGGACATTGATAGTTATCGACAAGTCGATTGGATCGCAGTGGCCGAATGAGCGAATGACACTTCGGGTTTGTCAGTGACGCCGCTTGACTCGCTTCTCTTCGAGGCGCGGTTAAACGATTTTTTTGGTCGATGGGCTGGTTTGTGATGGAGTCGGGCGGAAAAAATCTTGGGATTCACGTCCCGGGCTCGCCTGGGAACGCCTGTTGGGCATGCTACTTGAAAATCAAAGGCGGTTCCGGTTTGTGGTGTACGACGGCGATTTTGATCTTTGACATCCTGGAATCAATTTTTGATACGGCTCACGTCGTCGTCGGTTTTTGGCGGCGGGCGATCCGTGGCGGTTCATTGTTTGGATGTTCAGGATGTGATCGAGGCATTGGGCTTTGGGACGTTTTGTCATGCTTGTTTTCTTTCGGTGGGTCTTGAAGACTCGACCACACCTTACGAAGAATCCGCGCCGCCGGTCGAAGTTGGTCAAGTTGGCCAACTTCAAACTTGTGACAAAGCCTATGAAATAAGGAACTTGGTCAACTTTGCCAACTTTTATTTCGATGATTTGGTGGGCCTCGAAGACTCGATCGCACCTTTCGTAGAATCCGGGCCGCCGGTCGAAGTTGGTCAAGTTGGCCAACTTCAAACTTGCGAAAAGGCCTATGAAATACGGAACTTGGTCAACTTTGCCAACTTTATTCGATGAATCGGTGGGCCTCGAAGGCTGTTTTCGCGTATGGCTGGGTTGGATTGCGGTTTGTGGTGAAGGGGCTCAATCGAATTTGCTTTTGATGGGACGTATGGGACTGATGTGACACATGGGACTGATATAGGTGAGGAGTATTCCGGTTTAATATCCCGGGCTCGCTTTGAGAATCGAACTCGATCGAAGTCCGTCGAACTCGATCGAACTCGAATACCCTCGAAAATACGAAAAATCGTCGCAGAACACCTATGATTTATGGGGAATGGTCGAAGTCGGTCGAACTTGATCGAACTTTTACATCAGATTGTCTGGCGGGTGATGACGGCAGAATTGAAGAGAAGATGTATGAACCGAAGGTAACTAAGTGAGGACAAGTCAGAAAGACGGCTCGGGTGGAACCTCGCCCTCCCGAAGACGAAGCGAGAACGTTTGAAGTTTGCCAAGTTGGCCAACTTCAATCCTGCGAAAAGCCTATGAAACACGGAACTTTGCCAACCGTGTCGAACTTTGCCAACTTTTTTCGATTTGTCGATGGGACTTTGAAGACGTGTTCCATCCTACAAAGAACCCGGCCCGCCAGATCGAAGTTTGCCAAGTTGGCCAACTTCAAACCTGCGAAAAAGCCTATGAAACACGGAACTTTGCCAACTTTGTTTCGATGATTCGGTGAGGTTTCAAAGACTTGTTCCGCACTACGGTCGACAATTGAAGCCGAGTTCTTTCAGGCGTTTTCTTGTGGTCTCTTCTGACAGAAGTTTGACGAAGGCTTGAACGGCGGGCCGGTCGAATCGCGATTTGGGGATGGCGAAGTCGTACCGTTCTTCCTGGTAGTGTAGGAAGCCGAGATTGTTGGCTTGTGCGACCGATTGGATGGCGACTCCCCAGTCGGCTCGACCTTGAGTGATCGCGGCGGCGACGGCGTTGTGGTTGCTCGGTTGAACGGCGTAACCGTTTGGCTTCTTTCCGGCGAGAAGTCGGTCGATCAGAATTCGAGTGCCACTTCCCTGATTGCGGCTGACCATAACGCAACGGCTGTCGGCGATTAACGATGGAATTTCGGTGGCGATGTGACCTTCAAATCGAGAATCTCCCTTGCGGAAGAGGATTCCCTGGGCTCGGCCATAGCCGTCGATTAACTGAACAGAATCGGATAAGAACGGGCGGTTGTAGAGGCCGGTTTCGGGGTCAAGCAGATGGAATCCTGCCAGATCGCATTCATTTCTTTTTACGGCGGCAAGACCTGCAGAGCTTCCCACCGTAAGCAGTTTCGATGTGACGCCACGTCGTTGAAGTTCGGACAGAAGATAATCCAGCCCATCACAGTGGCTGCCGATGACGATCAAGTCAGCGACTTCGAGGCCGCGACCGATGAGACGGACTTCGACGGGCTGACCCGCTTCGACAATTTCTGTATGACGCGGGATCGTGACAAAGCCATCGGCTCGGCTGAATGTTGTTACCGAACCGGAGCCACGTCCCATCGGAAATGCTGACAAACCGGAATCGGTTTTGACGAGACCGACCAGCAGGTACTCGGTCCTGCCGACTTCGGAATTGGCTTTCACTGCCAACGTTGCTTTGACCGTTTCGTGAGATTCAACCGACCGTCCAGCCAGCAGCCTGATTACGGGAGCAACGAATTCGTGAAACGTAAAAATCGCCGATGTGGGAAAACCGGGAAGGATTACGACAGGTTTTCCGCCGGTCACAGCCAGGCAAAGTGGTTTTCCCGGTTTCAGGGCGACTCCGTGAGCGACAATTCCCGGATCTTTGAATTCCGAGACGACACGGTAGCACAGGTCCCCCTTTCCTTTGCTTGTCCCACCGGAAAGGAGCACCAGATCGGATTCAGCGAGGGCTCGTTGAACCATTTCTCGTAAGGCCGAGACATCATCTCGGACAATCCCAAAGAAGTGTGGTTGACCACCCAATTCACGAACGGCGTCGGCGAGGATTTGTGAATTCGAGTCGTACACACACGCGGGTCGGATCGGCTGGCCGGGGGCGATGATCTCGTTACCTGTGGAGATGATAGCAACCCGTGGCTTTTTCCAGACGTCGACATGACTTTCACCCAGGGCGGCCAAAACTCCCGTTTCACGGCTGGTCAATTCGGTGCCAATTCGCAGGACGGATTCGCCGGTTGAGATGTCGGTTCCGGCGAAGGAGACTCCGAACCCCGGCGTGACCGCTCGCTGAATTAATACGTGATCCTGCTGCACGTCGGCCGATTCGATCATCAAGATCGCGTCGGCTCCGCGTGGTATCATCCCCCCGGTTGAGATACTGATTGCCTCACCCGATTGTAATTCGATGGTTGGTTCCGTCCCGGCATCCAGCGTGTCGGGCAGAAGGCGGACTGATTTTGGCGACATTTCGGTCGCGCCGAATGTGTCATTGGCCTGGACTGCAAACCCGTCAAAGTTCGAACGATCAAATGAAGGGACATCGACTCGGGCGATGATATCCTGAGAAAGGACTCGGCCAAGCGCATCTGCCAGTGCGACTCTTTCGATACCGATGGGGGCTAATGAGAGTGCCGCTCGGAACCGTCGTTCGGCTTCGTCTCGATCGATCACGTTTAAAAACTGATCCTGGCCAGACATGCGACACCCGCTTTTTTTTGAATTCAGAGTTTGCCAGATAAAACCGATGCTCCGGCAACGATTGGTTCATTTTCGGGAAGTGCTCATCATGCGGAGCGACAATGGCTGTTTTGGTTTACGGAGAAGCCTCGCTGGAGTCATCGGGAAGGCAGTTTCTGCTCTTTTTACCGGGGGAAGAGCACTGCTTGACCGAAGACGGGCAAGCAGTGGCACTTTAATTCAAACGATTGGCTTGGCGCAAGCTTCAATACAAAAAAACCTCGACTTGGGCACCATCAGGGAATCCTTCGCTGTCGGAAGGGACGATGACAAATCCGTCGGACCGGGTTGTGGAGCTGAGGATTGAAGCTCCGCCGATCGCCATCGGCGTGGCTTCGTTTCCGTGGATCTGAACTCGAGCGTAATCGACTCGACCAACGGTCGAAACCAGTTTACGTGTCAGACGGACGAGGACTCGGCGGTAGGGCCAGTCACGCGAGCGACCGCCTATTGCCCGAATCGCTCGGCCTGCGAAGAAGTCATAGGCACAAAGACAGGAAACGGGGTTTCCGGGGAGCAGGAAGACGAGGCGTTCTTGCAGTCGACCCATCCCCGTGGGGCTGCTGGGCCGCATGGCGATTCCGTGAATGGCAACTTCGCCCAGTTCGGCAAGCAGTTTTGGTGCATAGTCTTCCTGGCCTACGCTTGACCCACCGGAAACGAGAACGATATCAGCCGGGTCCAGTAAGGCCTGGCGGATCGCGTCTGGCTCATCTCGAACGATGCTGGGGAAAATGACTTCACCGCCGTCCCGTTCAATTAATGCAGCCAGCATCGGTCCGTTAGCATCGGCGATTTGATAGCCAATGGGTGTGGTTCCCGCTGGAAGCAGTTCATTACCGGTGATCAGGATTCGCACTTGAGGCCGACGGACGACGGAAAGATGACTGACACCGATGGAAGAGATGACACCAATATCTTGAGGGCGCAGCTGTCGGCCTTGATGCACGACGACATCACCGATTCGGATATCCTCACCGATCGTTCCAACATGTTTGCCCGAGGAGACTTCACCGAGACTCAGCATGGTCTCACCATCCAGTTCGGTGTTCTCGACGGGAAGTACGGCATCGGCACCTGCGGGAAGGGGTGCTCCGGTCATGATGCGGACCGCCTGCCCCGTTTCAATGTGGCCTGAAAATGGGACACCTGGCAGGCAAGTGCCGACGACTTTGAAGGGCAGCCTGTTGTAGGAGGAGGCACCGTAGGTTTCCTCGCTGCGCAAGGCAAAGCCGTCCATCATCGACCGTGCAAAACTCGGAACATCGACGCGACTTGTGACATCCTTTGCGAGGATACGAGTTGCGGCTTTACCGGCATTGATGACTTCGGTATTGAGGTGTTCAAAAGCAGGTATCGCAGAATCAATCCAGGCCCAGGCCGCCTCAACCGTGGCGCGATTGGCGAAGCCACGCATGCGGACATCCGTCGGTGAGTGTTCTGGGGTCGGGGGCATCAGGCAAGTTTTTTGGAGTTGAGAATTCAGCAATAATTGGATTGAGGATACCACGTGAGTGAGCAACGAGGCGAGCCGAGTGGAGTCCTTTGTTTGTGTTTTGTCGACTTCTCCTTTTGTTCTGCTCTGAGGTTTCATACAAGAACGCCGCAGAGGGATCGATTTTCGGATAGAATTTGAGCCGTATCAGTTCGGCCAGTCATCGTTAGACGGGGATTTGGATGGCGTTATTAAGTTTACGAGATGTCAGTTTTGGGTTCGGTACCCCTCCTTTGATGTCTCATATCGATTTGCAGATTGAACGAGGCGAACGTGTGGGGTTGCTCGGGCGGAATGGGACCGGGAAGTCGACGCTGATGAAGCTGATGGTCAGGGAATTGCCGCCAGATCAGGGTCTGGTCGATCATCAGCCGGGAATTCGAATTGCTCGACTGGTTCAAGATGTTCCTGTCGGACGGGTCGGTACAATTTTTGACGAAGTCGCAGCCGGTCTGGGGGAGGAAGGGATCGCCGTCGCGGCTCAGTTTCACTTGCACCATCCCGAAGCATCGCTTTCCGAGGCTGAACGAGTCGAGCTGGAGCGACGAGCCGAAACACTGAATCACGACACCGGTTGGCAGTTAGAACATCGTATCGAACAGATGCTGGAACGGATGCAGCTTGATCCATTGACCCCGTTTGACAGTCTTTCGTCAGGGATGAAGCGACGAGTCCTGCTGGGGCAGTCACTGGTCTCTGAACCCGATATTCTTCTGCTTGACGAACCGACAAACCATCTCGACATTGATGCAATTCGATGGCTGGAAGAATTCCTGCAGCGGTTCAATGGCACGCTGATCTTCGTCACACACGACCGAGTTTTTCTGCAGCGACTGGCGACTCGGATTGTTGAACTGGATCGAGGACGACTGTTCGACTGGCCTTGTGATTACGCGACGTTTCTCGAGCGGAAAGAGGCGGCGCTCGCGGCGGAAGAGCAGCAGCAGGCCCTGTTTGATAAGAAGCTTGCGGTCGAGGAGGCGTGGATCCGTAAGGGAGTCAAGGCTCGCCGTGTTCGAAACGAAGGTCGTGTTCGTGCCTTGAAAAAGCTTCGCGAAGAACGGAAAGCTCGTCGTGAAAAGGTCGGCAACGTCAAAGTCGAGATCCAAGAGGCAGAACGATCAGGAGCATTGGTCGTTGACGTCAAGAACCTTTCGTATGAGATCGGATCGCGGCCGATCATTCGAGATCTGACGACGACCATCATGCGTGGCGATAAAGTGGGGATTATCGGTACGAACGGATCAGGTAAGACGACCCTGTTGCGGCTATTGCTGGGGGAATTGACTCCGACATCCGGCGTCGTCAAACGGGGGACGAATCTGGAAGTGGCCTACTTCGATCAATTGCGAGCTCAGCTCGACGAAGAAAAGACAGTCCAGGAAAACGTCTCTGAAGGGAAAGATCTGCTCACGATCAATGGCCAGCAGCGGCATATTATCGGATATCTGGAAGATTTCCTGTTTACGCCCGAGCGGACTCGCAGCCCGGCGCGCTATCTCTCCGGGGGTGAACGAAACCGACTGCTTTTAGCTCGTTTGTTTTCCAAGCCATCGAACGTGCTGGTGCTGGATGAACCGACAAACGATCTCGACGCCGAGACTCTCGATCTACTGGAAGAATTGATTGTCAATTACCCCGGTACAGTCTTGCTGGTGAGTCATGATCGGGCATTCCTTAACAACGTTGTCACCAACACGCTGGTGTTTGAGGGAGACGGTTTCGTCAGAGATTACACGGGTGGATACGACGACTGGCTGGCGCAACGAAAGGCAATCGCGGAGTCATCCGTTGAACGGGTACCGTCGGCCCCCGCTAATCGAGTCATCGCCCCTGCGGTAACGGCGGATGTTCCACGTCGCAGGACTTTTAAGGAACAGCAAGAGTTATCACAATTACCTCGC
Source organism: uncultured Schlesneria sp. (assembly GCA_903899985.1). Classification (GTDB taxonomy): domain Bacteria; phylum Planctomycetota; class Planctomycetia; order Planctomycetales; family Planctomycetaceae; genus Schlesneria. Next base: position 115,709 of record CAIULL010000070.1, read on the forward strand.
AAAATCGAAGAGCTTGAAAAGGAACAGCGTGAACTCCATACGACTATGGCTTCACCGGAATTCTATCAGCAGGATAAGCTCGTGATCGCAAAGGCCACGAAACGACTGGAAGCTCTCGAGCAGGAAATGACGACGACTTTCGAACGATGGGAGCTGCTGGAAGCACTGGCTGAATAAAAAGCTTTGAGAGTTGAATGGGACTGATACGTCCATTAGTACGTACAAGACTTATTTGTCCTGTGGGTCCCCTATCTTTTCCCAAAAATTCAAACCATCTATTGAGACTTTCTTCAGGAGATTGACACCATGCGTTATTTGTTTTGTTCGATACTTTGTTTTGCGACGGTGATGGGTTGTGCAGGAAATCACGATCCATCGGCGGCAAAAAAAGGGACTGGCCCAGCGACTGATGGGGCGAAAACCAAACCATTGCGAATTGCGGTCATTCCGAAGGGGACGACTCACATCTTCTGGAAATCGGTGCATGCGGGAGCTGTTCAGGCTGCCAAGGATCTGGGGGATATTGAGATTCTCTGGAAAGGGCCGCTGCTTGAAAATGACCGTGACGGCCAGATCAACGTAGTACAGGATTTTGTAGCGAACCGCGTGGACGGAATCTGTCTGGCCCCACTCGACAAACAAGCATTGATCGGACCGGTGAACGATGCGGTTGAAGCGGGTGTTCCGGTCGTGATTTTTGACAGTGCGCTTCAAGACGAATCGAAAATCGTCAGTTACGTCGCAACCGACAATCGCAAAGGAGGTGAACTGGCTGCCCGTCATCTGGCAAAAGTTCTGGGTGAGAAAGGGAACGTGATCCTGCTGCGATATAACGCTGGAAGCGAAAGTACGGAACAACGTGAAGAAGGTTTTCTCGACACGTTGACGAAAGAATTCCCAGGTATCGAGGTGATTTCGTCGAAGGAATACGCCGGGACGACTCCTGAATTATCGCTTGATAAGGCGACTCAAGTGTTGAGCAATTTCAAGGATCGGGTGAATGGCATTTTCGCAGTCTGTGAACCGAATGCGAACGGAATTTTGATTGCCTTGAAAGAAACGCAACTCGCCGGCAAGGTGAAGTTTGTGGCATTTGATTCCAGCGAAGACTTAATCCGTGCGATGAGCGACGGAGCCTGCAACGGGATTGTCCTGCAGGACCCCGTGACAATGGGCTATCAGTCCGTGCAGGCGATCGTGAAATCGATCCGAGGTGAAAAGGTTGAAAAACGGATCGGTACCGGTGAGTTTCTGGCGACCCCAGAGAATATGAAGTCGCCTGAAATGGATAAGCTGCTGAATCCTGAACGTTTTTGAACGGCAAGGGATAGTTGCAAGTTTTCGCGGGTTTGTGCCATTGTCCTCAGGTGTGACCCGCTTACGCCGCACGGCGTGCCTGTTGGATTTCAGTTGCAGGCTTATTTTGAGGGTTGAATTTGATGGTCCTGGGTGGCTCGTTTGGGACAGGAGCATCATGGGTCACTGGCGTTTCCCGAATTCCTTCGAGGCCGAGCAGGAACAGATCGCGAAGTGAGCGAACCGCTTCACCCACGTTGATCTTGGATTGACCGATAATCCGGTCTTCGAACACGATCGGCGTTTCCACGATACGACAATTGTTTCGAACACATCGGTAGAGGAATTCTTCCTGAAAGGCATAACCGCGCGAACGAATCTTGGCGAAATCCAATTCTCGCAATTTACTGATACGATAGCACCGGAAGGCACCGCTACAATCTTTGGCTCTCAGGCCGAGTAAAATGTGTGAATACCAGTTGATTGACTGGCTCATAAAATGGCGAAGAAGGCTCCATCCGGTAATGCTGCCACCAGGAACATAGCGAGAGCCGATGGCGACGTCGGCAAAATTCATGCATTCACTGAGTGCCGGTAGATACCGGGGATGGTGACTGAAGTCGGCGTCCATATTCTGAACGAAGTCGTAATTGTGATCAATGGCCCATTGAAAACCCGCCAGGGTGGCGGCACCGAGACCTTCTTTTTTGGTTCTGAGAAGGAGTTTCACTCGTGAATCGGTCGACATCATGTGTCGGACAACGTCTGCCGTTCCGTCAGGAGAACTGTCATCGACGACAAGAACGTCTGCAAACGGAAGTTGTTCAAGCACCTGAGGAACCAGCTTGGCGATGTTTTCTCGCTCGTTATAGGTACAAAGCGTGACAACGAAGCGGGGTGATCTTGCGATGGCGACGGATGCAGGTGACATTTGAGACTCCAGAGGCTCCGATGTAACTAAGGGGATTGGATGATCGTTGAAGATCGAAAAGACGTCTAGATCAACACGAAGCGAGTTGATTGTTGACGGGTTTGCGGCGTAGCATCTTTGATTAAGGCATTACTTTTGCTTATTCAGGCGGATTTGGTTGGGAACCAGCTTTGTCGAACGTTTCAGATCAAACGCTGATCGAGCAGCTCCGCCGGGGAGATCGGACAGCGTTTGCGCTTGTGATCGAACGGAATCAGCGATCGGTCTATGGCTATCTTCGAGCACGGCTGCAACAGGCCAGCGACGCAGACGATATGACGCAGGAGGTCTTTCTTCGGTTCTACCTGTCTCAGGCTCGGTTTGATTCGACGGCCCTGGTCAGGCCCTGGCTGCTTGGAATTGCCAGGAATCTGCTGCGCGAACATGTCCGGGACGTCAAACGACGCAAAGAGGTGGCCTGGACAGAACTTTGCCTTGAATTGGAATCGGTGTTACCTCCCGACGCTTTGTGGTCAGATGCCGACGATGTGATCCGGTATCTACCCAAGTGTCTGGAGGAACTCGGGCCGAGTGCCCGACAGGCGGTCGATCTGCATTATCGATCTCAACGAAAGCTGGCGGAAATTGGTCACGAGTTGCATCGCAGCGAAGGGGCCGTCAAGCTCCTGATGCATCGTGCCCGACAGGCTTTGAAGGATTGTCTCCATCTGAATTCGACACGAACTGGCCCAGGAAAGGGCGACCAAGTATGAACGTTCCCGAGTTTATGCATCTCAATGATGTCAAACAGTCAAAAGACGATTTTCAGGCCGATATCTGGCTGAGGCGAGTTCAGATTAACGAACAGCAAACGGTTTCATTTCGACGACCTGATGGGTTGGACAGTCAGCTGAATCTCACTCGCCAGATGCGAGAAGGGACGATGCTGAAGTTGGTGGGAAAGGGTGTTGGTGGTCGGGGAAACCTTGTGCTGCAGGTTCGACTGATTGACTTTTGACGGGATCAACTTGCCTCAGCCCTGATTGAAATCCTGTTTCCGCGGAAGACGCTGGAAAGAATTTATTCGACGTTTCATCCTTTGATGTTTGAATGATTTCATGACCGACCTTGAACTGATCGAACTGCTGCAACAGAAATCTGCTGGAGAATTGACGCCGGCTGAAGTCGATGAGATCCAGGCTCGCTGGACACAGTCCCCCGATCTGCGGCAGGCACTGGTCCAGCATCTGCGTTTAGAATCACAGTTGAGGGGGGCTCTTGGCTCGGTCCACCTCGACGTGGATACGATCTTGAAACGCGCTTCCGAGCAGCGAAAAGTTCAAAGTGCATTTTCGAGACGTTGGGGATGGCTGATTGGTCTGGCTTGTCTGATCGCGGCTGGAGCGGGTCTGTTGATGTTCGTCCCAAGGCCGCGGGAACCGGAACAGATCGTCGATCGTTTGCCGGACGAGACTTTGTTGACGCCAAAAATTCCTGCTGACGCATCGATGCCGAATAATCTTGGAGACAAATCAGCGGAGTCGGCAGTCAGCATTACGACAAGTGAGAAGCCTGTCGAACCAGAAACGTCGAAACCGTCGCCAAAGGTCGACCCGTTGCCCAAACCCGTAGTCGTGGATGTCGCCGCGAATGAGCCCTGGTCGGCGTCACTGGCGCGAGACATTGCCCCATGGGGACCTGAAAGCCCAAATCTGACCGCCTCATTTAAATCAGCAGGGCACAACGAATTTCCTGAATCTGAGGGGAAGCGATGGCTCGCGCAAGTGGAGGCGTTTCCCTACGACTGGTCGACGGAGAATATGGGCAATCCTGTTCGGCGGATTGCAAAGTTTCACGGACTGGCGCGTCTTCGAGCTCCCTGGCCCGAAGACGCTCTTCTCCGGGTGACGCCGTTTGAAGTTTCCGAAATGACGTTTTATTTTTGGCGAGGTCCAACCGGGATTGCACTTCGCTTTTATACACGTCGTGAGCCTCATCTTTGGGCTGCGTTTGAGATCGCTCGAGAGAATTCATCTCCAAAGCCAACGCGATTCGGACTTTTGACGACAGACAGTGGAGCATATTTCCGGTCGACTCCGGGAACGTTTGATGTTCGTTATCAGAACGGCGAACTCGTGCTGGCTCGTGGTGGAGTCACGCTGCTGACCGCCCCATTCGCTGGAGTGCCAATCGAAGTCTATGTTGAAGGTCAATTCCGTTTGCGTGGACTTTCCATGCATCGTAGCGTGGCATTCCCTTCCCAACCGGATAACCCACACCCTGTGATGGTTTCAAGCCCGGCTGCAAAAGTACCCTGGGCCATGTCAGTTGAATCACCCGCAAGTGTGATTGCCAACGAGGATGGGTCTGTTTCCATGTCGGTCGACTCGCGAGAGAAGGGGGGGGTGATCTGCTTTCCGTTCGGCTGGTTATCAGCGATGGAACAATCGCAACATTCCAACGGCTTGTTTGAAGTGATTGTCCGCGTGGAATCCGCTGAGCCAGGGACGGGGATCTATCTCGGTGACCGCGACGGGCGACCATTGCATCAGGTTGGATTCTTTAAGGACTCAACAACACAACAGATGACCTTTGGGATTTTGCGTCCGGGGGAAATACGAGAAGTATCGAATTATAACCTCGATGATTACCCGCCTCCGTTCTTCGCCAGGGCGGGATGGCTCAAGTTAATTGCCGGGCTGGGAACGTTGCATGTTCAAGTAAGTGGTGACGGGCTTCACTGGGGGCACGTGATTGAGTCTCCCGGACGTGACATGCCTGGTGCTGTAGGCTCAATGGGAATGTTTGGATTGCAGGGACCGAATCCTCGCACGATTCGAGTCCGACAGATCGAAGTTCGTGAACTCGCGGGGGTCACGAGTCTGGCAGATCCACTTCTCCTGTCGCGAGTGACTCCGTTTAAGAAAGAAGATTGGAGGGACTCGACAACCTGGAATCACCGGGTGCTTGATACGCAACCAGCCGAAGTCGATGAAACGGCGTGGTTCACGGCAAACGCCGTCGCAGCGTTGTCGCAGGGGCCGCCGAAAGAGTTCGGGCTGAACCTGCTTCGACAACTGGTCAAAGTCGAAATGCGATCGTCACGACCCTTCGAACAGAAGCGTCAACTGCTCGACGATGCCTGTTCCTTATGCGATCTTTTCGATGACGGACATTCAAAAACGCTGGGAGTCTGGTATGAGGAGCTTGGCTGGCAACTCGCTGCATCAAATGAATTGCAGCCAGTCCGAAAAGTCCGAGCTGCGTGGCTTCATTCTCCGATCTGGACTTCCAGTAAAATGCGATACGTATGGGAACGATTGCATTCGCATGAAATCCTTGAAGCTGTCTATCGACGCGAATGGACTTCGGCGTGGTCTTTGTCTCAAGCGGCAACTTACTGGAACCTGCTTCCTCATCCGGATTATCGCCCAACGGACAGAGGAGAGGAGCTCGATCGACACGTGAGATGGGCGAAAGCCATGGTTGCGGAAGCTGCACCCCAAATCGACGATGGAACCGGAGGTGTTTTGCCTTTGGGGCAAAGACATCCATTTGTCCCTGTGTTGAATAAAGAAGCCTACAACGTCAGGGCGGAACTGGAATCCGCGCTGAGTGGCCAGAATTATGACGATGCCTGCCGCATTGTCATGTCAATTGCCGAACGCGATGGACCGGGTTTATTGCCCGACTCCGATGATCGTCAACTTTATGTTTCGATTTCGACAGCGATCGGGATCGCTCGGTCGTTGCATCCTGCCTTTGTTCAAACAATGTCCGAAAAGTTTGAGCCACTGGGGCAGATCCGGATCAGGTCATCGATTAATCGTCGTGATGTTGCGAGCTTGCAAGCGGTTACGCTGCAGTTTAACGGAACCGATGCCGCACGAAATGCTCATCTTTCATTGGGCGACCTGGCAATGTCGATTGGACAATTTGAATCAGCAGGGGAGCATTTCAGTGACGCTCTTGTGGATGCCAGCCCTCGTATGAAGGAAAAACTTGAGCCGAGGTTGTTGATTGCACGTGCGCTTGGGGGACGATTAACAGCATCGCAATGGGCGGCAATCTCGACGCAAGTCCCAACGGGAGCATTCGAACTTAATGGGACTATGATTTCTCCTGCCGAATTTCAAAGCCTGATGACCGGACTTGTTGCTCGAACTTCGACATCGGGATTGATTACGGAAGCACCTCATCAGCCGATTGCTCCTTTTCCAATGACGGCCACGAAGATGGAATCCAGAGCGCAGTTTGATGGCCATCCGGGAAATAACCCAGGTCGGCATGAGTATCGTTTTGGCGATCCGTTTGGCCGGCAATTATCGGTCATTTCCGACGATCAGCGGATCTTTGTCAGCAATCGTTTTCAGGTGAATGCCTACTCTGTTGTCGATGGACATCAGCTCTGGGCGCAGGGACTGGGAAGCGAACAGGGTGAGGCGTATGCGTTGCCGTTTACCCCCTTTAAACCGTTGCTCACGTCTTCGCATCTTTATGTTCGACGACTGACGAAAGCCGGGCCGGAATTAGCATGTCTAAAGCTGGATGATGGACAAGTCATCTGGCATCAACGCCCCACACATAGCGTGTTGTCCGATCCGGTCGTCTGGAATGGGCGTCTTTTTGCTTTAACACTCACGAAGAACGAGGACGATTTTGTTCAGGTTGAGGCCACCTGGTTTGATTCCACGAATGGAAATGTCGCCTCTTCGCGTCCGCTGTTTCGACTTCGAGAAGCCTCGGATCGGCAGTTTTCAGGTCAATTGACGCTTAGCGACCGTGTCGCCGTGTGTTCCGTCGCTGGCACGACAGCTTGTTTTGATTCGCGAGGTGAGATCCGCTGGACCAGACGGCAAATGTTCATACAAAAGCCAACCGACGAACTGGCAGAAGACCAGAGAGTGGTTGCACCTGTCGTCAAAGCGGGCCGAGTTATCCTCACGGTTCCCGGTGTGCGGGAGGTCAGCTGTCTTGAGCTTGATTCTGGTCGGATTGTCTGGAGTCGTCCAATAACAGATCTCCGTGGACTTCTTTATGTCGGTGAAACTCGGGTCCTGATCGAAACCGTTAAAGGGCTCGCCGGTCTGGATGTCCGATCCGGTGATATTGTCTGGCGACGTCCGGTTGAGTCTCGATTGGAAGCGTGCATTGTCGATGGACCGACATTAGTTTTTGCTCGCCGTGTCACCTTTCCAAACAACCGCTCCAAGCCGGTGTTGGTTTGGCTTGATTCGGAGACGGGAGAGGAACGTGGCCAAACGTTGGTTGATGTCGCAGATCGCGAAGAATTTCAACTCGGGCCGATGTTCTCGGCGGGTCAGAAATGGTGGTCGTTCGTGGGTCAGTCGTGGAAAGAACCGAAACGGGAATTAAACGAGCTTGTGCGAGTCCCCGCAATAATTCCACGATCATTCGTCGATGAATCACTGCAAGCCTGGAAACCGGAATTGCCGGAAGCGCAACTTGCAGAAATCGAGTTGATTGTTCCCGGCTGGTTTCCCGTAGCGAATTATCGAGAACGACTTATCGTTCATCGTGGTGACATTCGTGGTGAAACGGCTGTCCTCGTCAGCAAGCTTGATCCGCAACATTCGGTCAGATTCACTGGTCGCATCTCGCTCGATTCCGGTCGAAAACAGAGACTGAACGTGCGGGTAGGAAATCAACCGGGTCAAAAATGGAAATTAATACTTCGGTCGATGACTCGACTTATTTATGAGCAAGATATTGAAGACGCTGGAAGTGTTAACGGCTGGCGCGATGTGTCGATCGATCTCAGTCCGCTGGCGGGACAGAACGTCCCCCTGCAATTGATCCAGACTTCTGCTAATAACACGGCTGCTGAAGCACTCTTGAAGCGGGTTGAATTGGTCGTCGAATAGACCTTGACCGAAAGGCAGATCGCGGTGATCGGTTTCGCACTTCTGTTTTGAGCGATCGCGGGTCTTGAGACTGTTTTTCGAGCGGAATCTCGTTCTATTCCGGTAGATGATGCTTCGCGTGCACAGGGAAGATAATCGCATTTGCGATGCAGGCGAGAGCGAGCAGGCCGGCCATTAGATACATCGTGGAATTATAAAGCGTGGCGGAAGGATTGATTGTTCCTGGCGGGGCGATCAACATCAGTTTAGACAGCGTCACGGTCTTGTTCGCGACGAGAAGGTCAAGCTGATCCAGTGAACCTCCAAACGCCTCTGTGAATTTCATCGGGTCGACGTTCCTGGCAAGATTGAAAACGGCGCGTTTTAAAGAGGATTCACGAAGTGACGTAATGGCCCACGGTCCTAGAACACCCGCGATACTCCATGCTGTCAATAAGCGTCCATGAATACCCCCAACGTATTTTGTCCCGAATAAGTCGGCGATGTAGGCGGGGATCGTAGCGAATCCACCTCCATACATCGTAAAAATCAACATCGTCGAAATGTAAAAGCTGACCAGCCAGACAACAGATGGACCAACGCTTTGTTGCGCTGAGAAAAACGGCAGTGAAAGGTATAGCGGAATCCCCAGCAAAAAGTAGAGTGCATACGTTCGCTGGCGACCAAGATAATCTGAAGCGCTCGCCCAGAAAAATCGACCGATCATATTAAATACGCCGATAGCCAGTACGAACCCACCGGCGAATCGGGCTGTTACGATCTGAGGCAGTGTTGGTCCGAAGATCTCGGTCATCATCGTTTTCGCCACTCCAAGTACACCGATACCAGCTGTGACATTGAAACAGAGGACAATCCACAATAGATAAAACTGGGGTGTTCGTAGAGCCTGAGTTGCATCCACGGTCCCCTGGCTGATCATTCGCCGATTTGCCGAAGGGGCATTTGCGGGTGTCCAGTCGGCTGGCTTCCAGTCGTCCGCGGGAAGTCGATAAGAAAATGCGGCGATCATCATCACGAGGAAATATCCGATTCCCAGGACAAAAAATGTCTCGGCAACTCCCGCTGATCCCGTTCCAACAACATAAACACCAGGTTCGGTTTGAGCGGAAAGGCGTGACGCTTCATTCTGTGAGATGACGATCACCGGCCGTTCTTCTGATTCGTTGACGGCGTACAAACGTCCCTCTTTTAGCTGTGGCTTAACGATTTCCTGTGTCCCCAAATACCGTGGAGCACGGTAGAATTGGTCGATTAGAAAGTCATTGAGTGGCGCTCCGATAATTGCTCCGCCACCGAATCCCATAATGGCCATTCCAGCGGCCATACCTCGACGATCAGGAAACCACTTGATCAGCGTGCTGACAGGGGACACATAACCTAAACCCAATCCAATCCCTCCGATGACACCATAGCCAAGGTATAGAAGCCACAGTTGATGGAGATAGATCCCAAGACCATCGATCAGGAAGCCTCCTCCCCAACAGGCTGCGGCAATACTTCCAACAGCACGTGGTCCGACACGTTCGAGCCAGTTGCCAGCAAAAGCGGCTGAAAGGCCAAGGCAAACAATCGCCACACTAAAGATCCAGACCACGCTGCCCAGGCTCCAGTCGTCTGCAGCAGGAGCAACGACCCCCCGAACTTTGATGAGGGCAGGGTTAAAGTTGCTCCATGCGTAAACAGAACCGATACAGAGATGGATGGCAATCGACGCAGGCGGGACCTTCCAGCGATTGAAGCCGGCCGGTGCGATGATTCGATTTTTCGCAAAGACATGGAAGAAGGACATCGTACAGCGACTCATTAGCGAAGATATCAAGTTGTCCGTAACTCAAGACCGAAACCACTATCGGAAAACACCACTTATGCAACGTCGCGTGTGAATATAGGTCGTCAGGTTGCCGCTCATTCGCCGTCAATCCTCTTGGGGCGAACACGGGCGTACAACACCGTGATTCCTAGTCCGGTGAAAAGACACCGCGAGACTTTGCCGACCCCGATTGGTTTGGCTCGATTGCGAATCAGACGAGTCTCGGCGACGAGGTCACGTAACATTTGACGTTCGACGTTCATCGTCGTCCATACGAGATCTGTAAAAATACTGACTGTAAAATAAGGTACCAGATACATTGCAGCCCACATTAGTCGCATCGTCATTCGCCATGGAGATGGCGGTTTTCCATAAATCGTGATGATCCTGGCATCTGCAATCCAATAGCCAATCGAGCGAAACCGTGATGGTTTCAAAACGGCGAGATATACCCAACAGAGGATTAGCCACGGTAGTACAATAATCAACAATGGATGTAAGTCGGTGAAAGGTATCGCAATCATTGCCAGCGGAAATAACAGGAAGAACAGGACGCACGAATCGACGGCAAAGATCAGTAGATGTCGGAACGCACCGACGTAGTCCTCACGCCGGTATACGAATGGTCCGGAACCGACATTCTCGCTGGCGGCTTGTCCACCAGCAACCGATGTTGTTTCAGGTTCCTCAGGTGTCTGCATCGCCTTATTACTCCCAAAAGTAAAGCTTTCAACGAGAATCAGTCTTCTTGAACGCGCAGGAAAACGACAACCATTCCCAGTTGAAGAAAGAAGGCAAGCGGACCCAGCACCAACCCGTGAAAGAACTGGCCAGCGGATAATGCGATTATCGAAAATCCAATGGCGATGAGGCACGCGATCGAAGCCGCAATCGTGCTTATCATCAATGCGACGTCGGCCAATGATGAATGGGCAATTCCACTTTTTCCTGGTACGGAGACCGCTTTTTCCCTCGGAAAATCGAATCCGCAACCGGGGCAGACGATTTCCGTCGCGGACATCTCGGACTTGCACTTTGGACAATATGCCATTGGCTCGGGTCCTGTTAATCAAGAGTTGTCGCTGCGATATTCGCTGTTACAGTATTCAGCAATTGATGTATTGACGCACGGGGTCGACTTCTTACTTTATCCCGACAAAGGTCTAGTGAGCCGACTGTTTTGCGGACATGGCATGGAATTGCTTCCAACTGATGATTTCAATCCCCAGCTTTTTGATTTCGTCGATGACGTCAGGGTCAGTAAAAATGCGTCGGTCCCCATCCCGATTCGCTGAACTATTGGTGATGGCCTGCAGTTCCTCGTTGTCGATGCCACAGTGGATGATGATTTGATTGACGCCCGGTTTCAGTTCCCGCAGTGCTTTCAAGTAGCTTTCTTTCCGCATTTCATGCGTTGTTCCGCCGTAAAATTGGGACAAAGCATCAAGTATCGGCAGTCGTTTTTCATCCAGCGCTTTCGACAATTCGACCGCCTTCTCGGCGAGTGCAGGATACTCTTTGGCTGTTCGTCCGTCTTTGTCAGCGTTGCGAATGAACAGCACCGGAAGATTGAACTCAATTCCGAGATTGACGTAGACATCCAGTAGATCCGGTCGGCTGACTAATGCCCCCATATGGGTATCAAGATGAGTGACCGGGACCTGGAATTGCAATGCCCGCTTGATCTGGGCGCGCAGTTCGATTTCGACTTCCCTCGCTTTGACGCTGGCGGCGACCGCCGGGACATTCTGGTGAAGGAACCCATCCTTATCCAGCAGGCTGGGGACTTGCTCTCGAGGTGCCACCGGACCCCATCGGTAAATCTTCCATTCAGAATTGAGCGTCAAATGAAGGCCAAAATCCCTTTCGGGATGCTCATTCGCGTAGAGCGCAATTTCTTGAAACCAGGGGCAGGGGACCATGATGCTTGCCGAAGAGACACACCCCTTTTCCATCGCTTCGATCGTCGCCACATTGACGGAATGCGACATCCCGGCGTCGTCGGCGTGAATGATCACGTATCGCTTTTCCGCCGGGTCTGCAGCAGTCAGTACCGCCGTAGCAAAGCTTGAAAAAACCAGAGCGTAAAACCACGCGTCGAAACGTAGAGACATGGGTAAGAACCGTTCTGTGATGAAATAGTGGGAAGTGTCAGGTCACGTTAATACATGCGGTCGAAGATCGAGTTCGATCACAATAGTGTGGCAAGTCGATTTCGTTCATCTGGATGTCGAGAGATCCTAAGCCATTTCTCTTTTTGTCGGCAACACTGCCGCAGCTTCAATCCCTTTCCGGAATCATTTCTCAAAAGGGATTCGGTCGGCTGGTTCTTTAAAAAATGAGGATTATCCAATTGACAAATCCCTGAAGTGTTGTATTAATGTGTTAATACAACTCTTTGGTGTGCAATCGAGGTTTTTCGGCGAGGCTTGTTCGTGCAAATTCATATCACGACCAGCGATGGCGTACCGATCTATCAGCAGGTCGTCAATCAGATCAAGTTCCTGATCGCTTCGGGTCGGCTGATGACCGGTGATGAACTTCCTCCGATCCGGGTTCTGGCGGCACAGTTATTAATTAATCCTAACACCGTTGCTCGGGCTTATCGCGAACTGGAAACCGCAGGAATCGTTGAAAAGCGACGGACGGCGGGAACGTATGTTTCTGAACAGGGGTCGCCCTTAGCCCGGCGCGAACGCGTCAAAATCCTTGCGGAACGGATCGACACGCTGCTCGCTGAAGCGATTCACATGGGCGTCTCGATCGACGATGTCATGAAACTGGTTCAGCAACGACATGAGGCAATCCAATCTGCTCGAAATGAGGAGTAATCCTGTGCTCGATTCAATTTCATCGTCAACATCTCCGATCGTCGAAATTCGTGGATTAACACGCAAGTTCGGAGACAAAGTCGCTCTGAACGATCTCTCATTGGTGGTCCCCCGTGGGGGAGTATTCGGTTTGATCGGAGGGAATGGTGCGGGGAAGACGACACTCATCAAACATATTCTCGGAATGCTAAAAGCGCAGCAGGGATCGGTTCACGTATTTGGTCTCGATCCCGTTCAGGACCCTGTCGGCACGCTCGGTCGGATTGGTTATCTTTCCGAAGAACGTGATCTGCCTGATTGGATGCGTGTCGGGGAACTCATTCGATACACTCAGGCGTTCTTTCCCAATTGGGACGAGTCGTACGCAGAAGAACTGCGCCAGTCGTTCGATCTGGATAAGAAAGCTCGAATCAAAACGTTGTCACGCGGACAGCGGGCACGGGCCGGACTTCTCGTGGCGCTCGCTCATCGCCCGGAATTGCTGGTTCTCGATGAACCTTCGTCAGGCCTCGATCCGGTTGTTCGACGTGACATTCTCTGTGCGATCATTCGCACGATCGCCGACGAAGGTCGAACAGTTTTATTCTCGTCACATCTTCTCGACGAAGTCGAACGTGTCGCGGATCGAGTCGCCATCATTCACCACGGCCAGATCATGCTCACGGCCTCGATGGAAGAAATCAAAGAACAACATCGTCGAGTGACACTCCGCTTTGAACAATCACTTGATCACCCGCCAGAACTTATCGGCTCAATCTCGTCTTCGGGGCATGGAAAGGAATGGACCTATGTTTGCAACACAGAAATGTCCCAATTGCGAAATGCGGCCGAAGCGATTGGAGCCACCGTCGTCGAAGAAGCCGCTTTAACCCTCGACGAAATCTTCATCTCCCACATTCTTTAATGCGCGTCGGAAGATGGGTTGAGAATAGGTAAATCGCTTTCGCGTTGGGGGATTTGCCGTGAGGAAAAGTGACTCGTTGAAAGTCGTTTTCTGGTTGATTGACTTTGGTGCTTCCGTACATGTTTTATCGAAATGTCATCATTGAGGAAGAATAGTATGCGATCGATTCCGTTGGCGATGACATGGGAAATGCTGCAGCGAGGGCGGTGGTATTTGATCGCCTGTTTTCTCGGTGCTCAACTCATTATTTCGATTGTGTTTGGAGCTCTCGCTCGCGCTGGTGTTGACTTCGAAGATCCCAGCATGGTCGGCGTCGGTGCGTCCTTTTTATTGACGTACATGTTTCTATTTTCAGTCAGCGCCTTAGGTTATCAGGGGCCGCCGTCCCGCTTATACACCTATCCGATTCCGTCGTCGACAATTGTGTCCGTGCATCTGTTGGTTTCGATGGCATCCGTAGGACTCCAGCTATGGCTGACCATTTTCCTGATGAATACGTTTTTCAAGACGCACTGGCCCTTGTGGGGGCCTGTAATGTTTGCTGCCGCCACCGTTTGCTCAATTCAGGCGACCATTTGGCTCACCGAGAAATCCGCTTGGGCACCGTTGGCAATCGCTGTCGTCGCAGGCCTGTTAGGGTTCTGGTATCACTTTCGATGTGGAGTTGGCGCTGGAGGCAGGTTTCCGACGGTTCTTTGGACATCGGTGAATCTGGTGGATTTTGGTGGTTTTCTTGCTGTCACAGCGGCCTCTTTTGTGGTCGGAAATTTTGCGATTTCTCGTAATCGCTGTGGTGAGCAATTGAAACCACTGGGAATTCATGCGTGGCTCTGTCGTGTCCTGGATTTTGATCCCGATGAAAAGGCATTACCGTTCCGTTCGCCTGCAGAAGCACAACTTTGGTATGAGTGGCGTCTGAAGGGTTGGGGAATGCCAGCTACCGTTGTTTTTGGACTTTTTATTGGAATGACGATCTGGCTGATCTTCGTTCGCGACCCGAAACTGATTGGCACCGGGTTTCTCGTGCTTGGTGGATATCTTTCCGTGCCGGGTATGGTCTGCGCATTTATTATTGGAAACACAGGACGGCTCGATACTGATTTTGAGATGGGGCATTTTCTTGGTTCACGCCCGATGAAAAGCGCCGAAATGGCTCGAACAATTCTCAAAATGACCGCACAAAGTCTGCTGCTGGCTTTCTCGATCTGGACATTAGCGTTTCTGGTGACCGGAGCGATTTTGCTTGCGAGCGGATTAGCTCCAGCCGACATCATTCCGAAGGATGTCCCCTGGTGGTCTTTTCTTGCCGCGCCCCTTGGATGCTGGGCGGTGATCACTGTTCTGGCTTCGATTGGTCTGACCGGGCGGCCAATGCTATTCGCTCAAATCTGTTGTGCAGTTTTCGCTTTATATTTGGCAGGCGTCTGTTTGTCAGTCTTTTTCTTGCCCGAGAAAGTGCGCGAGCAATTATCTCTCGCGGTTACGTATATCATTCCCATGGCGATTTTAAGTGTTACCGTGTGGCTGTTCATCGCAGCACTGAGACGCCACTTGATTGACTGGTCATCGGCGGTCGCTTGCGCCATCGTCTGGATCTCGCTCAGTTCATTAGTTGTGCTGATTGGGATGCAATATCCCAAGGGAAATCTGCTGGGCTACTTTGTCCTCGTGGGGATGGCCGCGCTGGTCGTGGCGCCCATTGCTGCCGCTCCGCTGGCAGTTTCGTGGAACCGAACTCGATGAAATTCTGCTTCAACAGAAAAAAGCTGACGATACCGATTGCCATCCTTGCGATACGTGACATTTTGTCTTAAAAAGACCGTCGCGTGATCCGAATTCGCCTCTGCCACGTTCTTGCAAGTTGACCGTGCAATCGTGGTTGGTTTTCCCTTCGATTTTCATCGAAAACGACCCGTCTATTCCCTGCTGGTTGCCTCAATTAGAAAGGCCAGTCATGTTCCGCAGATTTTGTTTTTCCGTAGTGGCACTCGTTCTGAGTTCCGCAATCGCTTCGGCTCAAGTCAAACTCGAACCGAAATATCCGGAAGAGGTCAAGTCGGTAGTTCATCGCGAAACCTCATCGAAACAGACGTTGACGTTAGCCGGGATGGATATCGACACAAAATCATCAACCTTCATTGTGGCGACGACTTCGACTGGTAAGCGGGCCGCCGACGGGACTTTGAAGATTGAAGAAAAAATTGACACATTGCAGTCCGAGATTTCGACCCCTGGCGGTTTAATCCAGTTCGATTCGGCCAATCCAGACAAGAAAGCGGACAATGCGCTTCTGGAACCCATTCTGGATATTTTCCGATCTGTGTATCGCAACCCCGTAACTGTGGAACTCGACTCCAAAAACAAAATCACAGCTGTCAAATTGCCCGATGGCGAGTTCGAAAAGCTTTCCAGTGCCGCGAAAGATCAACTGAGCGCTGAAACCTTAAAAAAGAATATCGAAAATGTCCTTCAATTCTTGCCCGACGAGCCGGTGAAAAAAGGGGATACCTGGGAGAGATCCTCGGAACAGAATCTCGGAGCTGGTCAGACGATGAGCTTTCGGACAAGGTACGAATATCAGGGGACCATCGAAAAAGAGGGCAAGTCGCTCGACAAAATAACGGGTAAAGCCTTCGATGTCAGTTTTGCCATCAACGGAAACGCGATGCTTCAGGTTACGAAAAGTGATCTGAAGATTATCGAATCGGAAAGCACCATTCTGTTTGATCGCGAACGAGGCTCTGTGGTTTCAACCTCGTCAAAAGTGCAGATTGCAGGACCATTGACTCTTGTCGTCAATGCGATGGAATTCGCTGGAAAGGTCGATCTGACAATCGAAGAAAAATCGACCCGAGAGAAGAAGTAATCCATCTCAGTCCTTCGGATGCCTGGTCGTTGACAAGCGGACATTCGTCGCTGCTTCAACAGGGAAGCAGCGACGAACGCAGGTTCCCGTCCCTTAATTTTAATTGTCTCAAGTTGCCAAAGAGCGATTGCCATCCACGCGGCTGTGTGAATAATATAAATAAAGTTGTCGTTCGTCAATGTGTTGTTGTGATTATAATGTGTTTTGTGCGGAAAAGATTAAGTCGCTGCCGGGCGGACTGGCAATTTCCGTTTGGCGCGCATGAGCTGACCATTGAATTCAACGAATCAACAATCGGCGGGCTATTTGGAAACCGCGAGGTGGCCGGGAAGTTCGACTTCAAAAATGCTGCCCGATGTGTCTGGTCGATCGTGAACGCTGATGCGGCCATTGAGTTGCTTGACGAGCGTATGCACGATGTACAGCCCGAGGCCTGTTCCCTTCTGACGACGAGTTAATTCGCTTCCCGCTCGAAAAAACATCCGAAAAATCCTCTTGCGCAATTCGTGAGGGACTCCAAGTCCATTATCGATGATGCGAATTACCACTCGGCCACGTTCACCCGTTCGCACGTGGACTTCCACTCGTGGTGGGTCGCCAGCGTATTTGATCGCGTTGTCGAGCAGGTTGCGGAATACTGTTTCAAGAACGAGTGGTCTGGCGAAAACCACGATCGGTTGAAAATCATAAATAATCGTCTCGGCCTCATCTTTTTTATGGTGCGCACACGCTGCCGCTCCGCATTTTCGCAACAACGTTTCGAGCGATATGTCTTCCGGTTCGGACTGCTCGCCAATGGCGTCGATCCGGCCGACTTCCAGCAGTTGCGTAATCAGGTGGTCGAGCCGTTCGAGTTCCTCTTCCATGACGCGATAGAATTTTGTTCGCTGTTCATCGCTCAGCGCACGCATTTCAAGAGTTTCCAGGTAAAGTCGCAGCGACGCGATTGGCGACTTCAACTCATGGGTCACGCTGTCGATAAAATTCGCCTGCCGCTGGTTGAGTCGGACTTCTTTGATCATCAGGAACAGATAAAACGACAGTCCGAGCAGGATCAAACCGAAAACGGCAACGCCGATAATAATGGCGCTCCAGCCCGCTGAGCGGGCCAGAAGCGCAATCCAGAACACCATCAGTGTCAGGTTGAGCGTCATCAGGACAACGCTGAGTGTAATCGGAAGTCCGATCGTCATCCGGGAACGAAGGGCGTTGGACACGGCGTCACCTTTGAAATCAATGGAGCGAACTAGGCGGATGACGCAGCATGTCAGGTTGGCGGCTGATGTCAATCAATCGAGACTGCCGATTACAGAGCACCGTTCATTTGCCCCGCAAAACAGAGAGGACAGCCAACGAAAAAACCGCAGTCACGTGACATGACTGCGGTTTCGGGAGGCTGCGGAAGTTTTCCCCATGTTTCCCGCCAGAGTGACAGGGGGTCCGCAGCCGGGACGTGGTCTCAATGTCCTGGTGGCAACAGCAATGGCATTTCGCCTGCGGACGTTTCAGCAGAAGAGGTCGACGGCGCTGAGAATGGTACGGCCTTCGAACTCAATTTCGGAAGATTCACGCTGGGTGTCGACCGTGATTGAACGACTTCGTCTTCAATTTCAACCCGCCGTGTTTTTGGTGCGGCTGGGACAGCACTCGCAACCGTTTTTGGAGCAGCACGCTCGGAAACGACTCCCGTCTGGCGGACTTCGTTATTCGAGCGGGTGAACGAAGGGAATTTCAGCCCCGCGTTGTTCAGATTCCATCGGGATTTTTTGGCGGATGGGGTGGGTGGTGCAGACGGTTCTGAGTAGCCGGGAGCTGGCAGTACCGACGGTGGATCGGGTTCTGGTGGCTGCCCCTGATCCGAATCCTGATCATCGTATGTCCGTGCGGATTTGTCGTACGAGCGGTAAAAAGGTAGACCACCTGCCGATCCCGGTACAGGAGCGGATGAATATACGGATGCGCTGCGACAGCCGACGACCAGCAGTAATCCGGAGATCACCGTCGCGGCACCCAAGCGTTGACAGGCTTGAATGGTAAGCATGAGCAAAAACCTTCGAGCAAAGCGAAATTGTTCGGATCGATCCTCCGTGACCGTGACGCAAGAATTAAAGCGACTGCGTTAACTAAAGGATCGGCTGAAATCGCCGAAGTCAAGCAGTTGGTTAGGTTCGAATCAGCAGAATTTGCCAGAGGAGGTCCGACAAGTCCGTCTGATACGAAACTTCCTTGTAGCGAAACATTTCCGTTCGATTGCAGGGAAACACTCGCCGGTTCGGGACTTGTCTGCGTAAAATGACTGGGAGGGCAAGTCTCCCGCCTCGCCGCTGAGTCGACACGAGTACCAACTCGGCAGTGAGGCGGTAGCCTTTCCCGAGCATTCGGACAATTTTACGGCGCGCGACAACGCAGCATCGTCTTGTCGCGGACAGATGGACGGC
This sequence comes from uncultured Schlesneria sp., assembly GCA_903899985.1. Taxonomy (GTDB): domain Bacteria; phylum Planctomycetota; class Planctomycetia; order Planctomycetales; family Planctomycetaceae; genus Schlesneria. The sequence continues at coordinate 134,649 of CAIULL010000070.1, forward strand.
ATCACTGCTTTAAGGAGTTTGCATCATGGCAACAGTTTCCCAATCTCGCACGGATGTGCTTGCCGCGCTGACCGCCCATACCTGGACACCACAGCCCGAACCTGCCAGGCTTGTCCATCGACTGTTGAATGAATGTCTTGAAAATTGCTCGTTTGCGGCAAAGCTTTCCCAAAGAATGCTCGATGAAACCGGGACGCGGATGCTCGATTGGATCGACCATTTTGGTCTGACGGTCAATGATCCGGCGGTTACTCAGTTAGAAACCGTGGGATATTCCAAAGCTGATCCGAGACATGGCGATACCGTCTGGACGCACAAAGCGGGTTTGTTCCCCAGAGTGCGTCAGCTTAAAACGGACCGACGCCAACTGGCAATCAAAGTCGATTCCGTGACCGACTTTTTGTTTGCCCATGGTTTGACCGACGTGAGTGTCGACGGCGAACCGTTCTCGCCACTTCGAGTCGCGAGTGTGGCACAGGGAAAAGGGACTGAGTTCCTGGTCGTTGAGCGGCATGGGTCTCTCGATTTTAGTTCAGGTGCGTTAACAACGTCTATGGTGAAATCAGGAACGTCTTTTCCCGTTGCCTTAATGTACCATTTCGAAAAGCTTCTGTTGCGTCGTCGCCACTTTGAAAATGATGCCGATGGGTTTGCACTGGCCAACCAGTTGATCGATGCGGCGATTGCGGATCTGGGGCGTGACCGGGCCTGTGACCTGTTTTTCACGGCGGAACGGCTCTATTGGCAAAGCCGAAACCGGGCTGGGCGGATTCAATATGAGCGGCAGGCGTCACTCGGATTGGGCTGGGCCAACCACGATCATCATACGTATCGATCCAGTCGCGAATCGTTCGTGTCGTTGAACGCGTTCCTTGAAAAACTCGGCTTTCAGTGCCGTGAACGGTTCTATGCGGGTCGCGAAGCGGGGTGGGGTGCACAAGTCATTGAACATCCCGTAACGGGTGTCACGATTTTTGCCGATGTTGATATGTCGCCCGAGGAAGTGACTCAGGACTTTTCGCACGAACCGATGGTTCCGCGAGATCAACTGGGGACGGTTGGACTGTGGTGTGCTTTGCACGGCGAAGCCTTTTTACAGGCAGGACTTCACCATCTGGAATGCCAGTTCGACTTTGCGGCAACGCGCGATCAACTGAAACTGGCGGGGATTGATACCATGCCCCCGTTCACGGATTTTTCCTATTTAAGGCAGGCTTTTACGCGGGGCGAGCATTGGTCGGTCGATCCGGCTCGCGTGGAACGTCTCCGTTCGGCCAGGCGCATCACGGACGAACAAGCGACCAAGTTTCTGACGCAGGGGGCTATCGGTTCACACCTGGAAATCCTGCAGCGGGACGACGGCTACAAAGGTTTCAATCAACACGGAATCAGTGAGATCATCTCGGCGACCGATCCTCGCAAAGCCGAAGCGGCGAGAGAGTAGTCTTAGGAGCGTTGCAAGTTGATGTTCCGGGGCGAGTTGCAGCAGGACAGGCAACGTGTGAATCCTAGTTTAACCCGTAGCCAGCGGCGCAGGCGGATCGGCGTTCAGCCGATCTCTTCAAGCGTTGCCACAGTCCCGACTTTTCACAATACCTCAACGAGAAATGACACCCCGGCTGCCGACATTTCCGCCGTGCCGCTCCCGCTTCTCTGCGAGGCGCGGTTAAACAATAAGTAGCCAGCGGCGCAGGCGGATCGGCTGTCAGTCGATCTCTTCAAGCGTTGCCACAGCCTATCACTTTGGATTGCTCCAACGAGAAATGACACCTGGGCCGACGGCAAGACTGCCGCGCCATTCCCGCTTCTCTTCGAGGCGCGGTTAAACTCGCACGCTCGGACCCCTTGTTTTCAAGCCGGTGACGTGATCAGCGTGGCATTGAAAAACTCACTCAGCCGCCGGTCGTATTCTACGGGACCGACTTCGCGGGCACTGTTGTGTTTGGCAGAAGGAACCACCCAGAGTTGTGCCGAAGGGGAGTCGATCCGTTTTTGTAAACCGCGTCCGACGTCGGGATGAACATAGTTGTCGCGTGCGCCAGCGACGAGCAGGACGGAACGATTCTTCAGCTTTGGCAGCCAGTTTTCCAGCACCACGTAGCGACGCTTTCGCAGCAGGCGACTCGTCCAACGAACCATGATTAATGTCACCCGCACGTGCCATTTCGGCAACATTTCCAGGACGTAACGAGGGACATATAAGGTCGCCCAGCGGAAGATGAAGTGCATCAGCAAGGCGTCCGTCGAATAGGCCCCTTCACAGCAAACGGCTTTGATATTTGCCGTTTCAGCGGCGGCGATCAAAGCGGGGGTTGATCCTCGGCTGACCCCCATAATTCCCAGCGGAAGCGAATTGAGGTCTGAACGGCTTTCGATAAACCGGAGGGCGCTTCGGACGTCTTCGACTTCGAATGTCGTGGGCCAGTGGATCGGGGCATAACCCGGTTGCGGATCGCTTTCACCCTGACTTCGAAAATCAAATGAGACAACAGTGTAGCCCGACTGTAACAGGCCGCTTGCGTACGTTGCCGCCGACCAGTGGCTTCCCTCGAGTTCAGGGCAGAATAGAATCACACCTTTGGCCGGACCGCTGATCTGGCGATGGATGCTTCCGCGGAGGGTAATTCCATCACTTGTCATGAACGAGATTTGTTCGGCTTCGGGGATCGGTGGAGACGAAACCACCGAGAATGGTGGCTTGGTCTCAAAAATACGAAGAATCAGCCGCACATAAATCAAATGGACGGTTAAATCGATGATGACCAGCAAGGACAATAAGATCAGCAGCCAGAACAAAGGTCACATCCCCGAGCCAAACATCAGATAATTGACACGACGAAAACACAACACACGTGTCACACGACGAGCGTCTTCGGTCGCGTCGTGTTCTTCACTTGTGGATAAACCGGCCAGGCCACTGCTTCTCTGAAGACTCCGACGCAGTGGCACGAATGCTCGGATCAACCGCTGTCGTGAGATCAGCCGTGAAATTCCGCAAAAATCAACGAACAATTCTGGCCGCCGAACCCGAAGCTGTTGGACAACGTACGACGAACGGGTGCCTGGCGAGCTTCGTTCGGAACGTAATCCAGATCACAATCGGGGTCAGGGGTCTCATAGTTGATCGTTGGCGGCAGCACGTTGTCACGCATTGATAAAAGACAGGTAATCGCTTCAACGCTGCCGGCGGCAGCAATCAGATGACCCATCATGCTTTTGATGCTGGAAACGGGTGTTTTGTAGGCTGAGGAACCGAATGATGTCTTGATCGCTGCGGTTTCGACTTTGTCGTTGACTTCCGTGCTGGTTCCGTGGGCGTTGATGTACTGAATATCTTCGGGATTGAGCCTGGCGTCCTTGAGTGCCATGTTAATGCAGGCGACAGCACCACGGCCTTCGGGGTGAATATCAGTAATCCGGTACGCGTCTGCCGTTGAACCATAGCCGACCAGTTCCGCGTAAATTCGAGCTCCTCGTTTTTTCGCGTGTTCCAATTCTTCGAGGATCACCATTCCCGCCCCTTCGCCCAGGACGAAACCGTCCCGCTCGCGATCAAACGGACGTGAAGCTCGTTGCGGATTCTGGTTATGCGTCGAAAGGGCTGTCAGCAGGTTGAATCCGGTCACTCCAAAGGGATGGATCATGCTGTGAGCACCCCCCGACAGCATCACGTCGGCGTCACCACGTCGAATAATTTCGGTGGCTTCGCCGATCGCCTGACTGGAGGCTGCACATGCGGTCAGACAGTTCAGATTAGGGCCCTGGGCGTCGAACAGGCTGGCGAGGTGTCCGGCCGGCATGTTCGGTTCCTGTTCCAGTTCCTGTTGCGCATGCAATCGGGTCAATCCCTCACGCGTGAACGCCTCCAGGTCGACATGACCGTCCTTTTGTGACTCGGCGATCAGACTCATCACGCGACCGAAGTCCTGCTGGCCTTCCCCGGCACCAAGGTAAATTCCGAATCGGGATGGATCGACCGAATTCAGCACACCGGAATCGTCGACCGCCTGACGGGCCGCACCGATCGCAAAGCGGATATTCAAGCCACAGTGCTCGAATCGCTTAGGATCTTCGACGTAGTCTTTCAGGTCGAAGTTTCGGACTTCGGCGGCAAAGGTCGTCGGAAAGTGCGAGGCGTCAAAGTGCGTGATCGGACCGATACCGCTTTTTGCTTCCTGCAGTGACTTCCACATTGTTTCGACAGTATTACCGATCGGAGTGATTGCCCCGATCCCCGTGATGACAACTCGCCGTCTCATGGTCAACTCCACATTTGCCCAGTAAACATTGGGGAGGGTGAGGCCCTTGCCGAACCGTTGCGAATTCGCAACTGACGGCTCAGCAGGAGCTTCGCCCTCCCGGAATCTTACTTCAAGACGCTTTTTGCGCTCAGGCCGAAATTCTTATTGTGAACTTGCAGGCAACCCTTCACCCGCTTTTCCGACATCCATGACTCCCAGAAGACGCATGGAAAAGACGAAATTCTTCTGGTCAATTTTCACGCCACCTTCGGCGTTTTCATCGACATGGGCGAAGACAATCTCACCATCCGCCACCAGTCGCTCGCCGACATGAGCCTGCACTTCGACCATGCCCCCTTCGTCGCGGGCATCAATCAATTTGGCCGTATACGTAAGCGTATCGCCTGGGATTGCCCAGCTGTGAAACGTCATCTTCGGAACTTTGGCGAGGATGACGACACGGTTGAACTCATTCACTTTACCCAGCAGAATTCCGCCGGTTTGAGCCATCCCTTCGAGCATCAGCGATTGGGGCATGACCGGAAAGCCGGGAAAGTGGTCGTGCAGATGGTCTTCCGCCAGGGTGACGTTTTTAATCGCCTTGGCGTGCGAGCCATTTACAAATTCCACAAACCGGTCAATCCAGATCCAACGCATATTCTACTTCTTCCAGGCGAGCCGGGGGTGTGAACCCCCGGATTCTTCGCTTTCCAAATCAGTTCAACTTTGATGCGAGAAAATTCACGACCATGTTGACCGTGAACAGGTCTTCCACGTTTTCGACTTTAGGATCAAGTGCCAGTTTATCGATGGCAGCTTTGTCGGCGTGAGGCAACTTCGTCCGAAGTTCGCCCAGTCCCTTTTCGGTGACTTTGCCGTTTTCGGCAAAACCGGAATCGGCGGCGAAGAGGCTTTCTGGAAACAACTCGTTTCGGGGAATCTTAATCCCGAAGTTCTTTTCCAATCGAAAGACAATGTCCAGAAAGTCGATCGATTCGGCACCAAGGTCGGCTTTCAGCCGCGATGTCGGGGTCACTTCATCGTCGTCGACTCCTAAAGCGTCGATCAGCGTGGCTTTGACTTTCTCGTAAATCTCGTCGTGCGAAGGCATCCAAGTTCTCCTGAGGATCATAAAACACAGGCTTTCAGGCCTGCCGCGATCCGATTCCAAATTTCACCCAAGTCAAAATATCATGAATTGTGGCCGGTGGACGGGGCGAGGCATCATCCGGCCTAAACACAAATTCGATCTATTCAAAACCCGCATGCCCAGCCCGAGCATCACGGGGCTCTTTTTGACAAAATCTTGTTCTTCGGTCGTGTGGGCTTGCGCCCGTACATGTTTTTTGTGTCTGTCACGCATCGGCTGAAGCCCATGCTACGCGTCTGTCCAGTATCAGGACATCCCGCCTAAGGTCAATCCTCCGTCGACTTTCAAAATCTGTCCGGTAATGTAGCTCGATTCATCGCTGGCCAGGAACAGCACGGCATTGGAGATATCATCTGGTTGTCCCAGCCGTTTGACCGGAATGGAGCCCTTGATCTTGTCTCCTGCGGCACTGACCACGGCACTTGTCATGTCCGTTTCAATAAAACCTGGTGCCACACAGTTCACCGTAATCCCGCGCTTGGCATATTCCGTCGCCAAACAACGCGAGAAACCTTCAATTCCCGCCTTGCTGGCGGCATAATTTGCCTGACCGGGATTGGAAAAGTCGGCTGCAACGCTCGACATATTCACGATCCGGCCATAGCGTTTTCCCATCATCGGACGAATTGCCGCCTGACAAAAGTTAAACACGCTGGTCAAGTTCGTCTGGATCACGTCGTTCCATTCCTCGGACGACATGGCCAGGACCAGTTGATCGCGAATAATTCCGGCGTTGTTCACAAGAATATCCAGCCGACCCCATTTCGTTACGACATTTTCGATGGCGGCGTCGGCGTCGGCTTTTTTGGAAACGTCAGCCTGAATCGCGTAAACCTCACGTCCCTGTCCGGTCAGCTCGGCAACGAGCTTATCCGCAGCATCCTTATTTGACTGGTAGACGAACGCGACTTTGGCACCGCCGTTTGCAAGAGCCACAACGATCGCTTTTCCAATACCACGACTACCGCCAGTCACCAGAGCGACTCGATCGGAGACTTTCATACACTTCCCTTTTCCACAGCGGGTGGAGTCCAAATCTGTTTAAAGATGTCCCGGTAGCTTTCACGTCGTAATTCGTCGGACGATGCCAGTTCGGGGTTTCGATCACTAAGATTAAATGTTTCCAGGACCAGTTTTGCGGAGACGGCGGAATCGCCGTTAACCGTTCCGGAACCGCTGAAGCTCCATAAAGATCCTTCGTGTTTCTTTAATTCCATTTTCACGATCAAGGAGTTACCGGGGGTGACGAAACTGTTGTAACGAATCGCCCGGACTTCCTTCAGCATGATCGTGCTGTGAGCAAAATCTTCGTCATAACGAATCAGCCAGCCACCCGCCTGGATCAGTGTTTCCAGCATGAGAACGCCCGGCATGACGGGGAAACCCGGAAAGTGATCCGCCAGATATTCTTCCGCCAACGACAAGTTCTTGCGTGCCGTGATGGACTTTTGCGGTTCCAGTTCGGTGATGCGATCAATCAGCAAAAAACGCATTCATATTGTCCACTACAACTCGATCCGCTCGATACCCTTGTCGGGCGAGGCCTCGATTCCTGACACGAACCAAGGGCAAAACAGCTTGCCAACGAGCGCCACCAAACCATTGATTGTATTTGCGTCAAGAAAACCACACAACCCTGGATCGGCTTTCTGGTTAACGTCGCCATAAGATGTGTTGTGATAATTGTTTACGATGTGTTTTGTTGTTGAAAATGACAAAAAGCTGGGTTGGGGTTTGTTTTGACGTGGCACAACAGGAGTATTGTTCGGGCGTTGATCAGGCTAGCCTGACGGTGTTGCCCCACCGGAATCGTTCTTTTGACCCCTCCTGTTCTTCTGCTTTCTACTTTCACAAAATCACGGTCTTGCCGCTTCGGAGCCGAGCAAATGTCGAAAAGTTTGGCGCGGTTGGAACACATGTCAGAATTGTTTGGCGCGAAGGCTCGTGGGGTGCGCATTCTGAGTCTGTTGGACGGATTGCAGGGATTTTTTATTGGCGGGGGCCATGACGCGACGGCGAATTGGCAGATCTTGTTACCCGAATTTGAAACCGGTTCATTGTTTTCGGTTGACATCATTCGGCTGTTTCGAAGTTGTATAATGCGTGTGTTGTTTCGTAATATTTATATCATAGAGAATATAAAATAGATGTCGTCACTAATGCGTGAGGGTGTGAGGGCTGTTTTTTTGAGATGTTTTCCTCGGAGTTACAGTCGTTTCTGAGGCAGTAGGGATTGTGATCTGGTGACGATAATATGCACCGTTGTGGTCGTTGTTTTGTGGTTTACCGCAATGAATGGCCTCGGATTAACGACGACGTCGCACTTGTTGTTGCTGCATTATTTCGCAGAATCAGGAATTTCTGGAACAGGATCAGATTGTCCTTGACGAAAGTCACGTGTTCGTCGAGAATAGTTGTTCCACTGTGTTGGTAATATATTGGATGTGGCTTAAAGCCCACCAGCATACAAGGGCCTGAGCAGCACTGACTCGCCAAAAGCAGAGGTCGCTGCCGAGACCGTGGAGGTCTCCATGTTGCGTTTCGTTTTAGGAAACCGCTTCTTTGCGCGCTCCCTGGATCACTCTGACAGTTTCGCTGTTGACGCGAACTGGTACCTGAGGGATCGGTCAAAGCAATTCCATCTTGATGCGGCGCGTTGTTGTCGTACTTGAGCGGTTCTGCGTTCGATCGCGTTAGGTTTCGGCGCCGGAAAACCGTTTCGTCTGCCATTTAACGTGGCTGGCTGTCAAACAAAATCCGTCTTTCGATGAGCCCTTTGCCGTAGCTCGCTGCGGTGAATCGCTCCGTGCACCGGCATTGCCTGTTCTGAATGTTCGTTTTCTTGAAGGAGTTACTCGTGAATCGTCAAAGAGTTCGTCATCCGTCCCGTGCTTTTACTCTGATTGAACTGCTGGTGGTGATCGCGATTATCGCGGTTTTAATTGCCTTGCTGTTGCCCGCGGTACAGCAGGCCCGTGAAGCCGCTCGTCGAACCCAGTGCAAAAGCAATTTGAAGCAAATCGGTCTCGCGTTACACAACTATCACGACAACTATAACACGTTCCCCCCTGGCAATATGGATTATTCCGCCAACTGGAACAACGTGGTTCCTTTCACTGATCCTGGGGAACAATGGGGTTGGCCGGCGTTTATTCTGCCGCAACTTGACCAGGCAAATCTCTTTAATCAATTGAATCTCAATGGAATTCGCTTGAGCCAATATGGCACTGCTGCTTACGCCAACCTCAGGCCTTTAACGCGAACACCGCTTCGCGTCTATCGCTGCCCGTCAGACGTCGGTGCAAAGGATACCCTTCAGGGAACACCCGATGACCGGCACTTCACGGGTACGAGCTGGCCGTCGGGAGAATACATTGGCACGTCGAACTATGTCGGAATTCATGGAAACCGTCAGGCGCGAGCCTGGAACTGGTGGCTGAGCACCGGTGATCGCGTGGAAGAAGGGGCTTTCATGAATAATCAAGGGACGAAAACCTCGGACTTTGTGGATGGGCTGTCCAATACATTCATGGTTGGTGAACGATCTTGGCTCTGTAACGCCGCAGGCTGGGCCGGCAACCGGAATCCGCCAGGAACAGGGATGTGGGGGCAGTATTACACCCTGGCTCGCGTTGGTGACGCGACGACCTGCGGCGCAGGTGCGACAGGAAACCCTGCCCCCTTGAATGCTCCCTGGACCACTGTCGCTCAGCGACAATCATCCTGCTCGGAAGGATTGGGAAGCCAGCACACCGGGGGGGCACACTTCTTGTTTGGTGATGGTACGGTCCGTTTCATCAGCGACAATATCCAATACAGCAGCGGGGACGTCTGCGGGCGAATCTGGACGAATCTGGGTGTCTACAACAAGCTGGGCGTTCGCGACGATCGCCAACCGGTTGGTGATTTCTAAGCACTGTTGCGCATCCTGTGCCACTGCTTCGGAGTCTTCGGAGAAGCAGTGTCTTGACATCAATGTCGTTTTGCCTTTCGGCACTGCTTTACGGAAGACCGTCAAGCAGTGGCACAGTTTTCCGTGGAACACGCGTTTTCTTCGGTCT
>CAIULL010000071.1 GCA_903899985.1 uncultured Schlesneria sp.
CGAATTCATTCGTGCTATGGCGAGTCTTGGTGGGTTCCTGGGTCGCAAATGCGATGGAGAGCCTGGATGGCAAACAATTTGGAATGGCCTCGATTTACTCCTGCTTTGCACAAGGGGTGCCGATTCAATCGCACCAAGATGTGGGTAAAACTGAGCCCGTTGGGCTGGGCTATTCGAACGGATGGACCTTTGGTCCGGAACATTCCCGGGCCGTTGGCTGGGCTGACATCGGGCCGTCCCGTTGGGACTTTGGAGTGAAGCCCGATGAACACCCTTCATGAATGGGGTTGCGTGGCCAAACGATCCGCTTATCGATTTTGCATTTTCTCCCTCAATTGATTCAGCATTTCCAGATAGCTTGTGACTCCTGGACTTCCCTCCTTCGGTGCCCAGTCGGCAAAATCCTTGTCATCAGCCGCCGCATAAGGACCAGGCTTGGCTTCGAAGACGACGGTGCCACTTACCAACGGAAAAAATGTGTGGTAAACGCCTGCCTCAATATCGACACCAAACGTCGAAGTACCAGCCACGATATCATGTATCAGTTTGACGTTGCCCAGTTCATCAAACATGACAAAACAGATCGCCCCCGTGAGAACAACGATGGACTCTGCTTTGGGTGGTGAAAAATGTCGATGCGGTTGGACATAGGTCCCCGGCTCCATCGCGTTCAGCATCCGATGCAATGAATCGGATGCTGACTTGTGAAACGGAAGAATCACGCGGGACCGACTGCTGGACCTGGCGTAGTTCTGTGCCTGAACGATCTGATCGTTTGTTAAAAGCGTGACAGCAGTCACAGGTGGATCGAGCGCTCGCCGCGACTGCGGTGCAGGGATCGGTTCGGACGGTGTATTCGTGTGGTTCGTTACGGACATTAAGCCTCCTTCGGATTGCAGACGGTCCGAGAATCATCGGCGAGCCGAAGTTCAGATTCAATGGTTCGCAAGAAAACCGTGCCACTGCTTGACCGTCCTCGGTCAAGCAGTGCTCGTCGTTAATCAGAGCCGAAGAAAACGCGAAGACACTGCTTCTCCGAGGACTCCGAAGCAGTGGCACAGGACACTTGACCTCGTGCCACAACGAGCCGCGTCACACGCCGGCGTCGAGGACCGCTCGCACCTTTTTTGTCAGTGCAGTTGCTGTGAATGGCTTTTGGACTAAGACCTCAGCGGCTTTCGTGACGTCGCGTAACAGTGCGGTGTCGTCCGTGTAGCCGCTCATGAACAGCACCCGAATTCCCGGCCGCTGTTGTCGCATGATTTCCGCCAGTTCTTGCCCGCCCATTTCGGGCATGACAACGTCGACGAGCAAGAGATCGATCGGATCAGAGAATTTTTCGGCGAGTCGAATTGCTTCTGGTCCCATGCTGGCTTCGAGAACATTGTAGCCCTTTGCTTCCAGGGCAATGCGAGCGATCCTGCGGACGGCGACCTGGTCTTCGACCAGCAGGATCGTTTCGTGCCCCTCGGATGACTGAGTCACAACGCCTGGTTTCGAGTTTTTTGCAGCCTCTGCGGCAACAGGAAACAGAATCTTAAACGTGGTTCCGACGTCCAGATCGCTTTGGATCGAGATGCCACCGCCACATTGTTTGACAATGCCATGCACGACCGACATTCCAAGCCCAGTCCCTTCGCCGATCCCCTTTGTCGTGAAAAACGGTTCGAAGATTTTGTCCTGGACCTCCTTTGACATCCCGCGCCCCGTGTCGGAAACAAAAAGACCAACATACTGGCCAGGATTCACATCAGAGTAAATCATCGCGTCGCCGGTGCCTACAGTGACATTTTGTGTCGTAACCGTCAGTTGTCCCCCTTGTGGCATCGCGTCTCGAGCATTAATCACAAGGTTCATCAGAACCTGTTCAATTTGCCAGGGAGCGGCCAGGATCTGGGATGTGTTCGGATGACATTCCACCGTCAATTGAATGTTTTCCTCAATCAATCGCCGGAGCATCTTCGAAGTTTTCTCAACGATATCATTCACGTCAACGTGCACTCGCTCGACGATGGATTTTCGACTGAGTACCAGCAACTGTTGTGTCAGACTCGCGGCGCGATTGCCCGCTTCCAGGATTTCCGCAGCGGATTCCCGTTCGGGAGAATCGGAAGGGAGGTCTGTCAGCATCTGACTGGCGTATCCGTTGATCACCGTCAGCAGGTTGTTGAAATCATGTGCGACTCCACCCGCCAGTCGTCCGACCGCTTCCATTTTTTGTGCCTGCCGGAACTGCTCTTCCAGTCGCTTCCGCTCGGTGATGTCTCGAATGACACCGGTAAAATGCCGCTCACCATTGAGCAGGAATTCGGTGACAGTCAACTCCATAGGAAAGATCGAGCCATCCTTGCGTTTGCCGTCAATCTGCCGACCAATTCCAATCACCTTCGCTTTTCCGGTACGCACGTAATTGTCGATATATTTTGTATGATCTTTGTCGTGCGGCGGAGGCATCAGCATCGTGAGATTTTTGCCAAGCATTTCTGAGGCAGCATGTCCGAATATTCGTTCCGTGGCGGGATTGGTCAACTGGATGACACCATGCTCGTTGATGGTAATAATGGCATCGTCAACGCTTCCCAATACGGAATGAAGGACTTCCGTCGCCCGCTCGCGTTCTGTCAGATCATTGAAGCAAGCCAGAATCCCTTCCGCTCCATGGTCCGTGATCAACGTCGCAAAGACATAGACAGGAATTTCGCGTCCATCGAGTCGAACCATCGTCTGGCGCTGCGGAGGAGCCGGCTCTTTGGTCTTGAAGATTGTGGCCATTCGATTCCGAACGTGCTCATGCGCATGTGGCGGAATCAGTTCGAAAGGACTTTTGCCGATCAGTTGATTCGGATCAGTTGCGCCGAACAGGCGAGCGCAGGCGGAGTTGCAGAAGGAAATCTTGTTGTCGACGTTTATGTAGATGGCATCCGGCAGCAGTTCGACGAGGCGCCGGTAACGTTCTTCACTTTCACTGATGATCCTTTTTGACTCATTCAGTTCGGTGATGTCTGTAATCACCGTGACGGCCATGGGATGACCAGTTTCGTCCATCCGTGGCTTGGACATCGCTCGATAAACCCGTTTTGCCTGCGTGCCAGGGATGGGGGGTAAGACGACATCGTAGTCGAGAGTTTCTCCTGCCAGAACACGATCCAGATTGGACTTGATCTGTGACCACCCGGCGGCAATCACGTCCGACATTTTGTGACCAATGATCTGATTGATTTCACGATTAACGAGTTGCGCGTACGCTTCATTCGCGAACACATATTCGTAAGCGTCGTTGATCACGATCGGGCTCACGCGAGCCGTGCTCATCACGATTCTCAGCAACCGATGTTGTTCACGAAGCGTCTGCTCAACGTTTTTCAGCTCCTCAAAATCGGTCGCCGAGCTATACCATTCGACGACGTCACCAGCCAGATTGCGAATCGGAAATGTGCTGGCGACGTGCCAACGGTATTGGCCGTCGGCCCGGCGTATTCGCAGTTCGTCATAAAGGAAGTGATGCGTGCGAATCGTTTCTTTCCACGAAGCGATCGCCTGAGTCGCATCGTCCGGGTGAATCAAGTTAAACCAACCCGATCCCAGTAAATCGTCAACAGGCATTCCTGTATAATCGATTGCTTTGGCATTGACGTATGTCAGTTTGCCTTCCTGATCTGCAACCCAGACGATCTGGGGAATGGCATCTGCCAGTTCACGAAAACGTTTCTCACTGATTTGCATTTGACGAAAGCTCTCGTCCAGCTTTTTTTCGTCGCTCTTTCGAACAGTGATATCGGAAATAGAGCCATGCCAGATCATGGTTCCGTCTTTTTGACGAGACGGGATCGAATGACCTTCCACCCAAAGCAGCCCGCGCTCGGGATGTTGAACTCGAAATTCACAGCGCCACGGTGTCATCGTTTCAGCGGATTGACGGATGGATTCCCGCATTTTCGGACGATCTTCTTCCACGATCCGTTCGAATGCGGGGGTGAAATCATGAGCAACATCCTCTGGTTTCAAGCCGTAAATCTTCGAAAAGTGCGGACTCGCATAAGGCATCGAGGTGCGACCATCTGGATGCGTGGCGAATGAACAAACCACGATCGGCACCGATTCCATCGTCAAGTTCAAACGAGCCTGTGCCGCATTAAAGTCAGCTTCTGCCCGTTTCTGTTCGGTGATATCCCGGGAGATACCAACGACGCCAATCACACTTCCTTTTGAGTCACGACATGGGGATTTCGCTGTCAAGAAGGTTCGCGTCCGGCCACCTGCGGAAAGATCATGTTCGTAAGTATAATTCTGTTTGGTTTCGATAATCTTTCGATCCCAGTCCATCACCTTTTGAGCGCTATCCGGTTCAAAAAGCTGGGTATCATTGTGTTCCACCATTTCACCGGACGTCGTCCCGATTAACGTGGCGGCAGCCTCGTTGCAGAACAGGTAGTTCCCGTTGATGTCTTTCACATACACAGCGTCGGTTGTGGAATTCGTTACGGCACGGATCAGAGAGTTTGCATTGTCGATAAGCCGGAACCCACGCCGACAAAGCCAGTAAATCAGACCCGTCGTCAACAGAACATATCCCAGGTGGTTGACAAAGAATGTGGCGAGCCCCTGATCGTTTCGGGTCTTGCTCCAGCCCAAACCTGCTGTGACAAGAATCCAGAACAGACTGAACACGAAATACGTGGTCGCAATTCGTAACGGCATTTGGCGGTGGATATCTGCGATGCGGTCGGTCGGACCCGCCAAATTTGGCGTTTTCATGGTCATATCTTTGCTCGGATTGCGGAATCCAGTTTGAACGAAGTCACGACCAGCCGGGACGCGTCCTTCTGACCTCAGCAGTTACCGTAATAAAAACGACTGTTAATTGCCCGGATACCCGCTAAATCAGAATGAAATCACGATCGATATTCAATCAGCTCGACACAACTTTCAAAAAACAAACTCAAACTTTGTCGACGAGATGACCGTGTTGTTTTTGAAACAATTGTCGCGCCACTTGCGAAATTGAGGATCTCTCTCAGTTATTATTGAGAGGCAGATGAGAACCCACCGCGCATCGGCGGGCGTGCAACAGGAACCGAACTGCAGTGATGAGTTCCGCCGGTTTGAACGGCTTTTCAAGGAACGTACAACTGGCGTCCAGGTCTAAATCGGCACTCGCAAGTCCGCTCATGAAGATGACGGGTAATCCCGGATAGTCCAGTCTCATTCTGTCTGCAAGTTCACGACCGGAAATTCCACCAAGCCGCAGGTCTGTCACGAGAAGGTGCAAAGAATCGGAATGTTCAGCCGCCTTACTCATGGCGGAACGGCCATCGTCTGCCTCAATCACGCGATATCCATGAGACTCGAGCGAGCACTTGATGAATTTTCGCACCCGTGTATCGTCGTCGACGAGGAGGATGGTCTCACTTCCCGGCACGTCTTGCCGATGATCAAACTCGGGTGCCGAAGGAAGATCGATGGCAGGGTGCTTTGGCAGGAAGACATCGATTCTTGTTCCGGTGTCGGCAGATGTCGTCACTGAAATCTGTCCACCAGAATCGCGAACGATGTTTTGCACAGCCTCGAACGTCGAACGACGCAGGGATGCGTTCTTGACGCCGGTTAACGAGGGTTCGTGGCTGGGAATGACCCGTGATCCCGTTAATTCAGCCTCGGCACAGCTCGTATCGGAAATACTGAGCCGCACCGAACCAGCAGGAATGGGAACGGGCAAATCGGGCGTGGCGGCTCTTTCACAATCTGTATGGCTGGTGTGGATGTTGAGCCAACCACCATCAGCGATGATGGCAAGTGAGCTCAAGCAAAGATGCAGCAGGATCCGTTCGAGGGTCTCGTGACAGACCTTGACGATGGCCGGTTTGGATGACAAATCGACTTCGATAATCACGTTCTCACGGGCCACACCCATGATCAGTGGTTCCCAACGATGCACCAGTTCGTTCAGGTCAGTAATCTGAGTTTTTCCGAACTTGGCCTTTTGTGCATCGCGGAACTGATGAGTCAACTCGGTCGCCTGCTGCCTTGCTTCCTCGATGGCGAGCAGCGTCGAGTAGTTCAAATCGTCGCTTGAAAGCCCCCGGAGTAACTTTGCACACGCGAATTGAATGACCAGAAGGCGATTATTGACGTCGTGAAAAATGCGGGAGGCGAGGGACAATAACTCGCCGGTCGAATGTTCGGATTGCTGCACGTCTGCGCTGGGATCGACCGCTGGCACTGTCAGCGGATTTCGCAAATCATTTTTGGCGAATGATTCGCCCATTTTCGGTCCTGCGTTCGTGTTCGAGCAAGGAAAACGATCCAGTGACTTTGGATAATGAGCGTACAATTGATACAAGATTTCGGAGTCAAGGATCAATTCGACGAGAGCATGATCAAAGAGTCGATTGAATGGTACACAACAATTAGAGCATGTTCGTTCCGAAGTGCAAATCAAAAGAGGGAATACATTACACGCGTTCATACAACGCACGGAAACGACTCAAAAGCATGCGATTCATATCGATCAAGCAGTTGAATCGCACTTTTTGCTTGTCCGGTAATCCCCTTCAAAAATTGCGAATGCGCCGTTCTGTTGGCTTCGATTGCTCCATGAGTTGAACAACGGGAAATCGATTCGAGGCGTTGCGGCATTGAATGACAGTGCGATCGTAAGTTTCGACGCAGGAGATCTGGCATCGGATCAATGACCGGACCGTCGTCAGCAAAAAACCGCTCATTCAAGGCCGAAGGACCTTGCTGCTTGGGGGTTGTCTTTTTTATCGATTGAAGAGTCAGCAAACTGCCGTCGTGGCGATGACATTCCGGTGAAAGGATCATCCTCTAAGACTCGAAGCCTTTACCGCGAAACGGACACCCAACCTGAGGAATCAATTCAGTCTTGAGGAACTTGAGATTGTCAGCGTCGCCAAAGCTGGTCGGGTTCCTCGAACGAAAGCTCCAGGAACCGGTTTCAGCGGGTCTTGAGGCACTTGACGTTCAAAGCCACCACAATCGGTTTCTTTTAGAAGCCTTCATTTGCTCGACTTCATCAATGATTCTATCAAGGATTCTTTCTCCTGCCGCGACAGTCCCTTGATCGCAAGCTCTCTTTTGAGTGCCTGACTGCGGCTTGGCTGTTCTTCGTGATAGACCAGGACCACGGGTAAGCGGCTGCGGGTATAGCGTGAAGCCGATCCCGCATTGTGCTGCTGCAAACGACGGGGTAAGTCATTCGTGATTCCGGTGTAGAGCGAACCGTCGGCGCATCGCAGGAGATAAACGAACCAGGGAGAATCCGCTTCCCCATCCTTCAACTCCTGCAGCAACTTCGTCACTGCCGCCTCCTTGGCCTTCGCTTCAACTTCGACAGTGATCGACTTTCCCCGCCAGCAATCAGGGAAATCCTTGACGTCGATGAAGTCGTGATGACGCTCCGGCTTTGGCCCTTCCCAGCCGTCGATGGGGCTGGAAATATGGAACAGAGGCTCCCGGTTCCATGTCGCCAGTGCCTGCTTCGTGGCCTGTTCGATGCTGAGTTCATCGGGAAGACAGCGGTGATGATGCACGTCATAGACGAGTGGGATACCGGTCGCCTTGCAGAGGGGAAGTAGATCCTGGGGCGTATAGGTCTTGTCATCGTTTTCGACCGTTAGACGGCTTCGGACCCTCGCGGAAAGCCGGTCCAGGTTATGAGCGAAATCGGCCAGGGCCGTTGATTTGTCGCCATAAGCTCCGCCGCCATGGATATTGATGACATCAGCCCCGATCCATTCGGCGACTTCACCTTGATACTCCAGTTCCAGGACCGACTTATCCACGACGTCGGGGCGTGGTGAATTCAACACGACGAACTGATCGGGGTGGAAGCAAGTTCGCAACGTGTGCTTCCGGGCGAGCTGTCCGCACTCTTTGAAGCGGCGGACGATTTCGTCACCATCGGGCAATTCACCAACCTGATAGCCACAAACAGGATGCGTCTTGATCGGAAGAATCTGACTGTTGACGCGGAAACAGCCAATCCCATTGCCGGCACAGAACTGGAGAGCCGCGAACAGAGCGTCGGCATTTTCCATACAAAGCCGACCCAGTTTTGCGAGGGCGTCTGTCCGTTTCATCTTGCTGATGGCTGTCGCGGTCGTCGTGACGAACTTGATGGGCTGGTCACGAAACATGCAGCAAAGGCCAAGGCGAATCATGACAGGCACCAATTCATCCGGGAAATCAAAGTAATAATGAGTCTCAACAAACCAATTCGAGATAAAGCGTGATGTTCCGCCCCCTCCTGAATTGTAGTCGAAGCGAACAAGCATCATTCACTGATGTTCGAGCGAAGGATTACCTTTGACGGAGACTTTGACAGTTTCAGAGGAGAGGTATGACAGCATCTGGTCGTTTATTCATTCGGGCCGGAAGCAGGTTGATTTCGGAGATTTCGTTTCGCTTTAACGAAACCGCATCGACCTCAAAGACACACGTCCCGTCATCTTTTTACCACTAAACATAACAACTCACTTTATTGCGACATTATTTTTTATCTTTTTATCTTGACACACACAACACACATTGCAATAGTGATAGCCGGCGGCGGAATTGTTCTCTGCCTTGACGGTTTCGTGGTTGTTTTTGACAGGAGTTTTCGCATGGATCTGAAGTGTTTGTTTCACATCAAGGCCAAGCCAAGGGGTTGGGTCTGGAAAGGGGTGATTCCCGCAGGACAGTTGTCGCTATTGATCGGTGAACGAAACGTGGGGAAAAGTCTGCTGGCGTTCGATCTTGCGGCTCGGGTGACTCAGGGGCTGGGAGGTCCTCACGGCGATGATCCCGGCCAGCGTGGCTCGGTGATCTTGTTTATTGGTCAGGACGACCTGGAGGGGACCGTCCGCGTGCGACTGGACGCGGCGGGTGCTGATGAAAAATGGGTTCACTGCGTTCAGAGCGAGGATCTGGATAAGGAAGACGAGGAGGAATTCTGTGCCGCTCGATGGGCTTTCCGGGAGGATTGCGACGTTTATATGCTTGGGACTTACCTGGATGGACTGCGGGACATGGGCCAGCCGGTCCGCCTCGTCGTCATCGATCCTGCCTCCGTTTTCCTGGATATTCCTGAAGGTCAACGTGACATCAAATTACGCGGGATGATTGCGAAACTGCGAGAACTGGCGAACCGCTCGGGGACAGCGATCCTGTTCCTGGCACAGCCTTCGAGTTCGGGAATTGGAAAACGGAGTTCGTGGCTGCCGATTCCTCGCGCGCTGGCGGATGCGGCTCGCTCGGTCTGGATGGTTGTTCGCGACATCGACGAGCCTGAGCGACGGCTGTTGTTACCGGTCGGCACCAACCTTTGCGAAACACCCGATGGGTTTGGCTTTTCCATTCGGGATAACCGGATCGAATGGGAACCCGAACCGGTTTCGCTGACAGCGGAACAGTTCCATGCGATGGCAACAGCGCCGAAATCGAGCTCAATGGATGAAGAAGAGCTGAGTGAATTATCGCGTGCGGCCGAATGGCTGAAGCTTCGATTGAGTGACGGATATGTTCTTTCGACGATTATTAAGGAGGAAGCAAAAGCCATCGAAGTGAGCGAGATCACACTGCGTAAAGCGTACCTGCTTTTGGGCTGTCGAAAAGGGAAAGAAACAAAAGCGGGTGGTCGCTGGTTTTGGCGACTGCCCGGTCGGACGGCGATCCCGATTCCGTCGAAGTCGATCGAAGTCGATGGAACTCAGTCGAACTTGCTCGAAGTCGCGCGAACTCAGGTGAACTCTGGCGAACTTTTTCAGGATGAAAATTGATGAATACCGCTGCCAAACCCTACAAAACACGAGGAATGGTCGAAGTCGCGCGAAGTCGCGCGAACTTTTACGACATTTTTCCTGGCGGGTGCATTGGCCGCGACAGCATGGGAGGGCGAGGTGACTGCCGAGCCGGTGAGTCGATGCGTGTACCTGCTTCGCGGTTCGGCGCGAGCCTCACCCGGCTTTGCACGTTTATTCGCCCCTGCATTTTTATTCAATGGCATGCACGTTTAATCGGATGATCTTTCAGGAACTGGATTGTTTCTGACTCCCATCTGGCGTGACTTCTCGCCAATATTCTGCCCATACTACCGCCAAATCGGCGGGTAGGTTAGCTCCCGACAAAATCGCCATACCCTGACGATCTTCCGCCGCTCTTCATTTTCGGGGCGATCTGCGTTTTGGTCAGTGGTATCCATGAAGGTGACGCAACCTGTCTTTCCACGTCCAGACCAGAATCGTCTCCAATGTGCAATCGGGATCGTATTCCAGATCATCGGTTTTCTTGCCCCTAGGGAATGGATTAAAGATGACACGCTGATCAGGGCGATCATCTTCCGAGGCGCGTCTGTCTCAGAAGCAACATGGGCGATTCATGAATTAACGCTTCAGGACGGATTCTTGGTGAGGTGGGTATTTGAGACAGGCGTGTGCCTACTGCCAGTCAACCTAATTACCTCATCGAAGCCTCCAGCGGGACTCGCGATGGCACTGGGAAGTCTACACCTTGGGACTGGACCCGAATGCCGATGGGGTGGATTGGTCTTCTCACCAAATCACGAGATATTGGAAACACTCAGGCAATCGATGAATGTCAGTGACAATGTCACTGACATGTCTGACATGACGGATTCCGAGAGAACAATCGCGGAATCCATTGGCGACAAAACAATGAATGCCGATGCGATTTCCAAAATCTCCGGTTACCCAAACAACTCGCAGTTTAGAAATCGGCTTTCACAAATGGTCAAGCGAGGGATTCTCGTGAAAATCCCACGGCAAGGTTATCGACTAAATCAACGGCATTAATTGTGGAGCGCAGGATGCCACACCGAAAACAGATCAGGTTTCTTCAGGCCCAACCGGGCCGGTCATTCAAATAGCCAGGGTCGGAGGTCCTCCGAACGCCCTGGTGATCGGTCAACGTAAATGAAACGAGGCCTGAAGGGCCGACTGTTCGCGTTCTGTCACCGGCGCGTTTCGATAATCGTGGATATCGTGCCGAGGGAACTGTCGGCCCTTCAGGCCTTTTGTTTTGTTCAATGGATGATACCAGGGCTTCCGGAGGACCTCCGACCCTGGCTATTTGAACTGCTGACCCGTTGGGTCGCAAGATCGCAATCTTGTCCCATCCCCAAGGGTTGACGACACTCGCTATTTCAGCCCTTCGCGCTGTTGTTCCAGGATCAATGCCGCTGATTTAGCTCTGCGTCACTGACATTGTCAGGGTCTGACAGACATTCGTGACCATGAAAGAATAAGCCCCGACAGGTCAAGACAACGTGTCGGGGCTTACCAAGTTCAGAAACCGAGAGAGTATTGACGCACTCTTGCAGACCAATGGAGGCATGAGATGTGGCAGCGACCATCCGGTAGGAGGGATTGATCGTCGCGTTGATCTTGGATGCGGTCATGGTGCCTGCGACCATGACCGCCGTTATTCTTGCAGATTGGTGTCGAAAATCAATCGCGGTTCTGTCGCTCAGCAATTTTGTTGAGATGTTTCCGAATCCATTCGGACAGCTTCAGCCCTTCCTTGTCAGCCGCCGCTTGCCATGAGGCTTTTTCGGCAGCGAGCAGTCGGACAAACAGTCGATCGTCTGCGCGTTCGTCATCTGGCTTCGGTGGTCGTCCAATATTTTTACTCATTTGATTAAATGTACGCACAGATTGTGATCCGTCAAGGCATCATCTTCGTTTGAGTTAATGTGCGTACAAAAAAACAACGAACGTGGCAACGATAAGAACGGGATATCATGTGCGAGGCAAGAGAACAGCGTGGGGCGATGATCGCTGCCGTCTGCAAAGTCGAGCAAAAAGGAAAAGTCTGGCAAGTTCCAAGCCAGAGCGGAAACGGCAAATATACGGTCTGTCCAGACGAGCAAACTCCATTCTGCTCTTGTCCAGACTTCGAGCAACGCGGCCAATGCTGCAAACACATCTTCGCGGTGCGGTTTGTGATCAAGCGAGAACAGCACGCAGACGGAAGCGAAACGGTCACGGAAGAAATGACAATCACGACCAAGCGAAAAACATATCCACAGAAGTGGAAAGAATACAACGCCGCGCAAACGAGCGAGAAGGATCATTTCCAGACGTTGCTTCGCGGGTTGTGCGATCTGATCAAGGAACCGGAAGTGAAGCCCGGTCGCGGTCGACCACGGATTCCCGTGTCGGATTGCATCTTCATGGCGTGCTTCAAGGTTTATTCGACCGTCTCACAACGTCGATTCATGTGCGACCTGGACGACGCCAAAGAGCGGGGATACCTCGAACGAACGCCGCATTTCAACGCCATCAGTTCAGCACTGGAAGATGAGGCGATGACTCCGATTCTCACGAAGCTGATCATTGCTGCCAGCTTGCCACTCAAAGAAATCGAAACCGATTTCGCGATGGATTCATCGGGCTTCACGTCATCAAATTTCGTTCGATGGTTCGACCACAAGTATGGAAAGATTCGACAAGAACACACATGGGTGAAGGCGCACATCGCGACCGGCGTGAAGACGAATGTGATCACCGCAGTCGAGATTCACGAAAGAAACGCGAACGATTGCCCGATCCTTCCAGGCTTACTGAAGAAGACCAACGAGAATTTCGACGTTCGTGAAGTCTCAGCCGACAAACAATACGCGTCGGTCGAAAACATCAACGCGATTAACGCGATTGGTGCAGACGCCTATGTCGCGTTCAGGGCCGGAATTACTGGTGCGGCTGGTGGGATCTTCGCCAAGGCATTCGCGTTCTTCACGCTGTACCGGGAAGAGTTCTTGCAGTCGTACCACAAACGAAGCAATGTCGAATCGACCTTCAGCATGGTTAAGGCAAAGTTCGGTGGATCAGTTCGGTCGAAAACGGAAGTGGCCATGAAAAACGAGGTCTTGGCGAAAATCCTGTGTCACAACATCTGCTGCTTGATTTCAGCGTTCCACGAACTCGGAATCGAGCCAGCTTTTTCATAAGTGAAAACCATAATTCAGTCATGAAGCCCGAACGCATATTGTGTTCGGGCTTGTTTTTTGGTATTCGCGCACTGTCCAGACAATACAACGAACAGGATACCATGAACAATATTCTCATAGAGACAAAACCGAAGCCAGCCGACTTGAGCTATCCTTCGCCAGTTCAGATGCCGGGTATCGGCGATGTGGTATATTTGAATTCCGGCAGTCCTCCAATGACTGTGCTAGATACGAGTGAGAACACTCCGTATGTGCGTTGCGGGTGGAAAGACAATTACGGTGAGTCTCATCAATCTGCATTTCCGTCAGCTTGCGTTACGCATCAGGAGCGAGCGAGTTCGAGCATATCTGGATGAAACTGTGATCCCTGCTTTTTGCCGTCACTTGAAAGCCACTCGCAATAGACCCACCCTTCGGTAGTGCCGTCGCCTTGCACGGTCATTGACGTGCCACCTGATTTAAGTTTCACAACGTCCCCGGCTTTGAATTTCGACATCGAATCCGTCTTTCTCCCCGCCATAAAACGAAAAATCCGCCCCGTTCGTTGTCCAGACGAAAACGTAGGGCGGACTCTTCGCCAACGGCGAATATGCGAATTGTATTGTTGAATCGTTCGTCTGGACAAGGCTCATTTCTACCGCGATGGGTGCGAGACAGCAAGATTTGGACATCCGCTTGAATAGTCGAGAGTCGTATCGGTAGTCTTTTGGACATCCAAAGCGACTTTTCCCTAATTCCAACGAGAGCCATTTCGCCATGACGACTAAAGCAATGTCTCGCATGCTGATCATTGCGTGCGCCGTTTGCGTGGCAGTTGGGCCACTCGCTTCTGGAGATGACGAGCCGAAAGTGACTGTGCCATTAACCCCAACGCAACAGGCGATACTAGACTCCGATCCATTCATCAAGAAGGCTGAGTTGGCTTTCGCTGCCGAAATTCTGGCATCTGACTCCGCGTTTCTTCTGGCGAAACAGAAGGCGGCGACAAGGCGACTCGCCACTTATCGCGAACAGCTTAAAGCATTCACGAAAGCTGGAGACTTCGACAAGGCGGTGGCGTGCAAGGCGGCAATTGAAATTCTTCAATCGTCTGAGGTTGAGGGATCGGCCCCACGACCGAGGGATACGGCCAATTTCGGCGGGCACACATACGCATTGATCCAAGAACCGGTAACTTGGAACGTCGCAAAGAGGCGGTGCGAAATGATGGGCGGACACTTAGCTTGCCTTGAAACTCAAGCAGAGGCCGAATGGGCTAAAAAGCTCTTCCGAGCAAACAAGGCTTCAGGGTGGATTGGTGCATCGGATGAAGCAACCGAAGGAAAGTGGCTTTGGGTGACCGGTCGAGAAATCGACCCTCGCTTCATTAAATCTGCTCGCATCGACAACCATCGCGATTCGGAACATTGGCTGCATTTCTCGTTGGAAGACGATAATTGGAATGACTCATCGGCTCGCACGAACTTCATTTGCGAATGGGATAATTGATTGCCGAAATAATTTTTGATCCACACGCGTTCGCGCCAAGTAATCGGGATTGTGATTTTCTTGCCATGATGGACAATGTGAAACGCCACGGACTCGAATCCGTGGCGTTTCTTCATTTCTTTGTTCTCTGCGGGAGAACCATGTGCAAGTGAGATTTAACATGGTAACGACTCCCGGTGTGTAGTCAATTGGGAGTTGCAAGAGTGAGTTTTGTATTTCCGTTTCCAATAAACGCGGTGATTCTTCAAACGGCCAAGACTGCAAGTGCAATGCTCGTCCGGCGACGGAAAGATGGCGTTATTGGCATTGCACTCTTTACTGAAGAACTGTTTGCGGAAAGGTCACGCGACAATTGGAATAAAGACGCTGAATTATTTGAAATTAAAGATCGTGAAAAACTGGTCGAGTTTGTTCGCGATTTTATTAGTGCAGGAGGAATATCACATGTCGCAGTTGATCATCAGCAAGGAGACGATAATGCCGCTTGGATTCTCGTCTCCGAACTCGGACTCTAACGCTGAGTTCGAATGCCTGTCTTCCGTGCCAATTCCGATCGAGAGACTAAGAGCAATCTTCGGAACTCAAAACATGCATGACTCAGAACAGACTGTGGATGTCGCACCGACGACTACCAAAAAAAGCTTCGGTGCCCTTCTCAGAAAGATGACCGATAAATACGACGCGGAGCAGAAGATAGCCGACGAAAAGAATCAGGCGATCAAAGAGGATCGTCGACAGTTTCAAGCATGGAAAAGAGAGGTGATTCGCGAAGTGGGAGGTGCGAAGCCGCCACAGGAACTCTTAGAAAGCTTGTGGCAAAAGCGGATGACCGTCAAAGAGGCCGCTAACAGAATTCGCCATCCATTCGGCTAGCCAAAATAATTTTTGACCCACCCCGCATCACTTTTTCGTTATCCCTGCATCTGGCATGCACGTTTATTCCTTTGACTGCACTTTTATTCGTGAGAAAATTGGATTAAACGTGCAAAGCCGCCTCACCCTCCCGGTCGAGTCGAACTCGGTCGAACTCGGTCGAAGTCGCGCGAACTTTTTGAGGGGGGAAAATCGATGAATACCACCGCCAAACCCTACAAAACACGAGGAATGGTCGAAGTCGCGCGAACTCATGCGAACTTTTACGACATTTTTCCTGGCGGGTGCATTGGCCGCGAAAGTATGGGAGGGCGAGGTGACCACCGAGCCGCTGGGTCGATGCGTGTACCTGCTTCGCGGTTCGGCGGGAGCCGCACCCTCCCGCCGAAAATCTTCGCACTGCGCGAAGAAATAAAATGTGAATACTACGAGGCGACGGAGATTCCTCCGACGATGTGATTTTCAATCCGGTCGCAGGTGTCACGAATGTTGATGAGAAGAATTTAGCCACGGATGGCGCGGATGGGCACGGATAAGAGGCGAAAGAGAAGTTGTCCGATCTTTTGGATTTATCCGTGCCCATCCGCGTTATCCGTGGTTGAAATCCTGAATCGAACTCAACGTGAATCTGTGGAATCGCTATGAATCGAAGATCAAAATCCGTTTGCGAAATCACGAAGAACGTCGAACTTGAGTGAACTCGGGCGAACTCAGGTGAACTTTTTCGCGATGGAAACAACGGGTGCGGTTGTCAAAAGCCTATGAATTATGAGGAATGGTCGAAGTCGCGCGAACTCGGGTGAACTTTGACACCAGATTTCCTGGAACCATGAAAACGGCAGGACGGAAGAGAAGATTTTTTTAACAGAAGGTCACGAAG
>CAIULL010000072.1 GCA_903899985.1 uncultured Schlesneria sp.
AGCCGAGGTGCGTAAGCCCTCGGACTCTTCCAGAATTGTCAATTTTCTACTTTCTCATAACCACTCTCTGCCGCTTCGGCCCGCCCTCGGACTCGTGGTTCTCTTCAATTCTGCACTAATTCCACCACCGAGAATTTGGTGTCCAAGTTCGAACGAGTTCGACGAGATCGGGAGGGTGAGGCTCCCGCCGAACCGAGAAGAAGGTACACGCATCGACCCACCAACTCGGCGGGAGCCTCACCTCCCATCGTGATCCAGGCGATGCGACGCTTCGAAAACTGGTGTCAAAGTTCGATCAAGTTCGATCGACTTCGACCATTCCTCGTAATTCATAGGCTTTTCGTCACTTTTTCTACCGCACTCAAGTTCGATCGAGTTCGACGCAGTTCGATCAGGTTCGATGAATTTCAGGTTTTCCAACTTTCGAATTGTCTCGATCGGAAACCCGTTTTATCGAGGAAACGCAAAGGAATGCGGATGTTGCAAATTCATTAATCAGCAACAATTCTCTGAATTTCCCGTATTTCAATTCCTCTCCGTGACTTTTGTGCCTCCGTGCGAAAAACCGTCTTCTCCACAACATCAAACTCATCAAGCCATGAAATCATGGCTCGCGCTGAATGACGCACGTATTTGTTCTGTTCGCGCAGAATCACCCTCTGCAGTGCCGGTCAGCCTGCCCGCGCTAAATTCATGCCGAGTTTTCAAAGAACAAAATCGCTGACGCGGTTGGCCGAAGCGGCTCAGAAAGTAGATGGGAAAATGTGGAAAGCAGGCCAGAACAAGAAAAAATCAATTTCCTGATCCTTCTGGCGATCGCTCTCTCGTGACAACTTCCAGCCGACTTGAACTCCTCTGCGCCTCTTAAATCAAAAGAACGACAAAAATAATACAAATGCGAGTGGCGACGGTCAATATGTGTGTCGTGAAAAAAATATATAAAAATGATGAAGGAGTCTTGAGGTGAGTTTTCGTGAATTGCCAGCAGAGGGCAACGGAACTGGAGTGCGGCTTATTCCCGGGAACGGAGTGGCCAATCGATGGATGAAGAAATCAGAAACGGACTCAATTGCAAGCCAGACGAAATGTGCTCTAACATGATCTGAAATGGTGGCGGCATGTGATTTTTCGGAGCGACTTGATGCAGACCAGAATCCTCGGAAACTCGGACCTGGCGATTACACCCATCGGATTCGGTGCGTGGGCGATTGGAGGAGGAGGTTGGGCCTTCGGATGGGGCCCGCAGGACGACGCCGATTCCATCGCCTCCATTCACGAAGCACTCGATTGCGGCATCAACTGGATTGATACCGCAGCCGTTTATGGACTCGGACACTCCGAGGAAGTCGTGGCTAAGGCACTGGCGGATATACCGATCCAGCGTCGTCCGTATGTCTTCACCAAGTGTGCACGAGTCTGGGATGAGAATCGGCAGGTCGGCAAATGCCTGAAAGCGGAGAGCATCCGCCGCGAATGCGAAAACAGCCTGCGCCGCTTGAAGGTCGACGTTATCGACTTGTATCAGATTCACTGGCCAGAGCCGCCGGAAGACATCGACGAGGGTTGGCAGGCGGTCCAGAAGCTCAAGCAGGAAGGGAAGATCCGCTGGGCCGGCGTGTCGAATTTCAGTGTGGCACAAATGGAACAGGTGGCACCCTACGGTTCGTTCACCTCATTGCAGCCCCCGTATTCAATGCTGCGTCGGGAGGTCGAAGCCGAAACGCTGCCTTACTGCCAGAAGAACAATATCGGTGTCCTCGTCTATTCGCCAATGCAGTCGGGGCTGCTCACCGGGGCCTGGACGAAGGAGCGGCACGCGGCGCTCCCCGCCGACGATTGGCGTCGAGAAAAAAACAAGCAATTTCAGGAGCCGTTGTTTTCACGAAACCTGCGCCTGGTCGAAGTGCTGCGCGGCATCGGTGGTAAGCACGGCAAGTCACCGGGAGAAGTGGCCATCGCTTGGACATTGCGGCTGCCGTCCGTCACCGCTGCGATCGTGGGAGCCAGAAAGCCAGGGCAACTCAGCCAATTGATCGGTGCCGCCGCATGGCAGTTGTCTCCCACTGAAGTGAATGAAATCGAGCGATTTCTTGTAGTGAACCCCGGCTGAGGAGGTTGCTTCTGACCCCGGTTGCGCGTCCGGAATTTGCTACCAATCGACGGAAGTGAGTCCTGCCCCCATTTGAAGGCGGCCAGGTACGCATGGCAATCAGACCATAAAACTAGACCTTAACAATGCCATTTCCAGCCTTATTGATCTTCGTGGCATTCTCACGCGGTAAAGCGTGAAAAGAGCGGGAATTTTCTGATTTGCACAAGAATTGACTGTTGAAGTGTTCTTCAATTCGTTGTATTTTTTCTGCGAAAATTCGCTTGGGGACCACTGCGCTGCCGCTGCCAAATGATCAGTTTGGTGCGGATCTGTGTTTCAATCAAAAGCAATTCAGGAAACAGATCGATGAAAAAGTATCTTGGAAAATTGGTTTTGTTCTTTTCCCTCTTGGGTCTCGCACCGTCGGTCAACGCCGGTAGTTTAGTCATGCTTGATCCGACCTCCGTCGCGACTGACATCGATACAAATGTCCTTTTTGATATTACGAGAATCATCGACCAGTCGGGCCTCAGCTCGACCTACACCAGCGGCGTGACTGACTTCGACACTTTCACAAGCTCAGCCACAACGAGCGTCTCTGAAGTCTCCACCATTTGGAGTTCGGCTCCTGGCAACACTTCCGGCAACATCGATTTTACCCTCGGCGGCTCGTATACGATTTCCTCGTTCGCCGTGTGGACGATTGCGGGCCCTTCGGAAATTGCTGCCGATTTCAGCTTAAAAGACTTTACGCTGCTGGCCTCGGATAACTCGTCGTTCACCGGGGCAACAACGCTCGGCAGTTTTACAGCGTCGAAACCCACTAATACTACCGCAGTGAACGCTCAAGTTTTCGATTTCACGGAGACAACGGCTTCCTACGTTCGAATGGAGATCGCGAATAACTACGGTGGCGATAGGGTCAGGTTAAACGAAGTCGCCTTCGGCGCGCAAGCCCCTGCCGTCCCCGAACCTTCCTCGTTCGTCCTGCTAGGCCTCGGAGGATTCGGGTTGGCCATCAACGCGTACCGACGTCATCGTACTACTGCCTGATTCGGCGAATTGAAAACTGTGGAACGAAGCCGCTCTTAAAAAGCGGCTTCGTTCGTTTCTAAAGCCGGACTATGCACATTCTCGTAGTATCAGCGGCCGGCCAACTGAATTTCTCCTCTCGATTTTTATGTGATTTCACCAGCCTCTAGAGCACAGCTTTTCATCGGATTCAACAGACGCATTGCCGACGATAGACCTCAACGCGGCGAGGAACGCACGACGTTTCCATGGAACTGACGAATCGCTGACGCAGTCAATCGCATAACCATTGTCGCAAGTTGGCTTTAAAAAACAGTTCTTCGTAAACTCGCGGCCCGAACCCTTTGTCCGCATTTGATACGGGCAGAGTCCTCGAGGTTGTCATCGATGTCGAACGAGACTGCCAACTTGACTTGTAGTCGTCGGTGATTCAAAGTCTTTCCTCGTTGATAGGATTCCCGTCGTTCAATCCGGGCAAGTTACCCTGAAAGCTTGCCAACAGCAGGAACTTACAGAAATGAGCTATGACCTGTTTCTCAAGCCAGGCGCCACGCCACTTTCCAGAGATCAGTTCGATTCATACTTCAGCGGACGTCCGCATTTCACAGTCAATAACGGCCAGGCTTTTTACGAAAACGAAGACACCGGTGTCTATTTCTCTTTCGACTATGAATCTGGCGAAGAAGAAGGAGAAGAAGAAGATTGCGTTGCGTTCAACCTCAATTATTTTCGCCCTCATTTCTTTGGTCTCGAAGCCGCGCCAGAGGTTGCTTCTTTCATCTCGAACTTCAATCTTTCGGTAGATGATTATCAATATGACGGAATGGGTGAAGGTCCGTTCTCGATAGAAGGCTTCCTTCGCGGATGGAATGTTGGAAATCGATTTGGTTATCGAGCCATGCTTTCGCGAAACGATCGTTCGGAGGTTAACGTTTACCCCACGGACGGCCTTGAACGCGTCTGGCGGTGGAACTTCAACCGTGCGGCGATACAGAACATTGTTGGCGATACCCTGTTCGTCCCACGCTTCATGTTCATGAAAGGGGAAAAGACGGCGCGAACCGCCATCGTTTGGCCGGACGCCTGCCCAATTTACATGCCGAAGGCCGATCTTGTAATCGTTATGCGCGATGAATTATCGACCACGCCAACGGCCGACGATCCGCGAGAAGTCACCGTTGTTGAGTGGGCCAAGGTCGAATCCATCATCAATGACTTTCCCTATGACGAAAAACAGGGACATTTTCGACTCGAATATGATCACGCTCCATCCTTAGTCTCCGAATTCGTTCAATCTCTTCCGCTTGTCCCGCATGATCGAGACATGGGATTGGCTTGTGACAGCATTCTGAATGCTGAATTGGTCGCTGAGGCTCTTAAAGCTGAACAATAAAAGGTGTGCTTTTTTCCAAGCTTGCGGACACCGCATGTTCGTCATTCCGCGTGCTTCAATTGTTGATGCGACGCTCTAAGCTCGAGGCGCAATTGCGTCGAAACTGCCGCGTTAAAAATCGGTTGGTGCGCAGTTCTTCGGCAGCCGAAAAACCTCACAGGACCGAACGTGCTCTGCCCCCATCTCTCATACGGAGATTACCTTCCGTTGGGGTGATTGATGGGATCGCGGCTGCCGATATCTTTTCCGTAGGCATCGATTTCTGCTTGATTGACTTGACCGTCTTTGTTTGTATCCGCGGCATCGAAATGAAATAGAAGTCGATTCACGTCACGGTGAGGTTTCGAGCGACCGAACGACTCCATCTCATTTCGATAGACGATTCCATCGCGATCATGATCGGCTGCCGACCATGGGCCGTTTGGACCAGGTCCCCAAGGCTGAGCAACGAAGATGAATGCCGCGCCAGCCAGGACTGCCCCGACCAGAATGAACGCGAGTCTTGCCCGGCGGCTGAGACCCTCAAAACGGCTTCTCGTCGGTTGAAGTTGTTCGACAGGGGTGTTCATAGTTGATTTTGTCTTTCTGCTTTAGCAATTTTAGAGCGAGGACGGAAGTCATCGGTCTTGCGTTCAGAATGGCATCTTGTCAACCAGTCCGCTAGCTCACTTGCCGATTGAAAACTAGATTCAGGTTTATTGCGTCCAAATTAACAAAAAGAGGGCAAGAGACCAATAACGTGGTACAAGGAACTCATCAGTGTGTTCTTTCAAGGCAAATAACGAGAAAACATGTGGCTGAATATCAATGTGACGCGCGAGGGGCCAAAATTGAATTGCAATTGTACCTGACACCTTGTCTTTGTCCGGGTATCCCATCCGACTCTTTCCCCTGAAGGGGGAACGGATACCAGCCCAGCGGCAAGCTCGTCCTCGAGCGCCGCCCTGGGTCACATTCACAAAAACGGCGTTGCCCTGTAAGGCACGCCGGAAGGATTTTTCGTCGGGAAAACAGGGGTATTTTGAAAAAGTGTGGTGGCGACTCTCAATCTTCAAGCTCTCCACCGACCTCGCGTCGGTGGAAGCAACGACTGAGCGGCTACCACCAAGCATTATCGCAAAAAGGCAAGCTCTCCACTGACCTTGTGTCAGTGGAAGCAACGACTGAAGAGCTATTGATCTAGCTCAATCGGATGGTTATCGAGTAGTACTAGCTTGAAAGTCGATGCTCCCACCGACGCGCGAGGGTCGGCGGAGAGCAAGACATTTCACCATTGTTCCAACGGTGTCGCTGGCCAATCGCTGCTTCCACCGACAGAAGGTCGTTGGAGAGCATTTTCCATAACGGCGTTCCACGGTTATTGCCGTTTTTCCGACGAAAAATCCTTCACGGAGTTGCCCTGTAAGGGCAACGGAATCGGCAACACACAATTGCCGCATCATTGTTTGAATCGAAACGCGATTATTGCGTTCCCGTCCCCTTTCAGGGCACCAACAATTCCCTCAACCCCAACCCAGGGCGGCGCTCGAAGACTCGCTTGCCGCTGGGCTGGTATCCATATCCCCTTCGGGGAAAAGTCGAGTGCCATTTCAATACGCGATGCCCCTTTCGACCGGCTGCTTGTTGCCCGAACGCTGTCAGAGGGCGATTCCCATTGCCCGCGCGGATTCGCAACTCGACGCTTATGGCGTCACACGCCCCCGTCGCCATGACGACAATCCTTACAATTACCGCAATTCGTGGACACCCTGCTTCAGTTCGTAGAGTTGTTTCACTTCATTGTCAGTGAGTGCCCGGTCGAAAACGGCCAGATCGTCGAGATGTCCGACGTAGGCCGCACCAAGGACTAGCAGCACTCGTTGAGGATCCCAGCCGAACGACAGGTCCCAGTTCTCAATGGTCCCCTGCAATTTGCCGTTCAGATGCAGTCGCCCGATCGGTGGCTTCCGCTTGTTATTCAGATTCTCGACAGAGAACACCGCGTGCGTCCAGGCCTCTCGCGAAAAGGGAGCCCGTTCCACCTGGACCATGGGCCGTTTGTTGAAAGGAATGTCGGCCCACTGGACGTTGTCCGGGTTCCAGATATGAAACAGCGGCCGAATTGCATACCGGAAAAATCGTGGCGTTTCGTCCTTGGACCACTCGAGGAAGATAAACCCCTTTTTGAGATCGTCGCCAACAATCTGGACGGGATCACAATAGCCAGGCTCAAGATCCTGATCGGGATTCAGACGTAACCAGACCGAGACGGACGTGTTCCAGTTCTGATCGTTGTACCCCAGAGTTCCGGCATCCTTATAAACCGGACGAAAATTGTTCTTCTTCGTGAAATGCAGGCCACCACCAAAACGACCCCCGTCTGCGATAAGCTTGACATCGTCCGTCGCGACAGCGGGGACGAGGTCCTTTCCCTGCTGGAGATAACAGGCTTTGTCACCGCGAGCAAAATCGGCATCGAGTCCGGTGTCGAACGAGGCATGCAACGTCAGCGCCCGGGCGAGCCGGCCTTTTGTCTCGCCGTCCGCACCCTTAATAATCTGTGCGGCTTCTTCGGGACCGATGTCGCGGACATAAATGTGACGCCAGCGAATCTCGCCACCATGAGTCTGCAGGTGGATAGGACCTTTCGC
The DNA here is from genome assembly GCA_903899985.1 of uncultured Schlesneria sp. Lineage (GTDB taxonomy): Bacteria > Planctomycetota > Planctomycetia > Planctomycetales > Planctomycetaceae > Schlesneria. The sequence continues at coordinate 7,148 of CAIULL010000072.1, forward strand.
TGCCAGTGGCTGATTGCGATCGTAGTAATTCTCCATGACCGCGTTGTCGACAACGAGTTGATCGTTCAGCCAGACCCAGGTCCGATTCTGGACCTGACGAATGCGAAGCTGGTTCCATTCGCCAAACGGACGATCGGCCAGGACAAGCGGATCACGTCCACTGGTGCCCGGTGTGTTATTAAAGAGTCCGCCGGAACCTAGATGCGGTTTCCGCGTCGGGGCTTTCAAGTCATACACCTGATTCCAGTCCCAGATCTGGACTTGTGGTGTGCCGCGCAGATAGATCCCGCTATCGGCTTTCGGGACGGTTTTGTATTCGATCAGGAAATCAATATCACCGTATTCGTCGTCTGTCGTCGCATAGGGACCATGTCCATCATTAACGAGTTCCCCATTTTCAACGGCCCAGTTCTTGGAAAACTCGGCTCGCTGTTTTGCGAGGTTTGCTTCCTTTTGCTCGCCGGTCAATGCCCCGACATTGTGAGGGTTCAGACCATGCCAGCCGGTGAGATCTCGACCATTAAAAAGGGGGCGAAACCCGGCGGGCGGTTTCGGCTCGTCCCCGTGGCTGATTGTCGATAGTCCAACAAAGGCCAGGATCACCAGGGTTCGTATCAATCCGTCATGCATGAGATGGCTTTCGTGGTCGAGAACAGTTTCGTGGATGTTTGAGTCATGGGAACAAACGGTATTACTGATCCGCATGCGTACCGCATGCGATCATCGCGAACCTCGTTTTAGTTTCAACTGTATCGCGATCACTGGGAACACAGTATCACTGGGGACACAGTACGTTCGGTAATACGAAGGCTTTCGAATTCATGAAGAGGTTTTAACGTGCTTTCGATGAAACATTCCGGACGTCGAAAAACGATAGGTTGACGGTTTCGAAGCCGCGAGTTTTTCACAGAAGGGGACTCAAAAGATCGGCGTTCCACCGACGTGTCGATTCCGGAACGACAAGATTTCGATTTGTTCTTTGTCCCCCTGGGACACCCGACAGTAGCCCATCGTTTCAACGGGGCGTAATGCAAAACGACACTGCGTCGAGTCCCATCGGGACGACAGATTCAAAAGGACGATCGATCGTCTCGATTCATCGATATCGGCGTTTGTTGGTGCACCCATTTGCTTTTGTTTTGTTGGCCTTCGCGTGGTTTTCGAACGATCTTGTATCGTCGCTGTCGGGACTCTGGGGTATTGCTTGTGCCGTCGATCCACCGTTGAAGCGGTGGGCTATTATCGGGTGTCCCACGAAGACAAAGAACATGTTGTCAGACTGGTCATTCGGTCAGGAACATTCTGACATTATTGAGAATCCGTGTCCGACAACATTCCTTTATCCGTTCGTGCAGAACGTCGAAGTAATCGGGTTACTCCAAATAATCGTGGAGAACGTTCGTTTTCTTGGGAGACGCTCATTGGCATGCCATGAAGAGCACGCCAAGCGCCGGGGGGGGGCATGATTTCTCACATACTCAAACGTGGAACTGCCCGGGATCAGTTTTTCGACGATCGCGGTCACGGTACAGGGTTGGGTTAGCAAAATTCCTGCGCGGGAGACGATCCGTTTTACAACGATGTTACGATTTTGCTGCGGCTTTCTGTCGACTGGCTAACTGCTGCCATTGCAGGTGGCTCAACTCTGCGCGGCGATTGGCATCGGCATTTTCGTGGACCATATCACACAACTCGCGAGAGCTTACGCACAGCTCTGCAATGTTAAACGAGAGAAAACATAAAGAGACAATGATGGCGATTTCCTTCATCGGATTTCCTGAATACAGCAGTAACGTTCCAGTAACTAAAAAACTAAACACCGCACATTTGCTACCGGATCAAGGAAATCAGCGAAAAAAAAGATACCATTTTTGTAATGAAACCTTGTGCGGCATCAGCCAACAGCGACGCCACCAAGGATGACCATGCGCCGATGAGTCGTATCACATTGCAATCTTCTTATTTGATGTGGTCCGTACCGCGTGAAGCATGTTTTGATGGTGCCATTCGATTCACAGACGGAAGACGAAGACAAGAGGATCTTCTCGTTGGCATGCCATCAACAGCACGGCGCGGGCTTCGCCCCTAACCCATCGGGAGGGCGAGGCTACCGTGACGAAAACATCCAAAAGTCGGATACTTTGGGTCAATTCGGCTTCGTTGTATTTGATGTGTCAATTGACAAGTCAATGATGGGCATTTGTGAACGTAAGGAAGAATGGTTCACGCGAAGGCGCGGAGTCGCGAAGATGACAAAACAATTGAATTCTTTCCTTTGCGGCTTCGCGTGAGACCGTTTTAGTCTTCTGATCGAATCTTTGACGAGGAAGCCCCTTCGTCGCAGACTCATGGCAAGAGGCAACCGCAAATCAACTCGGACTCGAATCCCCATTTCGCCCCCGAGGTCGCCCGAAAGCAACCATCAACGACAGTCATTCTTAACGTTATTGAAAGTATCCCAGTTCGTTTGTTCGGAACGGTACCGGTTGAGCCCCAGGAATCCAGTTTTATCTAGATTTCTTTGATCCACTGCCAGATGGACAGCGTTTATTTATAGAGTGTCGCTTGATTGTGCGGAGAGCCCGCAAGTTGACGTGAGATTCGAGATGACTCGCTTAATGTCTGTAACACACTTCGTTGCAAAGGCACACACGATGATTGCGAAACCAAAATTCAATATGTTCTCATTTTCAAGTCTCGTTCTTTTTGGCTTTGGTATCGCAGTTATGATTGCGATCTGTTCACTCGTGAAGACGCCATTCTTAAATATTCGGCCCGCTGAAATTGAATGGAATGCGCCGCTTGTTGAAGGATTTGAATTAGCAGGTATGCGAGCGGTTGTCTTGAAGTACTCTGGAACTGATGCACAGTTCTGGATTGAGAAGGAGTCGGACGGCGTCGTGACGAAGTTCGGTGATCACGATTGGCAACTCGATCCGCGCCCAAAACAAAACGAGGTCATCCAGGGCGTCTTTATTTGGATTCGCGGTGAGCACGACGCGACGGGAATGGAGAAATGGTCTGTCAGTTGGCATCGATACTTTGGTAAATCTGGAACTGGCATCAAGGTCTCTGTACCGTCGATAATGAATTTTTCCTCTGATATCAGCCAGTCTCATCATAGAGTGTCGCGACTTGAATCGATGGTATCGGTATGGAACGAGAATCCCACTTCATTGTCAAGGATCTCAGATGGGCTCTTGAGTTCAAATTTGCCTCCCACAGGCGAAATCAAAGTCTTTGAAATTAGTGAAACTGGTGGATTCGAGTTGATCAATCGCGACGATTCATCTGATACGGAAAGCGATGAGAAGCTCAAGCAGACTGATAAGAAACAGAAACGCGAGGAAAAGCATGTGATTCGCGTGATGGGAAAACGCCTTTAAATGCACAAGTATCAGGAATTGAAAACATTATTCAGTTCCTGAGTCTGTTGTCGCGAAGACAAGGGAATATTTGCCTGAATACTTGTTGACAAGTGGCGTTTTCTTGGGACCTTTTCGTCGGCATGCCATGAACGGCACGCAAAGTACCGGCGGTATCTTTTGTTCGAGTCCTCCCGACAAGGAAGATCAACGACAGCACATCCTGACGTTATCGAAATGATCCCCGTTTCTTCGACGATGTTTAATTGACTCGAAGATTATCCATCCTGATCCCGCAGAGCGGTTCGCTCGTCATGATCCAAGGTAAGAACCGTATGCGGTTATTCTGCACGCACAGAACTGTGTAGGGTGCGGTCAGTCATGGCTACCGCGCGATACCCCAAGGATTCGCTCTCGCGATCATGGAGAGTTCCATTTCTGGAAAGTGGCGGTCTAAGTTGGTAGGTTTGTGACTTCACGACCATCGCGCAGCGGGATCATTTTATCTGACCGCATCTCATCTTCTGACCGTTTCTCATTTGGAGCGATTTACAAATGCAGGGCGTACAACGTGCCGCGTGCTCTCACTGTCAGGCGGTTTTGAAGATTAAAGACCCAAGTTACTTTGGAAAGAAATGTGTCTGTCCCAAATGCAACAAGTCCTTCATTCTCGTTGCTGAAGTTGATCCTTCGCCAGGTGAGCCCGAAGAAAACACTTCCAGTAAACGCTCGCGTGCTGACGGCAAGGCCGCTGAACAAAAGCCTGCTGGAACGGAACAGCCCGTAAAGAAAAAGGATTCCAAATCGAAGATCGAGCCTGTTGCTCGTAAGCCGGCTCCCGTAGCAGACGATGAGAGTGCCGAGGAATCGGACGTGCCAGATTCTGATTGGCCAAGCTCCTTCGACGAAAATCTCGAAGACTTTGAAGATCCTTTGGACTCGGAAGACGATCTTCCCCAGCCGAAATCCAAGCGTCAGTCAAAACCATTGGAAAAAACATCAAGTAAGACACCTGCTAAGAACTCAAAAGAAAAAACACGATCCAAGGCGGGGAAAGGCAATTCAAAATCTGCTTCCCCGGCACTTTTGATTGGCTTGGCAGCAACAGGACTCCTTTTGGCCGCCGGTCTTGGCTGGTTCATGCTGAATGGGAAAGGAACCAACGGGACATCGTCCGTTGCTGCTTCGTCTGTTCCCGCTTTGTCGAATGTCGCTCCGCTGGATACGGAATGGATCCCCAATGACGCCACGGCGATCCTGCAAGTTCGTTTCAGCAAAAAGCCGAATGCCGTACTCATGTTTCAGGGGATCAAAGGAAATCTGGATGCGATTGCCGGTTCAGAGCAAATCAATCCTGAGCAGATCGATCAATTGATCGTGGGGCTTCCGAGCGGTAGTGCAGTTGAAACAATTGGTCCTTTGAGTTCGATCACCGTGATTCGTCTGAAGTCGGCGATTGCTCCTGAAATCAAAAGTCGCATGTCGACCTACACCACCAAAACGACAGCGGGTAATAGCCAGACGCTTTACTCGAAGCCCCTCGGGAAAGCCGGTAGTGGGTTAACGGTTTTCATGTTCCAGCCCAATGACCGTACGCTCGTCGTCGGCCCTGAAAACTTGATCGTTGCTTCGGCCAGTGAGAAACGATCCCCGTCTCGATTTCAATGGGTGGATGGAGCGGCCGATCTGGTCTACGCAGTGAGTTCCGAGGGGGACAAATCATTGGGGAATCTGATGCAGTTGCAAGCCGTCAACTATGATTGCCTGAGCGTCTCGGCGGACTTTACTGATGTGGTTCAACTGAACCTGGGTGTTCACTTCAAAGATCCCAATGCGGCAAAAACAAATCTTGAAACCGTGAAGAACGTGTTCAAAGCCGCCGTTGATACTCAAGTTCAACAAGTCATAAAATTCATCAATGACTTTGGACTCGAGTCAAAACTTCCAACCCAGTTGCAAAGCGTTGCAGGAACGATCCAGGCAACATCTGATAACGGCATCGTCCGAGCATCGTGTCAGGTTCCTAACGAAGCGTTCGATGTTTCCAGCAAGATCACCGAGGACTTAAAATGAGCCTGACGTGGCGAAGATAATGGTTGGTGACCAAGCCATATTTTTGTCGACGCTGAGCCAAAACGTGCGCCTATCTTAGTTTGACAGGTTGTCCCTTGAAGGCACGCGGAATGACGGGCCATTGCGTCGTCAGGAAGTATGCGTACGTCCCATCCGGGAATTCCGGAGTCTTACAGAATCGACCGTTGCATTCGTCGAGGTCACCAGAACCAGCCGCATATTCGTAGTCCTCGAAGAACGTGCCATCATAGGTGCCGCCCGGGCTCGACTCACCGCCGGGACGGTCCCCTTCCTTGAGACGAAAGCTTGGCCGCAGTGACATAATCTCGGACATCGGATCTTTGGGATCGCGATAAGCGGTCTTGCAGTAAATGGGAAAGCCATCAGCGGCCCAGCCCACTAAGGGTGAATGCTTAGACGCGTCAAACCCGAGGTCTTTAAGCAGTAGATCGGGTATTCCGTGGTAGTGATAGGCTCCCTGCGGTTGCACATGGGCGAAATTTTCGTCAATCCCCAAAGGGACGGCACCCCCCAGCGCTTCGTAATTCCAACCACCTCCTCGATTTCCTTGCCAGAACTCTGCGGTTCCAGGATCGAACAAAACACCGTTCAAGGCGACGCCGAACGGCATGTTCGGGGGGCCAAAGCGACCCGTAAAATAAATCGATGTCACCTTGTCGGCCGGCTTCGGATTCTCAGGCAGGTTAAAATTGTACCGCTGCGAACGAATTGCGTGCGGATTTCCTCGATTGGGAAACCGACCGACCAGGTGTTTGGGGATACCGTTGGATTCAACGTGCAGGTTCCCCTGTGAACGTTCGATGGTCGACTGATTCGTTGTTGGCGGTTCTTCGGTTGCTGGAACAAGACTCAGTTTCTGTGTTTGCGTGGCAACATGTCGTCGTCCGTTCGTTTGAGACCAGACTGTCGCACCTGTGATGACGACTAATGTCAGTCCTGTCGCAATCACCTTTCTGATTGACATTGTCGTTGATCTCCGCTTCGAATGATTGTTTTTGTTGTACTCGTCGATTGAAATGAAGCAGTACCCCGAGTGATTAAATCAAAACCGGCCGAGGGGTGCAATCCCGTTTTGCGTAGCTAAAAACCAATGATTATAGGGCGTTTTTTGCGTCCAAGATTTGCGATTCAAGTTTGCAGGACATCGGGCGAGGTGTCCAGCGCCAGTCGGTGAGGTGGTTTTTCTTAGTCCAGGATCGCATCTGCTTAATTCGTTCGTCCCAGCGGCGGCTGATGACCAGTGCGCGCAGCTGTAACATTTCTTCTGCATGATCTTCGAGCCAGAAGATCCCGTTTCCTTTCAATCGCTGATTGATGACTCGGCGGATGCTGCTTTCAATCGCGCCGCTACCCAAGGGCAGACCGCGCCTGCGAAAGTCAGCGTAGTTCAGTCGGCCAGCTTCGCCGTGGCGTTGGAGATAACTCAATTCTGTTTGCAGATCCGTATTGTTCGGATCGTCATCGGCAAATATCTGCAGTTCCTTTACGACATACTCCCATTCTCCGTTGCGAAGTCGGGTGCGAAGATCGCGATACAGAGGCATTCGTTGCTCGATGGTCACGCCGAGAGCGGCCAGCGCCAAGGAAACGTGATGGACGGCATGGCACGTGTCGAGAACCTGGTGAATCGCGACCTCCTTCGGAATTCCCGCCTGAGCCACGATTTGATCGATGCGATCCCAGATCCAGACCGCCCCATCGCTCACAAATGTAAGACTGAGCGCCTTGGCCGCCCCCAAGCGATGCAAGTGCATGGCGACGAGTTCGGCCATCGCATCGGGCCCCGCAAACGTGCCGTCCATCGTCATTTGCGTTTTCTTCTCGAGCCGTCCCTTTTCGTTGTGGATGAAGATCGTCATTAGCTTCGGTTCGCGCCATTCGCCATCAAAGGTTCGTTTCGCGACGCGTTTTGAACGTCCGGGAGCATCGCTCACAACCAAACCGTTTTCGTCTCGCGTTTCCACCTGCGGAATCGCCGTTCGCAGAAATCCTCTAAGTTTTGTGCGACCTCCGTCGATCTGTATCGAGACGCGCTTCCCAGCCAGTTCGTTCGTGGACGCCAACGTTCCGGCGCGCCATGACGCGAGTTCCGCAGTTCGTAGCTTCAATAGTTTGTCGCTTCACTGTTGAGCAATCCGGCGGACGGCTTTCAGATCCAGCGACAGTCCCTGACGATCCAGTTCATCACAGGCGAGTTCAAAGGACGGACAGAGGGCCGACTGCCGCGACACAATGCTCTCCAGCCCAGGCGAGATTTTTTTCGCCATACCGAATTGCGCTTGTTCGATGTGCAGGCCCGAGACAACCTCGACCTCATTCTCGCCCTTGCCCCGGCGCCGACTCGGTTCGCAGTAAAGCGAGGTGATCCACATGATTACGCCTCCCAGAAGCTGCATCGACATCCTTCGTTCACGCCCTTTGGACAGAGGGACCGAATACTCCTGTCGCGTCTGCTCGGCAGAGGCGGAAAATTCTGGCGTCTGCATCACGACCGAGATCAAACCGGCCACCAACAATCCGGCTCCTCGCGCGAACTCCCGCTGGACTTCCTGTTCCAAGACTTCCAGATCCTGCGGGTCGGCTTTCAGACGCCGCTCCCATTCAGCCAACCTCGGAAACACCTCACCCGTAAACCGAATGAGCATCTCTGCCACCGTCTTGATGAACTTGCCGTCCCGACCGTCCACGGAAATCCCTCCCATTGAACCGCCTCCCTGCGGAACTGTGTGCCGAATCCATCCGATCCTCGAATGAAAAACAGCCGAGAAGAATAACACACTTGCGAAATTGACTCATCACGACCACAACTCGTAGATTGCATCACGCAAAACGGGATTGCACCCCGGCCGAGTACGTCTGCCGGGTGCAGGAAGCCCGAACGTGATGGTTGGGTGAGCGAACCTCGAATGATTTTATTCACCATATTCGCACCACTAACGATTGAATTCTTCGTGTGCCGCGAAGAGTTTGTAAAAAACAAGAGTTCGGGGGCTGGACGCACCCGGGCTCGCGTCGCTTTTTTTCGTGTCTTTCGTACTACTAACGTTTTGTTTCTTCGCGCGCCGCGAAGATTTTTCGTGGGAGGGCGAGGCTCCCTCCGAGCCGTGAAGTAGGTACACGCATCGACTCCGCGGCTCGGCAGGAGCCTCGCCCCATTGGGTTGCGGGCAAAGCCCGCACAGGTTTTTTGCGGTTCAAGCTCTTCTCAAGATTGGGTTGCGCGCAAAGCCCGCGTCGGGTGATTCGTGGTCACATTCTTCTTACGTCGTTTCGGGTGGGGATGCACCTTATTTTGCGGGCACCTCTGACTTGTCAGAACTTTTGCTGGCCTTCATTCCTTGTTGCAGTTCAATAATCATCTCGTCTGTTATCATGCTTGAAATCTTCCAGGTATCGCCGGTTTTCACCAGTTCCATGCGATTTGTCGTGCCGATCGTCCCTACTGTGGGGGCCGCTTCCCCGGAGCGATCGATGATCGTGGCACGATTGCCGTCGACACTAATGTCCCACTGTGACGGTTTCTTGGCTTTCCTGGATTCCTTTTTTTCGTCGCTGTTGTCGAAGTCACTCATCAAAGTCACGAAATCGATGGTGAATTGTATGGGATCTTTAAGCACTCCTGCTGCCTTTCGCAGTTTTGCCGAGTAAACACCAGCATCAACCGTCGGTGTTGGTGAGTCGGCTGCCTGAGAGTTCAGCATCAACTGGAATATGCTGATCTCCGAGAAACAGATCGACTCGTAGGCGGCCTGTGCCTGCCGTGGAGGTTTACTCAATCGAGCTTCTTGTACGAGAGATTCCAGCTCGCGGCCAACCCGAATCAACTCAGCGTTTTGACCATCGGGTGACAGCGCGCTCATTCCTGAGACAAACTTGGACGCCGACTGGATCATGGAAGCGGTTCGCAGACAGACTCCGGCAAAGCGATGCTGTTCGTCTTGATCCATTAAGTCTGCGAATGTCCGCATGAGTATTTTGTCGTCATCGCCGCTTTTGACTTTTTCGAGATAGTTCAACAGTTCTTGCGGGGTGGTGAAATTCGGTATCAGATTAATCGCCGACTCGTGGTCGTTTGCGCCGATACGTTGACTGTCTCCGGTTTCAGGGGAGTGACCGGCGTCCGTTGTTTTCCTGGCGATCAACCATCCCAGGTCCTCGCCGTACATGAGATCGGCGACGCGACGTGCGATGATTTTTTCCGCCAATGACTCACGTCGAGAATGCCTGGCTTGCTGATCGATCAGATCCCGTTCGGCAATTTGCAGTCGAGTTTTCTCTAACAGTAGCTGATTCTTGAACGACGTGCTGACGGCGACGTCGAGGGCTTGCTTCAACTTGGCCAATTCTTTTGCGTTGGGCGATTCCCGCTCGGCCTCATCACGATATTCGCGTGCTGCATTTTGCGCGATTTCTTCGCTTTCCGTGTATTGCGATTCCAATCCGCGAAGCGATGCCTCCAGTTGCGTTCGATCGTCAACCTTTACCTGAGGCTGATGTGACGCTGTCGATGTCTGCTGCGGCGTCTTGACAGGGTCGCTTTCACCAAAACAAATGAAATTTGTCCCGATGATTGTGACACCGCTGATCGCAACCAAGTGAAGCAAAGGCGTTCTCAAGCGATGGTTGATGTGTCGGCCGAATCGTCTCATTGATCAACTCCCTTCGATTCTGAATGACTGACAATCGAAACTTTTGTCCTTCGTCGACAAGCGGACGATCGTTCAATTTAAATAGCTTGGTTTCCTGAAGAAGTGAAGTGCAAGCGAGATTTCTAAGACAAAGTGATTGTGATACTCGACTGAGGGACTCGTTGCAAAGAAGCGTCAGTTCTCAGGCGGCCTTGAAATATCGAATCGCCCCTCATGCAAGGCCCGCATTTCCATGTGATCCGGCTGAGCAGTATTTTGGGGCACGGACGACTCGTTCTCCCGAATTCCTTGTTCCCGGGTAAGAACAGCAATCATTTCTGTGCGCCGTATGCGAAACAGCCATTTGCGGAATGCTTTGGCGTTTCAATTAACCAAGCCTGATCGAATATTCGTCACTCCCTGATGATTCGGCTCATTAAGGTCCCTTCAAAGATTAATGAGTTCCAGGATTTTCTTTTGGGACATTCTGCCATCTTCCCGTGTTCAGTACCATCCTCCTCTACGATCGCATGGTGAATCGGAATACATTCGTCAGGCGGCACTTGAAGCAGGCGAAGCACAACCAAAAAGCGCCGGTTGTTTCATTGTTAAAACGCACGGCCGGACAACATTAGATTCCTCTCGCGAGTGAACATCGATTCATCCTTGTGCCTCATGCACGCCCTCCTTGGACATAGAAGAAGTTTTAAGCAAATTGCAGTCAGGACTTATTGATCCCGTGCTGTAAACAGCTAAAGCGACAACCTTGTTTGATGCGAAATTGGCTTTCAAATTCGTGCGGCGCAGTTGTTTCAGGTGACAACGTACTCGCCATTGATCTGCGTCACGCAAACATCAAAAACGCTTTGTCCCCGAGAGACGCACGGATGCCGTTTTCACTGGCTTGAGAAGGTGGTTACACGGCTAATTGAGGTTATTGACAGCGTTAGAGCGTCATTCTAGGATCGGAATCGGTTCGCGATGCGTGACGCCGCCGTCTTCTACAGCACCCGAGATGTTGATACTGGTGCCATATGCGAATCGTGTCCTGGTGGTTGCGTTTGTTTCGGGGTGTGGCGATGTCGTCTTAGAGGAATTCTCATGGAGAGCGCGAAGTCGCAACGGTCCTTTGCAGGTTTGATCGATTGGCAAATTATCGCGGCAGTGTTGTTTTCGGTTTTGATCGTTGCACCAAGATCCTACGTGATCGCACGGGCGCACAGCGAAACCTACGACGCTCAATATCATATCACGCGGGGGCTTTCTTACTTCGCCAGGACCATTTCAAAAAAGGATTTGAGTTGTAACGATCCGCCAATTGGTGAAGCGTTGATCGCCGTTCCGGTTCTCGTCACGAACTTGCTTGAAGGGCGTGATATCGATGATGACCGTCTTTATGACGTGGCAGGAAGAGCCGAGACAATTGCCGTTCGGATTGCCTTGTGGAACACGGTTCTGTTTCAGTGTCTTATCGCGACCGTTTTCATCTGGTTACGCCAGCTTTATTGTGTGGGATCTGCCTGGCTGGCTGTCACACTGTTAAGCCTTGAGCCAAATTTTGCTGCCCATATACCGCTCGGAACGATTGATGTTGTCGCCGTGACTGGCATCGTCATCGCCTGTTTTTTTATTTGGCGGTACTTTGAATCGCCCTCCATTTCGCGTTTGATCGTAATGGGGACGGCGACGGGCATCGCAATGACGATCAAGCATACGGCTGTTATTCTTCCCGGCGTCATTGCCGTCTCTGCCGGACTGCGATGGGGCGTCTATCCGTGGTTAAAAAAAGAACCTTGGGTGGAATGGAAAGCTGCCTTGTCAGGTCGAATACGGGCAATTGCTCTGATCGGACTCGTCACGGCAGTCGCGATTGCGTTATCGACGGCCAACGAAGTGATGCCTCTTGTCTCGCTGAAGAAAACGTGGCCCGAGGAACGTGGAATGTCGTTCCTTCACTGGCATTTGCCTGGAGGAACCTATCTTCGCGCGTTTAAAAGCGGCATGGATCATGGACGAATCGGCCACGAGTGCTACCTTCTCGGTGAGTACGGAACGAAAGGCTGGTGGTACTATTTCCCTGTCGTCGCGACGTATAAGGTTCCAATCGGCATCGCCTTGATCTTTGCTTTATCGGTGCTGATGCTCTGGTGGACTCCGTTGCGTTGGGAAGAGTGTGGATTGATCATTCCCTGTATCGCCTGGTTGTTATTCATCTTGAACGCCAAAATCAACATCGGGTTCCGGCACTTCCTGCCCGCGTATACGTTTCTGATTCTATTGGCGTGCCGCAATGTGTGGCGTGGTCGTCCGGGATTATTAATCCTTTACTGGATCGCGGCTGCTGCGGCAGGCTTGCATTCAATAACTTACCATCCAGACTACTTGACATACATCAATTTTCCCCGAAACAAGACGTATCTGGATATCAGTGACAGTAACGTTGACTGGGGGCAGGGATTGAAACAGCTGAGGCATTACCTTGATTCTGATCCTGACGGAGGTCGCAAAGTCTGGTTTTGTGGCTTCGGAACTCAGGATCAAGAAGAATATTACCTTGGAGATAAGGTTTCATTCTTGTCGGGTGAAGAGCCTCCCCCGACGAGCGGACTGCTGGTGATCAGTCCCGTTCAATTGTTGGGTATCTACAACCCGAATGGAAAAGTTGCCTATTCAGCGCTACGCAATCGTACTCCGGATGCCGTAATTGGGCATTCTCTACTCGTATTCGATCTGGATCGTGACCAGAATAAGGGGATAAGTCCAAGCAGTCGTTGAAAAGTGACGATTACTGAGGGGAATCTGGATGGCGCGCTTCGAAAAGCACGTCAAGCGTCAGGGCAATGATGTTCAAGCACTCAATCGTGCGAATGCCAGCGGGCGACTTGGACTCGAATCGACATTTCGATTCTATGGCCGTCCGAGGAAGACAATCGATGACAGTCAATCTTAAAAGTATTGGACTTGTCCCTTTGCTGAATCCCGTTTCGTAATTCGGCACTGCCTGACGGAAGACCGTCAAGCAGTGGAACGAGTCTTGGTGGAATCGCCGTTTTCTCGAAGGAACAATCCCTAACGGCGTTCGCCGGCATCACCAGTTGTTGACATCGCATCATAGCCATCATGGGTCGAATGGAAGTTGAATTCCTTGATCGGCGTAATTTTTCAGGATGTCGATCGCTTCTGTCTGATTTCCCGCCATAAGACTGGTCCAGTATTCTTTGAGCGCTCGCTCGGCGTCGGCAGGTGATAGTTTTGTGGACAGTGAAGCAATCAACTGGCGGAATTCATCGTGTCTTATCAGATCGGAAAGTCGAGTCGCCTGTTCTTCATCAAAGGCCTGGAGCACGGCCCAGTCCCAGGGATAACCCCTGTGGGGCATTTTATTTCGTTCTTCGATGATCAGCTTTGCGGCACGGTCAACGTCTGAATTTTCAATCGCTGCCTGACGCAGATCGCCAGGATGAGTGAGGACCGCTGCAATCACCGCTGACGGCGAAAGTGAACGACGTGTTCGCGACAACATTTGAGCATAAGTCGGTTGTGTCTGAGCCAGATCATTGCTCGCGCGATACATGAGTGACAAATACAAATATTGTCTGGTTCTTGCGGAGGGGGCGACGGCATGTGCTTCTTCTGCGATGCGCACGAGTTCGTCAAAATCAATTGGAATCCCCATCTGGCTTCGTGCCATTTGATTTGTGATCCAACCGCCAGCCGCCACAGCGAACGTTGTCGCTGGCGGTCGATTCCGTGTGAGGCGCATCAATTCCTCACTACGCTCGCTCGTGGACGCAAAATCTGCCAGGTATTTTTCATCAAGGGCGCCACTGGAATACTCGGCAATTCGGCGTAAAGCATCCGAGAAATCCAGTTCGATGTTATCAAGACGTTGTTTCAGCTTTCGTAACGAACCTGAATCGTGCCGATACAGATTGATTGATCGAATGCGTTCGTAGACTGCTTGATTCTTTGGTGCCACGATGGCAGCCCGTTCAAGATAGTCAACCGCTTTATTCATCTCTGCGTTTTGACTCAATGTTTCGACATCATGCAACCAGCTGGCTTCATCGTCATAAAGGTACGAAAGATTTTCTAATTGAGGTCGCTGTTTGAGGATGGTCAGGTCGATCCTGTCGCCGATGATCTCCATCAACGCGCTTTCGATGGCTGCCCTCGCTGTATTTAATAACAAGATGCCGTCGCCCGGACGGAGCTTCACGGCTCGATCCAGCATTTTAACACCCTTTTTGAAATCCTCGCGATCGCCTGTCAGTTGAAAAAGTCTGAAGACTGTTTGCGCACCGTTATTGAGCGATGCGAAGTCCTCCGCTTGTCTGGAGCGTGCCTCGATCGATTTACGCAAATACTTTTCAGCATCATCATCGCGATGTTCCGTCATCGCACGACGTGCGAGCGCGTCATTCAAAAGTGCCTGTGTTTCGGGATCAGAGGGGTCGGAACGATGTAGCCACTTCAGTTGGTCATCTTCGTCAAGGGGCGCAATGGCGCGCATCGAAGCGGCCGAAAATTTCTTGGATTCGTCGTGCTCCGAGTTGTACGCCTCTTCCGCAAGAGCGCGCGATTCTGAAATTGCTCCGAGGTCAAAGAGTGTCTGGCTGACACTGACGAGCGTTTGAAAATCTCGCTTATGTGATGCCAGAAGCTCTTCGAACAGTTTCCGTCCGTCTGCAGGCCGTCCGAGCCAATAGTAGACTTGACCAAGATAGACGCGGTACACATCGGTCTCTCCGGCCGTACCGCGAATCGCGAGGAAGTTTTTTTCTGCCTCTTCTAATTCACGCCGCCGGAGATCCTGGTCCGAGGTCGCCTGAGCACGGTTCAACCGCACCATGCCGAGTTCCAGGACGACAGGGACAAGACTGGTTTCGGTGATCAGCCGCTGCTGGCGCTTTCTGGTTTCAACGTCCTCTTGCAATTTTGACGCGACATAATCACCGATGATCCTTTGTTGTTCGGCAGGCGACGCACGTCGGGCCCGCTGGTAGAGATCTGCGGGTGCTTTTCCCTTTCGAAATAATTCAAGGATGTTCTCTTGGGTCTTTTGAATTGCACTTTGATACGCCTTCTCGGCATCACGCAGTCGAGGCAATCGTTCGGCGACGTACGGCGATAATAAATCAACCGCTTGATCGTAGTCACCGTTTCTCGTGGCGATTTGTCCGAGAATGCGAGCTCCTTCCGTTTTACCAAGGCGCTTCCGGTGGGGTTCCAGCAGTTCACGGCATTTTTCTGGTTCGCCGCGACCTTCATAAATCGCCGCCAGTTGTGTTGCCCATTTGAGATTTTCTGGCTCACGCTCCTTTAGATTTTGTAGCAACCGGAGGCGGATCGGCTCGAGCAATTCCGGCTTCGAGGCAATCGGTGCGATGGTGTCCAGAAGGGACAACGCAGGGGTTGGATCGGCGTCACCAGATTTCTCGACGAGTTCCCGTCCACAGTCCTCGATATCCTTCGCTGTGACGAGCGATGTGGGTTTCCACTGAAATTCGATGGCGATTCGTAAAAGTTGTTCGGCATCTGTGAGGGTTGCTTGACGAATTGGCTCCTTGAGCAACTGCTTCATTGATTCTGCAGCACGATCAGCCTGGCCAGGATGATCGGCAAACACGGACTGGTATTTCTCGGCGGCACTCACCAGCTTCCCTGCGGAGACCAGACTGTCTGCGTCTGCTAATTTCGTCCGGGCGATGTATTCGGAACTGGTCGTGTAGGAGAGCCAGATTGAAAGGGACGTCAAGATGACGCACATCCAGGCAAAGCCGAAATTCCAGGTCTTTTCGAAGAGCGATAAAGGCTCGCGCCCGATCAGCACGATTCCATCCTGCCAGTTCGCAATCCGGAATGCACTTAGTGAGAAAATCGGAATCCCGAGTAGACAGAAACACTGCGTTTTCACATAGGTACCCGTCTCGGCATCTTCGTCGCGGTAGCCCCACATTTTTAATCCGATGCCAAACATCGTCCCGAGTGTTGGCATCGCGGTCACGGGCTGCATTTCGGGGAATTTGGCATTCAGGTCGATCTCGGACATCGGAGGTGCTCCATGTGCAGTCAGGCTGGAAGATCGTGCTTAATCACTTCTTCGGAAGACGCTGTTTCCGCTGTTGCGCTTTTCCGCGCGATCTGCAACGTCTGCACAACAAGTTCGCGCCGCACATCTGATTCGGGAATTGCCTCGCTCAACCATTCTAAATAGGCAATGCGCTCATTCGTGGGGCTGCTTTCGGTCAAATGAATCGTGCGAATAGCCTCGTCGATCTGCGTTGATCGATATGCACACTTTGCGTTGACAAGAACTCTCAGGTACTTACGAGCCACGTGCTCCGAAATCCCGTCATCCTTCAGCGATGCAATTGCAGCATCAAACCGGTCGTTGTCATAGTCGGTGTTAAGAGACACGCGATCATTCGGCAGCACAGAATCTGCGGCCGCGAGGTATCTTGGATCTTTTGCCACTTTTGCAAACGTCTGTTCGTCGCTCGGTGAAACAATTGGCTGCAGCGCAAACATGACCAAGATCACGAACGAAATGATCAGTCCGAGCGGAAATCGATAGGCGTAAGGTTTACCGAATTTCTGTGAAGGTAACTCGCCCAGTGACATGAGCCATTGGCCGTCTTCCATTTTCCAGTAACGGTTGCCGTTGAAAAGCACGTGCTGACCATCCCATGTCCAGAAGTCGATGTGGTAAACGTGCGCATAACGGTACAGGAATCCGACGGAAACGTCCTGACCCAACTCTTTAGCAATCGACTCGCGAGCGCCTTCGGGTAATTCCCCCATTTTTTCCACTTTTTCGCCGTGTCCGTAGACAATGGGAATCCCGGCGAATGAGGACGGTTGTAGCGGACCGGCCAGAAAGGCGATCGTCATCAAAGGGAGTATGAATCGCTGCATGTTTGATCGCCTGTGAGTTCGAGGGTATCGATCACCACGTTGCCGAAAATCAAAGCAAATGCTTCGCGTTCAAGTCTTGATTTGTTGACGTTTCGCGGCACCTTGGTGGGATCGCTCACCGACAACCGTTGTGCATTTCCGGACCGCGAACAGACGTTCTCTAAAAATTGACGATGACAAATGTTACGACCATCGTTTGTCAGAATTCGAATCTCCAATTTCCAGCCGCGATGCCAGCTCGAATTCTGAAATGAGCAATTTCGCTCGTTAAAGACCGAACTTATTCTGGTGGTTTTGTTGTTGATCTGAACGCTTGGGTAACACGCGAGAGTAAATTATCAACTGAGCGACGCAATTTCAAACGGTCTTCGTTTTGCCGGTGTGGTGGCTGACATCAATTCCCGTAGGACTGAATTTTATCATTTGTCTGTGATTCGATGATTCATCACGTCTTGTCGCATGTCGAGCGAAAGTTTCCGATGCTCTCATGAATTGAATTTTGAAAGAACTTTCTGCAACATTCACGAGGGCCGAACCGTATTCATTCAGTCCGATGATGTCAGTTGCATTGCCAGATGCCCGTCGCCGTTTCGTGACGCAAACGCCCATCAATTATTGGAGATGTCATTGATCGGGCGTGAACAAGATAATACCCCGGTTTCTCGTTTGGCAGTCGCAGCGTGTCTGATTCTGCTTCTGCTTGAAGCCGCGAAGTTGACTCTGTTTTGTGCCGCGGCGCCCGCCGTCCGGGCATCCGATGCAGGCGGTTACTGGGTGCTGGCGAATCAGGTGGCGAATGCAGACATCTGGATGGTCCGAGACCCAGTTGCGTACCGCACACCCGGGTATCCGTGGACGATTGGCTTCATCCAAGCGTGTTGTGGTTCTCATGCCTGGTTCGTCGCCGTTGCGTTGCAGTATTGTGCGGTGTGGCTGACGTCGGCTTTGACGGGCTGGTGGACGATGCGAGTGACAGGTCGACCCTGGCTGGCCGTATTTTCGCTGATCCTGTGTGTCATCAGCGCCGCGCGGGCGAGTCATGCCAGTACAATCATGACAGAGACATTTTTTACGTTGTGCTTCACAGCCACGCTGATTTCGATCAGCTTACTTGGTGAAAAGATTTCGGTGCGGCATGCCTTCATGACCGGCCTTATCTGGGGTCTTACATGGCTGTTACGCCCCGTCGCCGCCGCGCTCGCTCCCGCGTGGTTTGTGGCATTCTGGCTATTGCATCCTGGGAAACTCAATTCATCACTGCGAGAACGGTTCATCAGTGCGTTCGTTACGGTCGGTGTGTTATCGGTGTTGCTCGGTCCGTGGATGATTCGCAACCAGCTTCTTTTTCAGCGGCCGTCCCTGACGGTGTTTATCGGGCGAGAATTATGGCTGACGACATTCGGGCCTGGCCAGCCTTCGCCTCCTCTGCTGCCCGAAACGGAAGCTTCGCGTCGGTTGCAAGAATTGGTTCTGAAGGGGGGAGGGGTTTCAGCCTGGGATAATAACTGGACAGTTTCTTCGCGGTTGACAGAATCAGGATTATCCGATGTTGAAGCGGATGAACTGATGAAATCGGTGTCGCAAGAGGCCGTTCTGCGTAATCCATCGAGGATCCTGGCTCGATTCCTCTGGCGATCAATCGACTTCTGGCGGTCGGTCTACTCTCGTTCCATGACTTTCTTCGAGGGGCTCCCCGAATTTGCTCAGCTTGCTGATGATGGTGACTTCTCATGGGAAGTTCAGCCGTGTCAAACATTTCGTGACGCCTGGCTGAAAAATGCCTGGGAAGGCCGCTTGCTGGGGATCGAATTGATGAGCACTCTGGCACTTGTCGGTCTTGGCGGTTTGTGGCTGAGTCCGAGGACCTGGAAGCTTGGTGCGGTTCTGACCAGTGCGATTTCAGGGACGTCATTTCTCACAGCGGTTGTGGAGTATCCATCCTACCGTTACCGGATGATCCTTGAACCCGCGATGATCGTGTGCATGGTTGCTGGATGGGATGTCATTATTGACGTCATACGCCGTGGACGACGTTCGCTAATGCAAGACCTGTCTAACAACTAAGTACTCGACGTTTGTCGGCTTCACCTTTCACAGAAGCAGAGCGATTGAGTCTGTGTGGGTTTGTTGATTCGATTTGATTGTCGAGGCAATCGCAATGAAAACGGATTGCCGACGCGAACTTTCGCAATCAACAGATGAATGGATGTGGCGAGAACGCAATCTGAATTCTTGATCAAATGGTTCATTAATGAGAAGACTGCCGATCCGAAGGCGTGTC
This sequence comes from uncultured Schlesneria sp., assembly GCA_903899985.1. GTDB lineage: Bacteria > Planctomycetota > Planctomycetia > Planctomycetales > Planctomycetaceae > Schlesneria. The sequence continues at coordinate 26,433 of CAIULL010000072.1, forward strand.
GCACGCTACTTTTCCCTTTGTCCGTCTGCCAGAATAAATTGATGAAAATCCTCTGGCAGACACGACTCGGTCAGACAGCTCGCGGTGGTCGGACTCTCTTTGTTGAAAATGGTGAACCGAAGGCCGTGGCTGGAGCTTCCCGCCAATGCGTACAATCGGAGGTTCGACCGAACGCTGACACGACGAGAACCGACAATCTCATCGTGCGACGTCGAGTATTGGAAATGGAATTGAAACAATTGCGAGGAAGCCTTGATGTCTGTGAATGCCGCTGATGGTCAGCATCGTGCGAGATTGCAGAGGATTGCTCATCGGATGATGCTGGAAAAGGGGCTGGCTCCTGATTTTCCGGCACCGGCCCTTGTTGAACTCGATGGAATTCATGGTCCGGCAACGCCGTCGGATGATTCCATTCGAGATCTCAGGGACCTGCTGTGGTGTTCCATCGACAATGATGATTCACGAGACCTGGATCAGTTAACGGTTGCAGAACAGTTGCCGGACGGAGTCGTGCGTATTCTCGTGGCCATTGCCGACGTCGACGCGATCGTCAAGAAACATTCGGCAATTGATCAACACGCGATGCAGAACACGACTTCGGTTTACACGGTCGCCGAAACCTTTTCGATGTTGCCGGAAAAGCTGTCGACCGATCTGACATCGCTGAATTACGAGTGTGATCGACTCGCTATCGTGATCGACATGGAGATCGATCCGGATGGCCGACTGAAGCGGTCGGACATCTATCGAGCGACAGTGCGCAACCGGGCGAAACTGGCATACAACAGCGTCGCCAGTTGGCTCGACGGTCAAGGTCCGATCCCGCCAGCGATTGCCGCTGTTGCGGGTCTCGACGCGAACATTCGTTTGCAGGATGAAGTGGCTCAGCAGTTGAAAGCTGTCAGGCATGCTTATGGTGCTCTGGAATTGGAGACGATTCAAACTCGCCCCGTGTTCACCGGTAATGTCTTGACGGATCTGGAAATGGACCGTCGAAATCGGGCGAAAGATCTGATCGCTGACTTTATGATTTCGGCCAACGGAGTGGTGGCCCGGTTTCTTGCGACTCATCACTCCCCGTCGTTACGGCGGGTTGTCACGAAGCCGAAGCGGTGGGACCGGATCGTGGAACTGGCTGCGGAATGGGGAACCCAGTTGCCAAGATTGCCGAGTTCGACGGCGCTGGAAGATTTTCTTGTGAGTGCTCAAGCGAACGACCCATTCCGATTTCCCGATCTTTCGCTGAGTGTGATCAAGCTGCTGGGTCCAGGAGAATATGTGGCTCAAGCGGCTGGCGATCGATCGGGGGAGCATTTTGGGCTGGCGGTTGGTGACTACGCTCATTCGACAGCACCGAACCGTCGTTATCCCGATGTGATTACTCAGCGGTTGTTGAAAGCCGCGCTTCAGAAGGGGCCAATTCCGTATGACGATACCGAATTGAAGTGGTTGGCAACTCATTGTACGGAAGCGGAGGATGCGGCCAAGAAAGTCGAGCGGGCGGTCCGCAAATCGGCTGCCGCATTACTTTTGGAATCGCAGGTTGGCCGGACGTTTGATGCGATCGTGACAGGTCATGCACAAAAAGGGACGTGGGTTCGAATCGTTCATCCTCCGGTCGAAGGGCGATTAGTGACCGGTTATGAAGGGGTCGACGTCGGTCGTCGGTTGCAAGTTCAGCTGGTCCGCACCGATGTGGAGCAGGGTTTTCTTGATTTCAAACGGAAGCATTAATCGAATGAGGTGAGGGCGATGAGTTGGCGTTCTTTACCGCACGTTGCCTGTCTGATCCTGATTGGCATTCCGGTTCTGGTGACGGCACAAGAAAAAACGATCGAGGCCGAGCGGCTGTTTGAATCCAAGATTCGTCCGCTGTTGATCGAACGTTGCTTCAAATGTCACGCCGAAGCGAAGGCAAAGGGGGGATTACGTCTTGATTCGAGGGAGTTTTTGTTGAGAGGGGGCGAAACAGGGCCGGCGATCGTCGCAGGGAAGCCGGAGGAGAGTCTGCTGGTCCATGCGGTAAAACACCAGAACGGGCTGGCAATGCCACCCGATGGCAAATTGACGGAGAATCAAATTGCGGACTTGACCGCATGGATCAAGACGGGGGCGATCTGGCCGGGCGGTGTTGCTACGAGCATTAGTGAAGCGCGATCAACATCGATTCCGATCGTCTCACCGAATGACGGAGAATTAGCGCAGTCACTTCAGTTATGGCTGCGGGCCGATTCCTTGTTGCTGAATGACGGCGAGCCGGTTCAGGTCTGGCCCGATCAAAGTGGTCATGGTCGCGATGTGTCTGTCACAAAAGGGATACGGGCGGACGGAGTCGGACTGGCTGGCAAATTTGCCAAACAGAGTTCGTTGATGAAGCGTCCGGCCGTTCGATTCGAAACTTCGACGGGATATGCCTCGTCACCGGATCGTCCCGTCGACATCAAAGGCGATGCCGCGCTTTCGATGACGGTTGTCATCAATCTTCAGTCGCATGAAGCACAGCCGCCGTTTGATGGAATCCTGGGGATCGGGAATCCTGCGAATCCCGGCGGTGATCCCGGTCGGCCGTTGGCGGCATTGCTTCAAATCAATCGTGGTGAGGATCACGCCCTGCATTTTGCCGGTGGCTGGAATCACGACGCGTCGCTTGGTGCTGGATCGTTTAAGCCTTACTACGGTAAATCAATCATACTCACGGTGACAAAATCGGCTGGCCCGATGCGAAGTGCGACGCGGCTGTTTATCAACGGTGAGGCGGCGTTACGTACCGCCAGCGAAGCACTAGAAGGTCGCGACACGGTTCCCGATATTCAACACCGTACGAATATCGGGACTTATCTGGGAAAAGCGGTCAGTTGGGCTGGTTCGATTCAGGGGGACGTGGGTGAGGTTCTCGTCTACAATCAGGCGCTGAGTGATCGTGAGCGATTGGGGATCGAAGGCCATCTGGCCGAGAAGTATGGGATGACCTTGAAGCCGCTCAGCCGGTTCGCTCAACGTGCCCGATTCACGGATCAAGAGAAAAGCTTTTGGGCTTATCAGCCTGTTCGCGATCCTCAGCCCCCGGTTGTTAAAAATGATTCGCAGGTGAAATCGCCCGTCGATCAGTTCATTCAAGCAAAGCTGGAGTCGTTGGGAGCTTCGCCTGCTCCTGCGGCTGACAGATTGACGTTATTGCGACGTGTCACGTTTGACCTGACCGGGCTGCCGCCAACACCCGAGGAGGTGACTGCGTTTCTGGTGGATGATTCTCCGAGGGCCTTTGAGACGGTTGTCAACCGCTTGCTGGCGTCACCACATTATGGAGAACGTTGGGCGAGACACTGGCTGGATGTTGTTCGTTATGCGGAATCGACAGCCAACGATGCGAATGCCGTGATGCGATTTGCCTGGCGGTATCGAAATTATGTCATCGATGCATTCAACCGCGATCTCCCTTACGACCAGTTTCTGATCGAACAACTGGCTGGTGATCTGTTACCAAAAACAGATTCTGTTGAAACGAATACACGTCGGATCATCGCCACGGGGTTTTTGATGGTGGGTCCCAAGGCCTTGGCGGAAACAGACAAGGAGCAGTCACGACTGGATATCGTCGACGACCAGATTGACGTAACTGGGCGGGCGATGCTGGGGCTGACGCTCGCTTGTGCTCGCTGTCATGATCATAAGTTTGATGCAATCCGAACGACTGACTATTACGCACTCGCGGGAATCTTTCGCAGTACTGAGCCGTTTCAAAACGAGAATCGCAACGCCACCATGTGGTGGGAATTTCCTGTCCCTCAGGGGGATGGTCAAGAGCCGTTGATCGTCATGGCACCGCAGGAGACGCTCCCTCGTAATCTGAAGGTTCATCTTCGCGGTAATCGCTTTACGCTGGGTGATACGGTCCCACGAGGTGTGATTCAGATCATCGCTGATTCCACTGCGTTGGCAGAACCGAATAGACCCGACGGGAATCCAGCCAGCGTGATCAGCGAAAACAGCGGACGGTTAGAACTGGCACAATGGATTGCCAGTCGGGACAACCCGCTAACCTCTCGAGTGATGGTCAATCGGATCTGGCAGCACCATTTTGGTCGGGGTCTGGTTGCAACGAGCGATAATTTCGGGACACGAGGAGAACGGCCAACGCATCCAGAGCTACTTGACTGGCTGGCAACGCGGTTCGTTGAGTCTGGTTGGAGCATCAAAGCGATGCATCGTCTGATGGTCCTTTCGCATACCTATCAGCAGAGTGGTTTTTCGGAGGCTGCTGTTCAACAGATTGACCCGGACCGTCGTTGGCTGTCGTCGTTTCCGCGTCGCCGCCTTTCTGCGGAGGAATTGCGGGATGCGATGCTGACGGTCAGCGGGAAGCTGGATCGTGCGCCAGGTACGAACGAAAGCGCGGAATACATGGTCAGCAAGGCAGAGAATATCGGCGCGATGATCATGCCGAATCGGCTTGCAGCAGATGATCCGATCTACACAACGTTTACAAAACGAAGCCTTTATCTGCCGATCGTTCGTAATATGCTGCCAGATGTGATGGCGCTGTTCGACGCCGCCGATCCCAATGGCGTGACATCCGTCCGCAACGAAACCACAGTGGCGTCTCAATCATTGTTCATGCTCAACAGTCCGTTCGTCCGTGAGCAGGCGAACGGACTTGCGGAGCAGTTGTTTTCAGACTCAACCGCGACCGACTTAATGCGGATTGAGCGTGCTCATCAAATCGCTTTTTGTCGGATGCCGACTTCCGAGGAAACGGCCGAGGCGGTGCAATTTCTTCAAGCGTATCTGGCGTCGACGGTGAGTCAGTCCCGCCCACTGGAAAAACGGTCACAAGCGGCTTGGCAAAGCTATTGCCAGACATTGCTGTGCTCAAACGAATTTCTGTACACGGAGTGATCTTGTCATGAATGATCAACCTTCTCGACGACAAGAGCGTAGCATGGGCTTCAGCGCGTGCTCTTTTCTCCAGGATGCGCTGAATGTCCATCGGTCGCGACGACAATGGCTGAAGCAGTCTGCCTGCGGATTCGGGCACGTCGCCTTAATGGGGCTGATGTCTTCAAATGTGAAGGCCGAAAGAGATCACTTGTCGGCTGGACCGCTTGTTCCGAAGCCATCTCATTTCGTTCCTCGGGCGAAGCGCGTGGTCTTTCTGTTTATGCACGGCGGGGTCTCGCACGTTGATACCTTTGACCCGAAACCCAAACTCATGGAGTTGAACGGTCAGCCATTGCCGATCACCAAGCCGAAGTTCGAGTTCGCTCCGACCGGAAATCTGCTGGCCTCACCCTGGAAGTTTCAGCAATATGGCCAGAGCGGGATCGAGGTGAGCGAACTGTTTCCTCACGTCGGCTCGTGTATCGATGACATTTGTGTGATTCGTTCAATGAATGGTGGTGACCAGGTCTCGCATGGACCGGCGTTGCTGAATATCAACACTGGTAGCGGAGTGTTTGCGCGTCCTAGCCTTGGAGCATGGACGCTGTATGGACTGGGAACAGAGAATCAGAACCTACCCGGTTTTCTCAGCTTAAGCCCGTCGCTCTATCATGGAGGGGCGCAGAACTATGGTTCGGCGTTTCTTCCGGCCAGTTTTCAAGGAACGCGTATTGGCGACGGCAGCGCTGACTTTAAAACCACGAAACTCTCTAACCTGGACCCGGGTGACGATCCCAGCTTGCAGCGTCTGCAGTTGGATCTGTTGTCAAAGCGAAATCGGCAGCATCTGACGCGAGTGGGTGATGACCTGCGGCTGGAGGCCCGGATTGCGTCATTCGAAATGAGTTACCGGATGCAGGCGGAAGCTCCGTCGGTGTTGGATATTGGTCGTGAAACAGCGGCAACTCATGCGTTATACGGCGTTGGCGTCGAGCCAACCGACGAATATGCGAGACAGTGCCTGCTGGCACGGCGATGCCTTGAAGCGGGAGTCCGTTTTGTGCAAGTGAATTTCAGTTACCCTCGCAATTACTGGGATGCTCACGGAGACTTGAGAAACAATCACACCACGAACGCAAAAAAGGTTGATCAACCGATTGCCGCACTGATCACGGATTTGAAATCGCGTGGACTGCTCGATGACACACTTGTGATCTTCGGGACCGAGTTTGGTCGGACGCCGGCTGCCCAGGGGACGGATGGTCGAGATCATCACCCGCATGCGTTCAGCGTCTGGATGGCAGGTGGCGGAATTCGGGGTGGAGCGACGTACGGGCAGACAGACGAATTTGGATATTATGTGCAGGAGAACAAAGTGACGATACCCGACTTACATGCGACAATTCTGCATTTGCTCGGACTGGATCACGAGCGGCTGACGTACCGCCACGCGGGACGGGACTATCGGCTTACTGACGTACACGGACGAGTTGTGACGGACATTCTCGCATGAGGCAGCGTCTGCGTTAATTCATGACTTTAAAGTACGAACTTTTGATTTCATCAACTTTGCTATCCTTGGATCAGGAGATGTGTGCGGGGGAGTACGAGTGATTATCAAAGCGGGCCTCTACTGCGATAGAATCAACTTTTGGGAAAGAGTGGTCTATTCGAATTGTTCGACGATTCTCTGTGCGAGTGTAGTCCGATGAAAACTGTACAACGAATCATGCCGATTCTCGCCTTGATAATCGCCAGTTCCGGGCGGAAGGCATGTGATGCGTACGAACCCGGCGTATTTCGTCGTCCGGCACTCATGGAAGCGAGTCAGCCTCTTCAGCTGCGAGCGATGCTCTATGCTCGTAACAATCAACTGGATGAGGCTCTTGCGGCTGGCCAGGAGGCCGTCGCAGTCGCTCCTTTTTCGGCGAAGGCCAATTATCTGCTTGCAGTGATTTACGCAAAACGAGGTGAGGATGACGAGTGCATCAGAACACTCAAACGTGCGCAGGAACTTGGCTTTCGCGACGTGACTTTTCTGGAGCGTGATCCTGACATTGCGCGAGTGCGAAAACATGCTGAGTTTGCGAATTTGATCGCCGAGGCAAAAAAGCCGTTTGAACCGCCCGTACCAAAACCTGCGTCACTCAAGTTAGGTGTCGCTTTAGTCGGTGCTGAGAATGCGGTTTGGGACGAGTCGATAAATCTCGTGAGGACGACTTTCAATTGGAAGGGGCCAAACAAGACGTTAGCGATCATCAGGGACCACGGCGAGGTCGGACGTAAATTATGGAAGTGGCACGCGGAAAAAACGGCGGCCGGTAACTACGGCGATCTTTACGATAACTGCGACAAAGACCATTCGAACTTGAAATACGAACAATTTCCTCAGATTTATCGCATCGAGTATCAGCCGGAATTAGGGGGAGACATCCCGCATGGCCTGCAAAATCGAATTCTCCATGGGGGGGTTGTCATTGGAAATTCGTCCACGGCGATGGCGGGCGGTCCGTATTGGCGAAGCAATCCGAGATTGGCTTACGTCAAGCCGACGTCAATCGCGGCATTGACGACGCAATACTTTCAGAACCATCTGTATGTCTATCCGGAGCATATGGACCACGATCCAGGTCATAATGGAAAGAGTTTTGGGTATGGTGATGTTTATCCGGCGAACACCCCTTATGTTCTGATCAGCCAGGGGTCTTCGTATAGCGATCAGCCGTTTCTGGATGTGCTGGCCTGTATGCTGGCTGCATTTCGGCCCGAGGTGAAAAAGCTTCTTGTTGAGCGAGGATGGATCGCACCGACTTTGCAGCAAATTTTTCGAAGCAATTATGGACGTGTGGAAAAGCCGGACGATTACCTGACCGGCGTCGCTCATCCTTCTGTCTTTGACGCAACGATGATTGATCCTCTGAAGATCGTCACCGCGACACACGCGATGACAGTTGAGACGATTCCACCCGTGGTGCGAATTCGTGTTGAAAAGCAAGATCAAGCGGTCGTCGGAACGGACTACTTTGAGGCGGGTGCCTATCATGAAAACCTGTTTGATACGCCGTGTGCAATTGCCCGCATCGGACGGTCGACGCAATACCAGCGGAGAATGACCGTCTCGGCTCGGGACAGCATTGATTTGAACAAAAAGCCATTGAGGTATGTGTGGGTTGTGTTGCGAGGTGACGAATCATTAATCAAGATTGAACCGTTGGATAAATCTGCCAGCCGCGCCGAGTTGACGGTGGCCTGGCATCCGAGGCGAAAAATTCAGCCGGAAAGTGACCTGGAGTCTAACCGCGTCGATATTGGCGTCTTCGCTCATAATGGATCGGAATGGTCGGCGCCCGCTTTTGTCACATGGTACTTCCTCGATAACGAGGAGCGTGAGTATGATGAACAGCAAAGGATTCGGTCGGTTACCTATCATGGTGGATCGGACGTCGGGAATTACACTGATCCGCTGATTCAGACACCAAAAACCTGGAAAGACACATACCGTTATACGGATGACGGTCGTCTGATCGGCTGGACGCGGACCCGAGGTACGTTACCAAGCCAGGAAACAGAACAGTTCACTCCTGAAGGAGGGTTGGTAATCGAGCAGGACGAAAAGGGCCGACCACTCGCCGCGAAATCGGTCGTTTATATTGCGCGACCGGGTAGAAGTGGCACACCAATCCTGGTTCAATTGCCGAGCGACGAAATCTGGCATTATCAATATGAAAGTTCGGACGACTTGATTGGAAAAATTCAATCCCGAGGAAAATAAGGCGATTGTGGATGGTGCCGAATTCAGTGGGCGTCCGGGCTTCAATAATGCGTCTTGTTTTATGTCGACAATGATAAGTCAGTTAATGACGTCATTGGAACGGGCTGTCTTCGATAAAGACTTAATCTATCGATCTTTGTTAGAGGTCCTTGACTGACATCATTCCTCAGTTACAATCCGAACAGATATGACGCTTCTCCGCTTCGTTTCGGTCGCATCACCGACGTGCCCACGTCTTGACCACAGCGGTTTGAACCGACATCGCACTGATTAACAGTCGGCACCGGTAATTGATACCAGGTGAGGTGTGAGGTCAGTCTGGCTCGATGTTGGCTTTTGAAATTCCGATTTCCAACGCAACCTGAGTCGTTTGCTCTGTCGTCTTTCAATCAGTGTTGCTGCGCGTTTTCGATTTTCGTCGGGATCGATCATTTGCCTGCGGGTCGTCGTAGATCGGTCGGCAGATCAGAAAGAAGGAATTACGGATGACAATGGTCGCTGGTGGTTCGTCCGACGAGTTCAAAGAGCTGGTTCGCTCGCGAACGGACATCGTGCGACTGATCGGCGAGACCGTAACTCTGCATCCGCACGGACGCATTTTTAAGGGCCTCTGTCCGTTTCATGACGATCACAAACCGTCATTCGACGTCAATCCAGAGCGACAGACCTATAAGTGCTGGTCGTGCCAGGAGGGTGGCGACTGCTTCTCGTTCGTGATGAAGCAGGATGCGCTGAATTTTCGCGAAACATTAGAGATGCTGGCCTCCCGAGCGGGGCTGGAGATGCCTGCGACGCTGAGTCGACGGTCGGGTGAATCGCCCGAAAAGCCGCATCTTTACGATGTTCTTGGTTGGGCAGAAAATGAATTTCATCAGTGTCTGCTCTCGACGGCGATTGCCGAGCGTGCCAGAAATTATCTGCAGAGTCGTGGTTTCAGTCATGCGATGATTTCGAAATTTAAGCTTGGTTTTCATCCAGAAAGCTGGGACTGGCTGCTGCAGCGGGCCAAAGGACGATTCGACGCAGAATTGCTCGTCAAGGCTTCGTTGGCGAAGGAACGTGAGGGTCGCGCCGGATTTTACGATCAGTTCGTTGATCGCGTGATGTTTCCAATACACGACGAACGTGGCAGAACTGTTGCGTTTGGAGGACGGATCCTACCTGACTCGACCTGCAAGCCCGATGCGAAATATCTCAATAGTTCCGAGACGCCGGTCTTTTCCAAAAGTCGGACTTGTTACGCCTTGGACGTCGCACGGGACGCCATTAAGAAGACTGGAACTGTTCTCGTCATGGAGGGCTATGCGGATTGCGTGAAGGCACATCAGGGGGGAATCGTGAATGCCGTCGCCACTTTGGGTACAGCGCTGACGGAATCACACGTGACGGTTTTGAAGCGACTGGCTCAAAAAGTGGTATTGGTATTTGACGGTGATCAAGCAGGAATCAATGCCGCCGAAAAAGCGATCCCTCGATTTCTTGCCCAGGAAGTTGACCTGCGGATACTCACCGTTCCTGATGGACTGGACCCGGATGAGTATATCGACCAACGTGGGGGGGATGCGTTGTTGGAGCTGGCTGAAGCGGCACCGGAAGCGTTTGAATATCAATTACGCCTGATGTTAAGTCGATTCGGAACGACAACTGTTGACGCGCGTCAACGGGTTCTGGACAGCATGCTGAATTTGCTGACTTTGTCGCCGGGAATTGTTGGAACGATCAAAGAAGATTTGTTACTGGGCAAGCTGCCGCAGCGTCTGGGTTTGACCGAACTGGAGGTCCGACGTCGGCTTAAGCAACTACGTGGTCAACAGACGAGTCAAACATCGCGGGCTTCAGAACGGAAAATCAGTGCAAACGGACCATCCGACGACGACGAGCTTCAGCAACGCAAGCAAGCGGTTGATTCACTTCAGCGAACTGCAAATGGAGACGATCTGCTGGAGTGCGAATTACTTCAAATACTTTTCACACATCCGCACCTGACTGACCACGTTCGAAAAGAGATTGGTACGAATGACCTTCGCCAAGAGTCCCTGCAAGAAATCTTGTCCCTTTGGTTCGATATGCTGGAAGAAGGGGTGGAGCCGACGTTCGAGCGTTTACTTTCACGAACGGAATGTTTGCAGTGGAAACGACTGTTGGTCTGGATTGAAGAGCAGGCTCGTCATCGGAACGTCACAAAATCTGTGACCGATGCTCGCACAATGGGCACGGAAACTGCGGAGCAAGCGTTACGACGCGTCATCGACCGGATTCGGTGGCGACGGAATATCGACGCGAATCAGGCCTCCAAAAGCCTGCTGATCGAACGTCCGTCAGAGACGGCAAAGCTTACAACGGAAACTCGCCACTTATTGGAACAAGCGGCCCGTTTCCATCGAGAACGTACTGCAAAATAAAGATGTCGAATGGAAGCTGACTTGAAAAATTGGCAAGTCACTTCCCACCAAGGGTAGAATTTACACGAATTTCAGTATCCTTTCGAGGAGTTGCCTGTGTACAGACTTGATTCGAGTTTGAACGAATTGATCGAAACCGGTCGGCAGCAAGGTTTCTTGACGTTCTCTCAGGTCAATGCGTACCTGCCAGACGAAGCCGTCAATCCAGAAAAGCTCGATAATCTTCTCATGTCGCTCGACGAACTCGGCATGCAGATCGTTGCTGACGAAAAGCTGCCAATGACGCCCGAGATCTTCATGAAGCGTCGCGCTGGCAAGGCAAAAGCTGTCAAGAATGAAAAAGCTGACGATAAGTCCAGAAAGATCGACGATCCAGTCCGGATGTATTTGACCCAAATGGGCGAGATTCCTCTGCTCACACGAGAGCAGGAAATTTCGCTTGCGAAGAAAATCGAGATCACGCGGAAGCGATTCCGCCGTCACTTGCTCGAGAGCGATTATGCTCTGAAGCAGTCGATCGATATCCTGAAAAAGGTGAACTGCGGCGAGCTTCCGTTTGACCGAACCATTAAGGTCTCTGTGACTGAAGGTCTGGAAAAGAACCAGATCCTTGGACGGATGCCACATAATCTGAGAACTCTCGAAATTCTACGCGAAAAGAGCGTCGAAGATTTCGAACACATGATTTCAGGTAGTATGTCTGCGGCTGAGGTCAAGGCCACACAGAATCGGTTGGAAAGTCGTCGTCGTAAGATGGTGACTTTGCTGGAAGAACTGAGCCTCAGAACCCAGCGATTGCAACCGACGATGCGTCGGCTGGAACAGATTTCAAACCGAATGGACTTGCTTCAGCGTCAAATCGACGGAATGAAGAATCTGAAATCCGCTCGGGACGAACGTGCAAATCTGCAGAAAGAACTGCTCGACCTGATGCACATGACACTCGAGACTCCACAGACACTTCGTCAACGTCTCGATGATGTCCGTGATCGATTCAGTGCCTATGAACAGTCAATGCGGGAACTTTCAGGGGGGAATCTTCGACTGGTCGTTTCGATTGCCAAGAAGTATCGCAACCGAGGACTCAGTTTTCTCGATCTGATTCAGGAAGGTAACACGGGATTGATGCGGGCGGTCGACAAGTACGAATACCGGCGTGGTTATAAGTTTTCGACCTATGCCACATGGTGGATTCGCCAGGCGATTACGAGAGCCATCGCAGATCAGGCGCGTACAATCCGCATTCCGGTGCATATGATTGAGACGATGTCCAAACTTCGGAAAGTCAGCAAGCGACTTCTACAGGAAAAGGGGCGCGAGCCAACGATCGAAGAGACCGCTGAAGCAGCAGGTGTCAGTTTGGAAGAGACGCGACGAGTCCTTAAGATCTCGCGACATCCGATCAGTCTTGATCGACCCGTGGGCGAAAGTGAAGACAGTTACTTTGGTGATTTCATCGAAGACGACAATACTGAAAGCCCTGTCAATTCAGCGACCCAAGAAATGCTGAAGGACAAGATCGATGTCGTGTTGAAGACGCTGACATACCGTGAACGTGAAATTATCAAGCTCAGATATGGTCTGGGCGATGGATATACTTACACACTTGAAGAAGTTGGACGTATCTTCAAAGTCACCCGGGAACGTGTGCGACAAATCGAAGCCAAGGCGGTTCGAAAGCTGCAGCATCCCGTTCGAAGTAAGCAACTCAAGGGGTTCCTGGACACTTTAGCTGCCGCCACTGCTTCGGCGAATTGAGGTCACGTGTCTGGATCGACATGAACTTTGACGGGACTTGTCTACCGAATCGGACCCGTCTTAAAATGAAGAAACAGAACCGCCGGATTCGTTTGAATCCGGCGGTTCCATTTGAAGCTCAATCGTTGATTAGAGGGTTCCGCCGTAGCGGGCATCTGATCCGAGGATCTCTTCGATCCGCAACAACTGGTTATATTTGCAGATCCGGTCGGTTCGGCTGGCAGATCCCGTCTTGATCTGTCCGGTATTTAACGCAACCGCAAGATCTGCAATCGTCGTGTCTTCCGTTTCCCCGGAACGATGGCTCATCACAGCCGTATAACCGTGTCGGTAAGCCGTTTGAACCGCGTCAATCGTTTCGCTCAACGTCCCGATCTGGTTCACCTTGACGAGAATGCTGTTCGCGATGCCTTTGGAGATTCCTTCTCGAAGGCGGCGGGTATTTGTCACGAACAAATCGTCGCCAACCAGCTGGACTTTGCTACCGATCGCATCCGTCAGCAACTTCCATCCATCCCAGTCGTCTTCTGCACAACCGTCTTCGATCGAGCAGATGGGGTATTTTTCGGACCAGGTCTTCCAGATTCCGACCAATTCGTCGACCTTGATCTTCTTCCCATCCATCTCGTACAGGCCGGTTTTTGAGTCATAGAACTCGGTCGAGGCACAATCGAGTGCCAATTTGATCTGTTCTCCCGGCTTGTAACCAGCGGCTTCAATTGCTGTCAGGATGACGTGAATGGCGGCTTCGTTACTTTCGAGGTTAGGAGCAAATCCCCCTTCGTCGCCGACCGCGGTACTCATTCCCTTATCATTAAGCACTTTTTTCAATTGATGGAACGTTTCCACACCGGCCCGCAGACCTTCTCGGAACGTGTCGAAACCAACTGGAACGATCATGAACTCTTGCAGGTCAATCGCGTTGTTCGCGTGAGCGCCACCATTGATAATGTTCATCAGTGGTACGGGCAATGTGTTCGCTCCAACACCACCGAGATAGCGAAATAGTGGTAGAAAGCTGACGCGGGCTGCAGCATGGGCACATGCAAGCGAACACGCGAGGATCGAGTTAGCACCGAGTCGTGACTTATTCGGAGTTCCATCGGCGTCGATCAGCGCTTTATCGATTAACGCCTGATCCGTCACATTCAGGTCGATAATTGCGTCCGCCAGGGTTTCGTTCGCGTTTTCGACAGCTTGTCGCACCCCTTTACCGAGATAGCGTTTTTTGTCGCTTGTATCTCGCAATTCACAGGCCTCATGTGCGCCTGTACTGGCTCCGCTGGGGACTGCAGCGCGCCCCACGGTACCATCTTCGAGTTCTACTTCGACCTCAACGGTCGGATTGCCGCGACTGTCCAGGATTTCTCTGGCATGCACGGCGGAGATCGCCACACTCATGTTCCAATTTCCTTAAAACGACGGGATGGATTCTATTTTTGGTCAACCTGACCTCTCTCACGCAAGGTTATCGAACATCAAGCGACTCCTGCGCGAACCACCTCACGAACCAGAGGGAGTTGTACCAAATCGATGTTCCTGCATCCATCGGACACGGTTCATGCGAAATCGGGATTCTACGGCTTTACGACGTGACAATGTCGAACGAATTGGAAACTCCGGCAAAAATTGACTGGCAAGCGGGGTAAATTGGACTTATATCTAGATTCAGCCAGTTCCTGTATCAAGCTTTGCCTAACTTGCCGATCTTGAAGAGGTCAGGCTTTGGGAACAGGCCCTGAATTTTGGCCGATGTTCGGTTTGAAACGATTACGATGCCTGAGAGCACTTGGTGTTAAATCTTGAGTCAAGTGGACTTTCGTTTGACTCGCTGGCGTAGAATAAGGTTAGACATTATCGAATTGGGAGGGCGGTCCCCTTCCGAATGCAGAATGACGGTCTCGAAAAAAATCGTTGTCGGAAAATAAACAGCCATGGAACAGAAGAAATTCCTCACCGCCGAAGAAGTATTCCAGTTGTTCGGAGTCAATGAAGAAGCGCTGGCTGAACTCGTTGATTCGGGCGCTGTGAAGGCGCTTGCAAACTTGGGTTCCTTCAAGTACCGCAGCGACGATTTCGTTGCTCTCGTTGCAGATGGCAAGTTGAAACCTCGCGCGGCCGGGGAATTGTTTCAACCGGATTCTGCCGGAAGCATCCCTTTTCTCGTGCTCGATGACGATGGCCAACTGCAAAAAAACGACGACGAACTATCCTTTCTCGAGTTGGACGAAGCGGCATTGAACGAGCAGGCGAATACTTCTTCCAGCGGGGGGGAAGTGCCGGTTTTCACCGATGAAGATTTTGGGCAGAAAAGTGACAGTGACGTTCGTTTGGTAACGACCCCTCAAGAAAGCGACAGCGACGTTCAGCTTGTCACTGTCCCATCACCGATTGTCGATAGCCCAATCGGCGGACCAAACATCAAGAACATGACGAGCGACAGTGATAGTGATGTTCGACTGGCATCTTCATCGCCGTCATTCACTGACAGCGACAGCGATGTTCAACTCGTTAACGTCCCTTCGCCGATTGTCGATAGTCCGATCGCCGTCTCACAAACGGCAAATCGTGACAGTGATAGTGATGTTCGACTGACCTCATCGTTGTCGACTGCACCCGACAGCGATAGCGACGTCAAGCTTTCATCAACGGTTTCAAGTGGTGAACATCCGATAGCAACGTCGGGTGCTCGACTGGATGCCAGTGACAGTGACGTTGTCCTTGTTTCGCCAAACTCTCAAAGCCTTTCTGCAAGAGGATCATCGAAGCTCAACGATATCTCAAATGATCAGCCGACCGAGAGTGAAATCGATGCCATTGATGCCGATAGCGGGATCAGCCTTGTCGATGCCGACAGCGGGATCAGTCTGGAAAGTGCTGATAGTGGTATTAGTCTTGTGGATGCCGATAGCGGGATCAGCCTCGTCGAAGCCGATAGCGGGATCAGCCTGGAAAGTGCCGATAGCGGCATTAGTCTTGTCGATGCCGATAGTGGAATCAGCCTTGTCGGAGCCGACAGCGGAATCAGTCTCGTCGATGCCGATAGTGGCATCGGCCTGGTACCCCATTCCAACAATGGCGTCACCGTTGAAGACAACATCTACGAACCCGATGCAACACTGAGCGAAGCAGACAGTCAGGATTTCGACTTCGCCAATTTAGGTGCGGATGATTCGGACGGTAGCGGCACGGTGACGCTGGATATCTCTGACGAATCCCCAAACGATTCAGGGTTCGATGTCAGCCTTGGGGAACCTCAAAAAACCGTTGAACTCAATATCAGTGACAGCGATCTCGATTCGCCCGCATTCGGCAAGACTGAAGTTTCGCAAGGTCCATCGAAAAAAACGTCACGCGGACCGTCACTCAGCGAAACGTTCAAAATGGACGAACCGCCAGAAGTCGAAGACCTGGACATTGCAGATGATCTCGATACAGCGGTCACGAATGACTTGAGTGGCGAATTTGCCGCTGCCGAAGAGTTTGAAGACGCCGATGACGAAGTTTTTGAGGCGTCTGACGATGTCTTCAGCGCAGCCGAAATGTCGGCGTCGGAAATTGAAGAGGTGGCGGAGAGCGAAGACGAGCTTCCCGCACCTAAGGTTCGTGCCCGCCCGAAAGAACCCGCTTGGGGACTGATGGCCGTCGCTCCGATCGCCGGCGCAGCCCTGTTCATGGCTGTGACAGCCACGGTTCTTTGGGGAGGGATCGCTACGATGTGGACTGGCGGGGAAGCACCAACACCAGCCGGAATGCTGATTTCGACACTCGCTGGCCTGAGCCCCTTCTAAGACGAGTCGAGCAAACAAGAAAAGCCGCTACGAGGGAACAGGAATGCTCAACGACCTGTTCCCTCGTGCCTGTCGGTTTCTGTAATAGAACCTCGATCTCGAGATCCTTCTTACTTCTTTTCCTCGGGCTTTGGTTCTTCCGCTTTCTTTTCCTCGACGGGCTTCGCTGGCTCGACACCGCGATTGATCTGCAATTCGGGGATTGCCGCCTTCAGCCCGGCGACTCCCGCATCTGTCACCTGTGTTTGCCAAAGATAAAGTTTTTTCAGCTTTTTCAGTGGTTCCAGGTGCTTTAGCCCGGCATCCGTTACCGCTGTGCCATAAAGATTCAGATACTCAAGGTTTTCGAGACCTTTAAGTTGCTCCAGACCCTCGTCCGTGATCTTGGTTTTTTCCAGATGCAGCCTGACCAGTCCCTTTAAATCTTTCAGGTTGACGAGTCCCGCATTCGTGATTTCTCGACCACGAAGATTCAATTGAGCAACCCTCGGCAGGTTCTTCAATGGCACGAGTTGCTCGTCTGTGATCTTGCCATCTGCCAGATGAAACGCGACATCAAGCCGCGAATCATTCTGTGCCAGCTCCATAACTTGACCACCCGACTTTCGGATTTCGGCAATCGCTCCCTTTTCTGCTTCCGTCTGAACAACCTTGTCGTCTGCTGTCAACAATCCGGACGCAAACGCAAAAGATGCAACAACCGCCCAGAAACTCAACCGTCGAATCATCGTGGTAAACTCCTTGTTGATGAATTGAAAACTGCCCGTGAGAACCGCTCCGTCGAAGACCGGGCAAAGCGGAAGCTCAGCGATATTGTATCAAACCCGGCAGGGATCGGTCGACGCACGAACCATGCGGAAACACGATTCAAACACGGCTTGTCGTGGATACTTTTTGTCGAGAAAGGGGATCACACTGGCAACTCTGGAGATGCAATGACGCTATCTTGTGGCTGACGAATCTGCCAGCAGCACGATCACGAGATGACAGGCCAGGCAGACTGCGAGAATCGCAAAACTCAGCAAAAAAACAATGACGCTGTTTGCACCTGGACGAAAGCAGAAAATTGTTACGAATGACAAACAGGCGACGGCGATCGCCGTACCAATCCCCAGCGCGAGTCCCCCCCAGCGAACAAATAACGCTGCGACCATGGTGATATGTGGTACCAGAACGAAATGCACGGCGAACAGCAACATTGCTCCTGGGTATTCCCAAAATGCATGGGCACAATTGAGACCTTCAACCGTCAACATCAATACTAAAACCATCGCCGTAGGGCCGGGTAACCAGGCCAGAAACACACCCAGTAATTTGCTGTAAAGAATCTTGTGCGTCGAATGCGGCAACATGAGCAAGCTTCCGAACGTCTGCTCGCGAATTTCTTCGTTCAAGCAGCGTGACATCATCTGTCCGGCGTCAAGCGTAACGGCAAACATCATCAGCGAAACAAATGTCCCCGTCGCTGTGCCCCAGTGAGGTGGTCCCCAATCCCAGCCACCACCCAGATGATCGGTGACGTGACACACGACGAAGTAAGAAACGACGATCAATGTCGCGCGAAGCACGAGGCCCGTTGTGCCGCCGCCGATAAAGTGAAAATCCTTCCACGTGAATGGATTGAGCTTCGGCCTTCCTCGCGAATGAATCGGCATTCGTCTACGAGTTTGCTCGAGCAGACCGCGTGAAGTGGGTTCGAGCGACGGTGTTCGAACGGCCAATCCAAACAAGATCACCGACAGAAAATATCCTAACACTCCGATGACCATGTTGCTGATCACCTGGCGGCTGATCATCGTTTCCTGAAAGTTCGAGGCGAGAATCGAATTCACTTGATAGAAAATACACGATTCGTCCACCCAGGCCACAAATTCAGGAATCTGCAGAGTACGTCCGTTTGGCAACAGGACGAGTCGAATCATGAATGGCGGTAGGACGCAATAGATCGCCACGAATACCGCTGCCCATAATACGGCCGTTTGGTTTCGAGAATTCAGCGTCGAACAGCACAAACCGACCCCCGACAGCATGAAAACATACGCAAACATCGCCGCGTAGACGGAATGCACTTGAATTGGGTTGACTCCGCCCATCGTCACAGCCAGCAATGTGAATGGATATTGCACGGCAATCAACAGTAGGACCTGAGTTAATCGGGCCAACGATTTTCCCAGGAGTATGCCGACGGGACTGATCCCTGCCATCAACATCAGCCCTAGCGTGTCCTCTTCATTTTCCTCGGAAATTGCGGTGGAAAAGAAGCAAACACCCGTCAACGTGATGAAAACGAGATTGAGATTCACAATATAAAACAGAAAGCGAAGGCCCGGCGCACCGAAGCCGGCACCGGTGAAAACCGCAAACAATAGAGCGAAATAGATCCCGATCACCAGCCCCAGGCGAATAAGGTGTTGTCCCCACGCTCGCGCATCAACTCGCCACGATCGTTCTAATAGTGCCAAGACCCCAGGAAACATCGCCAGACCTCGCGTATCAGCGGACAAGACCGTTACTTTTAGGTGCCAGCATATCAATTGGCATTCCGTCTCACGATAATCTGACGGAGTCCGACGTGACCGTGATTCCGTTCGAGGAAGAGAATTCCATCAAGGCGTTTGTTATTGCGCTTTTCCCCTCTCGTGTTTAGCTCGATCTGGTTTTTTGCGAAAGAGAGTAAGTCACATGATTTCCACGATGTCTTTTCTTGCGATCGCATGCACAGTGTTGTTGTCTCAGGACTCGGGGACTGCTGTTGCCAGGTCCGAATGGAAGGTTCACAAAATCGCCGTCGGAGGTGAAGGTGGATGGGACTACCTGACCGTTGACTCAGACGCTCGACGACTTTACGTCTCGCGTGGCAATCGGGTCGTGGTCATCGATCTTGAAAAGGAAGCTGTGGTGGGTGAGTTGCCTGAAACTCCAGGAATTCACGGGGTCGCCATCGTTCCCGAGCTTAACAAAGGCTTCACCAGTAATGGTATGGATTCCACGGTGACTGTGTTCGACACGAAAACATTGAAGGCCACCGGGAAGATCGAGGCACGTGGTGTTCCCGATGCCATTCTTTATGACGCGGTCTCGAAGCGAGTTTTTACATTCAACCATAAGACTGACGATGCCACGGTCATCGACGTGGTAAACGACAAGGTCGTCGGCACAATCACGTTTGAAGCAGAACCCGAAGCGGCTGTCGCGGATGGCAAGGGACATGTGTTCGTGAACCTTCGGAGCACCAGCGAAGTCGCTGAAATTGATGCGGCGTCCCTGAAGATCCTGAATCGCTGGCCACTGGCACCGGGAGTTCGTCCAAACGGACTGGGCTTTGATCCCAAAAATCGCCGACTGTTCAGCACCTGCGGCAACCAAAAAATGGTGGTGATGGATGCCAACAGCGGTAAAGTCCTGGGAACGGCCGACATCGGCAAGGGTTCTGATGGTTGCGTTTTCGATGCAACCAAAGGGTTGGCGTTCAGCTCCAACGGCGACGGAACGATCACGGCCGTCGGCGAAACGGCACCGGGGATTTTTGGCGCGGTTGCGACAATTCCAACTCAACCCGGTGCTCGCACGATGACCATCGATCCGAAAACTCATCGGTTGTATTTGTCAGCAGCGACAGCCGTCCCTGTGCCGGAAGGCCAACCTCAGCCACAAGGCCGCCGCAATTTTGTTCCAGGTTCGTTTGTCGTCCTTGTTGTCGGCGAGTGACACGCGACGTGTCGAGCCCGGCCCAGTCGAGATAGACTCGCATATCTCTTGAAATCGGTGCGACAGCCATCTGCAGAAAGTCATTGTCTCAAGCGAGGACGGGCGACTCCGTAATCGACTTATGCTCGGTTGCCGTTCCCGCCGTTACAAAGCCCGGGTTGTGTGAATTTGTCTCGGATCCTGGAACTTCGTCCAATTGGATCTCAAGGGAAAGGCTTGGGGACTGTACCTGTGAGTGCCGCATCGAGTTCCTTATGGAATTCCGGATCGTCAATCTGTTTCTTCGCAAGTGTCGCGATCTCGGCAGCCTCTTCTTTCCGGTCGCTAACCGCCAGAATCGCCACGAGTGTTGTGCTTCCGTTTCGGAATGACTTTTTCGCGAAGTCGGCAAGATTGGACCCGAATTTCTTCTCTTCAGCCATCTGCAAATTGAGCTCGTAAAGCTGCCTCATCTGCAAATAGTCACGCTTCACATCGGTGTACTTGAGATACAACTCATAGTCCTTCGATTTGACGAGTGCCGGCTTCACGTAAAAAATCGCCATCCTGGCTGCCTTCGGATTCAGGGCGTCGAGTGCCTTAAACGCTTCACTCGTTCGAAAATCTTCCCCGAGAGTTCGGTTGATGGCAGCCAGATCGCTAAATCCGTTCATCAGATCTTCGCCCTTCATTGCTCGTTCCTGTAGTCCGTCTCGTATGGCCTGAAGCTTCGTCAGAGCCGGAGGGTAAACCCTTCCAAGGATTTCCCAGCTCGAAAGCGCAAAGGAAAGGCGAACTCCAGCCATTCCTTGATTCAACTTCAACGCGTTCTCATGGAACCAGATCTGCTTCGCTAACGCGATTTCATATCGCTTGGCTTTCGCATCGGCTTGGGCTTCGTTGAGGATTGTTTGCAGATCAGGATTTTCCGGAGGTATCCAATCTTTCCCACCCGCCGTGTCGGCCGCGGTCACTATGGAAATTCCCGACGGCTCTCCGTCGATCAACACCGCGACGCTCCCCGCGCCAACTGCAGCCACCAAGAGAAGTACTGCAACTTTTTGAAACCGAGTGCTGACCACTGTGTGTCCTTCTGTGAACAAACTCGAAGCAGTATGAACTTTGATGCTCGTAGAAATGTCGTGTCTGACAGGCGTGCATGCATCTTGCGGCTCCAAGCCTGTCACCACAAGCGTCTTGGCATTTCATTTCTCCGTAACGCTCGGCGGACCCTGCCGGATCACTCATATTCCCATTTTGATAACCAGGGGTCGCCCGTTTCCTTTTGGAAGTTACGAAGTCTTTCCTGCAACGACTTCAATTTGGATGAGTGCTCGACAGATGTTGCCAGGTTGGTCCGCTCGCCAGGGTCCGCTTCAAGATCGTAAAGCTCAAATTCTGGCCGCTGCAAAAATGTTTTGACGCTGCGAATTCCGTACAGCTCTTCCGGAGCTTTTCGTTTCAGCGTCTCTTGCCAGACCGCTGACTGATACAGATCCTGCGCAAACGGGAAGGGGAGTGGATGAGCAATATTCCAGATGAGTTTGTAGCGGCCACTGCGTACTGCGCGCATCGGATAATACATCGTTACTTCGTGGAACGTATGCGAAAAAAAGAGGTCCCTGGGATTTTCAGGATGCTCGTCAGCAAGATCTTTCAAGAACGAGCGACCGTGAAATGGATATGTGGTTTTTGCTTTTGTTGCCTTGGCAGATTCTCGCCCCTGATTTTCCGCCGCTTGTACCGTCACGCCTGACGGAAGGGGAATCTGGCAGATTTCCAGAATTGTTGGAACGAGATCGGCCCAGGTAATCAGCGCATCACATGTGCCGTGGCGAGAAAGATCTGGATTGCGGACGATTAATGGCAGATGGATTCCTGGCTCATAAAGCGTCGTCTTCGCACCGGGAATTGGTGGGCCATTGTCGCTGAGCAATAAAATCAGGGTGTCTTCCCAATGGTTCGTTTCGTGTAACGATCGAATCAATGCTCCGATGCCGGCATCGAACCGTGAGATCGATTGGTAGTATTCCGCCAGGTCTCGCCTCACTTCCGGACGATCCGGCAACCATTCGGGGACGCGGATTGTGGCCGGGTCATATTTTTCTGCAGTCACTCCGGCATAGAAATCGGGCTGCTCGTTATGGTTCGCGTAATCGACAGGTCCAGGTCCGCGATGAGGGTCCGTCGGGCAGAAATACAAGAAGAACGGTCGCGAATCCTTCTCTTCGATCCATTCTTTCGCGTTTTTAGCCATTTGAATCGGGTTTCGAGCCCCCTGGATTCCGATGTCTCGCGCAAATTCGAATTTCGCGACGTATTCAGGTGCCACATGCAACTTACCAATCCGACAGGTCCGATATCCTGCCGCCGTCATCAAAAGTGGTAACGAGCGAACTGACTCGTAACCGGCAAAATGATGAACGTTATGCGCCAATCCCAACTGACCGTTGGCATGATTGTGCAACCCGCTGAGGATGACCGATCGGCTTGGACTGCAACTCGCCGTTGTGCAATAGGCTCGGGTACACCGAATTCCCTCGGCGGCGAGTCGATCAATGTTGGGTGTCTTCACAACCGGGTCACCGTAACAACCAAGCTGCAATCCCAAGTCATCGGCGACAATCATGACGACATTTTTCTTGTCTGCCCCCTCGATTCTTGGATTGAAGAATCCGCAGCACAAAATCACCAGGAACGTCGCCGTGTATCGTGACATCTTCAGTGGCCCCTCAAAATTGTGAACAGGTTTAATCCCAACAATACGACCTGCACCGTTGCGATTCAATAAACGGGAAACAGTGACATCTGAAGATCTGGTTTTGGAGCAGAATTTCGCGAAAACGTTGGCGAGGCTTTACCGTCGGCGGTAAGGCCGTAGTCACAGAAGACGTTATCGCTCCAGGAAGACATGGCATTGTCAAACACAGCCAAACCCTGGCATCTCGTATTTCAGCAATTTTGTCCGTGTTATTTGGGACGGGGCAGACTCCATTACGAGGTCAAGCCACGGTGCCCCCCGTTAAATGCGGAACAATCCTCAAGGTCCATAGGCTGACCGTGAGAATTTGGAGAAAGTCTCACGGATTTCCCTAAAGATTTGCCTTGCGCCTGCCGCGACCTAGGTTTTCCTCGCCATACCTCGACTGTACGAGGTAATCGATACAAACCGAAGGAATTCGCGAAATGTACCCAATTGAACTCGATCCGTGGACAGTCATCGCCTGGATGATCGCTACGGCATGGATTGCGATCATCGTCGTCTTTATCCGGGCCTGCCTGCAACAGTCGAACCTGAGACCACTGGGTCAAAAACAAGGACTCGATGACTATCCCAAATTAAGTGTCATTGTTGCGGCTCGTAACGAAACCGATTGCATCGAATCGTGTATCCGGTCACTGTTCCGTCAGGACTATCCCGGTTTAGAGGTTGTTGCCGTCAATGACCGAAGCACCGACGACACTGCGGCGATCCTAGATCGATTAGCGATCGAATTTGGCGATCGTCTGCGAGTCATGCATGTCTCAAGCTTGCCACCTGGCTGGTTTGGCAAGCCCAACGCACTGACGCTTGGACAAACCGTCGCGTCAGGAAGTGTGATCTGTTTCACCGATGCGGATTGTGTTTTTGAAGATCCTTCGGCGTTGCGGACAACAGTCACGGAATTGATTCGCCGAGACCTCGATTTCTTTACTCTCGCCGCTCGGTACACGATGACTTCGCTGCGCGAGTGCGTCGCGGTCCCCTGCTGCTCAGAAGCACTGGTGGCCTGGTTACGCCCTGAACGAATCGAAGACCCTCGCTGGCCAGATGCGTTCGCCAACGGAGCCTTCATCCTTGTCAAACGCGAGCCGTTCGAGCGAATCGGCGGCTGGGGAGCCGTTCGGACTCAAATCAGTGAAGACTTGCAAGTCGCTCGCCTCGCGAAACGATCCGGGCTGCGAGTTGGTGTCGGCAAAGGTAAGGGATTTTACCAAACCGAGGCCTACCAAACGGCTCGTGATTCGTGGAATGGATGGAGCCGCATCTTCAAGGGGACACTCAACCCCGTCCAGTTGATGGTCACTGTGGCGCGAATGTCGATTCTGTTTGCGTTGCCACTGGGAGCCATGATATTTGGCCTGACCAACGCGTACAGCACCGGAAACTTCCACTGGCTGATGCATGGTGCAGGGTTGGGATTCTTGATCGCGTTCAGCCTGAGATGCACGTTGGACCTGGTCATGTTCCAAATGGTGGGCGCTCCAGTTCTCGCAGCCCCTTTGGCCCCTTTGGGACGAATCTTCGTCATGGCAGCCACGACGCGAGCTTTGTTGTCCCATGCGGGACTCGCGAAGACCCAATGGCGTGGAGCGACATTTGTCGCGGGCCAACTGGTTATGCCTCAACCTGTGAATTCTGAGCCCCAAATCCGATAGATTCGGGCAGCACTGGCGTTCTTCCTGCGTTGAGCAGTTTTTTTACCGTCTTTTCGATCTGGGGCAGAAACCCTCGCTCCAGATCGAGAGGATGCAGCACGACGCAGGGGAGTGCTCGCTTGAAGAATCGATATTGAAATTCACCCAATCGATATCCCGCGCGACAGAGCAGCCGAATCGGCGATACGTCCCAGACCCATGAGGCCAACGGAAGTTGTTCGCCCGTGGACGACGTCACTTTTCCATAACCGACGGTGTAATGGATCCCAAACCGAGCCAACCGATCGGGCGTGGCACAGCCAATCTTGTAAGTCGGAGCGATGAATCCTCGTGCGGGTCTACCTAACCAGCGTGTAAAGATCTCTTGCCCTGCTTCAAGCCTGCGGTCGGTCTCAGCCGGATCAAGCCCATTCAGTTCATCCTTCCCATCAGCGATCTTCGACACGAGCCCGCCACCCGCCGGCCGGAAATGCTCGTAACCGTGCAATTGAATATTGGCGTATTCATCACGGACTCGGTCCAGAAACGGGCGATCCTTATCCGCCAGTGGAACCCCCGCCCAGCAAGGGACGACCGCCGCTGACATCACGTTCCCGATCAACGGCGACATCGATCTGGTGAACGTCGCCACGTGCTCTGCATAAATCGGAGCGACGTCATGCAGCATGACACAGAAAGATTTGGAAACGTCGAATCGGGCCAGTTGTTCAGTCATGGTTAAGCAATGCCAACGTGTTGAATTGCGGACGTGATCCCGTCTGCCAAAAACTCATTGAGAAACAATCGCCCGAGGCGCGAGCATCGGACTAAATCCATGAATCGGTTTTGTCCCAGTTCCAGAAGCGGCAATTCTTGAACGGTTGGCTAAAAACCCTGCGGTTTTCGGTGACTTTGCAGGATTCTCAGAATGTCTTTGATTTTCCGATTGTGCGGGACAGATTCCTCATTTGCCGACACCGAGACTTGAAAAACCTCGCTTGGAATTCGATCAAGCCTGGCGGGGGCTGATCCGGCTGAAAGGGTGTTCGCGCCGCTGACGTTCAGCCCGTATAAAAGCGATGTTCGAAAAACCATGCCTGGCGACGAAAGCATTTGTGTGAGAATGAACACGCTCATCGATCCCGGCGTGACTGGACTCGATGAAACAAACGCCCCTGAGTAACGAACTCAAAAAATGAATATGTCTCAAATCCTTCGTACATTGAGCGATGGTTTTATGATCGTTTCCGGCAGCGTCGCCTTGCTCAGCTATCGGCTTATGGCTGTAATGCCTCCAGCAACTGAAGGCGAAGGTCCTTTGCAGACTCAATGATCTCGAGAAAGTTTCGCCGTGCCTTGAGCGACGCAGTTTGAAATGCTTGATGAAACGAGGATCACTCATGAACTCCGACAAACTTCTCAGGCGACGATCGCAGATACTGGAATGGTTTACGATTCGGTCAATGTTCACGTTGATGATTCTCAGTCTGCTCGTGACGCATACCAATGCCGACGACGTCGCGTGGCTGCACGAAATCCAACAGCCACCTAGTGAGCCGTCGTCATTTTCAGTTGGCACCATGCAGCCATTATTGGAGCAATCGGACGGAACACCAATCGCATCGCTAAACGACTGGAAGGAACGTCGAAAAGAGATTCGGCTGGCGTGGGAAACGTTCCTCGGCCCGAGTCCCACCTTCCCGAGCAACACTGACATCACGGTTCTCAAGCATGAAACAATTGGAGAAATCTCGCGAGATCTTATCCGTTACCAGTGCGAACAGAATCCCGATCTGTACGTCGAAGCCTATCTCTTAAGACCAGTCAAAAAGGACACCGGAAAAGGTCGGCCCGGTATTGTCGCTCTGCATCATACCGCATCCGCGTCCATTGATGAGATTGCCGGGCTGAGTGGTCGACCCGCCTTGTTTCTTGGCCCAAAACTGGCCGAGCGAGGATTCGTCGTGATTTGTCCCCGCTGCTTCCTCTGGCAGGACGCACCCAGCCTGCCGAAGGCTGTTGAAACCTTTCGCGAGCGACATCCGCAATCACTCGGGATGCGGAAAATGCTGTTTGACGCTCAGCGAGCAACCGACATCCTCGTCGCCCAACCCGACGTCGATCCCTCTCGAATCGGAGCCATCGGACATTCCCTGGGAGCCAAAGAGGTCTTATATCTCACGGCATTCGACGATCGGATCAAAGCGGCTGTCGCCAGCGAAGGAGGCACTGCACTCGGTTCCACCAACTGGGACGCCACCTGGTATCTCGGTCCACAAATTCATGAAAAGACGTTTGTGCGAAACCATCATGAATTACTTGCACTGATCGCACCTCGAGCGATCCTGATTCTCGGCGGCGAAACCGGCCCCGGCGCCGCCGATGGAGACCGAAGCTGGCCCTTGATCTCAGCCGCAATGCCCGTCCATCGTCTGTACCGTGCCACCCCTCGTTTGGGACTTCTGAATCATCACCAGGGACATTCATTTTCGGAACAGACCTACGAACGTTCGGCAAACTGGCTGGAAACGTATCTCAGTGAAGTTGCGGTAACCAGGTGACTGCGCATCCGTGAAACGCGGGCCTCCCGATTGCCGTCAGCGCCCGTCCGAAGGTCTCTGCCTTACCTGTGAGGACTTGAGTTGTGTTCCTTGATACGCTGCAAATGAGACTTGGACCCCGCGTGAAAATTAGCGGTTTTCAAGAGAATCCAGATCATGCCGAGACCGTTGTCCGCCGACAAATCAATCGCCCCGCCTCAATCGAAAATATCGACGGACTTCAGTGAAGGTCTCTTCATGAGAGCTTTGTTCCTTCGCGGATGGCAGTTGTTGTCGTTGGTGTTAAACAAATCTTTATGAAGTATCGCGGACTCACGACTCCTGAGCGATTACAATCAATTTGATTCGCATGCAGTGCCAAGCTGTTGGGCATGCAACGTCACGACAACTCGCCGGAAATCGACACATGAAATTAACCCGCCGAACACTGATGACAGGTGCGATTGCCATCCCCACCACGGCAGCAGCAACGACCTGGCTGTTCGCTGACTCAGGAAAACATGGCTCGTCAGAGATTGCCATCACGACGGAAGACGGAAAACGATTCGTTACCGCCAACGGCCTTCCCGATCATGCAAGTGGCGATTTTCCCAACTGGCACGACCCGGTTCCGCTGCGACCGCAAAAACACAAGTTGGAAATGCCGCTCACTCCCGTGGCGGCAGAGAAGCCGGTTCCGCTGTTGATGTGGTTGTTTGGTGTCGCTGTGAATGGCGTGCCGTTCGACCCTTCCGGGCCCTTCTGGAATGCCGACGGTCATAGCGGCTGGCAATTCGAAGTCTTGCACCCGACAAACTCGGTGGCATTAGGTATTGATTGCAATCGAGCACACACCCAGGGGCGAGGAGCTTATCACTATCACGGATTGCCAACCGGTCTCCTCTGGAATCTGACCGTCATCACGCCAGATAGCCCAATGCATCTGTTAGGGTACGCAGCCGACGGCTTTCCGATATACGGCCCCGAATGTCCAGGCGACCCGACCGATCTCAAAAGCACCACACGACGTCTCCGATCCAGTTACCGATTGCGACAGGGAAAACGGAAGGATGGACCCAAAGGTCGCTTCGACGGCATGTTCGTCGAAGACTTTGAGTACTCGCCGGGATCTGGCGATCTGGACGAATGCAACGGCCGGACTGGTCCAACTCCTGAATTCCCCGAAGGGACCTATTACTACGTCCTGACCGACGAATTTCCGTTTGTACCACGACAGTTCCGCGGCACACCAGACCCAAGCTTCCGGCATGGTCCACCCCCTGGTGTCTCACCACCAGTTCCCTCGGAACTGAGAAAATATCAAGGAAAGGAATAACCAAAAAAGTAGCATGGGCTTCAGCCCGTGCGCCCGCCCCCCCCGCGCATTCAGCCCGTGCGCCAGCACATTCATCCCGAGCGCCACAACGTCGTGTGCGGGCTGATTCCCACGCGACTAAAACGAAAGCCGCTCCCCGTCGCTTTCCCTATGTCACTGCTTCAGTCCCAAGAGCAACCGAGCTGCCACAAGCAGTCTTTCTGACGCGGACAAATTGATCCATTGATTTCTGACCGAGATCAGCATGTCAGGATCATCCGTAATGATATTGTCCACCCCGCGCTTCATAAAACTGAGCATCTCTGCGGGATCGTTAACGGTCCAGACGTGAACCTCTTTGGCACGTCTGTGTGCCTGGCGGAGAACCTGATCCGAAAGCCAGTTTGCACGAACACTGAATAAGTCCACTTCGAGTTGACTCACGTCTCCCAAGGCGTGTGCAATGATCAAGCCCGTTCGGATTCGCGGGTTGAGTCGTTTCAACTCAAGAAGGGAGTCGTAATTGAAGGTCGTCACGATACATTCAGACTCGAAGTCCAGTTCGTGTATCAAACGAGCGACTTCCCGGATCAATCGCGAGTCCGGTTCGTAGACTTTGAGTTCGATATTGAGTCTGATTCGCCCCTTTGAAAGAGTGATCACCTCTTCGAGAGTCGGAACTCGTTCACCGATGAATTCGGTACCGAACCAACGTCCCACGTCCAGCATTTTCACGTCATCGAATGCGATGTCGCTGATTTTTCGCTCGTCACCCGAAACCCGTTTCAGGTCACTGTCGTGAAGCAGAACCGCCACGCCATCAGCCGTCAGTAACACATCAACCTCAGCATAATCCGCTTTGCTATCGATGGCGGCAAGGACAGCACTGATTGTATTCTCGGGAGCGGCGCGGGAATGACCTCGATGTGCTGTGGCGTTTACCGGAGGATGCTCGGCCATGACGTGGCCAAGCCGCGTCCAGAGACCGACCGGGGTCACCAGCGCAAGGGGTAAAAGGATGAGCAACAGACTCCATCCGAACGATTTCGACCGGCTTAGCCCACTCTCTTTTTCGGGTTGAATGAGTCCCAGCTTTTGGTTCATATTCAAATAAAGCCGACGTGTGATCAACCCACTGCCGGTCAACGTGGCGAATGACCAGATTGCGAAAAGTCCGGCTTGAACGATAAATAGAACCAGTATTTTGAAAACCGGGGAATCTCCTGCATACGTGAGAACGAAACCGGCAAATTGTCGGAAGCCCGTCTCCAGCGCGACTCCAATCAAGGTCGTACCGAACAGCCAGCCAACGATCGCCATGCCGACTTGCCAGCTCGCTCCCCGGACGCGTTCACTGCTGATACGAAGCGAGGCGAACACTGTCTGATTCTCGAAAATCAGGACTGGCAAGGCGAACGACCACCGGACGAGCAATACCAGTTCAACAGCAGCCATCCCCAAGACAATCAGCAGGCCGCAGATCGCAGCGAACCAGAATGACCTGGGTCGTTCGGTCACGTAATAATTGATGTCGTGCTGAGAGAGAAAACCCCTGTAAGCCAGCAGTGCCAACAGCACAAATGGGACAGATATCAGCACCAGAGACGTCAGGATGATCGCCCCCAGGACGGCAACTGACCATGGCCTGGGGAATGCGGCAGTCAGACAGACACGCATCGTGGGACGTACTTCAGAATCAGTGAAACTTGCCAGACCCATGATACTGGCGAGTTCGAATAATAACAGGACAACCGTGATCGTACTGATCACCGCAGCGTACAGAATCCCCATCGGAGAAAGCAGGAACGTCAAGGCATCCCAATTGCTGACCGCGGTGTGGCCTGCCAAAGCCAATACCGCCGCCAGTCCCGTGGCGATCAAGGGGACAATCAGCCAGGCTTCCGCAAATTTATAGAAGACATTGCAGAGAATCAGAATCCGCCGAGAACCACAAAAGTCGTTCCAGACAGACCGCGCAAAGTTGACCAGCTCGAACGATTGATTCATTGAACTTCTGCCAGGGAAACCCGCATCACATGATTACTTCTGTGAGAAGTACCAGACCCCGGCTTCGTCCTCGTCAGCCGATGTGACAGGGGGCAGGCTGCGGAGGAACCTCTCTCTCTCAACGGCACAATGGCGGATATGATCATCGTTATGCGAGGCTTTGGGCACAACGATGAACTCCTTGGTTCCGGGGGCCGCAGCAAAAAGTTCTTTTCCGAGTGACAAAGGGATCAGACGATCCGCATCTCCGTGGCTTTGCAAAAGTGGTCCTGAGTAATTCTTGATTTTCTCCACGGAATTCAGCCGTTGGGTCATGTTCCATTCGGGAAGCAGCCAGGCGACATGACTCTGAGCAACATCTGGCAGCGACGAAAATGTGCTTTCCAGAATCACGCCACGAGCTCCACCGTTCGAGGCCAGATCCACAGCGACGGCGCCACCGAGCGATCTGCCGATCAAGACCACGTCGCAGGGACGAATCCCGTTCTCTTTGGCCAGCCAGCAACGTGCCGTTTCGGCATCCTGCAAAATCCCGCTTTCGCTGGCAATTCCGGAACTGCGGCCGTAGCCACGGTAATCAAAAACCAGAATTGACAGTCGATGCATTTTCGAAAGACGTTCGGCAAGAATCACCCACTTGTCGACGGTCCCCATGTTGCCGTGACAATAAAGGGCAACGGCTTGTGGATTCGGATGAGCAATATATCGGGCATCGAGATGCTGGTGACTTTCAGTCTCGATCCAGACCTGTTGGCCGATGTCGTGCCCACGATAAGCAAATGACGGAGCAACAGACTGTGGATACACCAGGACTTGTTCCACCGGTCGCAGTGGAGAAAATGGCCCCAGGACCCGGCAGCCCGATACCGCGAACATCAGTCCTGTCAGCAGTAGCAATGACGGCCAGCGCATATCGGCGTATCACACGTTCCAGGCTGTTGTGGGAGCTCAAACGGAGACAACGAAGCCGTCGGATTGGCTGATCATCAGTAACTTTCGGACGGAGTGACCGTGAAAGTTTAACGATTTTGACGGAAAAACGGGGCAGCTGCCTGGAGATGTCCGGCTTCGGTGGGCCGCAACATTCTGGCAGGCATCCGAATCGAAAATCCGGAACCGTTTGCATTAATTCACCTAACAATTGAGCCTCGAACGACTTGTCAGTTGCTCAGCATTTCACTCTGACGGAAGTTTCTTACTGAACATTTATCCCGCGCAGAAAGCAAAAAGTGGAGGAAATTTCACTGGCCGATTTGGAAAAGGGGCCTACAACTTTGCCACGAAACGGTTGGTTTTCCCCTTAACACTATCGATTTTGGGTTTACGATGCTTCGAGTCAATTTTTCCCGCCTCGCTTTATTCGCGTTCGTCGCCGCCTCAATCAACATGTCGACTGCCCATGCAGGGCTAATCGGGACGTTCGGTTTCGTTCCGAGCGGCAACACGAAGCTCAATACCGGGACCGGGACTTCTTTACTCGGTGCCAGCTCCGTGACCCTTCCAAAGACGGAACTCATCAACATCATTCCGGATACCGTTACGATTAACGGCGTGACGAGTAACAACGATTTTTCCCCCGACACGGGATCAGGCGATTTTCCCGTCAACGGTTTCGACAAAGTGACGATTACCCAATTGCTGAATCTTCCGAGTAAGACTTTGCAAGACGGGGTACTTCGCGACCCGACTCAGGATCTTACGAATGTCCTTCAATTCACGACGGACGGGCCGATTGCACACACGTTTAATTTCTCGGCGAATCAAATCTCTTTCAAGCAAAGTACAATCGGCAACTCCAGCTACATCGACGTCCAGATGACTGGTATCTTGCACGACACCTCAACGATCAATCCGGTTGCAGATCAGTTCGGAGCGGAATCGATCGCCTTGAACCAGACCGGAACTGGTGCTGTTAACGAATCGTTCTCGTTCGTGACCTACTCCGACAAACCAGGCATCGCAACGAATTCGATCATCGCCCCCGTCCCCGAGCCGTCCAGCCTGATCTCGTTAGCGATCGGCCTCAGCGCGATCACCATTCCAGCCCTGCGACGTCGCTTCCGAAGGGTGTCAATCAACGCGAATTGACATCTTTCAGCCGGTCCAGGCTATCGAGCGATTCAACGTTGTCCCGAAGGATCACATTCTCACATCCGGGTGCTTGAACGATATCGCGAACGGGACCACAAAAGATGTTGTCGGTGACCAGAAGCGTATCCCCTCCCGGTGCAAATGTAATGGCGTGCTCGGCGTGGGAACCAGAAGTGAAAATGTTCCCTCGAATCGTCACGTGGCCATATCGACCGGCAGGCTCGTGGGTGGTGAAGTAAAGCTCCGGGTAATGCTCGTAGTCACCCGTTGAGAAATGCCGACGTCCACGACGGGGGTTCCGTTCGCACTTCGTCGTGTTATTGACGAACACGTTATTTGCCAGAATAAAATTGCGTGGCTGGTTGATCCACGAGCCGCGACCACCATTGCGAAACGTGTTGCCGGTGATCGTCACGTCCTCAGTCGATTTCTCCACGCTGATGATTCGCGAACCATTCGTACCATCCACTGTGTTTCCCGTGACGGTGGCATCCTTGCAGAACTCTGCCAGGAAAAATGCTCCCATTCTTGAACCGGTAATGTGATTATCAGCGAAGATCACACCACGGCTCTTCTGGATGTGCATCGTGTCACCCAGAGCACTAAAATGGCAGCCGTGGACAGCGACCTTCTCGCAGCCAACCAGGTCGAACGCCCCCTTGCCAGGCCCGCTTCCCGTCGGGGCATAGAGGCCGTAAAACGCCTCGAAAAGATTGCTGATCAGTCGCGTTTGAGGTCCCGAGGAACTGGCAAAGCGGATCGCTTCACCCGCCGGCGACTCGGCAATACGGAGAAAATCTGGCTGGCTTTCAATCACGAAGTAGCGTTTTCCACGGACGATGTTGGAAGGCAATGTCTCTCCGTAGAAGCAAACGGCATCGTGACCTCGCTCAGCCTCAGCAGCCTCACGCTTTTGTGAAATCTTCAGCGGCGGATTGTTTTCGAACTGCACGCGATCATCGCCCGATTCCATTCGAACAGGCCCACGCACGAGATCGTTCCGAAAGTATTTGGCTGCCATCGCCCGTTCCGCCTCGCTGTAGTCCTCGGGCCAGACTGTGATCTGCCAGAGGTATCCGTAGTCCCACATGAACTTTCCACTTCGCTCAAACGTGCAATTCTCGATGGTCACATGACGAGCGTACGTCTCGATGTCGCGGTCACTCCCCTTTTTTGCGGCTCCCAAGACAGTGATGACAGCACCAGAAAGCCCCTCGGATGTGATGTCGCGAAACGTCAGATTTTCCGTTCGTCCGCCGACCGACGTCGAAATCAAAATACCTCGACTATTGGAATTCGGCTCCCATGAATTCTCCGTCTTCGCGGGATCGAAAACGTGTCCCTTAAAGTGTCCGCCAAACCAGCGGAAATCGGTGATGTTTTCACCCGAAAACAGAACCGCTCGAGCCTTATCACCCAGTGTTTCCGGAAAATGAAACCGCGCCCCATAGGCGAAAATGGTCAGATGAGAGGCCAGCGGCAGAGGCTTCTGTCCATCCAGTTCGTAGTCGCCGGCGGGAATGGTGACGACACCCCCCTGTCCGAGCGACGGAGTCAGAATCGCGGCCAGCGTGGCGAAATCATCACCCAGGACGGGGGCTGCGAACGAAGTAACAATGAGAATCAGAGATGTGAGTCGCATCGTGAATTGATGACCTCTCGCGGAGAGCACAAAATGAACCCGGCGCGGGATTCGCCCGCAATCCAATCACGAAAAGAATTTGAACCACGAAATATACGAAATACAAGTCGAGGCGAGCCGGGGGCTGACACACCCCGGCGCGCCTCGTTCAACGCGCGAATGATTTCCCTATTTTAAACCCGTCATGCGACGCGCATGAAAACCGGCTGTGCCGGTCCTGACTCTTAATTCGGCGAGTACGGACTGCCGGTGGTTTTGTATAAGTCACTCCGGTGTTTGAGTGGTTAATACCGTCGCTGAACGTGACGGACGAAGAGTCCTCGTTCAACGCGCGAATGATTTCCCTATTATAAACCCGTCATGCGACGCGCATGACAACCGGCTGTGCCGGTCCGGACTCTTAATTCGGCGATCGTTTCGCCTTCACCTCGATGTGCCACTGCTTAGGAGTCCTCGGAGAAGCAGTGGCTTGAAATCGACGCGGGGTGTGTCGCCCGGCACTGCTCGACGGAAGACCGCCAAGCCATGGCTCGGTTTTCCGTAGAGCATGTGTTTTCTTGAAGAAAACTCCTTCACCGCGTTGGCCTCTTGGGAATATTGATTGTCCGCCGTTCGATCAAGAATC
Source organism: uncultured Schlesneria sp. (assembly GCA_903899985.1). Taxonomy (GTDB): domain Bacteria; phylum Planctomycetota; class Planctomycetia; order Planctomycetales; family Planctomycetaceae; genus Schlesneria. The sequence continues at coordinate 61,339 of CAIULL010000072.1, forward strand.
CTGGATTGGACTGTTAGACAATCGCTCAAAGAAATATGATTTCGGTTATCCGAAAGCGTAATGATCTTCCAAGTCAATCGAAACTATGGTCCACACGAATTATGAAAATCGCCGTCGCCAGCGAACACCGAGGCTTCAAGGCCAAAGATCAGATTCTTTCTCTCGTGCGGGAGCTTCATCATGAGGGATTGGATTATGGTCCATCAACCGATGAAATGTGCGATTACCCCGACTATGCTGCGAAGGCAGGTCGCGCTGTTGCCAGCGGTGAAGTTGATCGAGCGATCCTCATCGGTGGGACAGGAATCGGAATGACCATCGCCGCCAACAAGATTCGAGGAATTCGCGCGGCCCTGTGTCATGACGTCCTTTCGGCTCAGATCAGTCGCAGTCACAACGATGCGAATGTGTTGTGTCTTTCCGTCGACCTGATTGCCACGGCCTCCATGCTACGCATGCTGCAAACCTGGTTCGACACCCCCTTCGAAGGTGGTCGTCACCAGCGTCGCGTCGAAAAAATCACACAATACGAACGTGAATTCCTGGGTTAGCGCTTCAAGTCGCGAATAACAGTCATTCACGAAGGGCACTTCATCCCAACGGAGCAACGGCTCAAGTAAGTTCGCAGCAAGATTTGCAATAAAGCAACCAACCCAACGAAACCCCACCGCCCCCGCGGCGGTGGTCAACAGGCCTGTGCACCAGTCCTAATCCTTATTCATTGGCACACAATATCTCATAAAGCCAGAACAAAACGGGGACTGGCTCCGAGTTTCGAGGTGCCTGTCCCCCGTTTGTTCGCCAATATGTGATCGAAAAGTTCACCCGAGTTCGCCATCCTTCACCCGCTTGCGGTTCGTCATCGGGAGGGCGAGGTTCCACCCGAGCCGAGCCGGATATCGGCCAGATGTTTCTTGCCTTGTCTACTTTCTACTCTCACAAAACTACTCTCTCGCCGCTTCGGCGTCCGAGCCCCGAAATTTGTTCAAAAAGTTCACCCGAGTTCGCGCGACTTCGACCATATCCCTTAATTCATAGGCTTTTCGTTATTTTTCCGTCACAAAAAAGTTCGCGCGAGTTCACCAGACTTCACCTGAGTTCGCGCGAGTTCGACTCCAACCTGATGTCTTTGGCGAGCCGAGGTGCGTAAGCCCTCGGACTCTTGTTGTCTTCCTTTTCGCCGTAATCTCGCCTTTGGCAAAACTGGTGTCAAAGTTCGATCAAGTTCGATCGACTTCGGTCATTCCCCGTAATTCATAGGCTTTCGGCGATTGTCACACCGTTTTTTGCGGGTGTTCGAGTTCGACGCAGTTCGATCGAGTTCGATTAACTTAATATTCATCCTTCAAATTCATCGTTCATCCAAACCGGATTTGTCATGTTTTCTTTACTCTGACAATTCTTCGTCCTTCCACTTTCAACTCTCTACTCTTGAGGAACTTGACGTCGGAAGTGTCGCTAAAGTTCCTCGGGTTCATGGAGCGGTAGCTCCTGGCGAACCGCTTGTAGCGGCTTTTAACTCTCTCGCCGCTTCGGCGCGCCGGTTTGAATTCAGTCCAAAATGTCAAAGATCAATCATCATTGCCAGGTTGTGAATGCCGTACGGACAAATTCATCACTCAATCGCATCGTTTAACCGCGCCTCGAAGAGCAGCGGGTTTATGCGGAGCGATGAACGCCGCCCGCACCCACATTGGCATGCGTTGCGTCCAAATCCCGTCACGGCAACGTTCGCAAGCGATCGGCTGAACGCCGATCCACCTGCGCCGCTGGCTGCGGGTTAAACAATCAGAAAACATCAGTCATGTCTGCGAAAACATCTTGCGACAAAAAAATACAAAAGCAGATGGCGTTAGTCAATGGAAAAACACAAATACCTTCCTAACGTTTGGAAGGTGCCCATGGGACTTCTCGAAACGAGGCCGAATCAACGTTTACAATCCGCAGAGACTCAGACGATATTGGCTCTTCTGCCAGACCTACCCCCGAATTCGGGAGGCGCCATCTCCCAAATTGGGGGGAGCACCGAACTCACAACTCAAATAACCGGTATGGGAGCCATGCGGCAACGTGTATGTGGCACTTGGTCGGACTGCCGCGCCCAACAAAAGCCCCTTTGTTGCGCCGAGATGCACGTTTCGTGGATCATGCGGACGACGCCCCATACTTTTTTTGCCTCCGCAGCAGAAGAACCTCACAGTCGTAGAGCATAAATCTTCAAAACAAGGCTGAGCCGACAAAAAGCCCGATTCCCCGCTTTGACATCCACGCAACGGAGTGTTCAAGACGGAAAAAGAGTCAGTCATCACGTCTTTGCGTATCCTGACACCTTTTGCATTGTTCCGCTGTCCTTTTTGTTCCGTTCGTCTTAGTTCATCCGATATTTTTCAAACCGGGCCGTGGCAAGTTGTCGGGCGGGCGATTGCGCCTTACGATTGTGATTCGCCAACGCCTTACCTGATTGCCAGATGTTCAAGACGAACGCTGATGTTAACACCTTATCACGCTCGGTATTACGCTCACGACTTGACCCGCCGGGGTTCCGCCGGGCTTGATCGTTTGTCAATGTCGTTATTCGACGCATCGGTTGACCTGAATCCGCATCAGATTGAAGCGGCCTTGTTCGCGCTGCAATCGCCTCTCTCGAAAGGGGTCGTCCTTGCCGACGAAGTGGGGCTTGGCAAGACCATTGAAGCCGGTATCGTCCTCTGCCAGTACTGGGCGGAGCGAAAGCGGCGACTCGTTGTGATTTCGCCCGCGTCGATTCGAAAGCAGTGGGCGCTTGAACTGACCGAGAAATTCAATCTTCCTGCCGTTGTTCTCGATGCCAAGGCGTACCGCGACATCCTTCGACAAGGCCGGGCACCGCTTTCCGAAAAAGCGGTGATCGTGATGTCGTTCAACTTCGCCAACAAATTTCGCGAGCAACTCAAGGGGATCGCCTGGGATCTCGTCGTCATCGACGAAGCCCACAAACTTCGAAACGCCTACCGTCCCAGCAACAAAGTTGGCCAGGGGATTCGCTGGGCGACCGAAGACCGCCGCAAGCTGTTGTTGACGGCAACGCCACTCCAGAATTCCCTGTTGGAACTTTACGGGCTTTCCACGCTCATCGACGAGCACTTGTTCGGCGACATTAACTCTTTTCGAACGCAATACACCGGAGCGGGTGGCAGCCTGGACGCGCTTCGCCAGCGATTAGCCACTTTTTGCAAGCGGACATTGCGAAAAGATGTGACCGAATACATTCGATATACCGAACGACGTCCCATTACTCGCCCGTTCCGGCCCACCGAAGACGAACATGCGTTGTACGAAGCGGTGTCAAGCTTCTTGCAACGCGAAAACAGTTATGCACTCCCGATGCGGCAACGCCATCTCACCGCACTGATCCTGAGAAAACTGTTGGCTTCGTCGTCGCAGGCGATCGCAGCAACGCTTGACACGCTTCGAATCCGTTTGCAGAAGATTGCCGACAATCAAACGGTGAGCGAAACGGAGTTAACGGAAACGCTGATTGAAAACGAAGAGATCGACGACGAACTGCTCGACGAAATTCTAAACGACGACGCAGAAGCGGAGCGGACCGAACCGGATGACGCCGTCATCGATCGACGCCGACTCAAAGAAGAGATTGAGGAATTAGACCGCCTCGCGAAGTGGGCGCATGGGATCGGCACCGACACCAAAACCCGCACACTGCTTCTCGCTTTGGAACTCGGTTTTGAGACGTTGATTGACACAGGCGCTGCCAAAAAGGCAATCATCTTTACGGAATCCCGCCGGACTCAGGATCACCTGAAAGGGTTTCTCGAATCCAACGGCTATCAGGGTCAGGTCGTTGTCTACAACGGGACGAACAACGGACCTGATGCGACCGATATCTATGAGAAATGGGTTGTAAAAAATCGGGCATCCGGACGTTCCGCTGGGTCACGCGCGGTCGACGTCAGAACAGCATTGATCGAACACTTTCGTGACCACGCAACGATTCTACTGGCGACGGAAGCGGCGTCTGAAGGGGTCAACCTCCAATTCTGCTCGCTGGTCGTCAATTACGACCTGCCCTGGAATCCGCAGAGAATTGAGCAACGAATCGGTCGCTGTCACCGTTACGGTCAGAAACACGATGTAGTTGTCGTCAATTTTCTGAATGAGCGAAACGCCGCAGATCAACGAGTCCTTCAACTGCTCGCCGAGAAATTCAAACTTTTCAACGGGGTCTTCGGTGCATCCGACGAAGTACTTGGATCGATCGAATCGGGTGTCGATTTCGAGCAACGAATTCTCGCCATCTATCAGCAGTGCCGGACACCGGCTGAAATTGACGACGCCTTCCGCAAATTACAGGAAGAGATGGACGAGCAGATTCGAACGCGGCTCGACGACACGCGCCGATCGCTGCTGGAACATTTCGACGAAGATGTCCATGAACGTCTGCGGATCAGACTCGCCGACACCAAAGCCCAACTCGATCGCGTCAGCAAACGCTTCTGGCTGGTGACTCGGTTTATTCTTGAAGATACGGCCTGGTTCGATGACAACGCGCTGGCGTTCGATTTACGTCAGCCACCATGCAGCGGCGTTCTCGCGGGTCGGTATCATTTGATTTCGAAATCACATCCCAAGGCGACGGCGGATGCGTTGGATGAATCGGTGCGCTTTCTGTACCGTCTTTCGCATCCGCTGGGTGAATACGTGATCGAACGGGCGAAGCGGACGGAAACGCCATTGGCGGAGGTGGTTTTCAACGTCAGCGCACATCGGACACGCCTGCACATTGTGGAAGAATTACGAGGCAAAGGGGGATACCTCACGCTAAGCCTGCAGGTCATTGACTCATTCGAGACCGAAGAATACTTGCTCTTCTCAGGAATCGATGACGAAGGGAATTCGCTGGACCAGGAGACGTTCGAAAAGCTGTTCCATTGCGCCGGTCGAATCAATTCAATCGTCGGTATCCCTGACGTTCTTGCACAACGACTTTCTGCGGAGTCCCAAAGGCACGCAGACGCAAACGTCAGCCGTTCGCTCGAAAACAATAATCAGCATTTTCAGCAGGCGCGGGAGAAGCTGGAACGATGGGCGGATGACATGGTGCTCGCCACCGAACAAGCGCTGCACGACACGAAAGAGAAAATCAAGCTTCGCGAACGGGAAGCCCGGCAAGCCACGACGATCGATGAACAGCATCGGATTCAGAACGAGATTCAGCAATTGGAAAACGTCAAACGACGGCAGCGCCAGGACATTTTCAAGGCGGAAGACGAGATCATGGATAAGCGCGATGCGTTAATTGGCGCACTGGAAAAGCGATTATCCCAACGGACGACGACAGAAGAATTGTTCACGATTCGGTGGTCGGTCGAATGATGCGAAGCGACGTTTCGCGGCGTCGCCCGCTTGGGAAACACCACGAAGGAATTTTCTTCGAGAAAAGAACGATGATTTTGAAGCAAGCGCGGCAGCAACTCTCAGGTTTTAAGCTCTCCACCGACCTCGTGTCGGTGGAAGCAACGACGGAGAAGCTACCACCCGGCACAATGCAAAAAGGCAAGCTCTCCACTGACCTTGTGTCAGTGGAAGCAACGACTGAACAGCTATTGAACGAATCAATCGCGTGGGCGGCGAGAAGATTTAGCTTGAAAATCGCTGCTCCCACCGACACGAGGTCGGTGGAGAGCAAGAAATTTCACTCGTGTTCCATCGGTGTAGCCAGCCAGTCGTTACTTCCACCGACGCAAGGTCGGTGGAGAGTTTTTTCCGTCACGGTATTCCACTATCACGGCTGTATGTCAGACAATAAATCCTTGGCGCTCTCGCCTGTTTAAGGAATTGATGATTTTTGAAGCCGGTCAACCCAGCACGATGGCTGGGCTGGCATCAGGTAGCCACCTTGTGGCGGAAGATTTAGAAGAACGCCACGTCGTCAATAACGACGTGTTCACAATAGGACAACCGATGAGTCAGAAATTCGAAAAACTAAAAACCCTGTTGAAGGAGTTATTCCAACTCGATCAGCCGGATCTGGATTTTGGCCTTTACCGCATCATGCACGCCAAGTCCGCAGAAGTCACACAGTTTCTCGAACGGGACCTGCTGCCGCAGGTCCGGGAAGAGTTCAGCAAATACCAGAATTCCGACAAGCTGGAATTACAGAATCAGTTGGCGAAGGCGATTGAACAGGCCCAGTCGCTGGGAGCCGACCCGGAAACATTGCCGAAGGTGCAAGAACTTCGGGCTAAGCTGGCCAACGACGCCGTGGATATCGATGCCCTGGAGTCGGAAGTTTACGACCACCTTTATGGCTTTTTCCGTCGCTATTATTCGGAGGGGGATTTTCTTTCGAAGCGAGTTTACAAACCGGGTGTTTACGCCATCCCGTACGAAGGGGAAGAAGTCAAACTTCATTGGGCCAACGCGGATCAGTATTACATCAAGACGAGCGAGTACCTGCGGGATTACGCGTTTCGGCTGCGACCGGAAGACGACAAGAATCCGATGCGGGTGCATTTCCGACTGGTCGATGCCGCCGAAGGAGAACATGGGAATGTAAAACCGGCAGAAGGGAAAGATCGGATCTTCATCCTCGCTTCGGGCGACTTCATCGCGGAAGAAGAGGGCGAACAGGGGAAAGAACTCGTGATCCGGTTTGAGTACCGACCGGCAACACTGACCGACTGGCCCGAGGAAGTCCGTGGCGAAAAGAAAAAGCCCCCACCCAGAAGGACATGATCGCTTCAGCGGTGGCAGCGATCTCAAACGAGAAAAGAAAAGCCTTTATTGTATGGATCAATGAGCTCACAAGACCGCATATCAAAACGGACGGCGAACAGGCGGATTACCCCCGAATTCAGGCACACATCAACCGATATGTTGGACGCAACACGTTTGATTATTTTATTCACAAGGATCTCGGCAAGTTTCTGCGGAGAGAGCTCGATTTCTTCGTCAAGAATGAAGTGATGCATCTTGATGACGTGGAAAATGTGAGTTCACCGCAAATTGAGCAGTACCTGTCAAGGATCCGAATTCTTCGTCGAATTGCGGGTAAAATCATCGATTTCCTCGCTCAGCTTGAAGACTTCCAGAAAAAGCTATGGCTTAAAAAGCGATTTGTCCTTGAAACGAATTACTGTATTACGCTCGACAGGATACCGCCCGAGTTCTACGCTGAGATTGCAGCGAGCGAACCACAACGTGAAGAATGGGTACGTTTGTTTTCAATTGACGAAATCAACGTAGACGCTGAATCGCAACAAGGATCTCTCTTCCCCGAGGAGCCTCCCCGTTATTCGGTGCCGCTCACGGTCGAGTTTCTGAAGGCTAACCCTAATCTCCTCTTGGACACACGATTCTTTGATGTTTCTTTTAAAGATAACTTAATTCACGTAATCGGTGTCAATGATTCCAATATCGACGGATCATTAATTCATGGTGAGAATTATCAAGCATTGCGTCTGCTCGGTAACCGAATCAAGGAGAAGGTCAAGTGTGTTTACATTGATCCGCCATACAACACTGCTAGCAGTGCGATCCCATATAAAAACGACTACAAACATTCCGCATTTATAACAATGATGTTTGACCGCCTGAAATGCCTTTGGCACGTATTGGGAAATGACGGCGCAATCTTCGTGAGCATTGATAAAACAGAACGCACCGTTGTTGAGCATGCGTTAGACGCTATTTTCGGTTTCGACAACCGAATTGAAGAACTCATCTGGGCCATGAACACCAATAACAGTCAAGCGCCGAATTACTCAACTAACCACGAATACATTCTGGTTTATGCAAAAGATCGAAAGACCGCTGAACAAGATCGGAATATGTTTCGCGAGCCGAAGCCCGGATTTGAAGAGGTTATGGAACTCGTTAGCGGACTGAATTTGGAGTTCGCATCAATTAAAACAGTCGAAGAAGAATTGCGAAAACTATTCGAGCAGCACAAGATCGCGTACCGCGAAGACGTAGAGAGTCAAGGGCTGTCTTGGGAAGACGAGGAACGTAATAACCCGTGGAAAGGTTTGTATCCGTATTGCAATGCCGAATATCGCAGCGCCGAGGGTGCGCCATTGCCAGAAGAAAGGGCAGAGGCCGAGAACGGGCGCATTTGGATCTGGGCAAGCGACAATATTTCGATGCCGGCATCGAAGCAGTCACCTACGACTCGGGAGCCGGAACACCGTAACTACCGTTTCTACAAACCGCCGCATCCAGTTACGGGTAAACCATGTCCTTGCCCCAGCCGAGGATGGAATCTTCCCTACGCAGCCGACGTTGACGGGGATCGAAGTTTCCTTGCTCTCAACCGTGACGGTCGTATCGTATGGGGACCGGATGAGAATAATGTGCCGCGACTAAAACGCTTTTTACACGAAGTTGAAACAAACGTGGGAAAAAGCGTAATAGTTGACTATTCTGATGGCGAAAAACAGACATCGGCTATGTTTGGTCAATCCGGTCTGTTTCTCGCGCCAAAACACGCGGACTTCGTTTCTCGGTTTATTCTGCACGCCGCAAAGCCTGATAGCACGATAGTCGATTGTTTCGGCGGTTCCGGAAGTACGGCCCATGCCGTAATAAAACTTAATCGCAACGACAGGGGGAGCAGAAAATTCATTCTTATTGAGATGGCCGACTATTTTGACCGGCTGCTGAAACCAAGGGTCCTTAAAGCGGTATATTCCCCCGACTGGCGCGCCGGTAAACCGCTTTCGCGAGTGGGAATTAGCCAATGCATAAAATTAATCCGCCTCGAATCGTTTGAGGACACATTGAACAATCTCGAAATGCGTCGTACAGCGTCGCAAAAAACGCTCCTGGAGACGAGCGAAGCGAGTGTTTCCGATGGCATTGGCGAGCAATTAAAACTTAAATACATGCTCGGTATTGAATCAGATGGCAGCCCGTCACTTCTCAACATTACCGAGTTCATGGACCCAACTAATTATCTGCTAAAGGTAAAACGTGCGGGCTCGGATGAAAGCCGAGAATCGACAGTTGACCTTCTCGAAACCTTCAACTGGCTGGTAGCATTAACGGTTAAACACATCTCGGCACCGCAATGCTTCATTGCTAAATTCGAGCGAGACAAGGAAAAACGGCTTAATCTTAAGGGGCGGCTGAAGGAAGACGATCACGGCCCGTATTGGTTCCGAACCGTAACCGGCACGACACCAGACGGTCGAAAAACGCTGGTCATCTGGCGAAAACGTCCCGGCGGCGAAACGACCGAAGGGATCGAGCAGGACAATCTTGTGCTCGATGCGTGGTTCACTCGTCAGGGCTATTCCAGCAAGGACAGCGAATTTGGTCTGATCTATGTCAATGGCACCAACAACCTCGAAAACCTCCGCTCAACGGACCAGACGTGGAAAGTCCGATTGATCGAAGATGATTTCCATCGTCTGATGTTCGCGTCGGAGGAGTTATAACAATGGCAAAAAAAGCCGCTCCACGTGCCGCGACAACCGCACCCGCTGCGCGCCGCCGAACCAGTAACCGTCCGCAGGTGCCGTTTCCGTTCAAACTGATTCTCAACCAATGGCTGCTGTCGCTGTTCAACGTCGCGAAGCTTGAAACGCTCGCGGAGCACTTGAAGAACGAGGCACTGGAGGGATTGGATGAAAATAACATCCATCGGCTCCATCACGCACTGACATCTCAACTTTTCAATCTAACGGAATTGCCGACGGAGCTGTTGCTTGAATACGACCAGAATATTGTTAGCCATACGCTCCGGCTCAACGAACGTCGGATCACGCGCGGCGAAGAACCAATCGTCTGGAAATATTTTCAATATCTGTCGTTGCTGTTCACCGAAATTTACCTGGACCATTATTTCCGCGACCCGATCGAGCTCCGTAAAGTTCTCAATCAACAAGCCGATCTCTACAACGCGGGCAAACCCGATGCAGACTGGATTTCAAAACTGAATGAAAACGATGAGGCCTGGCCGCAACTGAATAAGCTTGCTTACTGGATGGCCACGGGCAGCGGCAAAACATTGCTGATGCACGCCAACATCCTTCAATTCCAGCACTACCTTCATAAAAAGGGACGGACTCGGGAACTGAATCGGATTTTGCTGCTCACCCCGAATGAAGGACTCAGCCTGCAACACCTGCGCGAGTTCGAAGCGGCCGGGATTGAGGCCGAAATGTTCGACAAGAACACCGCATCCCGATCGTCACAACAATCCCTGCCATTCGATGGCCAAAGCTCCGCCCCGTTGCCGCTGGTCGAGATTATCGAAGTAACGCGACTGCGTGACGAAATGGGGGACAAGACCGTCGCCATCGATTCGTTCGAATCGAATAATCTTGTGTTAGTCGATGAAGGGCACCGAGGGACCAGTGGTGGCGACGATGGCCCGTGGCTGAAGGCGCGGAATGCGCTCTGCGAAAAAGGATTCTCGTTTGAGTACTCCGCCACGTTCCAGCAGGCAGTTGCGGGGAACGTCCGGCTGACCGATCAGTACGCGAAAAACATCCTGTTCAACTATTCCTACCGCTACTTCTACGAGGATGGGTTCGGCAAAGACTATCAGATCCTGAATCTCGACGAGGGGACGCAGGACAACCATCTGGAACTGTATCTTGTCGCGTGTCTGCTGACGTTCTTTCAGCAACAGCGACTACACCGCGAAAACGCAACCGCGTTCCGTCCCTTCAACATCGAAAAACCGTTATGGATTTTCGTTGGTGGCAGCGTGACAAAGACGCTCGCTCAACGGGATGCGTCCGATATCGTCGAGATTCTCTTGTTCCTTGGACGGTTCGTTTCTCAACGGTCGGACAGCATCCAGAGAATTGAACGCGTCCTGAATCAAGGGCTCGTAACGGCCACCGGCAAGAATCTTTTTCAGGGCCGCTTTACGCATCTGAATACGACGGGACTCACCGCCGCTCAGATTTTTGATGAATGCCTCACCACAATCTTCAACGCCCCCGGCGGTGGACAGCTCTACGTCGAGAATCTCAAGGGGGCAACCGGCGAAGTCGCGCTCCGACTCGGTGCTGATAACGTCCCGTTCGGCGTCATCAACGTTGGCGACGACGCCAAACTGGTGGAATTGTGCGAAAAGAACGGCATGGCGACGAACACGCCCGAGTTCTCGCGATCATTGTTTCACGAGATCAACAAACCGGAATCCACGATCAACCTGCTGATCGGATCAAAGAAATTCACGGAAGGGTGGAGCAGTTGGCGCGTCAGCACGATGGGACTGATGAATGTCGGTCGAGGCGAAGGTGCCCAGATTATCCAGCTCTTCGGTCGTGGCGTTCGGCTGAAAGGTTACGGGTTCAGCCTCAAACGAAGCCGCAGGGCACAGCTTCCCAACGACGTCGAACGCCCGCTACGGATTGAGGCGCTAGAAACTTTGAACATCTTTGGGATTCGCGCCGACTACATGGCCGAATTCAGGAAACATCTGGAAGAAGAAGGACTGCCGGACAACGAGCACCGCCAGGAGTTTCTGCTACCCGTGATCAAGAATCTCGGACGCAGGCCGCTGAAAATGATCCGCTTGAAAAAGACGATCAACGGCGTCAGTACCGAATTCGGCGACGCATTCCGTCGACTCGGTCCGATCCCCACGCTGATGAAACCTGATCCCGTTCGCGATCCGGCCACGGCATACCTGCAAAAGAACAAGGTTGTCCTGAACTGGTATCCCCGGATCACGGATAAAAAATCTGCAGGCGTGAAAGGTGGTGACGCGGAACAGACATTGAATCAGGCTCATCTGGGTGCCGGTCATGTCGCCTTTCTCGACCGAGTTAAGCTTTATTTCGAACTGGAACGTTTTAAGGCCGAACGTGGCTGGTACAACCTGAATCTTTCGCACCGGGCCGTCGATGAACTGCTGGAAGATCAAAGCTGGTATCAATTGCTGATCCCACCGGAAGACCTGGCATTCGATTCGTTCGAGCGAGTCTTTGTCTGGCAGGAAATCGCGCTGGCGCTCCTGAAGAAATACACCGAGCGATATTACACGTTTCGCAAACGCGAATGGGAAATGCCGCATCTGGAATATCAGGAACTCGTCGAAACCGACCCCAACCTTCTGGGGGTCGGCGATTCCCCCGGCGATCCGTATTACCGAATTCTCATCGACCAGTCTCAAGAAGAGATTGTATCCAAGCTCGAAGAGCTGAAAGCCGCGATCGAACAGGGGCAGATCAAAGATGTCAATTTCCAGACATTAAAAACAATCTGGTTCGGCAGCCATCTTTATCAACCGTTGCTTTATTTGCAGGAAAACGTCGTCGAAATCAGTCCCGTCCCGCTCAACAAAGGGGAGCGCCAGTTCGTCGAAGATTTGAAAGCGTTCCACGACAACGACGGCGGATTCTTCAACAACAAAGAACTGTACCTGTTACGAAACCTGAGCAAAGGTCGCGGCGTCGGATTCTTCGAAGCGGGCAATTTCTATCCCGACTTCATACTGTGGCTGTTGATCGACGACGTTCAGCACGTGATTTTTGTCGATCCCAAGGGGATTCGTAACATTCCAGTAAATGACCCGAAAATCCAGTTCCACAACACAATCAAAGAAATCGAAGAACGTCTCGGCGACAAAAAGGTCCACCTGCATTCGTTCATCGTTTCCAACACTGCCTCAGCGTCAATGCAACTTCTGTGGGGAATCGGAAAACCACAAATGCGCAGTTGTCACATCCTGTTCCAGGAAGAGGACAAGGAAACTTATATTCGCTCAATGTTGGAGATGGCGGTTACTCGTTAATTCATCGCCGAGCAGAACGCCTACTTTTGATCGATCACCTGCCCAAGAATCTCCCCTTCCGTCGTGATCTTCCACAGACTGACGTGACTAAAGTAAGCGTCCGTGGCGAAATTATATTGATTTGGAAAAAACACAACCCGATCGATGCATTTGCCTCCTTCGGGTGTAAAACGATGAATTGAGTTACCGGTGTCAACGTCCCAAAGATTCACCAGCTGATCGTCACCGGAAGATACAATGATTCTCCCGTCCGGAGAAAAGGCAACTGAATTCACCTGCGGTTTGTGTGTTCCGAGCGTTTTTATATTTGCCTGCTCACCAGAATTTGTGGGTAAAAATTGGCTCGGGTAGCTTACCAAGTTGATGGTACAAAGCGATTTCGATCGCTTCATAAGTGCGAAATCCGTAGGCTTTTTTGGTAGTCAGTTTCGCCTTGTTGTTGAA
>CAIULL010000073.1 GCA_903899985.1 uncultured Schlesneria sp.
GATCCCGTTCTGGCGCGGTGAAGCTCCCGGTCGGACGCTCGAACTTTCCGAAGAAGTCTCGCGGCTGCGTGAAGATCTCGAAACGAAACTTGACGATCCAACGGATGCCGAGAACTGGTTAGTCCTCGAAGCAAACGTCAACTTGGAAACGGCTCACCAGGCGGTCGAATACGCTCGTGCTCAGAAAGCCGCAATCGGTCTATTGCCGACACTTCGAAGGATCGTCTTCGAACGATTCTTTGACGAAAGTGGAGGGATGCAACTGGTCATTCATGCCCCGTTTGGAACACGGATCACCCGTGCGTGGGGACTGGCCATGCGAAAGCGGTTCTGCCGCTCGTTCGACTTTGAACTTCAAGCCAATGCCGACGACGACGGTATTGTTTTGTCATTGGGGCCTCAGCACAGCTTTCCCCTGGAGAGCATGTTTCCGATGCTGAACCCGCGAAACGTGCAAGCGTTGTTTGAGCAAGCGGTTCTGATTGTGCCAATCTTTCAAAACCGCTGGCGCTGGAACGCCACTCGGGCACTTCAGGTTTCGCGTGCCAAACTTGGTAAAAAGGTCCCGCCGGCACTGCAGCGTTTCCGAAGCGAAGACTTGCTGACAGCTGTGTTTCCCAAATTGACCGGCTGTCAGGAAAACGTCGTGGGGGATATCGAATTGCCCGATCACCCATTGGTGAAACAGACGATGGATGATTGCCTGTATGAGGCTCACGACATGGACGCACTGAAAGACGTGCTCGGTCGCATTGAGCGAGGTGAAATCGAATTGCTCGCTCGCGATACGCGTGAGCCGTCCCCATTCAGTTATGAATTGATCAATGCGAACCCGTACGCATTTCTGGACGGAGGCGAAGTCGCTGAACGTCGGGCGCGAGCGGTCTCAACGCGCAGGTCACTTTCCGTCGAAAGCGTCCAGGATCTGGGGCGTCTCGATCCCGAAGCCATTTCGCAAGTGGTCGCCGAAGCACAACCACTGGTTCGAAATGCCGATGAACTGCACGACGCGCTGCTCAGCCGAATCCTGTTACCAGAAAAGGAAGGCCTTGATTGGCGTGAATTTTTCCAGGAACTGGTGGCTGACGGACGAGCCACCGAGGTCCGCTGGTCGACAAAAGACGAGAATATTGAGCAAACCGCCTGGGCTGCCACCGAACGAATGCCGGCAGTCATTGCGGCGTTTCCCCAAGCCACTTGGAATCCTGCGGTGACCGTACCGGCAGAGGTTCAGCAAGATTGGGAAATGACCGACGCGCGGGTGGCACTCGTTCGTGGATTGCTGGAAATCTGCGGCCCGATTACGGGCGAAATGGTGAAAGAACGGATCGGCATCACCTCAGGACAGGCGACCGCCTCACTGGAGGCACTCGAGGGGGAAGGGGTCGTCCTGCGCGGTCGCTTCACCGCTCCTGCTTCGAAAGAAAAGTCTGATGACGAATTGAATCTCGTGATTGAGGCTCCCGATGAATCGGGTGAGTCCCGTAATTTTCCCAGCGTGACCAGTACAGAATGGTGCCATCGTCGATTACTTGCTCGTATTCATCGACTGACGATGGATGGGTTAAGGAAGCAGATTGAACCCGTCGGTGTTGATGTCTTTCTCAGGTTTCTGACTCGTCATCAAGGCGTTTCGTGGTCACATCGCCGAGGAGGGTCAAATGGTCTGTTCGAAGTCATCGCTCAACTTCAAGGACTTGATATTCCCTCCGTTGCCTGGGAAAGGGACATACTTCCTTTAAGGATCGAAAATTATCAAGCAGAGTGGTTGGATGAGCTTTGTTTGACGGGGGAAGTCGGCTGGGGGCGATTATTCCCTCCACCCAGGAACCCTGATAAATCCCGTCCAATGGCCAGCTTGACCCGAGTTGCTCCGATCTCATTCTTCCTGCGGGAAGACTCGATCTGGCTTGGCACCCGTTCACCGCAGCTTGACTTCGATGGCCTCAGCAGTCCTGCTCGACAAGTTTACGAGCTATTGGAAAGTCGCGGCGCGATGTTCGCTGCAGATATTCTCACTGCCACTCGAATGCTGAACGATCATCTCGACGACGCGCTCGGTGAATTAGTCGCACGAGGTTTCTTGACTGCAGACGGTTTCGCGGGTCTGCGTGCACTCGTCGGAGAAAAACCAAGCCCTTCGCGAAGGCCCGGCCGACAAAAAGTCGAGCGCAAGCGAACGACCAAGGCTGCGATTGGAAGATGGTCGATTCGTTCCGCTGCCAACAAATTGATCGATCCTGAATCCGCTTCAGGTTCAAAAAGCGATTCGCGAGTTCTGACCGAAGCGGCCACGAAAATACAGCCGTCACAAGAGACAAACCCAATTGATCCAATCGGCGAGAATCCCCGCGTGCGCCGCGAACGAGTCAACGAAGACTGGGCATGGCAATTACTTCGTCGTTGGGGTGTCGTCTTCCGCGATTTACTCACCCGCGAAGATGGAGCCCCTGCCTGGTACGAGCTACTGCAAGTCTTAAGGCGTCTCGAAGCCCGCGGTGAAATTCGTGGTGGACGATTTATTTCAGGTGTGGCCGGCGAACAATTCGCATTGACCGACAGCGTCCAGCACCTGAGACGACTTCGAGATGAAGGGGCGACACAAGAACTTGTTGTGGTTTCCGGTGCCGATCCGCTGAATCTCGTCGGCATCATCACCCGGCAGGAACGAGTCCCCTGCACGGCATCCAACCGCGTCGCCTTTCTCGACGGTCTGCCCGTCGCGTGCCTGCAAGGGGGTGAAGTCCGCTGGCTGGGGCAGGTCTCGCGTGAGTTGATGCCCACTGTTCTTGAGCGACTTCGCTCAGCCTCACTCCTCGTGCCAGAAAAAGCAGATAAAGTACCGGTAAAATGAACTTCGCATGTCCGAAATTCACGAACTTCGACCACACGGTGAAAAAAGGCTCGTTTGTCATTTCCTGCGATCCTGAATTGACGTCGTTGATCCTAACGGGCGTTTCTTGCGTTCATTCAATTCGCATCAGTTGAGTAATTGTAAAACCACGGAATCGTCTTCGGCGAGAAGTAGCCATGATTACGGAAATCTGGTTATCGTAGATCGGTTCCAAAAGATTCCTGGTACTTCACGAAAATAGACGGGACCTGGCAGATGTCCGATCCGATCGAGCGTAAAAGTGTCGCTGAACAGCCTATGTATATTCTTCTGGCATTAGCGCTCGTGGGAATCATCTTCCTGATGCAAATCGCAATTCCCCTGGGCTCGTACTACGCCATCTACGGTGCAGTGAAACCAGGAGACCTGATTACAACGACGGTTCCTGAATATGCACACGCGGCATTGTGGAAAGGCCGCATCTGGCATCCGGCTTTGACTGTTAAGCCAAACTTCAATGGCAATGGGATGCTGAAATCTTTTGATCCTGCCACGGGGACATCAACAGAATCCGGAATACAGATTCCATTCCCGATATCGGGTCTGTTAGCAGACGGTGATCGGCTATGGACACTTTCTTCAAACACGGTCGTCCGCGTTGAAGGGGAAAAAGCAACCGAATTCAAACCCAAAGTGTTATTAAACCGACCGTCCGATCCGTTTCTTTATGACGGCAAGGTCGCTGTAGTCGACATCACCAAATCAGGAACGCCAAAACTTCTGGTATTTCAAGACAAAGAATGGGAGGATCTTGGTACCGTTTTGGTCCCGTTAAATCTCACATGGACGACCGTTGATGGCAAACAGGTGTTGACTCCGCCAAACAAACCTTCCGCCGTGAGCATCCGATTAAACGACATCAAAGTCATCTCTCAAAACGGCCAATTCCATCTGTTCCTGGCGGATGGTTCGATCGTCGCCTATCGGACAGGTCTTGAACTGGCAACCCCTTCCGCTCTCGCGCCCGACAACGTCGACACGGCCGTCGATTTAAGCGACTTGAAAGACTGGGAAGTCGCCTGCCCCGCTACCGTCAGAATCGGCCTTCGAGGTAAAGATTTCTTCAAGGCAGGACTGGTGGATGGTCAACCCGTTGTCATCACGACACCGTCGTCAACCACGGGGCCATTTCAGGCAAGTTCGTTAATCGGCTATCGAAGAATTGATGGAACCTGGCAGAAAACCGCCGAGCAGCAAACCCCTGGGATCACGGAACTCTTAACCGTCACCGACGGGGAAAAAACTTACGTCGGAGGCGCGTCAGTGGTACAGACATTGCGCATGCACGAAGTGATTGGCAACGAAATTCATCCCACCGGTGCTGTTGTGAAAGCGCCGGTTCACCCGCTAGAACAGCCGATGAAGCAGTTGGTTTTCATTGGTCAGTGTGTCTACTGGCCCACCTTGCTTATGCTGGCTTTGGGTCTCAGTTGGCTGATGAGGCGCTACCGCGCCTCATCGTATCAATTCGGCTTAACAGCCGTCGAACTGGCCACGATCACTCGCCGAGGCATTGCACGTGTTATCGACTATTTTGTTTATGTCATCCCCGTTTATCTTTTCGTGATGGCCATGGGAATGTCATCCAAGGAACAAGTCGCTGAAAACATGGACAAAATGTTTGACTTCAGTGACAAGGGAATGTTTCTTCAACTGGTCTGGCTCACGTTCGGTTCGCTATTGATACAGGTCGTGATTCTGCTTGTGACATCACTGTTCCAGGGGTATTGGGGTGTCACTCTAGGGAAATGGATCTGTGGCATTCGGACGGTTCGAACAACACTCCGTCCTTGTGGATTTCTGCGGTCGGTCCTGCGAGAAATTCTGATGCTGGTTGATACACTTTTCTCTTGGACCTGGGTTCCGGCCGTACTCTTTATCGCATTCACCAGTTGCCAGCAAAGGCTTGGCGATCTTGCGGCCGATACGATTGTGATTCGTAAACCGAAGTAACCTGCGTTACTTCTTTGCCTTCTCAGCCTCTTTCCGCTTCTGATAGTCGGCCAGGACCCCTTCCGGGTCATCGTTGAATGCCTCGCGGCAACCGGTGCAACAGACGTAATAGTTCTTCCCCTTATGGGTCACTGTGATCGTGCCCAGTCCGCCAGTCACCACACACTCCGGCCCCGCAGATCCCGCCACGGCGAGTCGCGTACCTTCACGTTGATAACCGATTTCCGCGACGCGTGTGAAAAACGATTGCTGCTCGGGCCGCTTCTCCATTAACAAAGTCACCCGGTTGTCATTCAGCACCGACAACGTGGCACGATGGATCTCTTTCTGTTCATCCACGTCCGATTCCAAAATCAGCCGTTTCTCGTCCAGTTTGCCTCGATAGGTCCGTGACGTGTCATCCAGTAAATTGACCACAAGCACGTACAACTTCTTGGATTCATCGTAGCTCAGTAGCGCCGATTTCCAGTGCTTGCCCGCACTGACGTTCCACCGGATTCCCTGGCTCTTGGGTTTCAGTTCCCAAAGCGATTCTGCCCGCTCTTGCCAGGCACCCGTTTGTGACCCGCGTTTTGGCTGACCCACTCCGCGCCAGCCTCCAATCAGAACATTGAATTCCTGCAGGGCTTGAATCGACACAAGCTTTGTCGATTCACCGATCGGATCGTCCGCCATGCTTGTGAATCCGATACCCAGAAAAAGGCCAGCCACCCAAAGGGTTCGTTGCATCCGAGGTGGGTAACTCATTGCCGTCTCCAAGCCCGATTTTTTGATAGGAAGTCGATCTTGCTGATGATTGTGACAAAAAGAAATTCGCGGAGCGAGCCGATAAGCCGGGTTTTGTCGTGGACGATCATTTCTCTGGGCCGTCGATTACTCGACAGCTCTAGCAACCTACCCGGACGGTGGACGAGGCGGACAGCCTCGCGCCGTCGAATTGTTACCAACTCGACGATCTACGCCCTGCTTGGTCTTGCTTCCGGTGGGGTTTACCGAGCCGAACCGGTCACCCGATCCGCTGGTGCGCTCTTACCGCACCGTTTCACCCTTACCTCGTCGCCGCCGTCCGAAAGCAAGCTTTCGGGCAACGCCGACGTTGGCGGTATACTTTCTGTGGCACTGTCCCGGTCCTTGCGGACGGTGGGCGTTACCCACCACCGTGTCCTGTGAAGCCCGGACTTTCCTCCATAATCAGAAGCGAACTTCTTCTCACAGCGATCGTCTAGCTCACTCCGCGAAGACTCACTCTACGGCTTTAGCCCGGTTCACGATAGGGTTCGAAAGGAATCATCGGCAATTTGCCTGCTGAATAGCAGGATCAGTCTTTATCGGTTTTGTCGACTTCCAGCCCGGGCAAGCTGATCTGCGACTCCTGCTACTGCGTTTCGATTTCGAAATGCGAGACCATCCATCCTCGAGTTGTCGTGGATGCCGAGCTGAAGCCTCGGGTTGGTGTGTCGCTGGCGACCGCCGCAACAAGTACATCCAGGGGGCTCGCAGAACCTCCGCGCACAGACCGCGTCGCCACTGAACGAACGATCGGCTGATCCAGGGCGGGTAAAATCAACATATCCGTTGCCGGAGGCGGGTCGATTGTGGCCAGAATTTTTAATGTGTCACGGCCTGATTTAATGCCGTCGGGAAGTGCGGCCTTCAATTTCAGTTTGTAGTTGCCGCCCCCTTGATCGATCGGAATGAATGGATCATCCGGATGTGCCACCGAAATCGCCCAGTCGGGACCCAGGTCAAGCACAACAACGTTGATATCATCGGCTGAATTATTGGTGATGGACAACACGACAACATCTCCCTCATTGATGTGTGCCAACTGTCCAACGGGGAACGGCGTGAGTTTCTGTGGAAGTTCTTGTTCAAGCTGAAAACCCTTGGGGGTTCGCAAGAGTTCGGTTGACACGCGATTGCGCAGTGTCGAAAGAGGATCAGTGTTATCGAGTTGTCGCAGCGCCTGGTATCGTGAAAGATGCGTCAATCGATCGACGACCGACTTGGCAGCTGCGGCATCAGCAACTTTCAATTCGGGGCGAATGGCAAGTGACTCGCCGGTTGCATCGCAAATCTGGTACGTGTTGCCATCCTTGCTTGTCGTCACGAGAAAATCCGCAGGTCCCGAGTCGCTGGTCGCCAGTTCCAGCCACTTCGATCCGGACAATCCGTCGCGGACACGTGTCAGCGCTCGATCTGCTGCGGCGGGTACTTTGCCATCGGGACGGAGCACTCGGACCGTGCGAATCAACCGCTGGCTGATTCCAGCCGGCACCGCCAGATCGCCGACTTTTGGTTTCTGTTTTCCAAATAGTTTTGTGATATCTGACTTTGACTCGGTTGGTCCCGCCGAACTGACGCGCACGAGCGCGATTTTTGTCGTATCACTTGGTTTTTTTGTACCCGCCGGGTGGATCGTAAACTCGGCACCCACCTGGACGAGTCCTGCAAGTCCCGATTTGATTGTCAATTTCTGCCCGTCAGGGGTGACCGAAAGAACCGGAATCGCCGCATCGAATTCGGCTGAGACCTGACCGAGAAACGCTCGGTTCGGATCGCCAAACATCATGGGAGTTTGCATCGGAAACTGCCCGTGAATACGAGCTTCAATCACGTCGAACAACTGCCGTATTGAGACATTGTCGCTGTTTTGGCCGACACTGTTACAGAGCCAGTATGTCAATGCTCCCTGTGACGGTCCTCCGTCAAATGGAAATTCTCGCGCCAGCTCTGACGGACGACATGCCGCCAGGACCACGGAACCACCCGACTCTGCCGTGGCCGCCATACCGCGTGTGGATTCAAATCCACGCGTACTACTGCCCACATCGCGACGTGCTAACGCTTCCAGTTCGGCCAGCGTTCCCACCTGGCTTTCCTGTAAGCGTTTCGTTCGGTCAACGAATTCGACACCGCGAACTCGCACGTTTTGCTCACCACGTACGACCGCGCGAGTTGCACCTCCTGAGTGGCAACAATCGAATATGACAGTGACCACCAGCTTCTGATCAGACAGTTCTTTCAAGAGTTTGACGATTTCGACGTCGCGCACGTATCGCGCCGAGGAAGTTCCAATGTCGACAGGGACAAGCGTCTCATCAAGACCGTTGGTGCCTTTGATTTTTGGGATGATCGTCGGACAGCGACCACCGTGTCCCGAATAGTGAATATAAACGTGGTCGCCCGGTGCGGCGTTCTTTAACAGCGTACGAAATCCACCGACAATGTTCTCGTAAGTCGGCAACTGGTCGGCCGGCTCTTTGGGTTTACCAGACCCGTTGTCTGTCGACGTGAGTAGAATCAGGCGTTGGTCATCCAGTCCGGCTCGCTTCTTTAACAGTTCCGCAATTCGGCGCGCATCGCTCACGCAGCCACCAAGGCTCGGATACGATCCTTCATCGAGTGAATTCGGTAGATAGAGATCGCATCCGATGACCAAGGCATGAATCACGGGTTGCTTCGAGAGTTTCGAGCCAGTCTTCACGGCAGCCGATGCTCCGGGCTTTGCGACGACGCTGGAGCTTTTACCCGATTTGGTTTCCGCAGTCGTTTTTGATCTTTTTTTGGGAACGGGTTTCGGCTTGGCAACCGTTTCGGATTTTTCGGAACTGGACTTCGAAGCGGTCTTCTTTAACGTTTTTTTTGGCGTTTTCTTCGCGGCATGACCTGCGACCGTGGTCGGTCGCTTCTTCTTGACGCCCGCCGAGGCGACGGGCGTTTTCTTCATGGCGGTCGGCGATTTGGCAGCCTCCACAGACTTTTTTGGTTTGGCCATTGTCGGACCTGTTGAAGTTCTAGAGACAGTCAGGATTGAAAACTTCCAAAATCAAATTGCACTCAGTCCTGGTAAAATTCATGCCAGGAGATGGTTTGTTGCGCGGCGCGCGTCCCTCGAGTCTTGTCTAACTTCGCCACTTCCGGAAGTAAGGGCATCGCTCCCCGTTCTGTGGTGAGGTTTTGTGTGGCACGAACGTCCCAGTCGTACTCGAAGATCTGCCCGTAGTATTTGGCGACCTTAGGATTGTAAATGATCAACCCGGCATCCCGATTGAACCGAACTCCGTCAGCGGAATAGTTCTGGCTCGAGACCATCGCAACCTGGGAATCGACCACAATCCCCTTATTGTGACAGCCCCCCAGCATCTTCACTTTGCTCATATCGAAGCCGAACGACTTCATCGACTGCAACATCTCGCGAGAGTTGCCACCATTCCGCAGGATAATTCGTAAGTCAACTCCCGCACGTTGACGGTCGAGAAGCGCCTCGACCAACTCCTTGAGTCCGGGCTTGCCCATCCCGTCCGGGAACGTGCTCGGGACCATGATATATTGATTCTGGAAATAAAGCGATTTTTTTGCCGAACGGATCAGCTTCACGACGTTCTCGCCGTAATTATCAGGGGTCAGCAAGGGTTGAACACGGACAGGATCAGCGGCCGTGAATGTGAATTTTTTGGCGGGAAAAATCCTCACTTCTTTCATTGGAGCACGGACAGCAGTTTCGTCGGGCAGGACAAGATCGGGAAGTGCGGGGGGAACGATCCCGCGCGTCCCTTCGTCTGCAACCCGTCGCGCCTCGGCAACATCGAACTTGATGTATCCCTCGAACGTCTTCGCAAGCTTCGCATTGTCGGAAATCACATGCCATTCGCGGTTATGGCCCGACAGCAGTCGACGCTGTCCGGCAGTGTCGAGCTTCGATGCGTCCTCGGCAGGTTGGTTTGACCCCTGCCAATTTCCGCTAGAAAGCCAGAACTGGTTGCTGTCGCGAACCGCAACCTTGATGTGATAAGCGTTGGGATACAGGACTCCAACTGCAGCCGTTGAGGAATCAAACTTGTCTTTAAGAGCGGCTTTCAAATCGTCCACAACCTGCTCTTCGGTCATTTCACCTTCACGTTTCGGATTCGATTTGCGGTCGAGATTGAGTGTTAACGTTCCACTCGAATTGACAGCTGCGTCTTTCACACCCTCAAAAACATGTTTGGCAGTGAAGTCGTACATTGCGATCGTCAACGATTTTTTCGTCTCTTTCAGGTAGTTCTGCAAAGTCGGCCAGCCGGCATCAGGACTGGCGTGACATAGCAAAGTCATCGCGCCGGTCACGGGAGCTAATTTCAGATCCTTCGGCTCACGATATGCGCGACCCGGTCTTACCGCGCCTCGCGTGACTTCCTCGACTGTCGGCGTCTCACCAGGCGCGAGTAATCGTTCCGTCGATACCCCCGGCGGAGTCACAACTGCCGCTCGAGTTCCTGCCTTGGGTTTGTTCAGATGAAGATACTGCTGTGCTGGGGTTGCGGGAGCCACGTCGACGGGAATCCCATCCAGTTCCGTCGGGAGCAGTTGATCTCCTAACGCCGCCTTTGGAAGCTTGTTCAACACGGTCACAACAACACAAGGTGTATCCGTGGGCCAGCCGTTCGTGAATTTGAAACCTGTCTGGACATCCACCACGTTTCGATCACGCAGCAACTTTGCCCGGTATCGGTCCGCAACGGATCGAGCCGCAGAAAACGCGACGCGCAAAACTGCTTCGTATGCATCATTATTCGACGAAGGGTTCGACATTTGGCACCTTGTAGATTTAAGTAAAGGTCGCGAATTGCTTTTATGACATGGCGATTGCAGATTTGTCGCGAATATTTAGACCGTCGAAGATCTCGCCGTCTTGCATGTGTTGCTTTGGGAAAGCAAATGATCCCGTCGTTGTATCCATTTAGATCTCAAATGTAAACCGCCTGAGCGCATTGCGCTGTTTTGCACGAAAAAACCTGCGTAATCAGCAAAAACAGACCGAAATCCCGTCGCACCTCTTCATTCGGTGGTTGCTTCAACCCAAATCTCCTTTAGATTGAATGCGAAATACATCAATAAGAAGAGATGAGATTGCAGATGGCATTGGAACCGTTCCGTCGCGGAAATCCTCCGGAATTATCCCCTGGAAAACAGGCAGAATCAGAAGCTGCTTCTGCCTCCGTTGTGCGTTCCAAGACCGCCGCAGCAGGGACAATTAAAGAGCTGAAGCATAAGCCATGGTCGGTGTTTTTTTATCTTTGTGCGGATAATCACCTCGATAATGATTGTGACAGGTTGGTCGAGGAATTAGCCGATTGCGGTGATCTCCCCAATGTGCACGTTGTGGTCCAATGTGATCGTCTTCGTGGCCCGCTGAGATTTATTGCGCAGCCGCATCCGCGATCCACAAAAAACTCACTACTCAGCGATCCAAGTTTTCGCCGCAGTTCGGTCGATACTGGCGAACCCGACGAACTGTCGAATTTTCTTGAATGGGGATTACAGCATGCCCCATGTGACCATGTCGCGATCGTGCTGTTCGGGTTGGGAATGAATCCGTCGTGGGTTTTGAAATACCATCGCGATGGTCTTGACGCCCCTGACAATAAAAGTCGAGCAGTTGTCGTCCAGCAGCGATTGTTTTCAATTTGCCACGATCAGACTGCAGGTAGCAGCCTTGATGTGACCCAGTTGCGACTTGCGCTTCGAGACGTTCAGAAGTACCTCGCCGATCAACAGTCCTCGACGAAAATCGAAATGGTGTTGTCCAACATGGGCAGCACGGCTTTTATTGAAACACTGTTCGAACTTGAAGGGTTAGCAAGTGTTTTCTTCGGATCACATAACTCGTTGCCGGACGTCCCCTGGCCCTTCAAAAAAATCGTGAAACATCTTGATCAACATCCTTCAGTGACCGATAGTGCCGGAAATGAGGAAGACACACAAAAACGGTATCGGCATGTGCATTCTCTGGCTCGCAAATTTGTCCGGTTTATTGATACCGACTATCAGGTAAAATCAGTCAAGCGAGCTCCCTGGGACGAACGGTCGATCGTCGCAGTGAATCTCGAAATGCTCTCCGAAGTCGCGCGTACACTTGACGCACTTACAAGCGCGCTGCTGCAGAGCCTGGGCGACTGGCATGTGTTGCAAGCGGTCAAGGAGGCGATGAAAACGACGCCACGCACGGATGTCGAACCTCCCAGAACAAACCTCTTCGACAACAAGAACGCCAATGACTATCGAAAGTGGTATCTTGATCAACTGCCCGCAGTCGATTTGTTTCGATTACTGGAAAACCTTCAAGGTGCGTTTCAAGCAAAACGAGATGCCGGCAACGTTCCTGTAGAATTCCGCCAGCGCGAACGGATCGAAAACCTGGCCGATTTGACTGAAAAGGCAAGATCGATCCTCGGTGGAGATCTGGCGCCCTTCATACTTGGCAACGACCTGAAGGAACGTGAAAGGATCGATGGGGGACTGTCGATTTATTTGCCGCCATTACGGAATCATGAACAGATCGATAACGAGACCGGCCCACGCTTCAGCCTCGAAAGTTCCATCTACTCCAGGCTCCGTTTTTCTGCTCGAGTCCACTGGTCGGCCTTTGTCGGGGCGTTTCAGCTGATTGAAGAGAGCCCCCACGCACTTTGGCGCGTGGTCAGTTCAATGCTCGGCGATGCGTCCGGGCCTTCGCGTGACGCCGCACTGGGCCGGATTGTCGGTGAAAATTCGGTCGTCACAAGTCTTCGCGACCAGTTTCGCTCACTCGATGTCGGTCGCGCACACACATTATCGTTTGAACCTGTTGCCGCCGCACCGCTCTTGGGACAGACGAGTGATGGAGCGACGACCGACGCCCCCGAATCGGACTTCGAAACGTATATCGTCCGACTCGAGTCGGCTTTGGGTGGCGGAACGATCATTCAACAGGAGTCCCGGATCAGCCGAGTGACGCTAAAGCGAGTCCTGACGGAGTTGAATAAGATCGTCACGAACGGTGTTGACAGGTTCGTCCCTGTCGGTAGCCGCTACGTCTCTGTGGGAAGTCGATTGGAGTCACTCGGTCGGACGCTGGGTGAAGACCTGATTCAGGATCTCGCCAATGCCCTGCGCCTGATTGCACGAAACACCAACGATGGTTCAGCGCCGCATCTGACACTTCAGATGCCCCGGTCGCTGATGCAGTATCCCTGGGAATTATTGCATGATAAAGACGGACTGATCAGCGAACGGTTTGCGATCGGACGGCAATTTTTCATGGAATCCCAGTTTGTCCGGCAAACACCCCAGCGGGCGGGAAACTCGATTCGAGCAGTCGTGATTGCCGATCCAACGTTCTCATCAATCGGACAAGAGCACTACAAGCGTCGCGGCTGGAATGTTAACCAACTGGAATCGGCTCGACACGAAGGGCAGACCGTGAATTCTGCTTGGCGACGATTGCAGGCTCAGCTTCGTGGTGTCATAGAAATCGAGATTGATGATCGCGTTGGTGAGGAAGTCACAGCCGATCATGTCCGCGAGCTGCTGCGAGGAGGATGCGATTTAATGCATTTCGCAGGGCATAGCTACTTTGATCCAATTGAGCCGGATCGAAGCGGCTGGCTGCTCAGTAACGGAATTCTGACTGCTCGAGAGATTCGAAATACACTGGCTTGGGAACAGTCACCTCCCTGGTTGGTCTACGCAAATGCCTGCGAATCCGCCATGGATTCGGAATCTCCCCAACGGCCGGGACCTCAGGATGTGTCGGGATTGGCAACGGCCTTTGTCGCTCAAGGTGTCGCAGCATACATCGCCCCCTTGTGGAAAATCGAAGACCATTTTGCGGAATGGATCGCGACTCGCTTTTACGAAGAATTGCTGCTGGGACGGTTTACGGTTGGCGAATCGTTGCGACGAGCAAAAATGTCGGTGTGGCGTGAACTGCTTGGACGTAGTAATAAAAAATCCCATGTCGAACCGGAACTCGGCTGGACCGGAACCATTTTATACGGTGACCCGACAACCCGATTGTTGCAATCGCTCTGGATTCCCAACTGCAGGTCCGAAACATCCGTCAAATCGAATTTTGATTCCGAAATAGCACGGCCGGTTCTAGAAAGTTCCAGTACATCACGATCGATTACACTGAAATCGCCATCCGCTGTCGCGGATGCATCGACGGTTGATCGACGAGTTCTTCGTCAGCTTCCACGCGGACAACTTGGTCGGCTGATTCGAGTTCCTGCCGAGCTGCTGTACGAAGTTCCTCCGAACAATGACATCGTTCTTAATAAACAGACTTTGAAAGAAATCTCGAGCGATCGTTCGGACAATTCCATTGACGATGGGCAGGATCATCGCGCTGAAGATGGGCTTGCTGCCTTTCGACTTGTGGATCGAAAGGGGGTCCGCTTCTGGCAATTCCACCGACCCGGCGATCCATGCTGGAGCGAGAATCCCGCACTCGTTCCCGAGTGGGGCACGATGCGATTGGCTGACCGATTACAAGTCGTACTTCCACCCGCTCAAATGGGACTTGATGACGATTATCATGTGCTCCGGACCTGGTTACTTCATCCGCAGACGAATGGAGTGTCGAGTGACCGGATTAGAGAAGTCGCCAGACTTTACGATCAGTCTGTCGTTGAAACCCAGGGAATCTGGATGCTCGAACGATCCGGGGGGGCACGTCGAATCGTTGAGACGTCGAAAGTGATCGACCAGCCCCCGAACACAGCCGCCCGAAAAAAAGGGCGTGCTCTGATTTTCTTGCCCGGGGTCTTCAGTAACTGTGAAGCGTCTCTGGCAGACTGGGAGAGAACGCTTGCCGAAGAGGATAGAAGTTTGCTGCAGTGGGCGAAGGAGGAATATGGATACCTTCTCGCGTTCGATCATTGGTCGCTCTCAAACACGCCGCTTGAAAATGCCGAACTGTTAAAACGACTTTTGGGTAAGTTCCCTTCGCTCGTCGCCATGAAAAAATCGATCGACATTGTCGGGCACGGTCGTGGAGGATTGGTCGCGACGGCTTTGGCGAACCTGCTGGATAATCCCGACGACCATCGAAATTCGATGATTGATAAGATTCTGTTGGTGGGGGCTCCGATTAGCCAGACGCTCGTTCCGGAAGCTTGTCCCTGGGGGACTTTGGCCGACCTTCTGATCAATATGGGCCAGATCGATTCCACAGGACTTTATACGCGATTGAGCGGTCTGTTGATGTACCTGATTGCCGTTGAACTTGATGGAGCATTACCTGGTTTCGCCGCATCCGTTTCTCAGGTCGTACCAGGAAAATCCCGTGGGAGAACGAAACCAAAAATGCCGAAAGGAACGGAGAATCACGTGATTTCTTACGGCGTCATCGCGGCAAACTATATTCCCCGCCGAAGCCAGTTCAATTTTATCACGTTATTGGCGGAGTTGGGTGTCGAAGGAGGAAAACCATTCTTCAAAGGGGCCAATGACCTGTTCGTGGATCTGAAGAACATGTGGACCCTGGACGATCAGCACGCGGCCACAGGCCTGAACATCGGTTTTAACCCTTCGAACGTTCTGTACATCGACGCCGATGAAAAAGCGAAGGTCCCCGAGGGAGTGATACCGCTACGTAACACCGGGGTTCATCACACAAATTACTTCGGTCAAATCGCGGTCCGCGACTTTCTACGGAATTTTCTCATCGGAAAAACGAAAAAGCCTTAAAGCTGACTTCGCAGGCCTCGGGGGCTTTACTTGAAATCGATCGCTGAAGTTTGTGAGTTGGCTTAAAGGTTGCTTCGAGTGGCAAGCAAGCGCAAGCCATTAAATATTCAGTCTTTAGGTCGAATTTCTCGGGTCAGGGCTTTCGTCGATAGAGCTTTGACAAGTCTTCGAAGCTTGGTTTTTGGTAGAAAAACCTAATTCTGCCCTCCGCGCCGGCGGGCTTCTTCGCAACGTTACCATTGTCCGTCGGCAAGTTTGGCGGCGGGGTAGTCCCACGGCTTTCGCTGGTGACAATGCGACACTTGTTTAGTCGCTGATGCCGCACGCGTCCCGTTCGGTCGGCGCTTCCATGGTGAGGCCCACTCGTTCAATTTCGACCGTCTGCAGATCATTTGCGGAAATCTGAAGTTTTGAGGTTTTTTTTAAATCGCCTCCGTTTTCGCCATTGAATT
The DNA here is from genome assembly GCA_903899985.1 of uncultured Schlesneria sp. Lineage (GTDB taxonomy): Bacteria > Planctomycetota > Planctomycetia > Planctomycetales > Planctomycetaceae > Schlesneria. Next base: position 15,793 of record CAIULL010000073.1, read on the forward strand.
CGTTGGTACGACGTCTATCACCTTCTGCGAAATAATCTCAGGCCCCCGCTGGTGGCTGAATTGTGCGCCACAATTCAGCTCGTCGCTCACGAACGATTGGAACCAAATTCGGCAACAAGATGACCTCTGTTTTCGAGTTGTGGAATGATCTCCGGTGGCTGTGCAGCTTTTGAATTTGTCGTGGGGTGAAAATCGAATCAGAGTCAGCAGAAATTGAGGGCTTCCGATTCGATTTTGATTTGACGTGTCGACTCGTGCTTCTCCTGCGTGAAAGCAGAAGGTGAGCTTGTCGGCTGCTCCACCGACCCGGTTTCAATAACTTACGCTGATTATTAGCAATCAATTTACCTGTCCTAAGTTGGCCGTAGTATTTGTGCGATTTTTTACTCGTGAATCTCAAGTATTCTTAAGAAAGTGTTTTAATGACAAGTCGATTAGTGAGTTTGCGTGTGTTCCTTGCACTCGTAATGGGTTGTGGGATTGTCAGCGTTGCTGAAGCTGGAAACCTCGTACAGAATGGTGATTTCAGCAACAACCAATTCAACAATGCCAGCCATGAACTTGCGAGCGGTACCTACCTTCCCAACGGTATTACCGGGTCCGGTGTTGCGAATTGGACTAACACGACAAATCATGCATATAACATCTGGTTTAATAAAGATAATGCCTCAACAACCAGCGCCGTTTCAGAGTACGGTGGCGTTCAGCAGCTCTCGGCCTCGTATAACACTACGAACTTACCCACTTCTGTTAATGGGTTTCTTGCTCTGGATGGTGACCCGAGTGTTCATGGAGCCATTACACAGTCGATCGGCAATGCGACGACAGGATTTTTGACGGTTGGACAACAGTATGAGGTAAGTTTCTGGTGGGCCGCGACTGAGTTGTCAAACAGGAATGGTTACACGACCGATAGGCTGGATGTGAGCCTCGGCAGTTCGCCCGTCCAGTCTGTTTCTTACGGCAATCCTAACGGCACGGACGCCGAGAAACTTGCTCCCAATGCGTTCACGGGTTGGATGCAAGAAACAATGATTTTCACGGCAACAAGCGCCACTGAAACGTTGTCATTTCTTTCGAACGGCACACCAAGTGGAGAGCCTCCAATTGTTTTGCTGGCCGACGTTTCGATGCAGGCAGTCCCTGAACCAAGCTCCCTCGCACTGACCGGGTTGGGTATTGTCGGCCTGTTCGTCCTCCGTGCGCGAAGACGAGCTAAATCAAACGTTGAGTAATCTACGGTTCGAAGACGGTTTTATGTAAGTAAATAGCCGGAGGTGTACCATACACCATCCGGCTGTTCTTTTGATTTTGGCGATCGCCATCCGCTGACCGGCGATTGTGTTATTTTTCTAAAACAAAAAGCGTTTTTAATCGAAAACGCCGTGCGGCATGGGGTTTCGATTTTTAGCCAAGACCGAAGCCATCGAGCGGCATCTTTCAGGTATCTTGGCTATCGCACAGGCCTGACACAACTTCTGTCCCAAAAATCATCAGACAACAAAACCAACAAAAAGTCTCTTAGTTGCGAACAAGATCAGACGATCATGCTAATCGGCACCGTCAAATGCCATTCCATTTCAAATCAGGGGCTGAAACTGCGTTTAATTCGACTCGGTCGTTGCTCTCCGACTTGAATAACGAGGCCGATCGCGGGCGAATGCTCCTCCTGCGTGAAACGGAGCTTGTGGTTGCTCGCCTGTCAGTTCATGAATCGAACGTGTGAGAACCGCGCATGTTTTTAAAGTCGACACGAGCAAGAACCGCTGACGAGTGAAGCGGTACGCCATCAGCAAACGACACCTGCTTTACGCGCTGATGGAGCATGTCGCGTAACACCCAAAGAAGAAAAAAGCCGCAATCCATTACCGGATGAGGCTTTAAATCAATTGCCCCCACGAGGGCTCGAAGAAGCCCCTGAAACTCATGTTTTTTGGCAGAAAACCTTATTTCTGTAGAGTACTATCGACATCGGCAACCGTCTCGTCAAGTCGCATTCTGTTCCACGGAATCGCCGTAAGTCTTGAAAAAACGGGCATTTCGTGGAAAACAGGCCGATTCTTCCACGATTGAATTCAGACTTCTGATCCTTTTGGCCACTGGCAAATTATCGGTCGGCGAATTTTTGTCAGTCGATCAATTTCTTCCCGATAGTTGGCATCCCTATCGCCACGCTACGTGATCTTTCATCGAAATGATGTTTTCATAGGTTCCATTTTCGCATGGGATTTCGACCTGCTCATTTACTTATGGAATTTGCCAATTGGAAATTCGGTATGCAACTTGCGTTCGGCTGTCGGGAAAATTCCGAGCGATCGTGGGAATCGCAACTCGAATTTGTTTGGGCGGTCACGATGCCCAGAGACTTCAAAACAACTCTAAGAAAGAACACCTAAGAATGAACCTGCTGACGTCGATTTTATCAGTGATCATTGCCATAGTTGGTGCCTCTGGGATCGCATCAGCGGGACCAATCATTGCCACGCCCGCTGGACTCAACCCAGGCGATCATTTTCGAATCGTTTTCGTTACGGATACTACTACGACAGCGTCCGATTCCAATCTCAATACGTACGACAATCTAGTGACCACTGACGCTAACGGAGCAACTTATAACGGCCAAGCCATCACATGGCAGGCAATCGTCTCGAGTTCGTCTGTGAACGCAATTAATCGCATTCAAGAATATGATGTACCCGTTTATCTCGCAGACGGGACTAAAGTTGCAGATTCGGACACGTCGGCGACGAACGGTCTGTGGTCGACTACCCTCGAAAACCCTATCAATGAAGACTTATCTCATACCCCTATTACTGCCCTGGTATGGACAGGTACAGGTGCAACGGGGTTTGCTTTTTCGGGAAACGAGATTGGAAGCGAACAACCGTCAGTTGGATCAACGATTGTCACATATGCTGCATGGGCCACGGCAGGTTTTTACGATCCTAGCTATCAGTACAATCTTTATGGAATCAGTTCGGAATTAACGGTTCTGGCCACTGTACCCGAACCATCAACAGCGATGTTGGCGGGACTTGGCATTTTTGCCACCGCGATTTGTGGCTACCGACGACAGAAAAACATCTCGACGATCGTCTGATCAAACCGACTTGCCTCAGGTCCACAAAGTAAGCCGCACCGACACTGTGCGGTTTACTTTTGTCTTCCACATGTTGCGTCAATGTCCCCAACTAAAATCACTCAATTCGCTCGATCCAACACCCGCTTCACCTGCACCTGATTCCATTCCGCTCCGCGTCGTGTCGTATGTCCATCGGCGTTCAGCGCTTCGGCGATTGCTCGCATGCTCTTTCCGCTGGCTTGGAGTTCCTGCGTCATGGGGATTAGATCGACGTATGCTTTTTCGGCTTTCGCTGATCGGACGGCGCTTGCTGCGATTGCTCCCTTTTGGGCTCCACGTAGGCGGGCTTCTTCGCATCCTTCCGAATGTCCACGGCGAGCCGACCCGAGGTGCACGCCACGGGCTTTCGCTGCTGCCAATGCCACTTTCGTTCGGTAGCTGATGGCGCGTGCTTCCCCTTCTGCCACTGCTGTCAGAATGTGAATCGTCCTAAGGCTAGCGTGTCAAAGGCCGATGTCGATGAGGTGGACCCTTGATTCCATCTTCCAGGCAACAAAACCGCAATTTGTTAACATGACATGGTTTCGGTTAGAATCGGGTGATAATACAGACGCAGGCCTCATGAGTTCGATGAAGTGATCCCGAAATTCAACGACGTCGGTTACCTTCCGCACGGCATTCATATGGCCACTCTCGACGAAATTTCTCAGCGGTTTGGAGAAGAATCGGAACTTAGGCGCGCGCAAATGGATTCTGTTCGATGGCTCGTCGAAATGGCAAAGAAAGCCGGTGTGCTTCGAGTGATCCTGAATGGCAGCTTCGTTACGGACGTGTTTGAGCCAAACGATGTGGATTGTGCATTGCTCCTTTCACCAGATTTTCCTCTCGATCCAGTGGCTGCCGCCGAATTGAACGCAGGGCTTCCATTCGTCGATTTGCACATGGTGGAGGCGAATGAATTCGCAATTCTCGTCGACAAGTTTTACGCGACGGATCGCGATTCGAACCCGAAAGGTGTCATTGAGGTGGTATTATGAATATCGAAAGTCAGCGACAATTGGAAAATTCCCGAGCCAAACTCAATCTCCTGGAAGATCGCCTGAGAGAGCTCGATGCTGAGCCCGTAGCCAATCGACATACTCGTGAACTAACGAGGAAGTCTCTCAAAAAACTGGCAAATCAATTGAAGGAAGAGATTATTCGCTTCGAGACTCACCGAGCTCCAGCGAACAGCTAATTCTTCGCAGGCCCCAGCAACGCGTTAACGCATCACTGATGCTTTACTTCGCTGCTCCGAAATATGTTGCCGAACCCTTTGCCCGTGCAAAAACGATTTTCATGGAGGATAGCGAATTCTTTCCAAAAACCTCGTTGAGGTCAGGGAAATAAAAAAAGGCTTAAAGCGATCAGCATTAAGCCTTTACGTCAAAAACCAGGGCAGGAATTGATCCTGCATAAGATTGCCCCCACTAGGGCTCGAACCTAGAACCTAATGATTAAGAGTCATTTGCTCTACCAATTGAGCTATAGGGGCTGACGGGTCGGGAATTCTACTGTCAGGGGCAAGGCTGATCAAGCTTGGAAGAATCGATCGCGAACGAACATCGAAAAATGTCGAGGATTTGGAATCGGGGCGTCGACGGCCTCTCGGCCATCGTTTAACCTGCGTCTCGCCTGTTTTCGCCTTCTTCCTTCATTCTTCCGCCTTGATTTTTCTCCTATGCCGCTGATTAAAACATCATCATCTCCCGTTGTTTTGCGGCTGAATCGCGATCTGGTGCGAACGATCAAGCGAGGACATCCGTGGGTTTATGGGGATGCTTTACGGGAGCTTCCCAACGCTCCGGCGGGGACTCCGGCCGTGTTATTGGACAATCGCAAAGGTCAGCCTGTCGCTCGGGGATTTTATGATCCTGGTTGCCCTGTCGCTCTGCGGATTTGCGAGACTGATCCTGATTTAAAGCTGGATGATCGATGGGCTGAACGGCGACTGAAGGCCGCTGTCAACTTGCGGCGATTGTTTTCTGCCAGCGGCCAGACGACCGGATTTCGATTATTTAATGGTGAAGGGGACGGATTACCTGGCCTGGTGACCGACGTTTACGCAGATACGGCGGTGGTCAAACTGGATGGCGAAGGGCCGATTGGCTTCTGGCAGGTTGACGAGATTGCGATATGGATCGCACGCGAACTGAAATTGAGTTGTGTTTACGAACGTCAAAAAGAACGAGGAATGACGGGCCGGGCATTGTTCGGCTTGGAACCTCTTCAGCCAGTGACGTTTACCGAACATGGATTACCCTTTACGGCGGATATTGTTCGTGGCCAGAAAACCGGATTCTTTCTGGATCAGCGGGATAACCGTCAGTTGATTCGTGCATGGGCACGCGACGCGAGCGTGCTCAACGTCTTTTCGTATACTGGTGGGTTTTCCGTCGCGGCGGGGGCTGGCGGGGCATCACAAGTGACCTCGGTGGATATCGCTCCGGCAGCGATGGAAGCGGCCGATCACCATTGGCGGCTGAACGGTTTACCGGAATCCCAGCATACGGGGGTCGCGGCAGATGCTTTTGATTTTCTGGCTCAATCGGCTAGTGAACGGCGTCGCTGGGATATTGTGATTCTCGATCCTCCATCTTTTGCGCCGAATCGGGAATCGGTGCCGAAAGCGATGGCTGCCTATCAAAACGTGATTGAGGCCGGGTCGCGGGTCACGGCGCCGCAGGGGATGCTGGCGGTGGCTTCGTGTTCCAGCCATATTGATTTACCGATGTTCCAGGAATGCTGTGAGGAAGGGATTTCGCGAGCGAGACGTCGCGGGACCGTTGTCGCGATCGCCGGTCAGCCGACCGACCATCCGACCCCGCTGGCTCTGCCGGAATTTCGGTATTTGAAGTTCGTCCTGTTGCGTCTGGATTGAAGGGAAAACTTCATGCCAAGCTGGATTCGACAAAACGACAACTCCCTTGTTTGCCAGGTGGCCGATGAAGCCGAGACAAGCTTCGTCGGACATCAGATTGGGCTCATGCTGAATTCGGGTGACGTGGTTGCTTTGATTGGGGATCTGGGTGCCGGGAAAACCCGGTTTGTCAAAGCGGTGGCACAAGCGTGGGATGTGCCCGAAGAGGAAGTGAACAGCCCGACGTTTACGCTGATTCAAGAGTATCCCGGTCGCGTCCCGATTCGGCATTGCGATTCTTATCGCCTGCGTTCGCCGGAAGAGTTTGCAGATCTTGGGCTGGACGAGTTATTTGCCTCGGACGGGATCGCGCTGGTCGAATGGGCCGATCGTGTCGAGGAATATCTGCCGCGCGATCGGCTGGAAATACGGATCACGATCGACAGCCCGACGGCACGCACGTTTGAGTTACTGGCAACCGGAAAGCGGTCTCGACGAATCCTTTCGCAACTGGATCGTTGATTCCGCGACCTGACGTGTTTCAAGAGTAGGGCTGGGTCTAGTCTTCGAGGCCCATCAATTCGACCAGCACGTTCATTTGCCAGAACTTTCACCGGCAGAACGGTGGGCCTCGATGACTCGATCGTACTCGACGTTCATCCAAGCTTCTCACCTTGTATTGCATTCTCATTTGTTTCCTGTAATATTATTTTTGTTATCCATAATTAACTGGCGTGGATTAACAGGAAAAGCCGATCTTCACCGTTGGGGTTTTCAGCTCGACAGGCATGCCATGATTCCGGCGCGATGAGGAACGGTCTGGATTGACAGGTAACGACACGAAGGTGGTCTGAAGGCCAACGCTGTGACGCATTTTCTTCGAGAAAACACTGCCTGATGAAAACCGTGCCACTGCTTGACGGTCTTCCGTCAAGCAGTGGCACGGTTGCAAAACGAACATTGATGGCAGGCACTGCTTCTCCGAAGACTCCTAAGCAGTGGCACATCAAGATGAAGCACGAAGAATTTTGCTTTACAGCGTTACTTAACGGGCTGATCATTCTGGAAAGTGAGCTGCGATGTCTCAGTCATTGTCCCAAATCTGGCTGCATCTCGTCTTCAGCACCAAGAATCGTCAGGTATTTCTGCAGAATCCTGGCTTTCGGGACGAGATGTTTCTGATGTTAAACCAGCCCCTGCAGGAACTTGGTTGTCTTCCCAGATGTACTGGTGGCGGGATTGATCATGTTCACATCGTCTGCGGCCTGTCACCCACGGTCACGATCGCCAAGCTTGTCGAACATGTGAAGAGCGAGACATCGAAATGGGCTAAAAAAACGTCGAGCGGCAGTCCGACATTCACATGGCAAGCGGGTTACGGAGCTTTCTCTGTCAGCCGGTCTAACCTCGACCGAGTCGTCAATTACGTAGAACGACAGGAAGAGCACCACAAGCGGCATTCGTACCAGGAGGAATTCCGGGAACTATGTCAGAAACACGAACTCGAAATCGACGAACGTTATGTCTGGGATTGAAATTGAGGCCCAACGTGCTGAGACTCTTCGAGCCTTGCGGCGAATTTGTCAGGGAACCGCCAGGCAAGTCTCTCCACAGTTTGATGAACGGCCACGGTTGTCGACGGGACTGCCGGCACTGGATGCGCTGTTGCCCAATGGAGGCCTGGAGCCAGGCTGGATCATCGAATGGCTGGCTCCGGTGGAAGGTTGCGGAGCCAGTGTGCTCGCACTTCAAGGGGTGCGAACAGCCTTGCAGCGTCAGCCGGTGTGGGCAGTGGTGGATGAAACGGGTGAGTTCCACCCACCCGCCGTACGGGGTTGGGGAATCTCACTGGAGGCATTGCTTTGGCTTCGGCCTTCGTCGGTTGCAGAGGCGGCATGGGCTGTTGAGCAGTGTCTTCGCTGTCCGGCCATCGGAGTGACCTGGTTTCAAGCTGAACGCCTTCCTGACCGGGTCATCCAGCGCTGGAAGATTGCTGCGGAAACAGGGGGTGGTTTGGGAGTGCTGTTTCGGCCTGCGAAAGCCGCTCAATATGCATCGTGGGCGGATGTGCGCTGGCTGGTCCAGCCAAGGCCGGCAATGACAACCGCAGGGCGGCGGATGCGAGTAGAGCTTCTCTCCTGTCGCGGTGGATACCGCCTGGGAGACTCGGTCGAACTGGAAATCTGCGATGCGACGGGTGATGTGCGTCTGGTGTCCGCTATGGCCAATACAGCGTCTGCGTAGTGCGGGGATGAAGCACCGTTCAGGGTCAGAAGACCCTGGAGCGATGGTCATCTTTGCAGAAGGTCGACGAGGGTTTCAGGTCACTGTCTGTTCTCCTGAAGCGAGCGAATGGGGAATTCGTGCCGGAATGCCGCTCGGCGAGGCTCAGTCGCTCTTGCCTGTTTCTTCACGCAAGACGTCCCGGCCACCACGGCGGAGCGGGGTTCACGGGGAAAAACCATCCTCATTGCCGGTGCTGAAACGAGCTGATCCGGCTGCTGATCGAAGTCGATTGCAGGAACTGGCCCATCATTGCCAGATCTATAGCCCGCTTGTCGGCATCGAAGAGGCTCCGTCGCCTGAATCGCTGTGGCTTGATATCTCAGGCAGTGAAGTTCTGTTTGGCGGGGAACGGGGTCTGGCCGAGAAACTGCGGGACGACCTGGCTCGGCAAGGAATCCAGGTGCGCGTGGCTGTCGCCGACGCATGGGGTGCGGCGTGGGGAATCAGTCATTACGGTGAGACGGAAATTTCACTGGTTCCACCGGGTCAGCAAACCAACTGGCTTTCCTCTCTACCCATCGCAGCACTGCGGATCACTTCGTCCGTAAAGCAATCGCTGCAATCTCTGGATGTCATGACGATTGGCCAATTGCTGCGTATCCCTCGAGCCAGTCTGCCGTCTCGATTTGGGAAAGAACTGGTCCGGCGGATTGATCAGGCATTGGGGCTGGCGCCTGAACTGTTGCAGGCCGAGCGGTTGGCAGAACCGGTGTTTGAGGAGTGGCTGTTTGAAGAACCGGTCTCTGATCGTCAAACACTCGATCAGATCTGCGAGGTCTTGTTAGAGCGGCTATTGACCCGGCTTGTGGCAAGTCGTGCCGGATTACGCGAGCTCGCCTGCCACTGGCTGGGTACGGTCACAGAACCGACACGATTGCGTCTTTTACGGCCGACAACCGAAAAGCGACATCTGACTGAACTACTGCGTCTGCAAAACCAACAGCGAGTTTTCATGTCAGGTGTCCAGGGCGTACGAATGGAAGTTGTCGAAGTCGGCTTGCCCCCTCTTCGACAAGCGACATTGTTTGGAGACGATACCGGTGATGAGCATCCACAGGCACTGGCAGAACTGGTCGACCGGCTGAGCATGCGACTGGGTCGCCAGGCGGTACTGCGTCCGCGACTGATTCCGGACCCACAACCAGAGTTTGCGTTCGAGTCTGTTCCCTGGCTCGATTCCCCAGCATCGACTGAGAAGGAAGCCATCGGGATTGCCTCACATCTTCGTTGTCGACCGTTGCGGCTATTACGATCTCCACAACCACTTGTGGTCCAGCAATTTTCGACCGAAGGACTGCCAATCCGCATTCAACGATCGACGGTCATTCGTGCCAGTGGTCCCGAGCGAATTGAAGTCGGCTGGTGGCGCGGCCTGGATGTGAAACGGGACTATTATCGTCTGAGTCTGGCGAACGGAGCGATCTTGTGGGCCTTCGTTGACCGAGATACTGGAGATTGGTTTCTGCACGGCTTGTTCGTGTAAAAGGAGCGGAAAGTCTATCATCACCACCGACAGGCAAGATCATGATCATGCCCAAACCGACGAATTCAATGACGTGATTAACAGTGAGCGAACCGCACGGAGTTTCAGCAGTGAATACAGAAAACCGGTTGCAACCCGTGGGGCGAATTCTGTTTGGAGCAGGAATCGTACTGGTCATTTTACGCGGTATCGAGTTGTTCACACGAATGCCCGGACTTCCAGCGTTCTGGTATGCCAATCAATCGATGTGGATTGCGATTGGATTGGGGCTGACCGCAGCGGGCTGGCAAATTCTATGGGGACAAGCAGGACCGCAAGCCGCTCAATGGCAGCCATCGGTTCCAGGTCAACGGTTTCGGACAGCAACATTATACGTTGGGGAAGGATGCCACCTGTGCGAAGAGGCTGCGCAAGTCCTCGCGGAATACCACAAGTGGATTCCCGCCGCTGAAGAGATTGATATTCATTCCAACCCGGATTTAAACAAACGATTTTGTACCTGCGTTCCGGTCGTCATGTTCGACGGTAAGATTCGATTTCGAGGAAGAGTGGACGAGACGCTGTTGCGGCGACTGATCGAGGGAACTCCGCCGATCAGTGAGCTGGCGGCGACAAAATTCTGAAAAAGCATCTGCCAACGGGGTAAGAAATCGAAATGTCCCGGCGTCTAAAAAGGTGTTAACCGAAACACGTTTTTACTCAGGAGTCTCGAAAATGCCTCGAATCAATCCCGTCAACGTCGAAACCGCCGATCCGAAAACCGCCGAGCTGCTCGTCGGTGTCAAGAAGAAACTCGGCATGGTGCCGAATCTGATCTCCACGATGGCTCAGTCGACCGCCGTCGCCAACGCTTACCTGGGGTTTAGCGGTGCTTTGGCTGGTGGCGCCTTGTCAGCAAAACTTCGGGAACAGATTTCACTCACCGTTGGTCAGGCGAACAATTGTGATTATTGCATCGCTGCCCATTGCACTGTCGGCAAAATGGTCGGCCTGAACGCGACCGAAATTCAGCAGGCTCGACATGCGATTGCTGCCGATGAAAAGGTCAACGCCGCGTTGGTGTTTGCAAGCAAGCTGGTTAAAGAGCGGGGTCGTGTCAGCGACGCCGATCTGGAGCAGGTTCGTCATGCCGGATACAGCGACGGCGAGGTCAACGAGATCGTGGCCAATGTTGCCTTGAATATTTTTACGAATTACTTCAACCACGTTGCGGGTACGGAAATCGATTTCCCTGCGGCTCCGCAGTTGTAACGTCTGCAGGGCCTGGAAACAGAAACAAAATAAGAAGGTCATTTGCTTTTGACTCCAGCCAACTCCCCTGCGTCGGCGTGTGACATTAGAATCTGGCGACGGTTTCCGTGCTGACTTGATCCAAACGCTGAACTGTTACGTTAGCGTCTTAAACCTCAAGGAAACCAGTTCTCATTCGACACCAGGGCCAGTTCATGTCAACCACACCTCCTTCGTCTGATTCCGTTGAGCATGGGGGGCGTTCGTGGAGGCCGACGTTACGGACCTGGCTGGTTTTGATCCTGGCTCTCATCCTGACGACTCCCTTTCTGTTGCGAGCCTGGTTCATCTGGAGTGTTCCCGACATTAGGCCATTTGATGAAAACGCATTCTGCAAAGTGGAAATCCCCGCTGATCAGAATGCGTTTACTTTTTACCGCGAGGCTGGTCGTCTGGCAGAGGGAGTTCAAGCGGCTCACAATGCCGGCAATATCGTCATGCCGGTCGAAAACATGGATGAAGTGGTTGAGAAGGGTTGGGGCGTCGCGAATGACTCGTTGAAGGCCTGGTGTCAGGACTACCGCAAACCACTGGAGAAATGGCGAAAGGGGACCGAACTTTCAGACGCCTACTACGTTTCGCCACGCGAAGTGACGTTTAAAGTCGACGTAATGACGCAGTTCCCGGTCCTTAATGAAGCTCGTAATTTCTCGCGATTGGCAAGGTTTGAAGGGTTGCGGCTTGAGTCCGAAGGGGATTTTTTAAAGGCCAGAGAGTGGTATCTGGCCGTCTTTCGGTGCAGTCGGCATTTCACTCGTTACTCATTCAACCTTCAGCGCATGACCGGTTCGGCTTTGCACGCATTGGCGTCCGCATCGCTTGTTCGTTGGGCGGAAGATCCGCATGTCACGCTAGACCAGCTTCAATCGGCGCTTAAGGAGGTCAAGTCCGCTGATCAGATGACAGCCACAGCATCTTCAACGTTAAAAACGGATTATCTCCTGGCATGTCATACATTGAACCAACGCGGATGGCTTCAAAGGATGCAGGAAGAGGACGACGGAGATGGCAACGAACCGGCTGCAACTTTGACAAGTATTGCTCTTTGGCTGGTCGGTGAACCACAAACGACAGAACGAGTTCTTCGGCAAATCCTTTCGAATCAAATCAACGAAATCGACAAGCCGCTGTCCGAGCAGCAGCCGCAAGCAGGTTTGGCAAATGCGGCCGTCTTCAAATGTGACCCAAAGCTAAGTGGACAACCAAACCAGCTCGGTCCACTTGAGATCAACCAGGCGGTGTCCCGATTGCTGATCACCAGAATTTTTGTTCCAGCACCACAAAACTTCGATCAATTCACAAATCAGGTCACCCGGGATCGAGCCAGGCAATTGGCGCTGGAAATCGGACTTGCAGCACAAGCCTACCGACGCGAATACGGCGAATTTCCTGAAGCTTCGGCAGCGTTTGTGCCAAAGTTTTTCGAGCAATGGCCCGCTGATCCGTTCAGTCAAACTGGCCAGCCAATGCGCTACCTTCGTGAAAATCCGACCTCAGCTGCTGTCTGGAGCGTCGGCACCGACGGCAACGATGACAACGGCGATGTGACGTACACTGAAAAACAATCGGCAAAGGATGTGGGGATCTCGTTAAAAGCACGTTAAGAGCCGCTACAAGCGGTTTGCCGAAAGCTACCGCTCCATGGAAATTAGGAACTTTGGCAACACTTCCATCGTCAAGTTCCTCAAGAGATTCGCCGTGAGACACCTTATCAAAGTCGTTCCGCCACAGTAGAATCTGGCAACCGTTTCCGTTCATTTTGATCCGAACGCTGCAAGTTTGCGTTAGCGTCGTAAATTGAACGGACGACAGTTTTCAAACGACAGCAGGTCCAGTTTATGTCGACCATTACTATTTCATCCGAAGCCAGGACGCACATCCGTCGTTCCTGGCGGCCGACATTTCGGATTTGGTTGTTGTTGATTTCAGGACTCGTGCTGACAACACCGTTCCTGCTGCGAGCCTGGTTCATCGCGAGTGTTCCCGACATTCGCCCGTTTGATGAAGATGCATTCTGCAACGTGGAAATCCCAGACGAACAGAACGCGTTTACCTATTACCATAAGGCAGGTCGCCTGGCTGAAGGAATTCTGGCGGCTCGCACCGCTGACAAAGTTGACATGCCCGTTGAATACATGGTCGAAACCATGGACGAGGTCGTTTTGAATGGATGGAGTAAGGCCAACGCCTGGCTGAAAGGCTGGTGTCAGGACTACCGCAAACCATTGGAGGAATGGCGGAAGGGGACAGAACTTTCTGAGGCCTTCTATCTATCACCACGCGAAATCGTGTTTAAAGTTGACGTGACGAATCAGTTTCCGGTCCTTAATCAAGCCAGGCACTTTGCGCGACTGGCGAGATTTGAAGGTTTGCGACTGGAGTCCGAAGGGGAACTCGCTGAAGCCAAGGATTGGTACATGGCGATTTTTCGATGCGGCCGCCATTTCACACATCATGCATTCAACCTTCAACGCATGACCGGTTCGGCTCTGCACGCAGCTGCGTCGGCATCGCTGGCTCGATGGGCGGAAGATTTGCAGGTGACGCGAGAGCAGCTTCAATCAGCGCTCAAAGAAGTTCAAATTGCAGATCAGATGACCGATACGATTTCGTCGACATTCAAAGCCGAATACCTTCTGGCGTCTCATACGCTGAATCAACGTGGCTGGCTTCAGTTCATGGAATCTGACTACGATCACGAAGTTGGCAATGAGCCCGCTGAAACGTTGACAAGTATTGCTTTATGGATGGTCGGTGAACCACAAACTACACAGCGGGTTCTTCGGCAGATCCTGTCGAATCAACTGAACGAGATCGACAAACCTTTACGCGATCAGCAGCCAGAAGCGGGGCTGACCAGTACGACACTCTTTCGGCCCGATCAAAAAAATCCCGAAAAACCAAACCAGCTTGATCCGGCTGAACTCGACCAGGCTGTCTCACGATTGATGCTCACCAGGATCTTCGTTCCAAGTCCACAAAGCTTCGAGCAGTTAACCGGTTTCGCCTACCGAGATCGAGCCAGGCAGGCGGCGCTGGAAATCGGACTCGCCGCACAAGCATTCAAACGCGAAAGAGGCGAATTTCCGGAAGAGACGACATCCCTCGTGCCAGCGTTTCTGGATCACTGGCCGATCGACCCATTCAGTCCTACCGGCCAGCCCATGCGTTATCGTCGCGAGAACGCGACCTCGGCCACCGTTTGGAGCGTCGGCCCCAACGGCAACGATGATAACGGCGAAGTCATCTGCATCGAACAAAAACTCGCCAAAGATATGGGGCTCGTACTGAAAGCACGATGATTTACCGTGGTCCAGCTTGAAAGCTCGGACGATGCAGTTCGAGCCGGGGAATCGTCTCGTCCAATGTGCCGTCGCGTCAAATTACCCAAAACCGGGTTCATTGAAAGGGCGTCAGCACACCTGTCGTCAAGATCGCAATCCCGCAACGTCAGGTGACGCCGTTGGAGTGTTGCGATATTTCGCAAGGATTCTTCATTCGATCGCTTTGCCTTTTTTGGAACACGGTGAAGCAAGCTTCAGTCTTGTGAATGCCGGAAAAGTACCAGTTGCGGTCTGGGACGTCCCGGCAGGTAAAGTTAAACCAGCTCAGCAGATTGATTCTGCTGGAAACCGCTATCGTTGCCCAAAGTGTTTCGACAGAATTATGAGCAGGCACGATTTTCAAAGCGCTTCGCCTAATTGGAAAGGGATTAGAAGCAAGAATGTGACCATTCCGGGCCAATTCTCGCTCTCATTTCGTGCGAAACTTGCGTGGAAATTATTTTCCGCATCGGTCATAACACGAGCCGCCGGGAGATCGTGTCATATGATCCAGACTGCGGTTTATGAAATTTGAATTTGCTGGTTCAATTGGATATCGAAATGTCAGAAAGCCAAGTTGATTCGGAGGCGATCGAGTTCCCGCTTGTGGGAGGAAACTCGGTCCATTCGTTCGCCGAATACTTCAGCCTTCCTCAGCCGACTATGGCATTGCGGTTGCGACGGATTGGGATTTTAGTCCTGATCACCTGGGTTCCCCTGCTGCTGCTATCGATCATTGCCGGGCACGCCTATACGAAGCAGATTGTCGAGATCCCTTTTCTTCACGACCCGGCCCTTTTTGGCCGGTATCTATTTGTTATTCCCTTGCTTGAGTTTTCGGAAGCGCTGATCGCGATCAGTCTGCCGGTTCAAGCGAGACATTTTCTGCAATCAGATCTCGTGACCGACCGTGAACGTCCTCGATTTGATGCCGCCGTTCGAGAGGTTCTGCAATTTCGCTCGTCGAAAACGTCGGAAATTGTGATCGGAATCCTGGCTTTTGCGGCAGCGTTGAGCGCCAGATTCTATGTATTTGATGCGACGGCTTCGACGTGGGAGATTCACCAATCGGCCAGGACAATGGCTGGTTGGTGGTACGCGCTGATCAGCTTGCCAATTCTGTTTTTCTTTCATTTGCATTGGCTGTGGATCTTTTTGCTGTGGGGATTATTTTTATTCCGCGTCTCGCGGCTTGACTTGCAACTGACGGCGACTCATCCAGATCACGCGGGAGGCTTGGGATTTCTCGGCTGGGGTCTGGCCAGTTTTTCGACAGTGCTGATGGCGATTGCAGCGATGTTTTCGTCCGCATTTTTTTACGAGATCATTCATAATCACGAAACTTTGGACACGTTGAAATATCACGTGATGGCGTTTGTCGTGATTGCAATCGCGATCATTCATGCCCCGCTGCTTGTCTTTTTTGGACGCCTGTCGCGATGTCGTTTTCGAGGGCTTCTCGACTTCAGTTCGCTCGTCCTGCGCTATGATCGTATGTTCGAAGAAAAATGGATTGAAAGAAAAACGGCAGAGACTGATGATTCGCTGTTAGGATCCTCGGATATTCAATCGCTCGCCGATATCGCCACTGCCTATGAACATGTGAATGATATGCTGTTGATCCCGTTTGATATGAAGGGTTTTGCGGTGCTGGTTTTTGCCGCTTTGCTTCCTTTTCTGCCGCTCGTGGCAACGGTGGTTCCTGTGCAGGAGATTTTGAAGAAGCTGGCCGAAATGGTCGTTTGAGCGTTGTGATCTCGATATCGTCGTGTCTGGCAGTAACGAACAAGGGAATTGTCTTATGGGTGTCTTTCAAGCCTCAGTCGTTTTACCGCGGCCACGCAATGAAACATTTGAGTATCTTCGTCGTCCCGCCAATTTGATGAAAATGTTTCCGACCGACGCGGCGGGAGATCTCGGGCTGAAACACCCTGAGATCATGGATGTTGGTGGATTCATTGAGTTCCAAATCAAAGCGATGGGAAGCAAGTTCCAGTTCGTTCACGAAATCACGCAAGTGACTCCGTCCGAAATCATCGTGGTCAAACAAATTCAAGGGCCGTTCAAGGCCTGGATTCAGGAACAGCACTTTGCGGATTCGGAAAACGGAAACACGCTGCTGACCAGTATTGTGAAGTTCGAACCGCCTGGAGGGATGCTGGGATTTGTCGTGACTCGAAGGCTGATCCTCTCACAGCTTGAAGAATGGGTCGGACAGGGTCACGAACTTCTGCGTAAGGACATGATGATCAGTTGACAGCAATCGGTTTCGAGATTTCCCATGGCTCATCGCTACCAACGTCATATTCGTTAATGTCGAGTCACACAGTTCTCTTTTTTCCGACCGTTGCTGCCGATTTGCATCGTCACGCGCCCGCGTGATGTATGTTCGTAGCATCGCCCTCTCCAACGGCAGTTGGCATCCGCTACAAATTTCTGTTCCTTGTCAGAGGCAGCGACAATCACTTTTTTTTGCCGGAAAATCACACCGTCGGGGACGTTGTGTTATCGGGTAACAATTGTCAGATCGTTTCAAGGAGATCGGAAAATCATGACCCAGAGAGATTGGCTGTTAATTGGCGGCGGACTTGTTGCAGGTGCATTGCTTGGCGCCAGTGTTCCTAAACTGCGTCGTCACCTTGGCCCGGTGATCATGGAAGCGGGCCAACGAGCAGGTGGTGTTTTTTCCGCTTTGGCTGAAACCGTCGCGACGCAGATGGAACGTGCTGAAGATTATGCCGCAGAACGCCGTGCAGCGAGTTCTGGTGGTGCCTGAACTCAACATCAAGGTTTTGGTGCGTCCGCCGGTTCTGCATGTGCTTCCGGTGGTTCAGGAAACACAAACGAAGCGACAACGCCACCGATCAGTGTGACGATGATCACGCCGAAGGAAACGGCATTGACGACTCCTTCGTATTCGTCAGTTTGTGGCACGACGTGCTTTTCGAGCACCATTTTCAAACCGACAAATGCCAGAATAATCACCAGCGAGTATTTCAGCAGGTGAAACCGTCCCATGAGGTCTGCGAGCGCGAAATAAAGGCTTCTCAGACCAAGAATCGCGAAGACATTGGATGTGAACACAAGAAACGGGTCTCGTGTCAGTCCAATTACGGCGGGAATCGAATCGACGGCAAAAATCAGGTCTGTTGTTTCCACCATTAAAAGCGCGATAAACAGCGGCGTAAAGGCAAAACGGCCATCGATTCTGGTAAAGAATCGGTCCCCGACAAACGTTGGGGACAATCGACCGCGAAGCATTCGAATCATGAAATTCTTCTCGAAATCGACTTCCTCGTCTTCATCGGTGAACAGCATTTTGAGCGCTGTGAAAATCAAGAATGCGCCGAACAAATAAGTCATCCATTCGAACCGCTTGATTAGTTCGACCCCGGCGAAAATCATGACTGCGCGCATGATTAAAGCCCCCAGAATGCCCCAAAGCAGCACTCGGTGCTGGTAGGCACTGGGAACTTTAAAATAAGCGAGAATCAGCGCGATCACGAAAATGTTGTCGACACTGAGTGACTGTTCCAGCATGTAACCCATGAAGAACATGAATGCGGCTTGAAGTCCCGAATCCGGTAACCCCGTATCGGCGTCCGGGTCATCCGGTTTGAGATCCGGATAGAGTCCCAGATCGAACCAATGGTTCTGGTAGGCAAAGTAAACGAACACGGTAAACAATAGCGCCAGCACGAAATAGATACCGGTGCGGAACAGGGCCGTTTTCGCGCTCAGGGTCTTTGCCTCACGCGAGAAGACTCCGAGGTCGAAAGCGAGAATGATCAAAACCAGCAGCACAAACGCTGCCCAGACTAAACCAGTGTTGTTGCCACTCGACGAAGTTCCCGAAACGTTCAAAATCAGCGGCACAAACGCTGCCTTTACTAACCCCGTCACGCGATTGCCCCTTTGTCCGAGTGATATCTATCAGGCTGCCATTTCTGTCAGATGGCACAATTGTCCTAACTCTGGCCCGGCAACAAGTTCGTTCCAGATTCGTTGAGAACAGAACAGCCCGACCGCCAGACGCGACCGGGCTGCCTCACGTTTGTCGAAAGTATAGCGTTGGCGAATAAACTTGCGCACTCAGCATACGGAAAACAAATCAATTCAGATCACGGCCAATCAGCGAGTTATCACCGAATCTACAGAATTTGAAGGACGGGGAAAGAGAATGCAAGTCACTGGCCGAAATACCCGTCTGGAAGGCGGCTTCAGCAATCGAGGGGCAATGTGAACTGGTATCAGGCAGGCGCGACCGGAATGGGGCTGGTTTTGAAGAGGGGGTCTGGTATTCAAATTTCAAAATTTCAAAATTGGCCGATGATGTGTTTTTGAGAATGATTGGATTTCTGCGGCCAATTTTGAAATCTTGAAATTTGAACGCCCGACCCCGGAAACCCAGTCTGGAAGACTCGCTACGGGAATGTCGAAACGAGTATCCTCCGGATCAACGTTTGATGGTCTTATTCAGCAGATGACACGCATGCTTGTTCTTGGTATCGAAACCAGCGGTTTGGAAGGCTCAGTTGCAATCCTCCGCGACGAGAATTGTCTCGGCGAAAAAAGATTGAACCAGATTGGACGCCGTCACGCCCAGGCACTGGTACTGGAAATCGGCGAACTACTGCGTGTTCATTCTCTGACGCCTGGCGATATTGACCTGGTGGCAGTCAGTCGTGGCCCCGGAAGCTTCACCGGGTTACGAGTCGGAATGGTTTGCGCCAAGACATTCGCTTACGCCACGGGTTGTCGATTCATCGCAGTCGATACATTTGCTGCCATTGCAGAAAACGCACCGGCCGAGTTGACTCGAGTGTTTGTGATTGAGGACGCTCAGCGAGACGACCTTTTTGTCGGCGAGTATGCTCGTAATCCGCATCAAGAATGGGAACAAGTCTCACCAATTCGAATCGTTTCTGCTGACGAGTTTCTTCGATCCCGCAGTGATCTGGGAGTTGTCATGGGGCCGGGATTGGCCAAGCTGGAAACGGAAACTCTGCCTGATCATTGGCTGAAAGATCCGCACATTCGGCAACCAAGAGCATCAATGATCGCGTCCCTCGGTCGATTGCAAAACCAATCAACCGTTGGCGAACCCTTGGCGGAAGAAAATGACTTCTGGCGAGCTTCTCCGTTTTATCTTCGCATGAGTGCTGCCGAAGAAAAGCGTGCGGCCACGATACAAGCCGAAAATCCGTAGAACCGTTGACACAGGGGGACACGAACAGTCGAACGCTATTCCTCTGGTTCGAGCAGGAATTCTGCCTTCAGGATCGCAGTCCCCGAAGTCACAACCCGGTCTTCTGGTTCGATTCCCGAGAGGATTTCGATCCACGGATCAACATTCAATCCAGTCGTCACGTCTCTGAGATGGTACTCACGTGGTCCAGTCTCGATAAAGACGAATGTGCGACCGTCATTCGAGGTAACGGCTGTTTGAGGCAGTGTCAGACATTCATGAGTCTGTCCGTCGGGAATCAGCACACGGACAAACATCCCTGGCCGAAGTTTTCCGTCGTGATTGTCAATTTCCGCAGTGAGCGGAACGGCCCGGGTTTCGGGAGAGACTTTGCGACCAACGATCGCCACAGTGGCCGTTAGCGTCTCACCCTTCAATGCCAGCGTTTGTACCGAAACAGACTGCCCCGGCTCAATCGACAAGGCCTTCCAGTCTCGTTCTCGAATTTCCGCCTGGACCCACAGGCGCGAGGCATCGGCCAATTGAAATAAACCCTGTGAAGTTTGAACGCGTTCTCGGGGCGCGAGCAGGATTTCTTCGACTGTTGCCGTGAAAGGGGCCTTAACGGGCCACGTGCTGAGAGATTCCGAATTACCGACATCCTTAATTGATTCGTACGGCTGATTCACGATCAAGCTGAGACGCTGTTTTGCCACAGTCAGTCGCCGTTCAGCATTCTTCATCGCCGATTCGGCCTTAAGATGCTTTTGCTTGACATCAAACGTCGCCTGTTCGCATGCGGCGGCGTATTCAGCGGTGGTGGTATCCCTTGCGGACCCAAGTTCCAGCGCCATTCGAACACTGACCGCACCTTCTTCGCGAGCGGGCTTGAGGTTGGAACTCAATTTTTCTGCCAACCGCATCCGAGAATAGGCCGTGAGAATTTGTTGTCGATAGTCACCAAGTACCTTGTCAGCAAACTCTTTTTCCATCTGCTGAACTTCCTGGGGACGCTTCAGTCGCGCCAGTAATTCGTCGAGATTTGTCTGGATCGAATGCCACCATTCGTGTTCGTTAAGGGCCTGTTGCAGGTCGGTTTCGCGAAGCAAAACGTCGGCACGGACTTCACCCAGTTCCGGGCTGTCGACAACGGCGATCGTCTGCCCCTCGGTTACGCGATCACCGACTTTGACTTCAATTTGACGGATTAACCCGTCAAACGGAGATTTAACTTCGACATGTCTGGTCGCATTGTATTCGACGCGACCGGGAACCGTCCTGACAGACTGCAATTCGCGTCGTGACGGTAATGTCACCTGAATTTCGGCTGCGACGAATTTTTCTTCGCTCAAAGTCACATGATCTCGCGGGCCAGGCTGTTCGGCCGGTGCCACGTCCGCAGGGGCTCCCGACACTTTCCACGTTTGATACCCCGCCGCTGCTGCCGTGGCGAGTAATGCAACACCAACTAGAATTTGAGCCGGACGTTTCATGGCGAAATCTCAATTGAAAACGGATGAGTCGTCGTGTGCGGCGGGGTCATTGGGGTCGATTGTGCATCGTCTGTAACGATCGACGAACACCAATCAAACACAAAACCAGTTCTTTTCGCGAGCAACGACAACTTAAATGCGATACATAGCAATGATTTGGACAACAGGAACATATGGCCAAATCTCGTTGTGGAGCTTTTGAAGTGGCTCTAGCAGCGCATTACCAAAGGGAGCTGGTGTTGTCGTCGTAGAATGCGACACCGTTCGAAAGAAGAGATTATCCGATTGTCATCGTTGAATTTCAGGCCCGAGCGGTACAGGCACAAATCGCCAACGAATAATCGGCTGCATGAAGCAGGACTTATTGAGCCGGGGACGATTGAGTCCAAGCTGGCGAAGCCTTTTACTGGCTGTCCATCGTTGGACAGCTCGTGAAATCCGTCGCTCCAACCCGGCAGAATCCAATGGAAGTGCCAGCCGAATTCGTGATCTTGATCCAGAGCCATCCCGTCGTGAAATGTTAATAAGTGATAACGGAGTTCCTCGCTGGACGCAGCTGAAGTCGGTTCGATGAGTTCCGAGTCATGGCAATGCAACCACGGAACAGGCCCTTGCCACAAACAAAAGATCACGAACAGGCGCACGAACAGCCGGCAAATTAAAGTCTGTCGCGTCGATTTTTCGTTGCGGTGCATGTCATTGGTCCAGACGCCGCTAATGCGGAACACGATCAACGACTATTCATCCTCTTCGTCGTCGTCATCGAAGTCATCATCATCCCCGTCGAGACTGCCTACGTCCATACCATCGTAGGAACTGATTCCCATTTCCTCTGCTAATTGTGATAGCTCAAGGTTCCTCTGAAACAGCGTGTCAGGAGAATGAATTTCGATTTTTTCGACCTGAAGCGTCAATGGGTCATCGGGTTCATCGCCGTCAGTAATTTCGACGAATTCATACCCCATTTCGGTCAAACGATCTGAACATGCTTCGAGTTTTTCGCGATCGTCGTCTGTAAAAAAATATCCCCAAAGCATTTCTCCGGACATGTCCCAGTCAGTCTGTTCGGCGATTGCTTCGAACATTTCAATTAATTCGGACTTGGGAATCATCTGGGACCTCACTTCGAATGCGGGGCTAGCAAGCTGAAAACGCGTTGCGATTTTAGGGATAGCCCCGCGTCACAGCAATTCACTTCGACCATTCTGACATCGTTCCCAGCAAGCTGATCTCCAAAAAAAGCAAAGCCCACGAAGGGGAAATTCCCCAATCGCGGGCCTGGAACTCATTTTACTGCTCGTGGCTTCTCACACCGGCTGGAGGTGTGCGAGTTCTTCACGCAGCCGGATTCGAGCGGTGTGTAACCTTCGTTTAATCGTTCCGACGGGACTGCGAAACCGATCGCTCATTTCGATTAACGACTGCCCTTCGAAGTAAAAGGCAACCAGTGTTTGCCGATCGAGAGATCGCAATCGCTTTAAACCGCCCCATAATTGGTCCGCTCGTTCCCCGGTCATCAATTCGTCAAGCGGCGTGCGCGTTTCAGAATCGATTGCCACAAGGATTTCCGGATCTTGTGGCGTGACTGGGGGGCGTCGAACTGCCCGGTTAATTGCCAGCCGGATCGTTATCCTCTTTAGCCAGCCTGGAAATCGCTCGGGCTCGCGTAACTGATCGAGTTTTCGCATGGCCTGAACGAAGACGTCCTGGGTCAGTTCGGCAGCCTCCGCCTGGTTTCGCAGTCGCCGCAAAGCAATTGCGAAAACCGTCGTTTCAAACTGACGAACGAGTTCACCAAACGCTTTCCGGCAACCGGCCTGAGCGTCCAAAACGATCGGCAAGAATTCTTCCGTTTCCATAATTCGCTCGTCTCCCTGAGCCGCTCAGCAACGCATTTTTTTGCGAAACTGCGGGCGTAGTGGTTGGCGAATCCCGGTGAGTTCGTCGGAAGATCTGGAATTAACCTTAATTGCACATCGTTAGATACCCTGTGCAAATCGGCGGTCATTAATTGCGACCGCTTCAACTGGTTAATCGCCAGATCATCCGTTGAGTTTTATTCCTGACTGGCCGATTCGCTGCACATCGTCATGCAGACGAATGAAACCAGACCAGGGCTCATCGGAATCCAAATTGAGAAATGTCCTGTCCTTGAAGAACTCAGCCACACATCGTGGTGATGAGTCCTGGTGTGCTCAAATGCTTGGACGGCATCAGGTCGTTATGGCGTTTACCTTGCCATAAGACAGCACGCAGGTGGTTGACCAGACTCCCACGTTCCTTGCGTGCCAGAAGCTGGCGTTCTAGTGAACGCACTAGCGATATGGCATCTGAGGACATGGGCATCGGGTCGGGACATTTCGGTACTGGGTACATATCGCAGGTTGTGATAGAGAGATACGCACGATGGGCATTCGCGCTATCGACAACCAGGCCGGCTTGAAAACCGACAATGGCGTTGATCGTTGCGTTCTGAATGCGATTAAAAGCTTGCATCGTGATACCTCCTGCGAAAGCCGCAGTCTCCGTGGAAACGAGATAAAATTCTGTGTTGAGGAAAATCCGCAATACTGAGATTTTCGTGAATCGCGCCTCACGAATGGCGGGCGGAGTGGAAACAATTTCCTCCGCGTCGTCACATTAGACCTTTCTCATCGAAAAAAGGTTCACCACAATTTCGATATTTTCGAAAAAAATCCACCCCAAAATCGCCCTAAATCCGCAAGATGTTTCTCTGTAATGCCTTGCGGAAAACATGCAAAAACGGAAAAACCGGAAAAATCGCTGCAATCGTTAAAGTTTAACATTCAAACTGGTCGAAGAAAGAAGGGAAAGAGTCTTTGTACTTTGATCGAGAATGGATTTGGGTAGGACATTGCGAATGATACTCCTTCGATATTTAACGGCCGCCCTGATGACGGTTTCGATGGTTGGATGCTGTTGCAGCCGATGCGTTGTCACCGATCCCTGTGACCCGTGTGGCAGTGTGATACCGTCACACCAATGCTGCTTGTCAAGGCTCTGGTCGATGCCGCGAAGCTTCGGGTACAGCTGGAGTAATGCTTGTACTTGTGGCGGATGCCAATGCGGCTGCGGTGGTGGGGAATTGATGGATTATTCGTATGGCGAGACGGGTGGTTGTGCTGGTTCGTGCGCGGCACCTCCGATGAGTACAGTGGCTCCATCGAGTGGATGCAACTGTTCACAATCATCCGCTTACTCGACAGCGCCGACGTCGTACGGTGGATCTTATTATCCTCCAACAACTCCAGGCTCGGTCCCAACACCTTCAGGAACGCCGCAACCGATCCCGGAAGTACCACCTAGTTACAATCCGCTGCCGAATGCTCCGTTACCACCAGTCAACGCAACACCTGAACCAACGACGCTGATGATTCCTCCACCATCTGGCCAGCAACCTCAAATGGTTTCCTACGAAGAATTTCAGCGTCTTCCGGGCAATGTGATTTCTGGGCCGGGATCGTCTGTTACAGCGGCAGCCAGCAGTCCTTCACCGATTCAACAAGTTTCTGCCGGTCCACAGCCCTTAGTGGCCCCACCAGCGCCGACCCCAACCGCGATCCGGGCACAGCGATCGGCTGTGTCCCGAACGAATCAGCAAGCAGTTTGGGCTCCGTCAAGAACAAAATAGTCGTCGGATTGAATCCGATTGTTTGCGGCAAGAACAATCTCGAAACTGAACTGACGTGAAAGCCCAAGTCTGCGACTTGGGCTTTTGCCATTGATTCCTAAGGACGTTGATTCCTCAGACAGCAGGATTCCAAACAACAGTTGCCATCGGTTTTCATGGGTTGCGGGGACTGTTACACTCCCTGTCCGGGATTGGGTCGCGGAAAAAACACGCAAAATCTCAATAAAACCGGGATCAGATTTCAGTAAATGCATTGGCAGGGTGAGATTTCCGAATCAAACGTGGTCATTCGAAAGAATTGACCCCGATGCTAACGGGCTTCTTCTTCTCACCCACGAGACTTGTTTTTGTTTTAAATCTCACTGTAGGAACCGGGAATGACTCACGCTTGGCACGATGTTACGCCGGGAGAAGACCTTCCGTCAGAATTTACCTCCGTTATTGAAATTCCACGGGGTTCAAGCGTCAAATATGAATTAGACAAAGCGACAGGATTGCTCCGTTTGGATCGCATGCTGCATTCTGCCGTTTACTATCCCGCCAATTATGGTTTTATTCCCCAGACATTGGCTGAGGATGATGATCCTCTGGACGTGCTGGTCCTCTGCCAGGAGCCGGTTGATCCGTTAACGCTTGTAGAAGCTCGAGCGATTGGTCTGATGACAATGGTCGACTGTGGAAAACGAGATCATAAGGTTCTCGCAGTCGCCACCAATGATCCCGAATACAATTCGTTCCGCGAGGCATCTGAGCTACCAACACACAAACTGGCCATGATTCGACGTTTTTTTCAGGACTATAAAACACTTGAGGGTAAAGCGGTCGAAGTCGACGATCTGACTGAAGCCAAAACGGCTTTTCCGATTATCCTCGAAGCCCTTGAACGATACAGTTTGTCTCGTCGTCGTGGGTTTCGCTGATTCCAAGAGACATTTTCCAGGAAATTTGCCTGTCGCGTTGACGGAGAGTTTTCTGGACAGGCATTTCGTCATTCGATCGTCACATTTCCAGCAAGCGAAAAAGGTCACTCACGATGGGCTCTGATTGGTTATTGAATCCGAACACGGCGTCATTGACGCTCGGCGTCACGGATCATGTTGCCACGGGAGCCTTATCTTCTTCGCCACTGATCCTGTTGATCGTTTACTGCGGACTGATCGCGGTTTCATCCCTCAGCGGTGGAACGTTGCCGTTGCTGATCCGACTAACACATACCCGGATGCAGGTTCTTGTTAGCGTTGTCGGCGGGTTCATGCTGGGTGTGGGATTTTTTCATCAGCTGCCACACGCCGTCGTCACGATGTCTGCAGGAAATCACGATGCCTCATTTGCCCTCGACTGGTGCATGGGCTGGTTGATGTTCGGATTGCTGCTGACGTTTTTTATGCTGCGCATGTTTCACTTCCACAGTCATGGACCAACCGAAGAAGATGACATCGCTCATTCGCATGACTGCGGTCATGATCACGATCACGACCATGATCACATTACGACTCACCGCCACGACCACGATCATGGCTCCAGCCACAACAGGCCGCAAACAAATTTGAAGGGGTCAAGCTGGATCGGGATATTTCTCGGGCTGTCATTACACACACTGTTGGACGGTGTTGCCCTGGCGGCCAACGTTCAGGCAGATGCGCTGCATCACTTTGAACACAACGGTTTCACAGGTTTCATACCCTTCGGGCTCGGAACGTTCCTTGGAGTTGCGCTTCATAAGCCCCTCGATTCCTTGTCAATTACATCACTGATGGCTGCGGGGGGCTGGTCCAGTCGATCGATGAAACTCGTGAATATCGGATATGCACTGATGTGTCCGATCGGCGCGTTTTTGTTTTTCTTCGGAATTCAGCGATTTGCTGGAGGACAAGAAACCGTAGTTGCTGGAGCTTTAGCTATGTCCGCCGGTGTGTTCATCTGCATATCACTCAGTGATCTTTTACCGGAAGTTCAATTTCACTCGCACGATCGAGTAAAATTATCGGCTGCCTTGTTGCTCGGAATCGTCACGGCGTGGGGGATCGGATTTCTCGAGCCGGCTCATACACACGGGCATCAGCACGATCAACCAGGATCGAAAATCCTTAACCTGCAAGAGAATCGTGAACAACCCTGATGATGGTTTTTCAGCATTTCTCGAGACGTCGATCATAACATCATGGATCAAGCAGCTGGTTTTATGAAGCCCGAAAACGAGCTTTAAGGACTCGCGGGCGATGGGCGAGGTCTTTTCGAATGACGATTTCGTCATAGCCACCATGATCGGCGACAATCGCCTTCAATGTTTCGGCTTGTTCCGGCGTGAACTCGAGAAGCAATAGTCCATTTGGTACAGCGTATCCGGGAGCCTGGTCAATGATTTGCTTTAGAATTGTCAGCCCGTCCGTTCCACCATCGAGGGCAAGGCGAGGTTCGTGACGCGAAACCTCTGCATCAAGTTGACTGATCTCAGCCGAGGGAATGTATGGTGGGTTACTGGCAACGACGTCGTACTTCGAACCACTTGGAATTCCAGCGAACAGGTCAGATTCGATGACATCGACCTGGCTGGCAACATTATGTCGGGCGACATTTTCGCGAGCGATTTCAAGTGCCGCAGAGCTAATGTCCGTTGCCGTGACGAGTGATGTTTTCGCATTTTTCGCAACAGCAACAGCAATGCATCCTGAACCCGTGCACAAGTCAAGTACTTTCGGTGTGGGTATGCCTTTGATGCCATCTAGCACTTCCATCACCAGTGTCTCGGTATCCGGCCGCGGAATCAGAACATCGCGCGTGACGCGAAATCCTAGACTGAAAAATTCGCGAACTCCGACGAGATAAGCAACGGGTTCAGCCTTTGTCCGCCGTTGGACCAGCTCGCGCATAATTCCACGGACGGACTCGCTGAGTGGTTCATCAAACTGTGTGTATAGCTGGATTCGCTGACAACCCCTTGCGTGAGCGAGAAGTATCTCGGCATCAAGGCGCGGCGTATCGCTGCCGTGTTTTTTCAGATGTCCTGTCGTCCATTCCAGCACGCGACGAACTGTCCATGGCTCATCAGCGGAAGTCGGCGAGGCAGTTGGTTGCTCGGTCACAGAAAGAATCCAGTTTGAGCTAATCCCACGGGGCGGAACACGGACGCTTGCCCCTCGCTACACCGTTCCAAAATTCGCATCTTCGCACAGTCCAAATACGCGTTCAAGAAACTTGCGTCCAAGTTGTCTACGCGAGTGCTGTCCCACCGCGAAGCCGCTCTTCCCTGTCAAATTGGACAAGTGCATTAACGACGTCGTCCAGATCACCCTGAATGATTTGGTCGAGTTTATGGACGGTTAGGTTGATTCGATGATCCGTCAGTCGATTTTGAGGAAAATTATAAGTGCGAATCCGCTCACTACGATCGCCAGAGCCGATCAGCGTTCGACGCTGAGCTGACCGCTCTTTGTCGAGCGTTGCTTGCCGATGTTCCATCAGTCGGCTTCTCAACACGCGCATCGCCTTCGCTTTGTTCTTATGCTGGCTTTTTTCGTCTTGAATCCTCACGACAATCCCCGAAGGAACGTGAGTGATTCGGACGGCAGATTCTGTTTTATTGACCTTTTGACCGCCGGGCCCGCCCGCGCGCATCGTGTCAATTTGCAAATCTTCATCGCGAATTTCGACATCGATATCCGTCGCTTCTGCCATGACGGCGACTGTGGCAGCACTGGTATGAACCCGCCCTTGAGTTTCCGTCTCAGGAACGCGTTGAACTCGATGTCCACCACTTTCGAACTGTAGCTGATGGAACGCGGCTTCCCCTGTGATTGACAGGACAACTTCCTTCATCCCGCCCAGCTCATTGGCTGAAAGTTCCAGGACTTCGAATTTCCAACCCCGCTTTTCGACGAATTTCGTGTACATGTCGAATAAATCACGGGCAAATAACGAGGCTTCGTCACCTCCGGTTCCCGCCCGGATTTCCATGATCAGGCTTCCGCGGGTCAGTGAATCGCCCGCAGTCACCATGTCTTCCAGTTCGACACGAATGGTGTCGTATCTGGCCTGAAGTTCGGTGAGTTCCGCTTGGGCGTATTCGCGAGTCTCAGCATCGTCTGCGGACTCGATCATCTCGCGGACGGAAGCGATGTCCGTTTCCAGTTGATTAAACTCGCGGATGGTACGCGCGATCTTGGCCAAGCCGCCATGCTCGCGCTGGCAGCTTAACATCTTCGCTGTATCAGCGAGAACGTCTGGATCTTGAAGCTGGCGTTCGAGTTCGTCGAAACGCACCAGCTTAGTTTGAAGCGTGGGAAACATGGTAGCCATGCGATTGAATGACGTGCCGATCTTGCTTGGCAAACTTCAAAAAACGAGGACTGAATCCAACGAGCCTTTGATGGCTCAGAGATACATTTTTAGGGCAAACGGCCCGTCCGAATGTCTTTTAAGGCTGCTGGACCGAACGAAAACTGTCGAAGCGAGCCGACGCGTTCAAACCGCGTGTGGCTCGCTTCGCACGATACA
>CAIULL010000074.1 GCA_903899985.1 uncultured Schlesneria sp.
CGGATTCGCATTCACAGGCCGTCCGCCCGATTGGGAAGCAGAGCTTCCAAAAAGTGCGTTCCCAAGCAGGAGCTTTGGAACGAGGAAATACGGGCTCGGTCCGCGTCGATTCTCGTTCCCAAGTTCCAGCTTGGGAACGCAACTCTTCGAAGCTCCGCTTCGCGAATCTTCTGGCGGCCATGCAACTCGTGGTTGCTTTGTATTTCGACGGATTCGCATTCACAGGCCGTCCGCCCGATTGGGAAGCAGAGCTTCCAAAAAGTGCGTTCCCAAGCCGGAGCTTGGGAACGAGGAAAAGGCCGGAGCTTGGGAACGAGGAAAAAAACGTATAGGGTGCTCATACCAGAAGCAAGCCCCGGAAGCCTCGACCCGCGTAGTAGGACTGTGCCCCGTTGTGATACACGAACACCTTGCCGTAACGGCGATCGCAGAAGAGGGCACCCCCCAGTGACCGCACGTCGTCGGGAGTTGCGACCCAACTGGAGGTCTTCGTATCG
Organism: uncultured Schlesneria sp.; assembly: GCA_903899985.1. Lineage (GTDB taxonomy): Bacteria > Planctomycetota > Planctomycetia > Planctomycetales > Planctomycetaceae > Schlesneria. Next base: position 498 of record CAIULL010000074.1, read on the forward strand.
AACTCACCGAGCTGCTGCAGGTTGCGGTACTGCTGCTCTGTCAGCAGGCTGATTCCCATTGCAATGGCGGCATCGACAGCGTTTCCTGCCGGTTTGTTCTCTTTGCGTGAGTCAAAAGCCTCACGGTCAAAGCAAAGACTTCGGCGTCCGGCAGGGCTTTCGGCGGAACAGTCACAGAAATGATACTTGTCTGCCGCCGCGTCGTATCCGATGACATCCGGCTCACCACCTGTTGCCTCCATATCGCGAAGTGATCTGAGCGCGGACTGGTTGACTTCGAGTTTATGCAGGACCTGCTCCCAGGTGATTCCCCCGTGACGATCCATGTTCTTCTCGAACCGACTCTTCAGAGATTCGAGTAACTTTTTCCGCTCTTGCGCTTTCATTGTCATGGCCACAAACTCCAGGTCGGAGGAATCGAATGAGCGTGCCTGTAATGGCTGCCGGTCACAAACTTGTGGCCATACCAGCCCACCTTAACCTTCAAGCTCGGCGGTCGGATGATCATGTTAGCGTGACGAGCAAAAAAAGTCGCAAATCCATCGAATCGTGTTAACGATGCGTCTCCCGTTTGTTTCTTGGCCATGCGTGTTGAATCTCGATACAGGGCTCGGAAGGGTAGGAATTTTCGAGGTTGAGCGAACTTTTACTTCAATTGTCGCGTCACTGGAAAGAAATAGGGCTGATGCGACGTGCTTTAAATGATTCGATGAACTGCCTCCACCGAGGCGGACATGTGAGCACTTCGAGAAAGTCACTCTGCCGGTTAGACTGGAGTGGGCGCTACAGTTTGTAATTGCCACTGAACTTCAACAAACCTTGTTTTCGCTGACTGGATACAGTTCGCATGTCCGAACCGAAAAAGAATTCTCCAACCGTAAGCCCCATGTCGGTGCCAAAGTTTGCCGCCTGCAAAGGACGCGAGCAAAAGCTGACGGTACTGACCGCATACGACTTCGTCTTCGCCAGTCTGTTTGACCAGGCGGGAGTTGATGCAATTCTGGTCGGTGATTCATTGGGAATGGTGGTCCAGGGGAAATCGACGACGATGCCTGTGACGCTCGACCAGATGATTTATCACGGTGAGATTGTTGTCCGGGCTGTCCATCGGGCACTGGTCATTGTCGATATGCCGTTCATGTCGTACCAGGTCAGTCCGACTCAGGCGGTCGAAAATGCGGGCCGAATTCTGAAGGAAACGGGAGCCGGTGCCGTGAAGATTGAGGGTGGAGTCCAGCAGGTCGACACCATACGGGCGTTGGCCGCTGCGGACTTGCCGGTGATGGCTCACGTAGGGATGCGACCTCAATCGGTCAAAAAGCTTGGCGGCATGTCGAAGGTTCAACGGGATGAAGCCGCGCTACTGGCTGATGCTCAGGCAGCAGAAGAAGCAGGGGCGTTTGCAATCGTGCTGGAATTAATCCCTCGTCCGATTGCATCGGCGATTACAAAAAAGTTGACCATCCCGACGATTGGAATCGGGGCCGGACCTGAATGCGATGGTCAGGTGCTGGTCAGTTATGACATGCTTGGGTTGACCCAGGGGTTCCAGCCAAAGTTTCTAAAGCGATATGCGGACCTGCATGCGTCGGCGATGGAAGCGACAACCCGTTACATCGAAGAAGTGCGTAACAGTCAGTTTCCCGACGCGGCTCACACGCATGAATAGCGACTTCTATGAAAACGAAAACAATTCAGTGAGGACGTTCACGTCAGCAGCAAGGATTCAGTACGTTGGACTTCATACCACCCCCGCGATCTGCCTGGTCGATTCAGGACGGCGTCACCTATCTCAATCATGGTTCGTTCGGGCCGGCTCCGCTCGTCGTTCAAGAATGCCGGGAGGAGTGGTCACGCCGGCTTGAGCGAAATCCGATGGATTTCTTTTTACGGGAGATGGAACCGGCACTTGATGAGGCAATGGCTTCGCTAGCGAAGTTTGTCGGTGCCGATCCGAGAGACATGGTTTTTGTCGACAATGCGACCGTGGCGATGAACATCGTCGCCGAGAACATCGAGTTGAAAGCGGGCGACGAAGTTCTGTTGAATGATCACGAATATGGGGCGGTGTTTCGGATCTGGCGTCATCGATGCGAACAAGTTGGTGCTCGAGTCGTCAGTGCAAAACTTGGGAATTTTTCCGATTCGGAAATCTCGACAAGTGACACGGGCCAGAAAGATCTGTCTCGCACCGTCGTGGAGTCAATTTTCAGTTCCGTCACCGAAAAGACGAAGGTGATCATTGTCAGTCACATTACCTCGCCGTCGGCGATCATCTTTCCGGTTGCCGAGATTTGCCGGGAAGCTCGTCAACGAGGCATTCCTGTGTGTATTGACGGTCCGCATGCCATTGCGATGCGAGACGTCAACCTGAAAGACCTTGATTGTGATTTTTATTGTGCCAGCCTGCATAAGTGGCTGAGTGCGCCCTTCGGGTCCGGATTTTTGTATGTGAAAAGAAAGCATCAGCAGCGACTGAAACCACACATGACAAGTTGGGGGCGCAGCCTTGGTGGCAGGGACGAGCGTTGGCAGGACCATATTAACTGGTTGGGAACACGTGATCCGGCGCCGTTTCTTGCTGTTCCTGCGGCGATCACGTTTCTGGAGAAAGTGGGGCTGGAGGAGTTTCGGAATTGGACTCACCAACTCGCTCAATACGCTCGTCAGAGACTTGAACGGTTGTTTGGAACGAAGTGTTGGGTTCCAGAGTCACAAGACTGGTACGGGTCGATGATCGCCGTTCCATTACCTGCAAGCGATGTCAAAAAGTCAAAACCAAATGCCATGCACCCGCTGCAGCAGCAACTTTGGGAACGCCACCAGATTGAGATTCCAATTCCTGAATGCTGCGGCCAATCTTTCATCCGCGTCTCATGTCATCTGTACAACACACGTGATGAGATTGATCGACTGATCGAGGCATTAACGAACTTAAGAGCTTAAGGTTTGGCTCGCCAAGTCAGGTGCGAGCCAGACCCAATGTCCATTGACCATTGTTCCGCAAACTCGGTTTGCCGGGCCAAATAATTCGGGATGTGGACTTCGCAGTGCCGAATCCGCCAAGCGAATGAGAGTGAAATCTGCGGGAGTCTTGCTGCGAGAATGCGGCTCGAAACCCAAGGCGAGTCGTCCATTTCTGGAACCGATTCGCAACAGGTCGAGTTGCGACAGGTCGGGGTGGCAGGCCGTCAGGAACTGGAGTTCGGCAAACAAGCTGAGATCGGGGTTCGAGGCGCGGCTATCAGTCCCGATTGCCACCCGACCTCCAAGTTCGATCAGGCGTCGCCACGGATGTTCGGAATGCCCGAATGCAGCATGAGTTCTCGGGCAGTAAACCAATGTCATCTGCGGTTGCGAGGCCAGAAATTTCAGCTCGGTGTCGTCAAGATAATTGCCATGAATAATCAGCGAACGAGGTGCTTTGGCTAGCAGTTCCAGGTAATCCATCGGTTTAAGGGGAGTTTGAAACAGGGTGTCGTTCCAGATTCCAAAATCCATTAGCATCTCGCGAAATTCACCGGTTCCCGTGCGGAGTAATTCAAGCTCGGCCTTGGTTTCCGCAAGATGCATGGTCAGGAGGGAGTTTGTCCTGATTGCGATCTCGACCGCCTGCCGAAAAAGATCCAGATGAGTGCTATAGGGGGCATGAGGACTGACGCCTCTGGGTGCGTTCGCCGTGTGACCGTTGAGATGCGATCTGGCAAGTTCGATCTGTTGTTGAATTCGGTCGGGAGACAGGCCAAGCACTTCCTGAAACACGGTCCCTTGAAAGCCCGCTTTCGAATAATCATCAGCAGACCACCCAACGGTGGCAATGTCGCCGAGAACGGTGGTTCCTGATTGCCAGGACTCCTCAATTCCAGCGCCAATTGCTTCGCTCGTCAATCCAGGGTTTTCGCGTCGATATTTGACGACACTTCGAATCCAATCGGTGAACTGACCTGTTGTTGGGATCGGCTTCGATAGGGAACTGAACTCAAGGTGCGTATGAGCGTTAACCAGCCCTTCGACCATCGCCACCGGCCCGAGTTCTACGGCGTCCGCCGTTCGACCTGGCTCGATACTCAAGACGAGTCTATTACTGAATCGAATGGTGACATCCGATTGCAATTGTTCGGACGTCACCAGCCATTCAACGTGATAAGACTGGATGTCATACACGAGAAGACGAACCCTGTTTTCTTAGGCCTTTTCGGGATTTTCGATATTTGGCAGGTTTCCGTTCAGCAATCACGCGTGTACCGGCTTCTGGACGGAAGCTGCATCCAGGGCTTTGTAAGCTCCAAAATCATTGAACCAGAATCGCTTGGCAAACCGGTATGCCCAACTTCGTTCGGGAATCTCATGTCCGGGGCCATACTGAGAGGGTCGGGATTCCATTTTGGTCAATTCGGCCAGTGCCGTTTTCCGAGCGGTCTGATCACCGGCTTCGTGACTGACGACCAGTTGATGCAACAGATCAGGACGCTCGAGTACGATGCATCCGCGAGTGGACGCCGCTGCGAGCTTCCTGAAATCATGCAGGAATTCTGATTTACCGATCACATCACGAATGTGCCGCTTGTCATGGATCGACTCTTTCGCGAACTGAATAATCGGGCAGGGTTCAATTCCTCCCCACGGATTAATGTGGTGCGTCAGTCCCGATGCCGCAGGGCAAATCGCCTGACCTTCTCCGTCGTAGTAGGCATCAATAATGCCGATGGGTTTTCGAACTCGCATATCGACAACAAACCGGCGGATTCGCAATTGTTGTTCGCGGGTGAGTGACAGTTCTGGCTGCGGATTTGGACCCATCGGTCGGTAGACGTGGAACCAGGAATACATGACTCCCATTTCGATCAGGCGATCGAGCCAGGCTTCGTTTACGAGATCGTCGATATTTGTCTGACATACGCTGGTACAAACGCCCGTGATCACCTTGTTTTTAAGACAGTTCTGCAGGCCTTCCATCGTCTTCGAAAGAACATCGGGCCGACCTCGACGTTCGTCGCTGATGATCTCGGTCCCCTCCACACTGATCAGAGGGGTCACGTTGCCAAGCCGGCGCAGCTCTTTTGCAACGTCGTCGGTAATGAAATGTCCGTTCGTGAAGACCTGAAAATAGCAATCCGGGTGTGCTGCCAGGATTTCGAGCAGTTGAGGATGCATGAAAGGTTCGCCGCCGACGATGCCAAAGAAGCGGTTTCCAACTTCTTTAGATTCATTAAGCAGGCGATTCATCGATTCCACGTCAATGATTTGTTGCTTGGCTGCGACGTCGACCCAACAGCCCTGACACCGCAGGTTGCAACTATTGATGACCGAAATGTAGATAAAGGGTGGAAAGAATTCCCCTTTTTTCATTCGGCGTTTGAAACGTTGAACTGACATCATTCCCTGGAAACCGAAATTGTAAGCAAGCTTCCAAAGCAATCGCTTGTCGGTTTCCACCATGAGGCGTCGAGCCATACGTAGATACATCGCAAATATTCCTCAAGCGGCTTGAGTCCGCCAATTTGGCCATTATTGCATCAGCAGAGAATCCCGTGATTGCACGAATTAATCTACAATATATTGGACGCCAAAGCATCAGACAGGCCGAAGCAACCATTGAGGATCATACTGAACGCCATGCATTGTGGTCTGGGAATTTCGTGTAAAATGTCGAGTTATACGACCCCTGTAGCCGAGATACGATGCGTCGGTTGTGGCCGACCTGGTCGGAACATCTGGGCTTCTCCGAATTGGGGCGATGCCGTGCGGGCTGAGCAGATGTCTCGAATAGTCTGTTCGACCAATGTTCCTAAAAGGGCAGGATCGCAAGCAACGCGGGCGTTGACCACGAGATCGACCCCCTTCGTGTTCAGGTGTGAGGGGAGCGAAAGTTCGGGAGGAAGGTCGCGACTGACAAGGTTCGCGACACCGAATGCTGCGTCGCTCAGGCCGATCAGTTTGAGATGTGCGACTTCCAGTCCATGATCGACCAGTCGCTGCTTTAGTCCACGAATTGCGTCCAGCAGAAGTTCGTCCAACGAGAATTCGACTGGCGACGAAATCTGAACACTGCTATTCAGCCAGCCGAGTTCTGCCTCACCTTCGGCGTATGTGTCATAGTCGATGTCGAGAACTCGCCGACCGAATTCACCCACCTGATCGAGGAATTCAAAATAGGCATCGAAACCTTTGCCTGTTTTCGCCGAGAGGGCCAGTCTTGGCGTATTGGGATACTGTTGATCCAGCAACGAATGGAGTTCCGTCAATTCTTCTGGTTTCAACTCATCGATTCGGTTGATCAGAATCAAGTCCGCTTCTTCGAGTTGCTTCTGCAGAATATAGGCAGCCTTCGGTGAAAACCCTGTACCAGGCTCATTCCTCAGAATCTTTCGCCCCTGGCTGGGTTTGAGAATGACGCCATAGGGTGCGATCTGAAATCTGGATTGATAGAGCTGTTTCAGGGGTTGAATCACGGTTGCAACCAGATCCGTACAGCTTCCGACGGGTTCAGCCAGGATCAGATCGGGAACTTTATCTTGTCCGATCTTGTCGATGGTTGAGATCAGGTCGGTGAAACGGCAGCAGAAACAGGCACCAGCCACTTCCCCGACTTCGAAACCTTGTGAACGAAGCGATTTCGTGTCAACCAGATCCGCTGCCTGATCGTTCGTCACGATTCCAACCGACAAGCCTTTCGACATGTAATGCCGGGCAAGACGCGCTAAAGTTGTCGTTTTGCCAGCACCGAGAAAGCCGCCAACCATGATGAAGCGGATCGTATGAGACATCAGTTGCCTTTTATGAACAGGGTCGTTTGACACATGCATTTGTTTCGCAACATAGTAGACAATGCCACTTGAGCGGCATCAAGTAAGAACATCAAATACGGTGAGACGGTGACACGATGAACTTCCAGAACGCAGAACGCCCGGCGATTCTGGGAGGTCTTCCCATCCGACCTGAGGGGCCTCCTGGCTGGCCGAGAACCGATCCCCAGGTTGAGATGGCAATTCGAAACTTGTTGGCCACCGGTGACTGGGGCCGGTATCACGGTCCGCATGTTCCTGAGCTTTGCCGACGGCTGGCAGAATATCAAAACGTCGAACATGTCCTCCCATGCAGCAGCGGAACGGTTGCTGTCGAACTGGCACTTCGAGGTGTCGGAGTCGTAGAAAAAGATGAGGTGATTCTAGCCGGGTACGACTTTAAGGCGAACTTTCAGAATATCCTGTGCCTCCGCGCAACTCCGGTTCTCGTGGATGTTGATTCGTCGACATGGCAACTCGACTGCGAGAAACTGTCGACGGCGATCACGGGTCGAACGAAAGCGATTCTGATATCGCATTTGCACGGTGGATTCGTCGATGCGCCAAAAGTACGGCAGATTGCAGATTCGCAGGGAATCCCCGTAATTGAAGACATTTGTCAATGCCCGGGAGCAATGCTTTATGGTCGACGTGCGGGGAACTGGGGGGATGTCAGTGTTCTCAGTTTCGGAGGGAGTAAACTTCTCACCGCAGGACGAGGTGGGGCGGTAATAACGCCAAGAACCGATATTGCTGAGAGGATCAAGCGTTACGTTCATCGAGGGAATGATGCGTATCCACTTTCTGAAGCCCAGGCGGCAATCGTCCGCCCGCAAATTGATCAGCTTGATTATTTGAATGGATGCCGACGTGAGTTTGTCGAAAAACTGACCTCAAAATTGTCAGATCAAACTGGACTGAAGGCTTTGCAACGTCCCTCTGAAAACCTGTTATCCGCTTACTACAAAGTCGGTTTTCAGTATTTCGCGGTAGAATTTCAGGATATGCCGAGATCCCTGTTCATCGCAGCGTTACAGGCAGAAGGCATCGCATTCGATTCAGGTTTCCGTGGACTGCATCTCATTCACGCGTCGCGCCGCTTCGTGGCGGGCGATGAGTTGATTCAGGCGAGTCGCGCCGACTCAGGAATGCTGACGCTGCATCATCCCGTTTTACTTGAAGGTGAGGATGCGATCAGCGAGGTCGTTGCTGCAATTGAAAAAGTTCGAAAATATGCTGTCGAGATTCATTCCGCACATTTGACGCAATAAAATTCATGAAATCAATAATTGCAATTTCGACGATTGGGAATAGCAAATTGGGTGGTGCCTGAGAATAATAGGGGAGAATTTGCTGGATCGTCCAAACAGATCGAGGTCAACATGTCGATCAACGAGAATGCCGGTGCATTGAAGATGGCCGAAGCCGTGGCTCGATGTCAGGTGATATTTGCGCATGCATGGATGGTACGGACATTCGTGAAACATAGCGAAGTGATCGAAGATTTTCCTGAGTTGATGCAGATCGTTCGAACCGTGTTTGATACGTCGCGAGCCTTAGAGCCGAAAGTTGCTGAACCGGCGGCATATCTGGGAATGTTGCGGAAAAAGATCGGGAAATTGAAAGCGGCCGCTGTCCAATTCAGTGCTGACGCTCCGCAGGCATCGGACCATACCAATTTTCGACAAGCGGTCATTTCGATGGACGGTTGTGTGGCGGAATTGCAAGCGATCCTGGATATGTTTCCACCGCCGCCGATCCCGCCAATGCCCGCGAACTTTCGCATGACTTCAAATTCGGTTAATCTTTCGGCTGCAGACGTCCCGCCACCTGCCGAATGATCTTGCCCTGAATTCTTCCCCCTTTTTGTTCTCGCTCTCGGTGCGTGGTTATGCCTGATCCGCTTGTGTTTATGATGGGTAAGTTTGAAGCTCGGATTCCAACTGACCGCCAGTATTTCGAGTCACACTTGTGGGCTCAGATGAACGGAGATCTCTTGCGAGTCGGATTCACGTCTTACGCCGTTCGATTGTTGCAGGATGTCTACTTCCTGGACTGGCAGATTGATCCTGATTCGAACGTTCGTCACAAGCAGGCGATCGGTGAGATCGAAAGTTCGAAAGCGACGTCAACGTTGTACGCTCCAGCTGATGGACGAGTGGTCCGGTTTAACGAGGCTCTACTGAATGACCCATCATTAATAAATGCCGACAATCATGAACGGGGATGGTTGTACGAATTCGAGACCTCGTCGACACTGCTTCAACCGGACGAATATATCAAAGTCTTAGACGCAGGCTGGGAACGGACACAACAAGTGCTGAAAAATCAGTTCAACGAATGAGTTCTTAGAAAGGGCTGTTTTGTGGCCGGACGAAAGATCAACGTCATCATCTCGCAGGCTCCTGGTAAGAACCCCGTTAAGCGGCATCTTGAAGAAGAGATTGCGACTCAGCTGTTTCTTTCTGGTTACGCTGATGTTTAGGTTGTTCAGCACGTTTATGATCTGACGTCAGATCATACGGGAATGTTATGGATGAAATCACTTAAAGGCGATCTCGTTGTCCTGGGTTGGTTATACCCCCGAGCGATTCGCTGGGTGCTTGACCGCAACGGGGTCAAGGGCAAAGCTGGTGAATCACGATTGAATAAGATCGAGGATGAGAATCAGGACGAAGATGACGAGCAACAATCTGGCATTGAAAAGGACAGTGAATCCGTATCGCAAGGAATCGGTGCGCTCGATGTTCCGAATCGTTTGATTTTTGCGATCGATCTGCGAGATGACCCCGATCCACAGACTTACGTCAAGGAAATTGAGCGCATTTCAAACGTCATGACGGTCCCGCTGGTTCAACTTTCAGGGATTGGTTTTCAATCGTCATCGCCGTCACAGAATGGTCAATCAGAGACGAATGGAGCGACGAATCTAAACGGGACACCCCATTTAAATGGCTTTGCACATACGAATGGGTCAGCAATCAATCATGAGTCTCCATCGGCTGTGGCTCCAGCCTCCGAGCCAAAGGTGATCGCGGGAGACGGCATTCGTCGACGCTGGTATCCCGTGATTGATTACAGTCGTTGTACGAATTGCATGGAATGTATCGATTTTTGTCTATTCGGCGTTTACGGCGTTGATTTGCTTGATCGTATTCTCGTCGAGCAGGAAGATAACTGTAAAAAAGGATGCCCAGCATGCAGTCGAGTCTGTCCTGCGAACGCGATTGTGTTTCCTGAGCATAAGACGCCAGGAATCGCCGGGGCTGAGGGTGGGCCTGCCGAAGATTTTAAAATTGACTTATCAAAGTTGTTCGGTGCCCCATCGGCTTTGGAGATGGCGGTACTGGAGCGAGATGTCGAACTGGTCGCCGACGGTCGGGACGCGGTCGGCGCGACTGTTGGAATTCCCAAACGCCAAGCGGGTGCCTCGACAAAGCCGAGAGACGCTCTCGACGATCTCATGGATGGATTAGACGCATTGGACGTGTAAGCGTTTTAGATAACGCCTGCACGAGTGAGATTGCGAATGCTGAATTTCGAACGACTTAGTCGAGGATATGACATGGCGGCGGCAACGCTTCTGGAAGAAGCGACTGTCAACGGCCATTGGGAGGGTGAGCTTTCGTCTTCTCCGTTGTCAACCGCGACAGCGATTGCGGCCCTGCAACTTGTCGTACGGAATCAGCCTCAGCGTGCAACAGAATTTGAAGCGCTTGTCAAAAGTGGATTGAAATGGCTGCTCGAACATCAGAACCCTGATGGTGGTTGGGGCGATACAACGCTAAGCCACAGCAACATTTCGACAACAACACTCGTCTATTCCAGCTTTCACCTTGCTGGGTATGACGAGAAATCCGACAAGGTATCCATGACGGCTAAGGCATATATTGATCGTCAAGGCGGGTTTGACGCAATTCGAAAGCGCTATGGAAAAGACCATACATTTTCGGTTCCGATCCTGACTCAGTGCGCACTCGCGGGCCTGATTTCCTGGCACGAGTTGCCTCCGTTACCATTCGAGTTGGGATGTCTACCTCACTGGTTTTATCGTTGGATTCACTTGCCGGTAGTCAGTTATGCATTGCCTGCACTGATTGCGATCGGGCAGGTTCGACACTATCTGGCCCCCTCTCGAAACCCGTTCATTCGACTGATTCGACAGGCGGCGGTTGGACCGACACTCAGGCGATTAGAGGTCATTCAGCCGGAAAGTGGAGGTTTTCTGGAGGCGACTCCGCTGACGAGCTTCGTGACGATGAGTCTCGCCGCGATGAATCAGGCGGACCACCCGGTTGCCAGACGCGGTATCGAATTTCTCAAGTCGTCAGTACGTGCAGACGGCAGTTGGCCAATAGATACGAATCTAGCGACGTGGGTCACGACTCTTTCGGTCAACGCCTTACGTCCGGATTCTCTCTCCAAGGCTCATGCCGAAGCGATTGCGGGCTGGTTATTTAAGCAACAACATCGAATCGTGCATCGATACACAAATGCTGCTCCTGGCGGTTGGGCTTGGACGGATTTATCAGGTGGCGTCCCTGATGCCGACGACACACCAGGCGCGATTTTGGCATTGCTCAAACTCAATCCTCAATCATCACTGGTAACCCCATCGCTCAACGCAGCCATAAAGTGGCTGCTCGACTTACAAAATAACGATGGGGGATGGCCGACATTCTGTCGAGGCTGGGGAGCACTTCCCTTTGATCGAAGCACACCAGATTTGACCGCCCATGCACTTCGGGCACTTTATTTCTGGCGCGAAAAACAGATTCACGACGGTGTTGACACGGAAGAATCAATTCGCGGCTTGATATCTCGAACCGATCGAGCCGTATCAGCGGGATTTGCTTACCTCGCAAGGAGGCAAAGATCGGACAAAACCTGGTTTCCGCTCTGGTTCGGCAATCAGTTTAGTCCGGATGAAGAAAATCCTGTGTACGGTGTTGCTCGCGTCCTTGCAGCCTACCGAGACTGGAACCGGCTGAACGATCCGGTACCCCAGTCCGCCATCGCATGGCTCGCCGACGCTCAGAATTTCGACGGTGGCTGGGGCGGGGGAAAAAACACTCCGTCGTCGACGGAAGAAACAGCCCTGGCAGTAGAAGCCCTACTACCGTTAAAGAGATACGAAGAATCATGCGATCGGGGTTTGGAATGGTTGCTTGAACGGGTCGAGTCAAAAACCTTCCAAAATCCGTCGCCGATCGGGTTGTACTTTGCCAAGCTGTGGTATTTTGAGCGGCTTTATCCAATAATCTTTACGGTGTCGGTTCTGGCTCGAGCGGTCGAGCAAGCAAATCAGACTCGGACAGAATCGCCCGGCTCGACTTACCTTAAGGAAGGCGCCGCGATACCATCCGGTCACGGCAAAAGAACTTAGCAATTGATGGTGCCAGCTTACGGCCCCAATAACGCTCACGCTTGCCAGTTATGGCGTGATTTGGATACCTGAAAGGCAGTTTATGCTCGCCGAGACGAACGGGACGATGATTGAAAGTGATGAGGTCACGACCGAATCAGTTGCGACGGTGACGACAAGCGAGTCATCTGCCGTGGAAAATCCTGTTGAGGATAAACCTCGGCGCAATCGCAGTACGTCACACTTGAAACTCGTACCCGAGACGCTCGAATTAAGAGAGCACATTCGATTGGCGGCCGAGAGTTACACCAAACAACTCGATAAAAGTCGTCCGTTCAATAAATC
>CAIULL010000075.1 GCA_903899985.1 uncultured Schlesneria sp.
CCCACGAAAAATCTTCGCGGCGCGCGAAGAAACAAAACGTTAGTACTACGATGCACGTGACTCAAAAAGCAAAACGACCACATGGCGTTAATGAATCACCCACATGGCGTCAGAGACAAGGCACGAACCGCCGAACCGTTTCAGGATGGGGCGAAGTGCTTCAATCAGCTTGTTTAACGAGGCGTCGGCGATCGTGGTCACGATCATCAGGTTTTCAACCTCACCCGAAATCGAGTCGAAGGAATAAACCTTCTTGTCCCCCTTACCGAGGACATTTCGCAACACGGCGTAGCCCGTGACGCCACACGATTCCAGAGCCGCCAGGACCTGAGGAAATTCCTGTTGCCCAGTGATGATCTCGACCCGCTGTACAACTTTCACGATAAAATCCCCTGACTGAAATGAGGTTGCGCCGGACAACCATCAAGTCTGTTTGTTGTCGGTCTACCAAGGCGCGAACAGAACACGAATTGATTCACGGCAGCTGATGCGGACGTCCCTTGCCATCAACGGCTCCGGTTTGTTAACCAAGTCGCTGACTGGATATTCACGAAACTGTTGGGCGCTGCATAATGCGTGAATTACATTTCGTGTATTTGTAGTCGTGTATCGGCCATGATGCAAGGAAATGTCAGAAGAATTTCTGAAAAACCGCGATTTCTTTAAAATCAGCGTGGCCAACGACGCCGTGCAGGCAATTTTATGCCAGCGGCGTGGCGGGAGTCTGTCGGACCTGAACCGAATCACCGACGTGGATGGTTCCCCCTTCGATCACTTTTGCTGTGATTCCGCCGTGGCCGCGCATCGCGTTGTAACCGCCGGGGCCAAGCACTGTTTCCATTCGCGAACAGGGCTCACACGGTCCGCTGTATTCCAGCAGGACCTCACCCACGTGAAACTGCTTTCCCTTGAGCGCCAGCAGGTTGATTCCGGAAACCACCAGGTTCCGGCGAACCAGTTCCGGCGTCAGTGCAGTGCGATGCAGCATTCCCGCGACCGCCAGCAGGTGCTCCGCCTGAATCAGGGTGACCTGTCGTTTGGAACCACGACGGCCATCGAATCGATGGTCACCCGCAATTCCCCGTTCGGCAACCACTTCAGCCTCGCTGACGATCGAGATGTCTCCCAGACGTACGGGACGGAGTCCGATCCAATCGAGTCGGCCGACCTGTGGCAGAAAATTCATCAGTGATTCAAGAGTTTGCACGATGGACATACCTGTCAGGGAACGTTGTGAAATTTTTTTCATTGGGGATTTGCGATTCGCAGGCGATCCAGGGAAACCCCGCCGCCCCGGCGGCGGTTCTGGGGTGGGGGCATTGTCGATTCCTTCGTCGCGTTGGCTGTTCGGGTGGCAGAGAACATTCATCAATAAACTAACAGCGCCGCATGACGATTTCGCCTTCGTGCATTGCCAAACCTCCGGATTTGCGTCCCGTGCCACTGCTTCGGAGTCTTCGGAGAAGCATTGTCTTCGCCTTTTCTGCGGGACTGCGTTGTGAAGAGCACTGCTTGACCCAGGGCGGTCAAGCAGTGGCACAGGAATTGGCTGAATGTCGACGGGGATTCTTTCCGTGCCACTGCTTCGGAGTCTTCGAAGAAGCAGTGGCGTGAATCTTCATGCCTCCTGAACACTTCGAGATTTTCTCGTCATACGCTATTCTACAAAAACCCCTGCCATGAAAGGACGACAGGCCTGTCCTGCTGTTGTCGGGGAATCATTGAAAAACACACTTTCTCTTCACAGACGTTTTACTCCACGGATTGGTAGCCTTAATGCCTCGGATACAGCAGCTTTCGACGAGCGTGATCAATAAGATTGCGGCCGGAGAAGTGATCGAACGACCGGCGAGTGTGGTGAAAGAGCTGCTGGAAAACAGCGTTGACGCTCTGGCAACGCGGATCGAAGTCGATATCGTCGCCGGGGGAAGCGAGCTGATCAGGATCGTGGATGATGGCGAAGGAATTCATCCCGACGACCTGCTGTTGTCCGTCTCATCACACGCCACCAGCAAGATCCGCGATGCTGACGATCTGTTTGGTGTCCAGACCATGGGTTTTCGCGGTGAAGCACTCGCTTCGGTCGCTGAGGTCAGCCGACTGAGGATTCGATCGCGTCAGGCCGATCAGCCGCACGGAATGGAAATCAATGTCAATCTGGGTGACGTCGTGCTGCCCAAGGCCTGTGGCTGTCCGCTGGGAACGCAAATTGAGATTCGGAACCTGTTCGAGAATACGCCGGTTCGTCGCAAGTTCCTGAAAACGATGTCGACCGAGTTTGGTCACATCAACGAGCAATTTACCCGGGTCGCCCTGGCGAACCCTCGTTTGCATATGGTCTTGCGACACAATGACAAGATCGTTGTCGAACTTCCTGCGTCAGACCGACCGCTTGACCGACTGAAGCTGTTTTTTGGTGGCGAGATTGCCGACGAACTGATTCCCGTTGAATCGACTGCGGCTGGTGTTCGCATCTGGGGTTATGTCGGACACCCCAGTCGTTCGAAATCGACTCGCAAGCACCAGTATCTGTTCCTGAATGGTCGCTGGATCACGGATCGTTCCCTGCAGCACGCCTTGACCGAGGCGTACCGGGGGCTGCTGATGGTGGGACGTCAGCCGGTCGCGTTTCTGTTTATCGAACTTCCCCCTGATCGAGTTGACGTGAACGTTCATCCGACCAAGGTGGAAGTCCGCTTCCAGGACAGTCAGCAGTTGTTCCGTCAGCTTCTGGCGATGATTCGGTCGAAGTTTCTCTCGATGGATTTTCAAAGCGAACTGCGTTTTCCCCAGACGTCCGCAGGAACATCGCCGGGGATGTTGTCAGGATTCTCACAGCCGACGCCGCGACCGATTGAACAGCAGCGAGAACTGACAGAACAGCTTTCGAACTGGATCAATCAAAGGATCGGGGACGAGAACCCCAGTCCTTTGGGAACTGGCTTTTCCAGTCAGTCCGCTTCGCCTCGAACTCCTTCATCGCCCGCCGGCACTCCCGATTTCAGGTCGTTCATCGAACCTTGGCGGATCGGTCGCGACACTTCGGATGATGAAACGTCTCACACATCCGTCGTTTCGTCCCCCGGCAAGAACGGTGACGACACTTCGGGGGGAACGGAAGCAACGATGGGATCGTCGTTTCCCGACGATTCGGCGGCCCGGCAAGCGATCAGTGAAAGCGTGGCGGTCGCCGAGGCTTCAATGCCCGCCACATCAATTCCGGCGACTTCCGCGAACACACCCGCATTGGGTTCATCCGTTCGGGCGATGCAGGTTCACGACTGTTATCTGATCGTCGAAACGTCCGAAGGGGTCACCGTCATTGACCAGCATGCGTTGCACGAGCGGATCGTTTACGAGCACCTGCGTGCTCGCGTGCTGGCGGGTGCAGTCGAATCACAAAGGCTGCTGGTGCCGCAACAGATCGAAGTCACTCCGAAAGAGGCGGCCTTGCTGCTGGAGCAAAGCGAATCGCTGCAGAAGGCGGGGCTGGGACTGGAAGACTTTGGAAATGGAACGGTGATCGTTACTGGCTATCCTGCCATGCTGCGCAAGATGGATCTGCAGGGGCTGGTTCGCGATCTGATCGAAAAGCTGGAAGGAGGAGGGACTGCCGGAGTGCAATCGTCGGCGCGGCGCGATATTCTTGACGAATTGTTGCATATGATGTCGTGTAAGGCAGCGGTCAAAGCGGGGCAGCGACTGTCCCAGGAAGAGATTGAAAGTCTGCTTTTGCAACGACATCTGGTCGATGACGCCCATCATTGTCCTCACGGACGGCCGACAGCTTTGTCACTCAGCCGGATGGAACTTGATCGACAATTTGGAAGATTGGGATAGAAACCCGCATGGCGGGAAACGGCCAGCTCGATCACCTTTTATTAAAACCAATAACGGGAACTGCTCCTGACATGATATGCGTTTCGATCGCCCGAACTCGTCATCGAATGATGATTGCCGAGCATCAGGCTCTTGCCCAACGGGGTGCCAAACTGGTGGAACTGCGGGTCGACTGGTTATCAAGTACGCCCGACATTCCCCGCTTATTGAAGGATCGGCCGACACCTGTGATCCTGACCTGTCGTCGTGCGGCGGACGGCGGAAAGTGGCATGGGACTGAAGAGGAACGGCAGCGACTGTTGCGAACGGCGATCGTTTCGGGTGTGGAATATATCGATCTGGAAGACGATATTGCCAAATCGATCCCGAAATACGGCAAGACCAAACGGATCGTCAGTCATCACGACTTCAACAGCACGCCGGATCATCTGGAAGAGATCTGGGCCGAAATGGCCGAGATGAAGCCGGACATTATCAAACTGGTGACGCTGGCCAGTTCCCCCAGCGACTGTTTCCGGGTGCTGAGCCTGATCAAGAATGCCAAAATTCCCACGGTCGCTTTCTGCATGAGTGAATTCGGTGCCTGGAGTCGGATCGTCTGTGCCAAGCTGGGTGCTCCGTTTTCCTATGCCGCATTCAGTCCTGATCGCCAGGTGGCGCCCGGCCAATTGCCTTTTCAGGACATGCAAGAGATTTACGCGTACGAATCCATCAACGCCGACACGAAATTGTTCGGTGTGATCGGCGATCCGATTGGACATAGTCTCAGCCCGCTGCTGCACAACAAAATGATGCGGAAGATTGGCTTCAACGGAGTTTATGTGCCGATTCGAGTGATAGCCGATCAACTTCCTCGTGCCCTTGACGATCTGACAGAGCTGGATTTCCGTGGTCTGAGCGTGACGATTCCTCATAAGGAAACGGTGCTGGCGACGTATCCCCATTGCGAAGAGATCGTCAAGCAGATCGGGGCCGCGAATACACTAGTCCGCGATGACAAGAACGAATGGCAGACATTCAACACTGATTACGAAGCGGCACTGGAGAGTGTGAAGCTCGGCTTAAAGCCTGGCGACACACTGGAAGGGAAGCGAGTCCTGTTGCTGGGGGCTGGTGGGGCTGCCCGCGCCATCGGAACGGGAATCGTACGAGCGGGGGGGGCCTTAGCCATCTGCAGCAGAACATCTGCACGAGCCAAGACGCTGTCCACCGAATTGGCTTGTCGACACGTCACGTGGGAGAACCGGGGTGCCGAATACGCCGACATTTTGATTAATTGCACTCCCGTGGGAATGTATCCCAATATGGATGACACCCCCTTCCAGGACCATTGGCTGCGTGAAGGGATGATTGTTTTCGACACGATCTATACCCCGGAAAACACGCTGCTGATCAAGCAGGCGCAAGCCCGGGGCTGCACGGCGATTACCGGTGTCGAAATGTTTATTCGTCAGGCGGCAGCCCAGTTCGAGCGGTTCACAGGCCAGGCCGCGTCCCTGGACGAACTTCGAGAGACCTTAAGGCGTGGAATTTCCGCAGCCAGAGGTTAGTCAATCGATCAATCAAAGCCATGTCGATGTCGTGTTGCAGGGGAAGCGGACGCGACACGTACATTGGTCTTTTTTCTATCTGACTGTTTCATGGTCGGCTGACCATCGGAGCGTTGTATTTGCAAGTGAAACGACGTTCGCGCGGTTTTCTGCTGGCGGGGCGGTATTTCATGGGACTTATGGGACGAATGGGACTTATGGGATAAAGACAGGACGATCGTTGTCATAACGATGGTTTTCACTGGTTCATTGCGGAAGACCAATGGGGCTTATGGGACTTATGGGACTTATGGGACTTATGGGACTTATGGGACCTATGGGACCTATGGCTGCGACGTGTGCGCCGTTCGCGGAAAAGGATACACAAGGTCGGGGGGGATTGGATACGTTATTCCCTTTTCTTCCTTCCGCTTTTCTTCCTTCCGCTTTTCTTCA
>CAIULL010000076.1 GCA_903899985.1 uncultured Schlesneria sp.
CCAGTCGCTGGGCATATTCAAAACTCTCTTGAGCTCGCGACAGGTTTTCTTCCGCCAGCTTGATCTTGCCGTCAAGATCGTTTTTCTGTTGAACCAGGTCTCCTTCCGTGAACTTCTTCAAATCAATCTCGGCCAACCTTAATTTCAACTTGGCCGCTTCGAGATCACTTTCATTCTGAGCTTCTTGAATCTTCAGGTCTTCCTTACCCTGCTCAAAAGCCGCTTTCGCTTTTTCAACAAGGATTTCCTGCTGTGTTTCTTTGTCACTCAGTGCCGAGGAATCGAGTTCACAGACCAGATCCCCCTCTTTTACGTTTGTTCCTTCCGGGACGATCATGATAATCGTCGTCGAACCTTCGACCTTACTTGTCAGAACGGCGTTCTTCATACTGTCGAGAGTCCCCTTCTCGACGACCGTAATCTGAAACGTCCCCTTCTTCGCCGTCTCGATCACCAGACCCTCCGTCTGATCCGGAGTCCGCGTCATTGATGCGGCGAGCTGAGACCAGGCGAATCTCACTTGGGGCCAGCCGAGCACGCCCGCGACCGCCAGCCCCGCCAGCAGCAGACCGCGATTCCAGTTCCGGCTTGGTTTCCCGAGCTGGCGCGGATGCTCCGATGCGGACGATTCCGGGGTGAATGCTCCGTTTGGAGCGGGATTTTGCTTCTGCGGGTTCAGGTGGGATGTCATTGGCAGGTCCGTTCTGGTAGGACGACGAATCGTTGCCGCCGAGGCTCTGGTACAAAGGATCAATCCAGATGCCCCGCTCGTCAATCTGCATGATATCCATATCGCGGTAAATGTTAATCCTATTTCGCTCGTAGGAGACCCAATAATTGATCAAATTGTTTTGGGCAGTCAATAGCGAACCCAAGGCATTGATCAGGTTAAGACCTTCCTGCTGACCCAGGTTTGTCGTTCCCGCTTGACCAGCAACCTGTAGTTTCGGATTCAGATTGTTGGCAACGTTAATATCATACTGAAGCGCTGCTTGGCGCAGAAATTTCCGTGTAAGCTCAAAATTCTGCTGATTCAACTTTAATTGCCGCCAACTGGTCCGAATATCGTATTTAACCTGATCTTCAAGCAACATGTACGCACGACGCGCCTGCTGATAGCTGACGATCGCCGTTCGATAGGCATTTCGGACTTGTACCTGATCGAGCGGTGCGGTCATCTGTAACCCGACTTGAAAAGTGCTGCTCGCTTTGTTGAAGTCGAGCGGGTGGCTCCCGCCGGGGACCGTATTCAAACTTCCCTGGCCGACGACGTTGACAATCGCTTCAAGACGGTTCGCAGCGACTTCCATATTCCGCCGTAAATCCATCACCTTGGCTTTGGCATTCATCAGATCCAGTCGATGTTCCAGCGCTTGTTCAACCGCTTCTTCCAGCGTCATGTCGAATTTTTGCAGCGTAATGAGTTCCGATCGAAGACCCGTTTGTATCACGCGCATATTCTGTATCACCAATAACAGTTCTTCGCGATTGTCCTTGATGGCACCCAGGATGGCGCTTCGCTCGTTCTGCGTGAGATTGGGCTTTTTTAATAACTCGACCCATTCGTCGACCTGGCGAGCAACCTCGTCAAAAGTGCTTTGAACGTTGGCGAAAATCAGGCGGTCGCGTTGGAATGCCGATTCCACCACTTCCTTAGATTCGTCCCATAACAACATTGACAACCTGTTTGGCATATTGGCTTCAACGCGTCGGAAGTCATCTTTGAGGATTTCGATCCCATCCTTGCGCAATCCGTCAACCATGGTGGCAAACCGATCAACGAGAAATCTCAGCTCTTCCATTTTCGGAGCCGCATCGTCGGGGCGAGAAATCGCCTTGACCATATTGAGGGCTCCCTTTTCCGCCGCAATCAGTTTCGGGTCTGTCAATTCAAACGGCTTCAGCATCGTCCGATCGATGGTAATTTGCATGTCAATCGGAAGACCAAGAAAGAACTTGAATTGGTCGATTTCATCGTCGTAAGCCAGCTTCAATCGTCGTTCGTTCAATTCTTGAGTCGTCAATGCTGTTGAAACCTGCAAATAATTCAGCGTCGTGACACCGACCCGCAATTGTTCGAATAATTCGACGATTGCAGCCTGATAGTCGGGGTTGTCGCTGACCGCGAGCAGTTGCTCCCGTTCACGCTCCGACATAGGCTCGGGATCCTTCCACCGAAGGCGCCGTCCTTGAGGCGAATAGTCGATTTTGTTTGCGACGGTGCCAGGAAACTTAATATCATCTGGTACAGCACCTTGCGGCAGTCGACGATACGGTGTCTGAGCGACAAGCTCTTCCAGCCGGGCGGCCTGAATGCGATATAACTCCACGTTTTCGTGCTGATTCAAAACCTGCTGCAACTGGTATAACAGACCGTAATATCCCGCTGGGGCCGGCCCATTTGCCGCCGTCGACCCCACTGTGCTACCGGCCGCAATCGAAACGTTTGCGTTTGTACTGATCACTGCAGGATTTGTGACCGATGCTCCGGAACCTGCTGTAATCGCCTGGGGTGAACTGACCGAACCACCCCCGGTGTTGACGACTGTATCGGCAAAGAACAGCTTGCGATAACGCGCCAGCGTTCGGACGTCGTAAAGGACTTTACGTTCGCTGAAGGTCAGGTTTTCCAGGAAAAACTTCCTGCCGGCACCAGACAGTAATGGCTGAACCAGTGAGTAAGACAACAGCGATTGAGACGTTGTCTGCTGAGACCCGCCAGAAAACAGCCACAATGTGTTATTCGCAATCCCGACGATCCACTGACCGCCCGTCGGCAGGATCTGACTCACCCCTGCGGTCGTATTAAAGGCGTATCCGTTGTTCGTTCCCGGAACCGCCGAAGTGTTCAAAATCCCCGTTGGTACCGTCGTCCCCGGCAGGGCTGCCGACGGCGCTACGGGTGCCCTGCCAAACAGAAACCGAGCCTGGAACTGGAACTGATCCAGTGACAGTTGTAAGGCCGACTCGAACAGGCTTTCAATTTGTGTCTGGTAATCGCGGCTGTGAATACTGGCCAGTTCTATCGTCTGTGCGAGTGTCAGGTTATCTATCGTCGGGACCATGCGAGTCGTATCCCCTGTCGGCAGCGCCGCGGGATCGGACCCATACGTCAAACCATCCGACATCGTGTAACTGTCATGAAACGTGTCAGGAGCGAGTCCAAACTGCTCGAGCCATTGCGGATTTTCCACGGTCATGTTCTGGCCGAATGTGTGCCAGCTTTTGTAACCCCGCATTCCGTTCACCCACTGCATATATTGAGCAGCAGACGGGTCATCCGGAGGCAGCGGAGGTTTATCCCTGTCATCGGGGTCATAGAATCGGCTTCGCGGATCAGGCTCGACCGATGTGCGTGGTAATACCCAGAGAGGGTTAAATTGTTTCTGGCTCAGCAGATTATACCCGTCGAAGTCGGCCTGGCTTCGCCAGAAACTCCGCGAACAGCCACTGCACAACATCCCGGTGCATAAGGCAAAAACCAGCAAAGAACGTCCAGTCGGAACCGAGTCGTTTCTCATGCCACTTCCTTTTCCGCAGATTCCGAATTTGCATGAACGCTGAGAGCGAGAAGCATTTGCTGCAACGCAAATTGAGGCGAACCCGGATTGTCGATCGGATCTTCGCTGTGAAACATCACTGTTGTTGAAGCTTGACTGTCCGCTGATCCATCTGCGTTCCTGCTCGTGACAAACGCCTTCTGACTATAGGACTTCGATTTCAAAATCTGGCCAAGCTGATTCAACAGCGAGATCAATTGTCTGGAATCCGCCACGGACATCCCCTGGAATAATTGAGCCGTCCATCGTGAACGCTGTTCCTCGATATCGTCCAAGGCCAAGCGACCGCGATCACTGATCAAAAGCACTCGTTTTCGCCGATCTGCTTCGCTTCGCGATCGATCGACCAATCGGTCCCGTTGCATTCGCTCGATCAAAGTGCTGACGTTCGATTCCGATTGCGCAAGTCGTTCAGCAAGTTCGGCTTGCGATAAACCATGATTGCCGGCTGACGCCAAAGTCTGCAGGACCGTATAACGACCGTCGTTCAGATCAAACTCTGCCAACCATTCGTTGAAGCGCACTCGAACGATCTGCGAGACCCGTAACACGGTATCCAGCAGCGTGGCAAAATTCGCGAGGGATTTCTCGGTCAGCGCAGGTTCGGCCAGGTCCATCAAGTCCTCCTCAAAGTCACGATCATGCGGTCGATCTCAATCGATGGGCATCTCAGTGGAATCTGCCCTGGGGCGATCAGGCCGGCGCAATCCTTGACCCCAATTTCCACGTACTGAGTTGCCGTATCTCAATGATTCGTCCCGAATTCGTTCGCATCTGAAGGAATTTTCGGAATGACCCGAAGAATTCAGCTAAGGCGCAAAGCCTGCCTGGTCGTCAGCCTCGACGTCGCATCATGAACTGCAGGCAAATCTGGTCGGTCGTAACCAAAACAATGGCGATTCGCGAATCGGCAATTTTTGCCGGTCAAACTGCCGATAAAGGGGACACAAATTGATCTCGAGCATAATTAACTTGTGATCTGAGCGCGACGCGCGTAGCATTCTTCATAACAGCAAACAGCTTTCGCATTTGACGAAATGGCTGTCGGCATCTCAATTTGCAGGACAACAATCCCATGAGTGAATTAACGCATCTGGAACTGAACGATCGCCAGCGCGAATTACTTCTGCGTGGTTTGCGATATGTTCGCAGCAGCCGAATGCTCGAAATCCGCGAAACGCCAGATAAAGATGAGGAAGAACGGGCCAGTGAATTGACGGAAATTCGCCATCTTGTCGCCATGCTCGAGCCAAGTGCCTGAGCCCTGTTCACGGGGAACCTCGCACGGACGGATTTGCGACAAAATAAACTTGAGATCCGAACACGGCCCGAGTAGCATTCTCGCTTGTGGAAAACAGCTTTCCTAAATCGACGAAAAATCCCTGGCACCTCGGTTTGCAGGACAAAAGTACTTATGAGTGAATTAACGCATCTGGAGCTGTCGGATCGCCAGCGTGAATTACTTTTACGCGGTTTGCGATATGTCCGCAGCAGCCGCATGCTCGAAATCCGCGATACTCCTGACGCGAGCGCGGAAGAACGAACCAATGAACTGGCCGAAATTCGTCATCTCGTCGCCATGCTCGACCAGAAGGCCGGAGCAACAGCGGCAGTTGGCTGATGACCTGCAAAACTCCGTTAGGAACAATTCGAGTCCGAAGGCGTAGACGCTTTTCAATTCGTTGTCGGTTCGTTTTTGAAACTGGCGACTGATACAGGTGCCGTGTATGACCGAAGACGATCATACGTGGCATGTACTCGTTTAACCGCGCCTCGCAGAGAAGCGAGTCAATCGGCGGCGATGACAAGCCCGAGGCGTCATTGTTGGTTGGACGATTGCGGCGGCCTTTTCGGTTATCTCGACCTGGTAATCAGACTCATTGCTCTGCAACGTTCAAAGAAATCGGCTGAACGCCGATCCCCCTGCGCCGCTGGCTACGGGTTAAACAACCCAGCTCCGCGCACTCGTCCCACATCGAACCCCGACTTCCGAATATGCCACTCGGCCCCCAAATCCTCTGTCTGATTGGTTCAGGCGTGCATCGACGTGGGCGTGAGGTCCAATGCACGGACGACCGATTGCCAGCATCGAACGACATACTCGACGTTTTCCTGGTCCGTCGCCGAGGGATGTTTCATTTGGTAGCGTGTTGAAAAGTTGGCGGAACCACACTCCTGGTTTTGTAATTCGGCGTTTCTCACCTGCAAAAAGTCACGATCTCGGCCGACGACAAACGCCCAGAGTGCCAAGTTTTCGTCGAGGATCAAGTCGACACCAGCGGCATTCCCGCCATACATGAGTGGGCGTTTGAAAATATGCCCGATATGTTGGACCAGGTGCTGTGCAATTTCTTCCGGCGTTCTCATGCGCTCCCCTGACAAGGACGCTCCAATAGCGATTCTCTTGCATCGGAAATGTATTAGAGCCAGCCCACTCCTCCAATATTCTTTATTCCTCTTCAGCATGCATCTGCGAATTCGCAATGATCTTGTGCTGTTCATTCGGAGGGACCTGCTCGTAATGGCTGAACTCCATCGAGTACGAACCCTGGCCACCGGTCATACTCGACAGCGAGCGTGCGTAAGTCATCAGTTCTGCCATCGGAGCCCGCGCATGAACAACCTGCATCCCGCCAGGCAATGAATCCATCCCCTCCATCCGACCACGGCGAGTGTTCAAATCGCTGGTAATGTCTCCCAGTTTCTCGCCCGGAACGGTAATTTCCAGATGCATCACGGGTTCAAGCAGTGTCGGTCTGGCTTGCTTGAAGACATCCCGAAAACAGTTGCTGCCTGCCGTACGAAAGGCGGCTTCATTACTGTCGACCGGATGATCCTTACCAAAAAAGAGTGCCACCGCGATGTCCTGCACCTGGTACCCAGCGAGAACACCTCGCTCCATTCGTTCACGAATCCCCTTTTCCACCGCCGGGATGAATTGATTCGGAACCGAACCCCCCGTCACACAATCCAGAAACGCAAAATTCAGCTCAGGATCGTAGGTGTGTTCTCGCAGGCTTTCGAAACGCTCGCGAGTGAAATATTTCTCCGGGTCGAGTTCCTGTGGCAGCGCATAGACCCGCAAGTGAACCTCCGCGAACTGTCCCGAACCACCCGACTGTTTTTTATGCCGGTAAGAACCTTCGGCTCGACCTGCAATCGTTTCGCGATAGGGCACCTTTGGCGCGTGTGTCACCACGTCGACTTTGTCCCGTTTGTGAAGTCGTTCCTGCACGATCTGCAGGTGCAGGTCACTCATCCCGCGCATGACCATCTCGTGCGTTTGCGGATCGCGAGTAATACAGAACGTCGGGTCTTCTTCTTCGATTTTGTGTAAGGCACCGGAAATCTTCTGCTGGTCCGAACGGCTTTTCGGCTCAACAGCCAGTCCGATCATCGGCCGGGGAAATTCCAGCCTTGGCATTGTGATACTCCAGTCACCATTGACCAGCGTGTCGCCAACCTGAAATTCGTCGATCTTTGCCACGACAACCAGGTCACCCGCATGAGCCTCATCCACCGCTTCGACCTGACCGCCCTGAACGTCCAGCAACTGATGAATCTTGATTCCTCGCCCCGTCCGCATGTCGCGAACCGTCGAATCCTTTGTCATTTTTCCGGAAAGGACTCGAATGAAACTCATCTTCGAAACAAACGGATCGATCCGGGTCTTGAAGACCTGTCCGACAAATGGGGCGTCTTCCGTCGAACTCACCTCGATCTCCTGGCCCGATTCTCCCGTCGCATGTCGGACAAGCTCGCCCGGCGCGAGCGCGAAGTCGGCCACGGCATCCATCAACTCTTTAACGCCGATGCCAGACTTCGCACAAACACAGACAATCGGAATTAAGGCTCCCGATCCAATCGCCTTATTGACCCCGCCCAGGACTTCATCTGCGGTCAGCTCTTTTCCATCCAGATATCGTTCCATCAATTCATCGTCAGTCTCGGCAATAATGTCCATCACTGCCGAACCATAAGCTGCCGGATCGACGACGGATCCATTCTGTCCCGCATGTGACGAGAGAGTACTTTTCACGGCATGGAACCTCGCTCCAGCGCCGCAAGGGACGTTAATCGGAACGCACTGGGGACCGAACGATTCCCGAATCGATTCAATCAGCTCGGCGAAGTTGACGTTTTCGTGATCGAGTTTATTAATCGCGATAAATCGAGCGAGATGAGCTTTTCCCGCCAGCTCGAATGTGCGACGAGTATTCGCTTCGATCCCGGCTGCGGCGTTAATCGTGACAATCGCCGTTTCAGCGGCGCAGACGGCGCTGATCACCTGTCCCACAAAATCAGGATAGCCGGGCGTGTCGATCACATTCACGCGCAGCCCGCGGTGCTCGAAATGGACCATTGCGGATGAGATCGAAAAATGGTGTTGACGAGCCTCGTCATCGGTGTCGAGTTGACTGGTCCCCTCATCAACCGATCCTGCTCGTGACCCGATACCCGACTTGAAGAGCATCTGATCTGCCAGAGTCGTCTTCCCGACGGCTCCATGACCAACAAGAACAATGTTACGAATTTGCTCCGATTTGAACTTGGACATGAGAACCCCTTTGTCGATTGACGGAATCGCTGTCGAACAAAAGAAAGGACGTGGCCAATATTCTGGCTCGTCGGAACCAGGATTTCCAGACCATGTTCGTTTCTTCCATCCAAAGGCCACGACCGAAATCGAAAAAACGATTCGCGATTTGACTTATTCTCCTCGGAGTGTGAAGTCATCTCAGGAGCTCAGATGGTTCCGGTGAAACTGCTCGACTGAGATCAATCGTTTGATGTTGACTCGATCGAGAGACCCGCCGCCAGTGCTTTCAACAGCCTGCTTCCACACGTACATCCTGGAGCACAGATCGCGGGTTCGTTTCGGTCGACAAAACCGAAAAGTGATACCGAACCATTTGCTGGAGAATCCATTCGGGATAATCGCTGTTCGTAGAGCACATTCAACCGTTTGATTTCTGCCAGTTGTTCGTTCCGAGGTGTCAGTTGACGCTGTGAATGGTCTTGTTTTGGTTTCGAAACCGTGAAAACTCGTCCTTCGTGGATCGTCCCCAGGACACTGATGTTTTTGATTCTGGCGGCGTCACACGTCACCGGGTTTTCGCTCAGGATCGTGAAATTGGCCCGTTTTCCGCGAACGATACTTCCAACGTCATTCTCCATTTTCAGCGAGTAGGCCGCATTAAGTGTCACAGCGCGCAGTGCTCCTTCACGACTGATCCGTTGATTGGGACCTGCCACGCGCCCTGACATCGTTGTCCGGTTAACGGCACAGTGCATCAGGAATAATGGTTGAGCGGGTGCCATCGGCATATCGGAGTGAAGCGAGTACGAGATTCCCGCTCGTTCGACGTCACCCAGTCGGACCATCGAATCGGCTCGTTCAGGCCCCAGTCCCTGCTTACTGTAATTGTCTGCAAGAACCGTCGGGTAATACGGATTACCACTGACGATCGCTTTCAGCTCTTTAATTTTTTCGACTTGCTGAGGCGTTGAAACTGCGAAGTGGACAATGACCGTTCGATGATTCATGCGTGGCTTGCGTCGCATGTTCTCTTCGAGCGTGTTCAGGACCATATCGAGTCCCGCGTCGCCGTTGACATGGACATGAATCTGATAGTCCGCATCCCAATAGACCCGGAAGCTTCGCTGGAAGAAGCCCAGATCCATCATCCATTCCCCTTGATGACCATCCAGATACCCATCACGCATCTGCATGGCCTGTGAGAAAATTGCCCCGTCAGCAAACAGCTTCACCTGCCTGGGAAGAATGGCCGTGTTCCCCCGTCCCCAGTCGCTCAGTTTTTGAGTTTCTTCGATGACTCGGTCGTCGGGGTACATCGCGGTCAGAGATTTTCCGTCGGCGATAAAGTAATAGCGGAAAGGCGTTGCTGCGTCGCCGAACTGCGCGTTCTGCGCGTCCTGCATCGGTTTCGAGAGAACTCCACCCGGTTCACAGCCAAGAGTGACTCCGTTGGCATGCAGGTATTCTTCCACAAACCGCAGCCCATCCTGCAGGCGTCTGGGCGATGCAATCGCTTTGCCGAGAAGTGGGAGGACACCAAAGACTCCCTGCTCCCAGTAGTGGCCTTCGTCGAAGTTTGACTGCTGTTTCTGAGACGCGTTCAGCGTGTCATACCACTCCCTCGTAATTTCAAACTTCTTGCTCGCAGCGGTGTTCACGATCACCTCGTGAGCGGAACGATGCCAGACGATAATGGGCCGAGTGGACGAGATTTTGTCCAGGTCGGACTTTGTCAGTTTCCCATGAAAATAATGATGGAAACCCCATGTCAGCAGCAGTTCATTCGGATCTGATCGCTCACGGTCTGCTTTCGCAAGCCGTACGAGATATTCATCGCGATTCTTCGCGGCAGGGACGGTTCCCGACGGTAATACCCAATCTTCGATCGCAATGATCTCGGACGTCATCGTCAGTGCTGCCAGCAGTGGATGATCATGCTGGGAAATAAATCCAGGGACAATAACCTGATCGGCAAAGGTCTCATCAATTTGAGGCAGAGTTGCCCCGTCATCTTTTACTTGCTTCAGAAGTTCTTCCAGAGTCCCCACCCCATAGATCCAGTCACCGATCACGGCGACCGCGTTCGCCTTCGGCTTGGCGGGGTCAAGGGTGATGATCTCTTTGGCCCGATAAATTTTGACCCCTTCCGACGCCGGTAGTCGCTTGACAAGATCTTGCAGAGAACTGGGCTGAGCCAGGGCGACCAGCGTCATTGATTGAATCACGCAAAGAACGAGGAGGGACTTCATAGTTGTTGAACCTTGCGCGAATTGGAAATATGTTGCCCGCATGTTCTGGGGTCGGGCGTTCAAATTTCAGAATTTGAACACCCGACCCCAGTTTCAACGCACGCGACCCCGGAATTCAGTAACTGCTTGAGATTGTTCCTGGCGTTGAAATCGCGGAATCTGGTTTTCGATTGGGACTCGGTGGGCAAGTTTCAGAAGGTCACCAGACCACTTTGCAACTCATGAATCGCCAGGGTCGGCGAATAGAGGTTTGTGACCACTTGAATGCGAAGTTCAATGCGTTTGTTTTTTTAAATCAGATGCGAACAATTGTGCGACACATTCTGCGATAACCTTGTTCTCGCCATCGGCTTTCTCCTTTTGAAGTGCCTTCCATAGCTCGGCACCGCGATCAACCGTCGTCTTCAATTTGGCTGGCAGTCGATCGTGGTCGATCGGATTCACTTTCGTTTTGCGTCTTTCGGCTTCGAGTGCCTTGGGGATATCCTTGATGCGACAGACAGTCACGAATTCAACCAGGCCCACGAGTAGCGGGTTCGTTCTTCCTGCGATCAAAGACCGGGCATCGTCCTGAAAACCAACCAGGGGTTTGCCCAGCGTCCAGGCAATGGCGGCTTCCGAGACGGCCCCTTCATCGGGAACTCGACCATTCAAATTCCAGACCATGGCATCGCACGCAATCGCCAGCTGATAGACATCCAGCGCAAAGATTGCTTCATGCAAAAACGAACCGGCAATTTCAGGGGCCCAGCCCTGTTCAATCAGGGCTTCGCGGACGAGACGAAACTCCATTCCATCCCGATGCGGTAAGAACACCGAATGCCCCTGGCTCACCAGAACTTCAGCGATCGCAGTCATTTCATCACGTTCTGACTGATTAAAAAGAGGTCCGGCGCAATACACGCAAAGGGAATCCATGCGATCGATATTCCGTGAAAGAGAATTCAGTACCCGTCAGTTCAAAGTGCGCGGTGGAAATTCTATCGTCTTAACTGCCAATCACACAGACGTCAGTGATAAATGTTTGTTTATTTCGCATGCCTGAAGCGAGGCACCTTCTGTTCAACATCCCGTTTATTCGAGGGGGATATCAACAAGACGACACGAGGAACACGCATTGATTCTCATCTTCGCGAATCCGAAGAATCAATCGACGGAGATCGCCGTTTTTGGCTTAGCTAAGAATAAAACGGCGGCGGAGATCAGTTCGGTCACAAACCAGACAACACGCAAGAGACCCGCTGCGATGAGTGCCGTTGAGGGTCCAATCGCGGGGTGATCTTTGAGTGCTTCGACCAGAATTCCCTCCCGCACCCCGATTCCACCGGGTGCAATCAGGACCACGAAGCCCCCCACCAGCGACAGTGATGCCGATGCCAGCCAAACTGGAAACAGAGTCAATTTGAATGGAGCGTCCGATAGCGACTGCAGGACGAAGCCAAGGCTGAAGGCATGACAGATCCAGCCGAGCGTCATGACGACAATCCCTTGAGAAATGAGCCCCGCAGAAATCGAAGGAGGAGTGTCACCGATTCCCTTTTGTCCAGGGACAACCTTGCGTCCAACTCTGGTAAACAGCCACGAACTGATTGGGGTCGTGGCAAACGTGACGACAATCACCGCAACCGGCCATAAGAAGGGCTGTTTCTGCAACCAGTTCAGTTGTAACGGTAACCACTTCGAAAAGGTTGGCCCGAGTGCAGACGGGGCCAGAGCCAAACCGAGCATTGCGCCGGTCGCGATAAACACAAGCGATTCATAGGCTGCGGTGACACCAGCTAGAACAGAGTTGACGTTGGCACTTTTCGTCAGCGCGCCGCGAATGATCAGGACCATGGCCTTGCCGGGGACATATTTTCCGATTTGTCCGACGTGATAAGCCCTGATGGCTGTCCACCAATCCAGTGGCTGCTGCAGGCGATGCAACATGGCTCGCCAGAACCAAATGGAAGGAAACCAACCGATCACATACGAAAGTGCTGCGGGAATCAGCCACCAGGCATTAATCTGAATCGATTTTGGAGGTGCCAATTTCCAAAGTAGAAAAGCCCGTCGTCCGAGAAATACGAGCACGATCACAAATAAAATCCACTTGATCACAGGCCAGTACGACTTCGGTCGAGCGCCTGGGACAATCGATTCACCTTTTTCAGGATTTGTGACGGCATCAATTGGTGACATTGGCGACCTTTGCAATCAAATCGACTGTCCGGAGTGTGGCGCCCCGTTGTGCAGCAACGAAGGCTCGAGCCGCCTGGCCCATCCGGTGCGCTTCATCGGGATGACACAATAACTGACGGATTGCCTCGCGAAGTTCGTCGGGGCCACTGACGACCCTGGCTGCGTCAAGTGATAATAAGGCCTCAGTAATGTCTTTGAAGTTCCAGGTATTTGGTCCAAATAAAACCGCCGCACCGTAACCCGCGGGTTCGATCATGTTCTGTCCGCCCCGGTTCGTCAGGCTTCCCCCCACAAAGGCGATGTCGGCCAATCCCCAGCATGCCGCTAATTCCCCAAGTGTGTCCAACAAGCCGACCTCAGGTCCGTCAGCGAAGCCGTTCGCTTCGATCAATGAATTCTGCTTATCGATAAAGGCACTTCTGCGAATCAGGCGGCATCCACGCTCCTGTATCAATCTCGCGACCTCATCGAAGCGCTCCTTATGCCGAGGAACGATAATCAATCGCAGGCGTGGAAATTCATTTCGTAAAGCCAGCCAGGCGTCGATCGCATAAGCCTCTTCCGGTTCCTGTGTACTTCCCGCGATGAATACGGGATCAGATGCATCCAGACCGAAACAGCTTCTCAGTTCATGCGTTTTCGGGTTATCGCGATCCGATTCAGACCGATCAAATTTGATGTTGCCGCTGACGATGACTCGATCAGTCGGGGCTCCCAGCCCGAGTAAACGGTCTCCGTATGTTTGTGTCTGTACGGCAAGGATTTCAAAGCACGATAACAATCGCTTCATCAGTGGTTTCAATCTTGAATAGCCGCGAAAGCTTTTTGCTCCCATCCGTCCATTGATCAAGATCAGCGGAATCTGACGTCGCTTTGCTGTGAGAATCAAGTTTGGCCAAAGTTCCAGTTCCACGAGCACGATCAGCCGAGGTTGAATCGCTGAAAGGGCGTTGTTAATGGCCCAGGTAAAATCGAGCGGGAAGAACGAGACCGTGTACCGAGGGTACTTTTCCCATGCGACATCATAGCCCGTTTCGGTCGTGACGGTGATCAACAGTTCTGCCGACGGAAAGCGAGCCTCCGTATCCTCCAAGACCTTCTGCAACTGGATCACTTCACCGACGCTGACTGCATGAAACCACAAGCAAATCCGGTCAGGGTGCTGGCGGGTTAGTCGGCCGGTCAGTTTCTCGTACCAGCCGCGCCGATATTTCCCCTGAGTGATTCGGCGGTAAATCAGTACGGGTGCAATTGCCGCCAGCAGCAGCAAGTACAATCCGTTCAATAGCCAGCCAAATACCAGGAGCATCCTTTCCCTTTGCGGCACCGATGTCTAACGGAAGTCGGGAGGCTTTAGCCGAGCCGCGATTACGAGGCCAAACGTCATCAGGATCCTGTGCCAACGCTTCGGAGTCTTCGGAGAAGCAGTGTCTTCTCCCTCTTCCAGTCAACGAGCACTCAATCCAAATCCCGGGAGGGCGAGGCTCCCGCCGAGCCGATCCGTGTATCGACTTCTCGGCTCGGCAGGAGCCTCACCCTCCCGAATGCGCTATCACTATTCAACAATCACGTCGCACCGTGGCACTTCTTATATTTCTTGCCACTGCCGCACGGGCAGGGGTCGTTCCGGCCAACTTTATTTCCGTAGTTTCTGATGGGATCTATCGCCGGTGCCGTTGATCCGTTCTGACTGGATCGATTTCCACCCCCCTGTTGTTCAAGGGCTGGATGATCATCAGGAATGTCGTCAACGGGTGATTCATGAACCTGTGAGGTAATCTGCCAGCGATCTGCCGTCGGCTCCGGAATTTCTACTGCGATTCGGAAGATCATGCCGGTGACTTGCGAAGCGATCCGGTCCCACATCTGTTCGAAGGCCCGCATTCCCTCGCGGCGATATTCGACTTTGGGGTCTTTCTGTGCGTAACCAACCAGCCCGATCCCTGACTTTAACTGATCCATGAAATACAGATGATCTTTCCAGGCGGTATCGAGCGTCTCGAGGACCACAGATCGTTCTGCATGGTGAATTTCGTAACGATATTTTCGCTCGAAGTCATTCCTGAGATCACGTTCCAAAGTCGCACGGTCCAACTCGGCAATCTTCTCAGGTACCAGTTCAGTCCCGAATTCGCTATTGGCCCACTCGGTCAGTTCCTTCGCGGCTGCGGTATTGATGACTCGTTCGCGAGTAGCTGAGCCCACTTTTCGAAGAAGATCTTTATTGGATCGAGGCCCGTAGACGGCGTCGAGCAATTCTTCGATGCGCTTTGAAACCTGCTCACCACGGGAAATAAATTGTGTACTTGTTTCCCGCAGCATCTGGGTCAGGTCGGCCTTTGATCGGGACTCGACCTGCTCCGGTGAGAGCGACATTTGAAAACGACCATTCGCCCACGTTGCCAACCCTTCACGGTTGTAACGAGCGTTCCCGTTAAACTCTTGCATGTAATGGGACAGGCCGACCGAGACGGGGAACTCGATTTCTTTTCGGTGATACAGTTCGGTGATTTCTTTCTGGATCAGTTCTGCAGCGTCTTCCGGCACCACCCCTTCAAACTGACTTGCCTGCATCTCAATTCCATACTGCTGATGCAGCCACTCGACAAGTGATTGTCGGCCCCACTTCTCATCGAGAAATACTTCCACCGGAGTGAAGTCGTAACGGTTGATGGACTCCACTGCTCGCTGGTAAAGGTAGTCATGCAGTTTTCCTGAATCATACGAATCGGGGTCACCTTCGGTCAGAAAGCCGACTTTGCGAAGCTCTCGCTCGTTCGTGTTCAAACCGTAGTTGCTGTTAACCCACTTTGACAAAGCCTGCCAGTTCTGCTCGCGAGCGTCGACCCCTTCCGGAATGTTGTCTTCGATCTGTTCACGAATGCTTTCGTAAGCCTGTCGGTCGGCGCGATCCTTGAGATAGGCTTCAAGCTGATCGGGTGCCATGTCGCGCACTTCGCGCAGCTTCAGTTCCAGGCCGCATTGCTGTTTGACCCAGGCCGTTACAGTCTCCCAGCGATAGTTCGGCTGCAGGAAGTATTCCGCCTTGAGCGTTAACTGTTTTTCGATCATGGACAGAATCAGGGCCCGGCAATCCGCTCCTTCGAGCACCGACTGACGATACGAATAAACTCGCTTTCGCTGTTCGTCCATCACTTCGTCGTATTCGAGCAGATGCTTTCGCTGTTCGAAGAATCGTTCTTCGACTTTCTTTTGTGAGCTTTCAATCTGACGCGTGACCAGCGTACTCTCGATCCGCTCACCTTCCTGCATGCCAAGGCGTGCCAGCCAGTCCTTCACCCATTCCCCGCCGAACTTTCGCATCAAATCGTCTTCGAGCGAAATGAAGAAGCGGCTGGAGCCGTTGTCACCCTGACGACCGGCACGACCGCGCAACTGCAGGTCGATACGGCGCGAGTCGTGACGCTCAGTTCCGAGAACGTGAAGACCACCCAACTCGGCTACTTCGCGACCTTCGTCTTCCATTCCTTCACGCTGAGCAATCTTCTTGGTCAGATCGTTCCAGACAGCCTTCGGGACGTCGAGTCGGGTTGGATAGAGCGGCCGTCCGTCCTCGTTTTTCATCTGCTTGAGTTCGTCCCAGGCCAGATATTCGGGATTACCGCCAAGAATAATATCGGTACCACGACCTGCCATATTGGTGGCGATCGTTACCGCATTCTTGCGGCCTGCCTGAGCGATCGTTTCGGCTTCCCGCTCGGCGTATTCCGGCTTGGCATTCAGCAACTTGTGCTTGATGCCATTCTTGATCAGTTTGCTGCTGAGCTTTTCCGAATTCTCGATTGAGACGGTTCCCAGCAGTACGGGCCGCCCGGTGGCATGGACTTCTTTGATCTCTTCAACAACAGCGTCCCACTTTTCACGTTCGGTCCGGTAAACGGCATCAGGGTAGGTGATACGGGCGAGCGGCCGGTTTGTGGGAACCGTGATCACGTCAAGATTGTAAATCTTGACGAATTCGGCCGCTTCGGTCATGGCCGTACCGGTCATCCCTGACAGTTTTTTGTATAACTTGAAGAAGTTTTGCAGGGTAATCGTCGCGAGTGTCTGAGTCTCCTCCTTGATCCGCACCCCTTCTTTGGCTTCGACCGCCTGGTGAAGACCGTCACTCCACTGACGACCTTCCATCATACGCCCGGTATGTTCGTCAACGATGATGATCTCGTCGCCGCGCACGATGTAGTTCACATCTCGTTTGTAAAGATGATGAGCTCGCAAGGCGTTATCCAGCAGGTGCGGCCATTCCATGTTGCCGGCGGTATAGAAACTTTCTACACCGGCCAGCTCTTCGGCGTAACGCACCCCTGCTTCCGTCAGGTGACAGGTGTGTTCTTTTTCTTTCACTTCGAAGTGCAGGTCACGCTGTAACTGCCGAGCGATCTTTTCGGCCTTGGGATACTTCGTGACATCGTCGTGAGCGCGGCCCGAGATGATCAACGGGGTTCGAGCTTCATCGATCAGGATGTTGTCGATTTCGTCGATAATCGCGTAGGTCAGCTTACCTTGTACCTGATCTTCGGCAAACATTTTCATGTTGTCGCGCAGGTAATCGAAGCCAAACTCGTTGTTCGTGCCATAGGTGATATCGCAGGCGTACGCGGCCTTGCGATCTGCTGTATCCATGTTGGACTGGATGGCACCGATCGTCAGCCCCAGACCCATGTGCAGCGGACCCATCCATTCCATATCGCGCTGCGCCAGGTAGTCGTTGACGGTGATGACGTGCACTGACCCGGCCAGTGCATTCAGAAACGCTGGCAGCGAGGCGACCAGTGTCTTTCCTTCACCCGTCGCCATTTCCGCGATCATCCCCTGATGGAGGATGTAACCGCCCACCATCTGCACGTCGTAATGACGCATCTTCAAGTAACGTTTACCCGCTTCGCGAACCGAGGCGAATGCTTCGGGAAGCAGCATGTCCAGTGTTTCACCGTCGGCAAGTCGTCGCCGCATTTTCGAAGTGGTTTCGCGAAGTTCTCCGTCACTCAATTTTTCGAGATCCGGTTCCAATCGATTGATTCGATCAAGAAACGAACCGGGAAGAATCACTGATTTCCCGTTCTTGTCGCGCGAGAATCCGATATTGCGAACCCGTCGTTCGTTCGACGAACCGAAAATGTTCGTGATGAACCGTTCAGCTCCGCCCAGTACCAGGTTGAAGGCATCGCCGACTTTATCCAGAATTTCCATGATTCATCCGTTGAGTAACAAGCTGCGCAAACCATGCCAGTTTCCAAGCAAAACTTGGACATCATCCGTATTGGCCAGTGAGACTTGCGCTTTCCATTAACGACCTTAGCAGGCTTCCTGCCACCAAAATTCCTGCCAGCCTGACAGGGGACACGGCTGGGTCAGCCATGCCAAATGACTGGCTCGGTTGCGGAAACCGCCAGAACGATTCGATCAATGCGACGTAACTTCCTTGCCAGGCGCAGTTTATTTGGCTGTCCAAACCGGGTCAATGCCGCTCCGCGCCGTGCCAAAACTCCACCCAGATTGACAGGAAGCAACCGTTATGCCGTATGTGGCGTAATTCCCCCGGTTGTAATCTCTGCCGATGGCAATCCTGTTGGCGTGCGGGCGTCCCTGGCAGCCCAATTCGAGAAATAAATCTGAGAGAATTTCACCACGGATCGTACTGATGATCACGGTTAAACACGAAAAACTGATTTGAGGATTGTTCCTTTTTCCCCGGTGAAATCGACTTTAAAGATTTCGGAAATGCGGGACACTCCTGGCAGTTGCGTCAGCGATTCTCAACGAAATTTGCTCGTAAATCGCGTCCCAGCGAGTGCAAGACGTGTGATCAGAGGATTACCATTCTGGAAGATGCGAAATTCCTGCTGCCAATCCAAGCTGAATCATCGGCATTCATTCTTATGGGGAACCTGATTGATGTCACACATGTTCAACCTGCCCGAATTCTTAAGATCGGTGTTTCGAAGTGGCCAACTTCTGGGACTGGCGTTTTGTTTTCTGTCACTAAATATCGGTGTCGCTCAAGAATCTCTCGAAAGTGGCATTGAACGCGTCACCAAGCAGCCACACTTCAAGCACGCCCATTGGGGAGCATTATTCGTTGACCTGAATTCGGGCGAAGTCGTCTTTGAACGGAATGCGGACAAACTGTTTGTCCCCGCATCAACGACAAAACTCTTCTCGGTCGCCAGTGCCCTTGATGCACTCGGTGCGGACTATCGGTTTCTGACACCAGTTCTTCGGCGGGGTGAGGTCTCGGAAGCGGGCGAGTTAAAAGGTGATTTGATCCTGATCGCGTCGGGCGATTTAAGCTTTGGTGGCCGAACCACCCCGGAAGGAAAGATCGCTTTCACGAACGGAGACCACACTTACGCAAATGGAAATCCCGATGCGGAACTGACCGAACCCGATCCGTTGGCCGGCTTGAACCATCTGGCGAAGCAGGTCGCGTCGGCGGGAATCAAACGAGTTCGCGGGGACGTGCTGATCGACGATCGATTGTTCGAACGGGCCGAATCGTCTGGAAGCGGACCGAGCCGAGTCTCACCCTGCACGATCAATGACAACGTCGTTGACATCGTGATCAATCCATCCGAAGTCGGACAATTGGCAAAGTGGACCTCGCGACCTCAAACGGCAGCGATTCAGATCGAATCGAAGATCGTCACGGTCGAGACCGAAAAACCGCTGGAAATCATTCTTCGTGATGTCGGGCAAGGACGGGTTTCGGTCTCTGGACAGATTCCCAAGGGACATAAGCCGGTCTTGAGGGTTCAGGAAGTTCCCGATTCTGTGGCCTTCGCACGGACGCTATTTATCGAAGCACTGCAGAGGGCAGGTGTGAACGTCGATGCCCCGACGTTAGGAGATTCCCCTGCACAGACTTTGCCAAGTGCAGCCGAAATCAAAACATTGCCGCAGGTTGCCGTGCTGACATCACTGCCGTTTTCCGAATCGGCCAAGTTGATTCTCAAGGTCAGTCACAACCTGCAGGCCAGCACGTTGCCCTTACTCGTCGCGGTGAAAAATGGGGAACGAACATTAGCGGCAGGACTGAAACGACAGCATACGTTTCTGAAGCAGGCCGGTGTCGACGTCGACACGATTTCGTTTGCAGGAGGAGCTGGTGGCGCACGTGGCGATTACACGACTCCTCGAGCCTCGGTTCAATTGCTGACTTACATGTCAAAGCGACCTGATTTCCCCGCGTACAAAGAGGCCCTTCCCCGGTTAGGCGTTGATGGCACGCTGGCAAAGAATGTTTCGCCGGAAAGCCCGGCTCGCGACAAAGTCCAGGCGAAAACAGGAACTCTGTACGCCGATAACACGATGAACGGCGCGACATTAATGACAAGCAAAGCCCTGGCAGGCTACATGACAACAGCAAAAGGGCGGAGTCTGGTGTTTGCGCTGTTCGTCAACAACGCCCACATCCGTGACGGGATCACAACAAAAACGTTCGGCGACGACTTAGGCAAAATCTGCGAAATCGTTTACCTGAATCAATAATCTTCATCGTTTAACCCGTAGCCATCGGCGCAGGCGGATCGGCGTCCAGCCGATCTCTTCGAATGTCGCTGGACTGAGGTCAGGGGAGCCGATCAAGAAACAGACGGCTCATCTTCTAAACGTACAAGATCTGCCATTTTGTCTCTGACCGATTGCCTCTTCGCAGAATAGATTTAAACATTTTTGATTGCATCACAACCAGCGTTGATGCGAGTTGAGTGATAATTCGGCACCACTCCCATTTTTGGCACTAAGATGCAAGCGGTATGCAGACTCCGTTTCCATTCTGCAATAAGTTCCCTCGATATTCATGTATTAAGGGCGCTGTCTGCAATCGCGGTACGGCGCCGCATTCCGTTCCAGAAAGCGGTGGGAAAAGGAAAATTGCCTGTAGAAACCATGGCTAGCCGCCACTTAGTTCGAACCCGTCGCCATTCGCACTCTTAATCGAGCGGGGGAATTTAAATCTAGCACGCGAACGGTGGTCCTTCCGATGGAAGTCAGGCCGACGATTCGGAGTCCGTTCCAAGTAAAGTGATCTTCCCAGTAGTCCCGACGCGGATGGAACAGCGGCGTCAACGTATTCGTTTCTGGATCGATCCCTGCCAGATCGCTCGACTTTTTGAGATTACATTCTCACGCAGGCCAGAGCAAGATTTTCCAACTCGTCGCCGCCGCCATGCTTAATTGGAATAATGTGCTCAATCTGAAGACGAATGAGCGGCGATGTCGCTTGTTCCCTTTCGCAATATTCACACCGATTGAACGCCCGCTCGCGGACGAATGTTCGCACGCGAGCCTCCATGCGTCATGTTCCCGCGAGTTGCAGTCGAAACCGAGCTTCTGCTTGAAGAATGGCCATTAGATTGTTCGCCTCGATATACGCTTCATATTCGTCGCGTTCTTCGCCTGTGAGTTCCCCTTCGTTGGCCTTTGCCGCCAATTCATCCACGCGATCAGCGAGCGAAGGGTCGGCCTGTAGCTGCGCCAAACGGCGCATCTGTTCGTCCGTAAGAAGGGCGAAAATCGGGGCAGTTCCCCGATGAAATGCCTGCTGGGGATCGATGTTCAGGTTCATGCCGTCGATTCTACGAATATTCCAATGCGACCGTCAAAACATTTCTGCGTTTTGAACTTTCGACAGGATCAGAAAAGTTACATCCAGAATAGCATGTCCTTATTTGACACGTCCTTCTTAATTAAGGCACACTGTCGTAATTTCTTGCTGGCAGGAAAGACTTGCGGGCGTGATTCATCTTCTGTTTCTCTTATTTCGTCGTGGGTTTCATTGAAAGATCATCCAATTGGAAAGCAAGATTATGAAGAACCTTCTTCGTTTGCCTTTCGTCATACTTATCACCACAGTTTTACTGTCAACAACGGTTTCCAAGGCGGACGATTACGAGCTTGAAGTGATCGGTGACCTTCCGCTTGGAAAACTTGCGTTCGTGACTAGTGATGCGTTCGGACGTACTGGCACAATCGTTTTCGTTGGACAAGAGGCAAAAGGCTTTACTGGTGATCGTCCAGAATTAATCGACGGCGGCAAAAAAATCATCTACTCCAATCAACGGGGACGCACTTCCGCACTGTTTGTGCGGAACCTGTCGAACAATTCGACCGAGGAGATCCAGACCGGCATGCCAGAACTGGATTTGGATTCTCCCTCGCTCTCCCCGTCTGGAAAGAAACTCGCTTTCGTCGCCTGGCCAACGGGTCGTAAGTCTTGCCACATCCATGTTGCTGACGCGGATGGGTCTCATTCGCAGCAATTGACCGAGGGTGAGCATCACAACTGGAGCCCTCGATGGTCGCCTGACGGAACGAAGATCGTGTTTGAATCGACACGCGACGATGAACGACAAATCTATGTGATGGACGCCGACGGTCAGAATCAAACCAATTTGTCCAACGACAAGAAAATGAGTCATGCCCCAGCCTGGTCACCGGATGGGACGCACATTGCGTACATGTCTGGTAGCGAAAATAAAACCTGCAGTATCTACGTCATGAAGAGTGACGGGACTGAGAAGCAGAACGTCAGTCACAGCTTGACGCGAGACTCCGAACCGACATGGTCACCCGATTCAAAATGGATTGCATTTACACGGACTGCTTCGAAGCCTCCCGGACCCGAGACGATGGATATCTGGATCATGCGGCGCGACGGGCTTGAACAGCGGCA
Source organism: uncultured Schlesneria sp. (assembly GCA_903899985.1). GTDB lineage: Bacteria > Planctomycetota > Planctomycetia > Planctomycetales > Planctomycetaceae > Schlesneria. Next base: position 22,225 of record CAIULL010000076.1, read on the forward strand.
GATCACCCGCAACGCTGTGAAAATGTCGTCATACGAGCCAACGTGGTCCCAGTAAACGGGTCTGCCAAACACGTAGCGCCCAAACAAACCGCGAGGTTTACGTTCTGGGGTCGGGCGTTCAAATTTCAAAATTGGCCGATCACGCGATCTGTATCGGGAAAGTTATACGGTCGGCCAATTTTGAAATGTGAACACCCGACCCCCTCTTCGATCACTTCGCCACGTCGATTGTTTTCCAGTCATTAATCGTCTCGACCACTTTGATTTCCTTGACTCAGTTTCAATCAAGATCAAATGACGTTCGACGAATCCCCGCAGCCCACTACCTGACTCGACTTCCCAACCCGCAAACGATCCCCCTATTCTCAACCCATCCTGTGACGCGCGTGAAAAAATGCTGCGCGGTTAGGCAGGGTGCTGGGGAAATTGGATGTTTTGATTGCTGGGTTTAGTGGGTTCTGCATCGCAATTCCTTGCCAGATAAACGATTGAGACTATGATCGATTGGTGATGGGAATCATGGCACAATGTTTGCCAATAAGCGTTGGTTGAACAAATTTTAGGCGGACATATCTTGCCAACAGTCAATAATGAACTTCTGCGTCGCGATGTCCGAACACTTGGCGATATGCTCGGTGATGTCATCCGGGAATTGGCCGGAACGGCCGCGTTGGAACGGGTCGAAGAGATTCGCAAGGTCGCGCGCGAGCGACGTGCTGGATCGCCCGAGGCGGAACACGAATTGACGAAACTGATTGCGGCATTAGACGAGCCGGCCGCTCGTGATGTGACCCGCGCTTTCAGTATTTTTTTCGACCTTGCGAATCTCGCAGAAGATCGACATCGGGTTCGTACGTTGCGTTTGCGAGAACGGGAACGTCACCCCGAGCCACGCAGCGAATCGATCGGTGACGCGATCTGCAAATTGCGTGATGCTGGGTTTACCCCTGCGGAAACCCAGTCGGCCCTCGATCGGCTGGCGATCGAGCTTGTTTTTACGGCTCATCCCAGTGAAGCCAAACGGCGCAGTTTGCGAGTGAAACTCCGCAGGATGCGACAGGCACTGGAAGATCTCGATGGTCCTGATCTGTTGCCTCGCGAACGAAGCAAGCTGGAAAATCTGCTGCGCATGGAAATGACCGTGCTGTGGCAAAGTGAATTTCTTCGTCCATCACGTCCGACAGTTTTGCAGGAAGTCCGTCGTGGGTTAACGATCGCACCAAGACTTTGGGAAGTCGTACCCGGTGTATATGGGGACATGCGACGCGCGCTGGAAACCTGCTATCCCGGGGTCAAATTCCATCTGCCCGTGTTTCTTCAATTCGGCTCGTGGATCGGTGGTGACCGCGATGGTCACCCGCATGTCACTTACGATGTGACTGCTCAAACACTGCTCTGGCTGCGTCAGGCCGCTGTGGAAGCTCACCTGGTCGAATGTAAAAGGTTATTCGAGTTTCTCTCGATTTCGTCTGAAGAAGTCAAAGTCGCAGATGTCCTGAAAGAACGATTGGCGCAAGCGATTCAGAAGTGGCCGGAACTGGCCGAACGGATGCAGCCGGTCGCTCCCGTGGAAGTCTGTCGACAATGGCTCGCCATGATCCGGTGGCGACTGGAACACTCGTTCGGAACCAAAATTGGTGACGGCTTGCCCTCTGGTGCCTATCGAGACGGCGCGGAACTTGAGATCGATGTGCAGACCCTGATCGACAGTCTGCAGGGAAATCATGTCAAACGACTGATCAACGAAGAATTGCTTCCGTGGCTTGATCTGGTGCGGGTGTTCGGGTTGCACATGAACCGGCTGGACGTGCGACAGGATTCCCGCCGACATAGCGAAGTCATGACTGAGCTGTTCGCCAAGCTGGGTGTGACTGAGAATTTTGAAGCATTACCCGAAGATGAAAAGCAGGCGGTGCTGGCCCGGACAATTCCGTGGTCCAGTGACATTCCACGCGACGGTCTTTCGGCAACGACGATTGAAACGCTTGAGCTGTTCCGATTGCTCCATTCGGCCATGGCGAATTTTGGTCCAAGCTGTCTTGGAAGCCATATCATCAGCTTGACCAGCACACCCAGTGACGTGCTGATCGTGCTGTGGCTGTGGCGCTGGGCTCAGTCCGTGGCAAGTCCGCCGGGAACGGATGTAGCCAGTTTGAAAGATCAGTTGGCGATCGCTCCGCTTTTCGAAAAGATCGGCGATCTCGAGCGGGGTCCGGTCACGCTGGAGGCAATCCTCAAGCAGCCGATCTACGCCGATCATGTGGCGCGACAAGGTGGCCGCCAGATCGTGATGGTCGGATATTCAGACAGCACTAAAGACGGGGGTTATCTGGCGGCCTGCTGGGGTTTGTATCGGGCTCAAAGTGACCTGCAACGAGTCGCCGATCGATTCGGAGTGAAGCTGACATTCTTTCACGGACGGGGTGGTTCACTGGGGCGCGGTGGTGGTCCGGCGGCACGTGGGATTTATTCGCTCCCCCCTGATGCACTTGATGGCAGTTTGCGACTCACCGAACAGGGCGAGGTCCTGGCCGAGCGATACGACGACGATCAGATTGCTTACCGGCATCTTGAGCAAGTCACTTCCGCCACGCTGCTGGCCAGTGCCCTGCCCGCTCGGACCGCCAAACCGGCCTGGACGGTGATCATGGATCAACTCTCCCGGCGGTCTTACGCAGTCTATCGCGACCTGGTAGACCAGCCCGGTTTCATCGAGTTCTTTGGCTCGGCCACCCCGATCGACGAAATCGAAAGCTTGAACATCGGCTCGCGCCCGGCCCGACGACGGGGCGAGCGGACGTTAGCCGATCTGCGAGCGATCCCCTGGGTCTTTTCGTGGACACAAAACCGCTGCATGATTCCCGCCTGGTACGGTCTGGGAACCGCAATGGTTGAAGTGTTAGATGGTCGGCCTGGTGATTGGAAGACGGTTTTCGAAATGTTCCGTCAATGGCCCTTTTTTCAGGCGACAATCGATAACGCCGCCCTGGCCTTGGCCAAAGCAGACACATTCATTGCCGGGCGATATGCGGAACTGGTCCAGAACGGTGAAGTGCGCGAACGGATCGGGACGATGATTGCTGCCGAACGAGAACGTTCGCGACGAGCCATCCTCGCGCTGACGGGTGGTGCCGAACTGCTGTCCACAACGCCGTGGCTGCAGGCTTCGATCGACGCCCGTAATCCCTATATCGATCCATTGAATCTGATCCAGATTGAACTGGTCCGCCGCCGTCGAAGCCTGCCAGCCGATACGCCCGCCGAAGACGCGGAACGACTACGTGGTCTTTTGCGACTGACTGTTCAAGGGATCGCTGCTGGAATGCGAACAACAGGTTGAAATTATGATCGAAGCCAGTGATCTGACAGTGAAAAGTCTTGGGACATGCCGGATTGATTCTCCACTGGCACCGTTACTCGCACAGCGGGTGCGCAGCTTTCACAATGTCGATGAAGGGGACAAGGTTCTCTTCGACGACACCATGTCGGCAATGACGGCACGTAATGCGGCACCGAACGAGTTGCCTGGATTCGAGCCTGCCGGGCCGCGCCGTAAGATCTTTTTCGATCCGTCCAAAACACGAGCTGGCGTTGTCACATGTGGTGGGCTTTGCCCTGGTTTTAACGACGTGATCCGCGCCCTGGCGATGGAATTGTACTATCGATACAGCGTGAAAAAGGTTTACGGTTTCTGTAATGGGTACCAGGGATTCATCGCCAAGTACGGTCGTGACGTTCTCGATCTGACCCCGGAATTTGTCAGCCATATCAATGAACAAGGTGGGACTGTCCTCGGAACCTCGCGCGGCCAGCAGGACCCGGGCGAGATTGTTGATTGCCTGGAGCGGATGGGAATCAACATCCTGTTCATTGTCGGGGGTGATGGAACCCTTCGTGGGGGACTCACGATCACACAAGAGATCGCGGACCGAGGTCTTAAGATCTCGGTGGTGGGAATACCCAAGACGATCGACAACGACATCATGTTTATCGATCAGAGCTTCGGATTTCAGACCGCCTTTTCAGTTGCGACGGAATCAATTCGCGCCGCGCACGTCGAAGCTCAGGCCGCACCCAACGGCGTTGGACTGGTCAGACTGATGGGACGACATTCAGGGTTTATCGCGTGTTATGCATCACTGGCAAAAAGCGATGCCAACTTCGTTTTGATTCCCGAAGTTCCTTTTTCCCTCGAGGGGGAAAACGGGTTATTGTGTCATATACGGCGACGAATTGAACGGAGTGGTCATGCGGTGATCGTCGTTGCGGAAGGGGCGGGACAGGATCTGATCGGGAAGGCGTCAAACGAAACCGATGCGTCGGGAAATGTTCGTTTGACGGATATCGGGATGTATCTGAAGCAGCGGATCACAGATGATTTTCGCGAAGCAGGACTGGAACTGAATCTGAAATATATCGACCCGAGTTACGCCATTCGAAGTGTCGCGGCGAATCCTTACGACAGCGTCTATTGCATTCGGCTGGCTCATAACGCCGTTCACGCAGCGATGAGTGGCCGAACAGAAATGATCGTCGGTCGCTGGAACGCTCGTTTTGTCCACGTACCAATGCCGCTGGCGGTCAGACAGCGAAATCAGGTCGACCCCAACGGCGACCTGTGGATGTCGGTGCTGGAATCAACGGGTCAACCTCCCGTCTTTCGGTGATCAAAGAGGGGGTCGGGCGTTCAAATTTCAGATTTTGAAATCGTTAACACCCGACCCCATTACATGGCGGCATCCCATTTTTCTTGAGCGAATCCGCGAAAGAATGAGCTGTGATCGCCACGAAGCAGGTACAAGCATCGACTTCGCGCCTCAGCAGGATCCTCGCCCTCCCGTTAAGATTTCGCGTACAACACCGGCTGGTTACGTCATGGGAGGAAGCAACAAATCGATGAGCACTAAAATCCTCACAGTGGTTCAGGCCATCTCGCTTTTAATCGTCAGCGCTGCAGTTGCTGCCGCTCAGTCCAAAACCGATTCTGTCGCGATCGTCCCGACAAACGATACTGCGAAAGCTCAAGAAGAACCCAGGTTTGCAGAAACGGTTTTTCGAAACGGAGCGGTCTATACGGTTGATGCTGCCAGAAGCTGGGCAGAATCCGTTGCCGTACGTGGGGGAAGAATCGTTTATGTCGGCAGCGACGCGGGAGTTACTTCTTGGATCGGACCCGCGACCCGCAGTATTGATCTTCAAGGAAAAATGCTGCTTCCGGGCTTTCACGATTCTCATGTCCATCTGATCGGCGGAGGAATTGAACTGGGGGAATGCGATATCAATGGATTGACCACAGTTGATCAGATTCTCGAAGCCGTCAAGCGGTATGCCGATCTTTACCCGGATCGAAAATGGATCAAAGGGGGTGGATGGCCGCTGACGGTTGAAGAGGGAAACCCTCACAAATCGCTGCTCGACAAGGTTGTCCCGGATCGTCCGATCATGCTGGACGCCTTCGACGGACATTCGGTCTGGGTCAATTCCAAGGCGTTGGAAATTGCCGGGATTACGAAGGAAACCCCCGACCCGGCGCGCGGCCGCATTGAGCACGATCCCAAAACCGGTGAGCCCACGGGAACGCTACGCGAATCGGCTGCTCGACTCGTCGTTAACAAAATCCCTCCGTACGCGCATCAGGAATACGTCAAAGGCCTCAGGCGAGGTCTTGAACTGGCCAACCGGTTCGGGATTACTTCGGTTCAAGAGGCCTCGGTGGGCGAACCGCATTTGAATGCTTTTGACGAACTTGACCGATCGAACGAACTGACGGTCCGCACGGTTGCCGCCATGCGAATCGATCCCGCCAAGTTCTCGTCGCAGATTCCACAATTCGTCGAGTGGCGTGAGAAGTATCGGGGCAAGCGACTGAAAACGACCGCTGTCAAGATTTTTCAGGACGGCGTCATCGAATCCCGAACCGCCGCGTTGCTGCAACCCTACCTGGTGGAAGCGGGCGAACGAGGCTGGCTGAATCTGGAGCCTGAAGTTCTGAAACCGCTGGCAGCACAACTCGATCGCCTGGGGTTTCAAATCCATATCCATGCGATCGGGGACCGAGCGATCCAGAGTTCGTTTGATGCCCTGGAATTCGCTCGTCAACAAAATGGAAGTCGCGACTCGCGTCACCATCTGGCACATGTCGAGTTGTTTGATCCCGCGGACATCGGCCGGTTTCGGCGTCTGGGCGTTATTGCCAATTTTCAACCATTCTGGGCCAGTGCCGATCTTTACATTGTGAAAATGACCGAACCAATTCTGGGACCCGAACGTTCGCGCTGGCTTTACCCGATCCGCAGCGTGGCCAACACCGGTGCGATCATTGCCTGCGGCAGCGACTGGTCGGTGACATCGATGAACCCACTCGACGCCATTCAGATCGCGGTCACGCGACGAGGCCTGGCGGACGGGCCAGGTGCCGCCTGGATTTCCGAGGAAGTTGTCGATCTTCCGTTGATGATTGCGGGTTATACGATCAACGGTGCGTACGTCAATTTTCAGGAGCAGGAAACCGGCTCGATTGAAGTCGGCAAGTTTGCAGATCTGGTGGTTTTGGACCGAAACCTGTTCGAGATCCCCAAGCATGAAATTCACAACGCGAAAGTTTTAATGACAATGCTGGAAGGTCACGAAGTCTATTCCAGTTCCGTCGCGACTGAAAAGTGAGTTTTCAGCCGGCGGGTTTGTGCTCTGCATAACTTCGAACGGAAACCTGAACACACAGCGCGGCTATTGCCTAGAACTCAATGGGAGGGGGGGATCATAGCTCAGTTTCTCGTAGATTCGTCCAAAAATGGATGCCGCCATGTTCTGGGGTCGGGTGTTCAAATTTCAAATTTCAAAATTGGCCGACAAAGGGTTTAATCAATAGCAAGGTGGACTGGCGGCCATTTTGAAATTTGAACGCCCGACCCCTTCTTAAAAACCAAAATGTCGCGACGACTGCCAGGAACAACCTGAATCAAATACCGCAGTAAATCCCATGACGCTCTTCTATCGACTCGCCGCCGACGCCGTGATGATTATCCACCTGGTTTACTTCCTGACAGTGGTGTTAGGTCTCCCGGCAATCTGGATTGGGATTCTTTGTCGAGGCAAGTGGGCACGAAACTTCTGGTGGCGATGCGGGCATCTCTTGATGATCGCCATCGTCGTCGCCGAGGCCTTGGCGGGAATCAGCTGTCCGTTGACCGAGTGGGAAAATCAGCTTCGAGTGCTTGCCCATCAAGAAGGTCATTCAGGCAGTTTCATGGCCACACTCGTCCATAACGTGATGTTCTACGAAGCGCCCAAATGGGTCTTCACGGTGCTCCATACTTTGTTTGGCCTGCTTGTGCTGATCTCGTTCCTGGTCGCGCCACCTCACTGGCCTGGGATCAGGAAGTCCGTCAAAACGAATTGAAATCAATATCCCTCGAAGTGCCACTGCATCGGAGTCCTCTCTGACGCAGTGGCTTCAGCATCTAAACCTCGATCGAGAACACCACGGCATGACCGATGACAGTCAGACAGTGACACATCGAGTAACAGACTCGTTCAAGCTTCGGCCACAGCCTTCATCGATTCCAGTCCGATCCGAGCCACTTCCTTCGGGTCGCGTGCCCACAGGTCTTCCCGGAATAACTCGAGAGACAACCAGCGCTTGTACCCTGCCTGCTTGAGCAATCCCAGCCACTGCTTCAGATCACAATGACCCTGTCCTGGCAAAACCCGGCTGTGATCATGTTGCTGTTCACGCGGCGGTGACGCGGGAGAATCGTTGAAGTGGCTGATGGCAATCTGGTCGCCACGCAACAGGCTAAGTGAAGAGAAGGGGCCACCACCGCGGAAGTTGTGGAACGGATCAACGACGATCGTTGCTTCCGGATGTTTAGAAAGGTTCATGATTTCGAGCGCAGACTCGATCGTATTGATCTGCTCAACAAACCCCAGATATTCCATCGCAGGTTTCACGCCGAATGACAGACCCAGAGTCAGCAGTTCGGCATAATTCCGGGCGGCCAGGGCCACATCGACTTTTCCTCCTGCCGGGCTGGCAATCGAATAGATCGCTCCAAGTTTCGCGGCGTCTTCCAGTCGCTTCTTACATTCGTCGAGTCCTGCGGCGTGCTCGGCCCCGGTCGTGTCGCACCAGCCACGCAGATAGATCGTCGTCGGAAGCTGAAGCCGTTGATCGTCCAGCGCCTTACGAATGTCCATCAGCTTACCACCTGCAGCGACGTATGCCTCAATCTCATCGTGCCAAAGTTCGATCGCTGCGTATCCCGTTTCACCAGCGATTCGAATCTTGTCGAGAATTGGCGTCGGTCGAATCGTGCTGGCATTCAGGCAATAGATAAACGCGGACATCGTCTGTTCCTTTATCAAGAAGCAACGTCAGGGCTGGTTCGATACGAAGAAGTACACGATCTCACACGACCGAACGATTTTCTGCAAGGATACTTAAGTCTCATCAGTCAGTTTCCATCTTCTGATTCAGTGGCTTCCGTCGGCGATTCCAAGTCACTATCCTCGCAAGACAATTGATTTTTCCCCTTTTTTTGCAGGGCACGGTTCGCTCATGCGGGCATTGGCTGACATCCGATGGCGACGAAAGACCTGGCGCATCTGTCCGTGGTCTTCCGTTCGCTCTGCCGTCGTTTCGTTGGTCGTTGTTGCGGCATTCGCTGTGTTGTTCGATCATTGGATTCTCGCCGGATTAGAACGTCGCGGTCTGGTCGCTTCCGATGGATGGAAGCGTCATAACCGAGTGATCGACTCGAATCTCAATCGTAAATCTCGCCCGGTACTTCAGCCCAAATTGACGACTCCGAACGCACCCGATGTGCGTGCATGGGTTGGTCACGAGGTGTCTCAAGACCGAATCAAGAAGCATCGACTTCTCGTGATGGGTGACTCGTACGTCTGGGGCGCACCCTATATGACGCTGAATCACATGTGGTGGCGTCAGCTTGCTATCGAACTCGGCCGTCGTGGTTACAACGATGTCGAAGTCATTGCCGCAGGGCGTTCCGGCATGTCAACGCATGAAGAGTTGGACCTGGCAAGAAAGGTTGTTCCGCAATTTCAACCGGATCTGATCTTGTGGGGGTTTGTGACCAACGATCCCGATGAAAGGATCGTCAAACAGATCAACACAAGCCAGCTTGCCAGCCCGATTCCCGGCCGCGTTCAATCGATGCTTCGGCAAGTGACCCCTCGATTACTTGATTTGTTCAACGCACGCAGAAACGACAAGCTGGCAAAAAGCTATCTCGGGGCTGATTATGGTTATGAATATTCGGATTGGCTGCGCCGAATTCACGACGGTGAAAATCTAAATCTCTATCAACAAACAGTCAAAAATGTCAGCCTCTTTCTTAATGAAGTTCATATCCCGGGATTGATGATCACGCTACCCGAAGCACCGATCGCCGAGCGAATTTCATTTTCATATGACAAAGTTCTGCCGCTCTGGCGCGATGCAGGGATTCCAGTTCTCGACAACCTGCCTCCGTTCATTCAGCAATTTCCCCAGAATGACGCAACGGGCCCGCAAGCCCTGATCTGGGGCATCAATCCGGCGGATGGACATCCAGGGCCTCGTGCCACCGCATTTCTCGCGCGACAAACTGTCGATCGGTTGGAGAAAGATTATTCACAGTTTCTGGGACCCAAGGCATCGAAGTCCCCAGAAGTCCGAATCAATGACTGGTTGCCTTTTAACCTGGATTTGAAACCTCAACCTGAAACGGGAACGTTTGAATTGACGTATCCCGAAACCGATGAATTCTTGGCGACAATGCCACTCGAAACCCCGACGGTGCTCGTTGCACTGCAGCAGCCTGTTCCACTCAGCAGGATTCGCCTGAGTGGTACTGGGCTTAAATCGGCTCGACTTTGGCTTTCCACCTACGACCCCGTTGAACTCTACGATATGGAAGATTGGAATGATCTCGGGTTGATGGAAGGAACCACGTTGAGCTGGATGCTCCCTGCTGAATTCGCCAGTCGCGAAGCCTCAGTCATCCTGTTAAAGGCTGACGTTCAGCCAGACAATCGCCGTCTGAATCTGGAGCTCAACAAGACGGAAATCCAGCCGCCATCGACGGAAAGGGTGCCATGACGTCGATTCTTGGTATTTCCGCGTTTTATCACGATTCTGCCGCAGCGGTGATCGTCGATGGCCAGATTATTGGCGCAGCACAAGAAGAACGATTCACGCGAATCAAAGGTGATCCGTCATTTCCGCATCACGCCGTCGGCTGGTCCCTTGAGCAGGCTGGTCTCGATATCGAAGAGATCGATCACATCGTTTTTTATGAGCGACCGCTCGTTCATTTCGAACGCTTAATGATGACATACCTGTTAACGGCACCGCGGGGTCTTCGTAGTTTGCTTCACACGTTGCCGGAATGGTTGACCAGAAAACTTTGGCTCGAACGTGAAATTTCAGCGGAACTGGACGTCAAACGGAAGATACATTTTATCGACCATCATCGCTCACACGCCGCGAGCGCGTTCTATCCTTCTCCATTTCACGAGGCGGCCATCCTCACGATCGATGGCGTGGGCGAATGGTCGACGGCGACATGGGGCATTGGTCGTGGGTCTGCGATTGATCTTCGCGAGGAGCTCCGTTTTCCCAATTCACTCGGTCTGTTGTATTCGGCGTTTACGTACTATTGCGGCTTTAAGATTAACAGTGGTGAATATAAGTTAATGGGCCTCGCCCCCTATGGACGTCCGGTCTATGCCGATCGGATTATGCAGCGAGTCATTCATCTGATGGATGACGGAACAATGCTGCTCAACCAAAAATATTTCAATTACGCCACGGGGCTGACCACGACGTCAGCAGCATTTCATGAATTGTTCGATGGTCCGCCTCGTCAGCCTGAGTCGCAGATTACGCAACGGGAAATGGATCTGGCGGCCAGTATCCAGGCCGTGATTAATGAGGCTCTTCTGCGCATGGGCCGGTTTATCCACAACAGAACCGGGCTTGATCAACTGGTGCTGGCAGGTGGAGTCGCCTTAAACTGCGTGGCAACGGGCAAGCTCTCTTCGGAAGGTCCCTTCAAACAAATCTGGACTCAGCCCGCCGCTGGAGATGCAGGGGGGGCACTCGGCGCAGCCTTGAGCTTCTGGCATCGTGAGTTACGTCAGCCCAGGTCGGTCGCCAGTCCTGACGGTATGCATGGCGCTTTCCTGGGGCCGGATATCCCACCCGAATCGTCCCAGGATGATGCCATTCTTCGCGCGCTTGGCGCAGTCTGGGATGTCCTTGATGAAGGAGATTTGCAACGCCGAATTGCTGCCGATATTTCCGATGGGAAAGTCGTCGCGGTCGCACGGGGGCGGATGGAGTTTGGACCTCGATCACTTGGTTCCCGATCGATTCTTGGCGACGCTCGATCCGAGAGTATGCAGTCTCGCATGAACTTGAAGGTGAAGTTTCGTGAATCGTTTCGGCCCTTTGCGCCGATGGTACTTGCCGAAGATGCAGAAGCCTATTTCGACTGTCGCCAGGAAAGTCCCTATATGCTGCTCGTTTTTCCGGTCGCTGAAAGGCGAAGAAAAACCGTCGAACAGTTAGATAAGTTCGGTATCGAATTGCTGAAACTCATTCGATCCGACATCCCCGCCGTCACGCATGTCGATTATTCAGCAAGACTGCAGACCGTTGATCTTCAGCGAAATCCGTTTATGCACGGGGTCATCTCGAATTTCAAAAGTCAGACCGGTTGCAGTGTGATCGTCAACACGTCTTTTAACGTTCGCGGTGAACCGATTGTGAACACCGCCGAAGACGCCTATCGCTGTTTCATGGCGACCGAGATCGACAATCTTGTCGTCGGCAACCGGTATCTGGAACGAACCCGTCAACCACACCCCCCTATGGACGAGGCTGCTCGTGCCAAATGGCTTCAACGCTTTGAACTCGACTGAGGCCAATCAAGTCCTCACGCGATCACGATATCTCCGCCGACTTGATGAACGGCGCGAGACGGATGAGTTCCGCCAATTGACAAATTTCGGTTTGACGATTGGTTGGCTGTTTACTCTGCTGGGTGGCTTTTGCTGGTTCTGTGTCATCAGCCAGATCGACTGGTTCTGGCGAATGATGATGACTGCCGGTCTGGTGCTGCTGTTCCTGGGGACCGTATTACCTCAATTGCTTTACTGGCCACGCCGACTCTGGATGGGACTGGCCCATTTACAAGGACGGCTGGTCATGACCGTGCTTTTGACAGTTGTCTATTTCGGATTGATGTCCCCCTTGGGTTGGTGGGAACGCCGACGACGCGGGGGGTCGCATCCATTTTATTCATGGGACACGAACCGACCGACGTTGACCACCGGTTGGGAAACGTTGCCACAAACAACGCCAGATTCCATTGCCGGCGACGTTCAACAGAACGGATCCCGTTCGTTAGTTTCGTTGTTCGCCGAAACGTTGATGTTCTTTGCTGAACGTGGTCATTATCTGCTTTTGCCAGTTTTGCTGTTACTTCTGATGCTCGGAATGATTTTATTCTTCGTACAAACTTCGGCCTTGGCACCGTTTATTTATACGATCGGATGACGGCTGGATTGTGACCTGCAAATCGAAACCGAAACAAAAAAAGGGTGGTCGCATCACGACCACCCTTAGAGAAGTCGAATTGGATTTCAGGCAAAAATCTCTCGGACGACATTGCCTTTCACGTCGGTCAATCGGAAATCGCGACCGGCGTACCGGTAAGTTAATGACTCATGATCAAGACCCATCAGTGCGAGTAGCGTTGCATGCAGGTCGGTCGTGTGCATACGACCTTCCACAGCATGTCTCCCGTACTCGTCAGTGGCCCCGTATGAAAAACCTTTCTTCACGCCAGCACCGGCCAACCACATCGGGTAGCCGGTAATGTTGTGATCGCGGCCGTCTTGTCCCTGCGCGGTTGGAAGACGACCGAACTCACTGCCGAATAATACCAGAGTATCTTCCAGCATTCCTCGCTGTTCAAGATCGGCAAGCAGGGCTGCCGTTGGCTGATCCGTCGCGGCACAGTTCTTGATCAGCCCCTTATGCAGGTTCGTGTGGTGATCCCATCCAGGCTGGCAGATCTCAACGAATCGGACACCCGCTTCACTCAGTCGTCGGGCCATCAAGCACTGACGGGCAAACGCACCGTCGGGACCCGGCTTGACGCCATAAGCGTCGAGTACATGTTGAGGCTCTTTCGAGATATCCAATAATTCAGGGACCTTTCCCTGCATCTTGAAGGCCAGCTCATAGGATTGAATAACCCCTTCCAGCTGATCAGGGGCACCCGGCGTTGCAGCGAGATCACGATTCATCGACTGAAGCAGATCGATCTGCCGCCGCTGCAACGACGTCGCTGTTTGTGCCTTTAAGTTCGGCAGATAACCAGTGTCATTGATCCTTGTTCCCTGGTAGTGCGCGGGCAGAAAGGCGCTGCCGTAGTTGACCGCACCGCCGAAGTTCGGCGGTGGATTGATCGTGATATATCCAGGCAAATCCTGATTCTCGGTCCCCAATCCGTACATCAACCACGCCCCCATCGACGGACGGGTCAGTTGTGCTTGAGCGGCACCCGTATGCAGTTGAATCACCGCTTGAGGATGCGCCGGCGTATCGGTGTGCAGACCCCGGATGAAGCATAACTTGTCCACGTGTTTAGCGACGTTCGAGTAGAGCTCGGAAACCCAGGTCCCTGTTTCCCCATATTGGGCGAACTTGAATTTCGAAGCGGTCAGCGTCCCTCCGCCGGGACCGACTTTCCCATCGTCTTCTTGAAGTTTTGCTTTATAGTCCCACGTATCCATCTGGGACGTCGCACCATCCATGTACAAAAAGATGATCCGCTTGGCTTTGACGGGAAACTGTGGTGGTTTGGGTGCAAGCGGTCGATTGGCTGCCGTTTCCTGGCTTGCTGCTGCAGTTCTTGGCGCAGTTTCTCGCAATAAACTCGCCAGAGCCAGGTAGCCAAATCCGGCGTTGGCGGCCTTCAAAGCCTGTCGTCGAGTGATCTGATTTGGGTTCAGAATCGGCAAGTCATTTTTATCGAACATGCGAAACTCCAGTCTATGTATTGTTTTCTTATGTAATGAATCGAGTTGAAAATCGAAATTGGAAATTCGAACCGGTTTATTTCAGATAGCGAAACTCTGCGGTCCCCAGCAGCGCCTGACAGAAGCTAGTCCAGGCTGCGGTTTTCGGATCCTTTGCTTCGATCACAACTTCTTTGACGGGCACATCCGTTGGATCGATATCGTCAGGGTTTGCTGGAATCACCGGTTGAGTCGGTGCAGCGCCTCCGGCGTTCGCCTGATTCGATCCTTGCGACGCGGCGGCCGACGCGTCTGAAGATGCATTCTGACCTGCAGCAGCAGGGACAGACGTCGTGGCAGAGGCATCAGCGACAAGAGTCGATTCCGGCTGCTTCGCTGCTACGAAGGCGTCTCGCGAGATCGCCTCGAATTCACTTAAGTAACTATTTGCCCGGTCAATCTCAGCTGGTGTCGCAGGTCGACCGAACGCCAGTCGATAGGCAAGATTGACACGGTCATAGTCATTTTGCTCGGTGTTCTTCAGCAGTCGATCAGCGAAAGCTAACGCTTGACGTCGCACGAACGGATCATTCAACAGATACAGTGCCTGCGTTGGAACCGTTGTTGAATCGCGACTCCCTGTCACCAGGCCTTGCTCGGCGAAGTCGAAGACTTCAAGAGCTCGTGGAGTCACTCCACGAACGAGTGGCAGGAAGACGCTACGATGAACGCTTTCACTCGATTTGTCGATCAAACCTCGCGCTTCAGGTCCATTGTTACGCATTTCGATCACTTTGAAATCCTTCGCGAGAGAAGCCTCAGGTCGCGCCAGGTTCAGCTGACCCGATGCAGCCAAGGCTGCATCGCGTATTTCCTCTGCATCCAGTCGACGTGGGCTGTGTCTCCAGACCAGCCGATTGGCAGGATCGACAGCAAAGTTGGCGGCGGTCGATTCGGCACTCAAACGATAGGTGTGACTCAGCACCACGGTTCGTACCAGCTTCTTGACAGACCATCCCCCTTCAACAAACTGTTTCGCGAGATAATCAAGCAATTCCGGGTGCGACGGTCGATCACCAGTTGTCCCAAAATTATCGACGGTCGTCACAATGCCTTGTTGAAACAAATGTTGCCAGATCCGGTTGACGATTACGCGCTGTGTCAGCGGATTCTTTTCACTGGTCAGCCACTGCGCTAGTTCAAGCCGTCCACTCTGGTTTGGATTGACTTTGGGCTGATCGGGAAACTCGAGCGTGCTGAGGAAACCACGAGGAACCGACGGGCCAATCTTCTCGGCTTCACCGCGTACACGTACTTCGGTATCGCCAATTTTCTTTCCTTCGCGAACGCCGTACGCAACTTTTCCTGTCACCGCCGGATCTGTCAGTGCGAACAAGTCTCTTTGAGCTTTATCCATGCGAAGTCTGAATGGTTGTTGTTTTGGTCGGCCGTTGGGACCGAGAGATAATCCCTCCGGTGTGCCACGAATCGCTTCAAATTCGGCTTTCGCCTTTTCATAAACCTCTTTGGCTGCTTCGATCTTGTCGGCGATCGTAGGGTCGGGCTTTGAATCGGTGCCGACGTGGAGAAGCATCGCCGAGTCATAGTAGTCGAGTCCGCCCCCGCCCATCTTACTTCTCACCCCGGCGCACAAGTCGCTGCTGTGGAAAATCCCCGCGAGAGCGTAGTAATCCACGGTCGGAATGGGATCGAATTTGTGATCGTGGCAACGGGCGCAACTGGCAGTCAAACCCAGGATCGACCGGCTGACGGTATCGATCTGTTCATCGATGTTGTCCATCGTGAACCGGACTTTGAATCGCTGATTCACGTCTTTCACGCCGATCGCCAGAAAGCCGGTAGCGACCAACTGGTCAGCCTTTTCGGCTGGTGAGTTTGCTGGAAGCAAGTCCCCTGCAATCTGTTCCCGGATGAACTGGTTGTACGGCTTGTCGCTGGTGAATGATTCGATCACGTAGTCACGGTATCGCCAGGCATGCGGGAAAGGGATGTTTCTTGCCGATCCACTCGATTCACCGTAACGAGCAACGTCGAGCCAGTGCCGACCCCATCGTTCGCCAAAGGCGGGCGACTTCAGCAACCGATCGACCACTTTTTCAAAAGCATTCGGCTGGTCATCTTCCACAAATTTCGTAATTTCATCCGGGGTGGGCGGAAGGCCGGTCAAGTCAAACGTCACGCGACGGATCAACGACAGCCTGTCAGCATCTTGAACTGGCTGCAAACCCGCTTCGTTCAATTTGGCGAGAATGAATCGATCGATCCCGTTGATCACGAACGCTTCATTGGCAACCGGCGGCGGAGCAACCTCTTTGAGGGGTTGCCACGACCAATGGGTTTTCTTCAGTTCTTCATATTCGGGTTTGCGCTGCGTAAGATCATCGGGAACTTCAACAGCGGGCCATGCGGCACCGTCAAGAATCCATTTCTCGAGATCAGCGATTTGTTCGTCTGTGAGCGTTTTGTTTGGAGGCATCGACGGGCCTTTATGACGGACCGCCTTGATCAACAGACTTTCTTCGGGTTTTCCTGGCTTGATGCTGGGGCCGCGACCGCCCCCTTCGATCAGACCGTTCCGATCATCGACGCGAAGTCCCCCTTTACCACCGTTTTCGGCTGAGTGACAATTGATGCAATTCTCCAGCAACAATGGCCGGATCTTCTTCTCAAAGAATTCAACCTTTGCTGGGTCGCTTGGCGTGGATGGTGGGGCAGCGTACGCCGCTGACATAGAACACAGTCCCGATAAGACCACAGCGATCAGCCATCGCTTGACACTAGTCCGACCGTATTGTCGGATTGCCGATTGCCCATAACTTGAAATTGTCTGACCCAAGATAAGCCCCCCGACTGACACGACCCAATTGATCACGGTAATTGTGTAAAGTTCATGAACGTATGACAACAATGTTGTTGCAAAAGCTTTCGTTTTCGATTCCGCAAAGTTCTCGACGTCATTGGGCAACAGCGTTTCCTTGCGGACCCCAAAGTGGTTTTGCCAATTGCGAATCCCATTTCGCGAATTCGGCCCTTAACTGTGTTGCAACCTCGGCCCGTTCCGTGAGCAAATCGTGCTGTTCGCCGATATCCTGTTTCAAGTCAAAAAGATGTTCTTCACCATTTCGAAGCTTCAGCAATTTATATTGTCCCTTGCGGATGGCGTGTTGAGGTCCGAATCGCCAATAGAGCGCATCGTGCGGTGCTGTTGTGACCTCGCCCTTCAAATAGGGCAGCAAATTGACACCATCAATGACTCGGTCCTTTGGAACATCAACCCCGGCAACCGCCGAAACCGTTGCGAAAATGTCGAGCGCAATCACTGGTTCGTCATAAGATTTATCAGCAGCAATGCGACCGGGCCATCGGACAACATAGGGAACTCTGATTCCACCTTCCCAAACCGTTGCCTTCACACCATTCAACGGTGTATTCAGGCTGGCGTTGGCCTGCGTCGGACCGCCATTGTCGCTGATGAAAAAGACCAGCGTGTTCTGTGCCACGCCAGATTTATCGAGCTGGCCAAGCACTCGACCAACCGCGTCATCCAATGACGACAGCATCGCGGCATACGAACGTCGTTTGGTGTCTGTAATGTGCTTGAATTGCTCAAGCTTGTCCGGTCGCGTATCCAAAGGAGCGTGAACGGCGTTAAAGGTCAGATACAGAAAGAACGGATTGGGAGCGTTTCGTTCGATGAATGAGACCCCTTCACGAGCAAACGCGTCCGTCAGGTATTCTGATTCGTGGATCTCTTGTCCATTTCGAAAGATGCCTGCGCTTTTCCCTTCAGGAGCTGGAAGGTAGGTGTGCGCCCCTCCCAGAAATCCAAACGATTCATCGAATCCTCGTTCATTTGGCAAAAATCGATTCGAAAATCCCAAATGCCATTTCCCGACCTGACCGGTTCGGTAACCCGCTTTCTTTAACTGGTTCGCAATCGTCGTCTCAGTCAGGGGTAAGCCAAAGTTCTCGCGAGACTCATTCTGCTGAGGACCCGGATTGAATTCATGCCCGAATCGCTGCTGATATCGCCCCGTCAGCAGACCGGCACGAGTCGGGCTGCAAACAGGACAACTGACATAACCATTGGTGCATCGGGTTCCCCCGCGAGCCAATCCGTCAAGATTCGGCGTGGGAACGTCTTTGCCTCCTTGAAATCCAAGGTCCCCATACCCCAAGTCATCGGCGACAATAACCAGAACGTTCGGACGCTTGGCGTCCTGGGCGACTGACGATGCCTGGTACCCAGCCAACACAGCGAACGCAACAGCCCAGACGATGGGTAGTCGAATTCTTTGAAACAGTACGGATTCAACAAGTGTCATGTGGCGTTTCTTATTCGATCATCATTTGGTTGAAAGACTACTTATAATCGCAATCGCCAGCTATTTGCTCGCGGTGCGAGTGGCACCGACCCCAGGTTGATTTGGTTTCGTATCGGGCTCCAGATCGAAATCGATTTTGTTTCGACCCGATCCCACGTCTGCCGTCAACTGACCTGGTTGCCGATATTTCTTGGGGATTTTGACAATAGGCGTATCATCGATCAGCTTGCCACTGTCATCTGTTTCCGGTTCACGGTTGTCGATGATGACTTTGTGCGAACCCAATTCGGCACCAGCGCGTTTCTGATTGAAATACAGACGATACTCACCATTGTCGTCCGTTCCCCCGTATGACGGTGATCCTCCTTCTTCGGGAATGAAGGTGACACTCAAGCCGGGAACCGGTTCACCGTCCAAAGTGACTTTTCCGGTCACGGTTCCCAACGGGGGGCCGCCACGGCTTCCACAGCCTGAACTGAAGCTTACAGTGACAATACTGGCCATAATTAAGAACAGCGATGATCGAGACATGATTGAATTCCAATCTGGAGTCATAAGTATCAATTGAATTTGTTAGAAGTCGCCGAGGATCTGGCCATCGTTAATGGCAGAGAGCTGCTGGTACGTTCCATACGGACCATTGAGATTCGATGGGCTGGCGACAAAGTTCGTATCGGTGTGATTAATGTTATCGCTGATGAATTTCACGGAACCATCTCCCATCAGGAAATTCGCCCCACCCACGTGATTACTGTGGAATGAGCGTTCCAGATTCGCTGTCGCCAGCAGGGGACCGTTCAGTTTGTGGCGAGTCCAGCGAAGATGATTGTGCACTCCGTTGTTGTTGACACCGTTGTTATCGCACTTGGGACCGCCGCCGGTTGTCACGTGACCGTAAATATACTGCCGGTCGGAACCGAACGCGGTGTTCGTCACGTCAAGTCCATTCGGGATATATCGAACTTCGCCAACTGCAAACACGTTCGATGATCCGTCGGTAATATCTCGAAAACTGATAGCGCTATTGACCCTGAACAGGCCAATATTACGTACTTCCGGAACGGGGACCGTACCATTTGCCACACAGGGAGTCCCATCGTAGGGACCGGCTGACCCCTGGTAACTTGAGAGCGCGGTCGCATTTGATCCCTTACCAGCCGCAGCACTTCCTGGATTATTTGGAGCGGCGGCAGGCCTCACATCGCAGGGACATGTGAAGGCTGAAAGTGGAGTCGCAACGAGCGCCTGATTTCCGGTGGGGGCTGCACCACATGTCACGCAGATATAAGGATTCGTGTTGAAGTTGAATTGATTAAATAACGCGGCCTGATCCAGATAAGGGAGGATGGCGACGCCCCAAGCCCAACCATCACCGGTGATCTCCGTATTTCCCCACACGGTGTCGCTGAGTCCCATCGGAAACACCAGGTTGGTGTCGTGGTAGTTATGCAGAGCCAGGCCGAGTTGCTTCAAGTTATTTCGGCACTGGGTCCTGCGAGCTGCTTCACGAGCTTGCTGAACTGCTGGCAAAAGCAGTGCAATCAGAACTGCGATAATGGCGATCACGACCAGCAATTCGATCAACGTAAAACCATGTTGCGGACGACGGGAGCGGGGTTCAATTCGATTCATTTTCGATCCTAAATTGTTGAGAAAGCAGCTCCAAATTGGGGAGCATCCAACCACAATGGGATTTTTCGGCAGCAACGATTTGCGGCATCCGTGCGAGTCAACAATCAAGTGCTCGCTCGCGTAAGATCTTGCCGGTATTCGGTCTGCCGAATGGAAAACCAGGCAGGGGCAATCTGGCAGGGGGCAGACTGGGGATTCGAGAAATCTGGCACCACGACTTCATGCGGTGCTGAAAAACATGATGAACGCCGCTAAACGCCGCTCAACAAATGCCAAACGAACCCAAGTCCAAGGGGGGCGGCTTCAACACGTGGAATTTGAAGCAGACATATTAACTTCCAGGGCCTGCGCATCCGCCTCCGGCTTTTGCCGGTCAGCTTCGCATTGTGTTTGACGGTTGGTGGACCTGAGGTCTCATCCAAATGTATCACCAAACTGGTTGTGTTTTATATACTCGGCAAATGTGGGCCGTTTGTCAATAACATCTTGGAAAATGGCCGAAAAATTCCGCTTTTTGGGATTTCAGGATTGAAAATCTTAAAAATACCATACCGAATTGGTGATTAACGTACTTGTTCAGGCCGAAACCCGCTCGAGTGGTCTGATCGATCTTCATGCGAGAACAACGTCGGAAAATCCGGGGTTGAGCGTGCGATATCCTCAGAGATCCGCTGAAGTGATCGCCGGATTATCCTTCCTTAGCCCGACACCCCCGCGACGGACTTTCTTAATGCTCCCTCGCGTGCGCGTCGGACTGACGTTTCACGGGGTTCCATGCGAGATTGGATTAAATTTTGATGCTAAAACGTTTTCCATGAAACGTTGGCAAATACACCAAAAATCCTGGCGACCGACATTCACCGGACGAACTTGTAAAGATTCTCGTCCGTTCGCAAATACATCGCACCGTCGGAGAAGGCGGGTGTCGCAAATGTCCGGCCGGGGACTTCATTCGTACCCAGGACTTCAAATTCCCGTCCCAGCTTGACCCATGTTGCCAAACCGGTTTCATTCAGAAACAGAACCCGGCCATTCGCATAGACCGGCGACGCCGAAAAGTTACCACCAAGTCGTTCCATCCAGTGACGATCACCCGTCTTCGCGTCGACGCACGAGGCAACTCCTCCATCAGACACGAAATACAGCTCATCCCCCACCAGCAGCGGAGATGGCGTACTGGGTGCCCCGCGTTTCGTTCGCCAGGCAACATGAGAATCAGTCACGTCCCCCTTACCGCCAAGTTTGATGGCAATCAGTTCGGGATGGTCATAGTCATGGTTGTAAATCACCAGACCATGACCGAGCGTCGGTTGCGGCACCACAGACCAGCCCGGTGCCATCACTTTCCAGAGTTCCGCACCATCATTCAGATCATAAGCAGCAAAGTGATCCGGGCCCGGTGCCATCACTTGAGCCTTACCATCCACCATCGCCACCGTCGCGGTCACGAATGAGTGGCTAATTCGAGCCTCAACCGACCGCGGACGCTTCCACGCGACCTTTCCCGTCTCGGCATCAACGGCGGCGACATAGGGATTCTTGCTCCCGTCGCAAACGACCACCAGCTTGCCGTCATGCAGAACGGGCGAACCGCCGTTGCCATGCATCGGCGGGTATTCCAGTTCCGTATTCAGCCACTCCACAGTTCCATCGGCAGCCGCCAGCCGAGCCATCCCCTGTGCACCAAAATGAACGTAAACTTTTCCGTTTTTCACAATCGGTGTCGGACTGGCATGACTGTTTTTCGCATGGATTGACGGAGCCTTCTCGATGGCACGAACTTCCCGATCCCAGGCGATTTTTCCCGTCCTGGCATCCACAGCCAGCGCGCGGAGGGAAAGCCCTGCGCCCTGCGGCACCGCCGTCGTCAGAAACACCCGGCCATCCACGATCGCCGGAGACGACCACCCCAATCCGGGAATCGGAGTCTTCCACGCCACGCTTTCGGTATCCGACCAGACCAGCGGCGTTGCCGGGCCAGCAGCGTGACCATCCGAATTCGGACCACGGAACTGAGGCCATTCGCCAGTACAAATCACGCAAGCGGTCAAAATTTCGATCAACATCGGCGGGATACCTCACTGGCGGGAACAGGGTCTGTTGTCGAGCTGCTTACAAGGTCATTTTGTTTTGACCGTTGGAAGGAGATTTCATCAATTTAATATTGCGGACCTCAATGGGATAGCGTGCGGACAACACAAATCAATTCGCCGGCTTTCCCAGCGTTTCCAACAGGCCAATCGCGGACCAGGCGGTTCCCCAGTAGTGGTAGATTTCCTTGGGGAGCGACGCGACCAGGCCATCAACCGTCTTGTCAGCCGAAGCCCGGAAATATCCCCGCAATTCACCAGAACCGCGTCCTCCAGAGACAAACAATCCAACCAATCCCAGAACCGCCAACAATGTACCCCACACGAATTTTTTCATAATGAAAATTCCCAACCGGTAAACTCGTTTCGAAGAAGCAACACATCGTTGCTGCTGTCCTGCAAACAGAACGAACGAGATTTCCGTTTTCCGATTGGCTTACAGAAAAAAATCGCAGATTTATTGAGCAGAGGCATCTGTGTTTAATGTAAGCTGTTGCTTATTCAGCACTTGCGCGTTGAGTCTGCCCTCTTCTTTTTCAGGAAAATCGGGGGATTTGGCTTTCTAGGCCCCAAGTAACAGTTGTCAAAACTTGGGGTGACAGAAGAGAATTTTCGGCGGGGTGGGCTTTTCGACCAATTGTTGAATCTTCCGGGACGAGCGGGGGCATGGTCGATGGACGTGATCAAACAATCATTAGCGGACGAAGCCGCCAGGGAGGGGGCAGAAGACCTGAGTCGTAGGTCGATGATCATTCCCAGGTTTCAATGACGTTCGAAGCGATCGGCTGGACGCCGATCCACCTGCGGCATTTACGTTTAACCGCGCCTCGTAGAGAAGCGGGATCGGAGCGGCGGAATTGACTTCAACCGAGGCCTCAATTGCTCGTTGGGGCGTTGCGAAAAAAGCCGGGGCTGAGGCAACGCTTGAAGAGATCGGCTGGACGCCGATCCGGCTGCGGCATTTAATCGTTTAACCGCGCCTCGTAGAGAAGCGGGGTCGGAGCGGCGGAATTGACTTCAGCCGAGGCCTCAATTGCTCGTTGGGGCGTTGCGAAAAAAGCCGGGGCTGGGGCAACGTTCGAAGAGATCGGCTGGACGCCGATCCACCTGCGCCGCTGGCTACGGGTTAAACGATGAATCCGTTGCCATCGTTTAACCGCGCCTCTCAGAGAAGCGATTCAATCGGCGTGACTGACAAGGCCGAGGCGTCATCGGACGTTTGGTCTTGGCGTCAACCACGACGTCTTTTATGACGAGCTGCGGCCTTCCGGAGAGCTCGATTGGCAACGGGCGGGTTGTCAAGCAGTTCCAAAAACTGGTCACGAGCCTCGTCATTAAACGAGGTCACTGATTCTTCCTCGAAGGGAAGATCGTCCTCGGCAACGACCTGGACGCGCCGAATGCGAACTTCTTTCTCGCTCACCTGTTCGACAATCACTGCGGAGTTCGCAAACGACTTTGGTAATGACAGTCGTCCCTCTGCGTCGGTCGTGCGAATTTCAGGGGGCATGCAATCTTCTTCCTTTTCGAGTGTTACCTATTGTCTCACAATGCAGGAACGAATTTCGAGTGAAATCTTCTAATTCGTAAAAATCACACGGTCGCAGTCTGAAAAATACGCCATTCAAAGAACCACAGGTCCAACACCATTCCGATTGTGGCAAATCAGTTTCCAGCTTTGCCCAGCGTTTCAAGCAATCCAATCGCAGACCAGGCGGTTCCCCAGTAGTGGTAGATTTCGTCGCGCACTCGTAATCGTTCGGGGTCTGTGGACTTGGTGATGTTCTTTGAGGGGGTCAACCACGAGCCATCCGATTGCTGCGATTTCAGTAAGTACGAACGCGCTGCTTGTAACACTGAGGAATCATCGCGGTCTGGGGCCTTGGCCAGGACGTAAATTGCCAAGCCCGTTGTCATCGAATCGCTGGCAACTCCTTTTTCCCAGCCCCAACCATCGTCCGCGTTGCGGCTCTCCAGCAATAACTGACGCCACCTGGCGACGTCATCGGCCGAACCGAATTCCCGCTCAAACAATACTCGCGTAGCGAGCCATTCTCGATTATCGAGATTCGGTGGTTGTTGACGCTGATAGGCGATCGCTTTCTCGATGACTGCTGATCGCTTCGATTCCCGTGTCTCGTACGGTGCGAGCGCCAGCGTGGCCCACATCGTTGTCGCCTGATTCGCTGTCGGCAGCGGCCAGCGACGCATCGTCGCGAACTGAGGTCCCGGGGTCCATGAACCGTCCTCCAACTGAATCTGGTTCATCAGTTCGATCACACCGTCGCGAAATTCTGATTGCGTCAGAACGCTCGCCGTCCCCTGATTGCCATACAGCAATTGACCCAGCACATCCAAGCCACCTCCCGCGCGATCCACGGCGTACGGTGTCCGCTCGGCGGTTTTCAACACAATTGCCTGATACGACTTCCGTTCCTCCTCTGTCAGAAGCGTTGCCAGCTTCGCCAGAAAGGCTTCCTCGGTCTTGAATGGTTCTTCAATCAGTGGCCTCAGTTTTTCCTTCACGCGATCCGGCAGCATGACGGGATCGACTTTGCCAAGATCATAATCCTGTAGCCGGTAAAGATTGCGATGTGATAGCGAATCTTTCCGAGTCCACTCGTCCCACTCCGCGAGTTTCGTGAGATCGACATCCAACCCATGAGCCTGAGCCGCTCGGTGTGACCACAACAGGAACGGAACATGATGACACGAAGCACAACCGCGATCGCGCATCCAGGCCATTCCCTCCGTTTCCAGGAAGACCAGACTTCGTGACACCGCATCTCGAACGGCGGCATCACTGACATCCGTCGCATCGTCAGCTCCGGCAACGCTGTTCAAACAAACGGTACAACACCAGACCATCATCAACGAAATCAGCCCAATACGATCAAACATCTTCATGGTGCAACCTCATTCGATCAACGTTCTGAAGCGCGCGATCAAGAAAACCTTTCAACGCTTTTCTTGTGTTTTATTCTATCTTGATCGGTGTGGTTCTGTGCGACTCACGTTTGTTTTCTTAACGCGTTGCGAAGAATTCGTAGAAGAAAAGAGTCCGGTGGCTGACGCACCACGGCTCGCCTCGACTGTTTTTTTGCGTATTTCGTGGTTCAAATACTTTTCGTGATTGGGTTGCGGGCAAAGCCCGCACTGTGTGCATCTTTGGCTGAATTCTCTTGAATTGAAATTCGTAGCATACAACGCCGTGAAAGGCTTTCGATAAAAACCGCGCCACTGCTGGACGGTCTTACGTCAAACAGTGCCGAGCGAGACAATGAACATCGATTTCAAGACACTGCTTCTCCGAGGACTCCGAAGCAGTGGCACATTAAGAGGAAGGCGAAAGAAAAATCCTTCTCTGCGGAGCGAAAAAGGATGCGACAGCGCCTTCGATCTGCCTGCATATTCAGATTTTTCAATCCATTCGTCAGCGAGAAACTAACGCTACGGAAGACTGCTTGCCTCGGACTATGCCGATGAGTATTCTCAAATATCAATTGCAATCGATGTTTTAATGGGTCAAATTCATGCACGGGCCGTGCCGAGATTTCATCTATGTTTTGCTGGCTTGGATCGTGGCGACAGTTGTCGCTTCGGCCGAGGAACCCGATCAAGCGGCTCAACGGGAATTCTTTGAACGTCAGGTGCGGCCGATATTGAGTCGCCATTGTCTGTCGTGTCACAGCGGCGAGGCGAAGATTAAGGGTGGTCTGCGGCTGGATTCTCGCGCCGGTTGGAAAACGGGTGGTGACAGCGGTCCGGCGATTGTCGCAGGGGACCTTGATGCCAGCCTGTTGATTAAAGCGGTTCGCTATGGCAAAGACAGCTATCAGATGCCCCCCGAGGGGAAATTGCCCGACGCTGCAATCCGTGTCCTGGAGACCTGGGTCCAGTCGGGGGCGTTCGATCCCCGCGAGGGTGATGCTGTGGCCCCTCGAAAAGGGATCGATCTGGAAGCGGGGCGATCTCATTGGTCTTACCGACCGATTCAAGATTTTCCGGTGCCGAATATCAGCGCGCCGGGAACACGTTCCGATCTTGATCGATTTCTGTTGGCAAAAATGCTGCCGGCAGGACTTACTCCCGTGGCCGAAGCGACTCCTCAGGAACTGGTTCGGCGTCTCTATTTTGACATAACCGGTCTGCCCCCGACGCCCGACCAACTGAACGATTTCTGCCGCGAGCCGAGCGAGACCCGGTACGTGGAACTGGTTGATCGGTTACTGGCTTCTCGAGCGTTTGCCGAACATTGGGGCCGACACTGGCTGGATATTGCGCGGTATGCCGAATCGCTGACGCTACGCGGGTTTGTCCTCAAGGATGCCTGGCGCTATCGCGACTATGTGATTAGCTCGTTCGAAGAAGATCGGCCTTACGATGAATTTCTGCGTGAGCAGATTGCGGGTGACTTGTTACCTGAGGGGACACTCGCCGAACGACAGCGTCGACTTGTGGCGACGAGCTACCTGGCTCTGGGCAATCACAACCTGGAGGAGCAGGACAAGAAAACGCTCGAGATGGATGTGGTTGATGAGCAGTTGGATGTGATCGGAAAAGGATTACTTGCCCAGACAGTGACCTGTGCTCGTTGTCACGACCATAAGTTTGATCCGATCCCGACTCGGGACTATTACGCCCTGGCCGGGATTTTGAAAAGTTCGCCGATGTTGGCACATGCGAACGTCTCGATGTGGACCTCACGCCCATTGCCGTTACGGCCCGAGGAAGAAGCGATTCATGCCTCGCACGGGAATCGTATTGTCAACATGACGCAGGAACTGGCCAATCGAAAGCAGAAGCTGGCTAAGATGAGCAACACTGCGGGTGGGGCACAACCGAATGTCAGTAGTGTCGCCAGCCTGCCGGGCCGCGTGATCGATGACAAGGAGGCTCAGGCGATCGGTACGTGGAAGGCTTCGCAAAGCGTTAAACCCTATATCGGTGACGGCTATGTGCATGACGACCATGAAGGGCTCGGGAACAAGTCGCTGACGTTTCAACCGAAGCAGTTGCCGCCGGGCAAGTATGAAGTCCGATTCGCCTACACACACGGTATGAACCGGGCGACGAATGTTTCGATCCAGATTTCAAGTGCCGATGGCGACAAGACCGTCAAGGTGAATGAACGGCTGGCACCACCACTCGACAGTCACTTTGTGTCTCTGGGAACTTATCGTCATGAACCAAATGGACAGTTCTTTGTGATCGTGACGAACGAAGGGGCCGATGGGCACGTCATTGCCGATGCCGTGCAGTTTCTGACGGAAGAAGAACTGGCCGCCATGAAACAGACTCCCGTGGTTTCCACGGAAAAGAGCGATGAGCAAAAGGCCTTAGAAAAATCTGTTGCCGAACTGGAGAAGGAACTCAAAGAGGCACAGAAATCTGGTCCGGTACGGCCTACGGCCTTATCAGTGACCGAAGCAGCGAAACCGGCAGACACATATATCCACGTTCGTGGACTGGTGAGCAACCAAGGTCCAATCGTCCCACGAGGGTTTTTGCAGGTCGCGACGCAGTCCGAAGTCCCCTCAATTCCCGAAGGGACGAGTGGTCGACTTGAGCTGGCACGCTGGTTGACATCAACCGAGCAGCCGCTGGTTCCTCGCGTATATGTCAATCGGGTCTGGCATTGGTTGTTTGGCGCAGGTCTGGTCCGGACGCCGGATAATTTCGGTACGACGGGCGAACCGCCGACTCATCCTGAATTATTGGACTGGCTATCACGTCGATTCATCGACGATGGCTGGTCCACCAAAAAACTTGTCAGGCGAATTGTGCTGTCGCAGACTTACCGCCTTGCTTCGCAACCGGGTGAACAGGAGTCACGTGATCCCGAGCATCGATTATGGAACTGGCGATCGCAACGCCGTTTGCCCGCCGAATCACTCCGTGACACGATGTTGTTGGTGAGTGGTGCATTAAGCGAGTGTCCAGGAGGACCGACGTATCCCGCATCGCGTGAGACCGACTACGGTGCCCCCGTTGAACTACCGCTGCGAACCGTCTATCTGCCAGCATTCCGCAACGCAACTCCTGAATTCCTGGAAGTGTTTGACGGTGCCGACGCGAGCGTGGTGACGGGTGCCCGTAACGTCAGCACGGTCGCACCGCAGTCGTTGTTTTTGATGAACCATTCCTGGGTGCAGGCTCAAAGCAAACAGATTGCTGAACGAGTACTGGGAAATGCTCAACTGACCGATAATGACGAACGTCTGAACTGGCTGCATCAAAGCCTGTTGGGACGTAGTCCGACATCCGAGGAAAAGAATCTGCTGCTGGAAGTTGTTCGGACATCGACGAAGTCAGAGGTTGAAAAATGGACTGATATCGCTCATGTCCTGATTTGTTCGATAGAATTCCGTTATGTCCCGTGAACGAAAGCATTGAAAAACTTCGAATTCAAGGATTTGTGCCACTGCTGAGGAGTCTTCGGAGAAGCAGTCTCTTTTCCGTTTGAATTGTCGAGGAGCACTGCTTGACCGAGGACGGTCAAGCAGTGGCACATCAGAGAAGATTATCAAAACGCGAAATACGTCTGAGAGTCAAACATGATTGATTTGTTGCAGGGAACTCGGCGGGATTTATTGCGATTCGGTGCGTGTGGGTTCGGCTCGTTAGCACTGGCGGGACTGGCGTCTGGCCGCGAAGCGGCATTGCATCACCCTCCGCGAGCAAAACGCGTGATCTTTCTCTTCATGCAGGGGGGGGTCAGTCATGTCGACAGCTTCGATCAGAAGCCGCTATTGGACCAGCGGGACGGAGAAATGCTGCCGTTCAACGATGCCCGAAGTTTTGCCAACACGGGCAAGCTGGGTGTACCACAACGGGTGATGAAATCGCCGTGGAAATTCCAGCGATACGGTGAATGCGGCCACGCCGTGTCGGAACTTTTCCCACACATCGCTGAGCACGTGGATGATCTTTGTTTCC
Organism: uncultured Schlesneria sp.; assembly: GCA_903899985.1. Classification (GTDB taxonomy): domain Bacteria; phylum Planctomycetota; class Planctomycetia; order Planctomycetales; family Planctomycetaceae; genus Schlesneria. The sequence continues at coordinate 51,266 of CAIULL010000076.1, forward strand.
TGCATGCGATGCATACAGAAGGGGTGGCCCACGGACCGGCGACGTTGTTTCTGCACTGTGGCGCAACCGCGTCCCTGCGTCCGTCGATGGGTGCCTGGATTCACTACGGTCTTGGCAGCGAGAACGAAAACCTCCCCGGATTCGTGTCGATTGGTGCCAGCAGCGGAAACGGCGGACCGAGAAACTACGGTCCTGCGTTTCTTCCATCGGTTCACCAGGGGACGCTGCTTGGCCGTGCCGGGCAACCGGCAAACGAAGCCCGGTTTCGCAATCTGTCGACTGATTCCAATACCGAAACAAGCCGTCGTGCGGAACTGGATCTGGTTTCGCGCCTGAACGCCATTCAACAGCAGGGTCGGCCGCGCGATATGGAATGGCAGGCCGTTGCCGAGAGTTACGATCTGGCCTGGCGCATTCAGTCAGCCGCGCCCGATACGCTGGATCTTTCGAAAGAAACGTCAGAAACACAGGCCATGTATGGAATCGGCGAGAAGCCCACGGATGACTTCGGCAAACAATGTCTGATGGCCCGGCGGTTAAGCGAGGCGGGGGTTCGGTACGTCCAGGTGACGTACGGCGACAATAGTGCCAACCCCGCCTGGGACCAGCATTCCAATCTTCCCAAGCATGCGGATCACGCGCGTGCGACTGATCGACCTGTGGCAGGATTACTGGCAGACCTCAAGCGGCGTGGGCTGCTCGAAGACACAATCGTCTGGTGGGGAGGCGAGTTCGGTCGGACACCCTATTCCGAAAAGGCAGGGACCGGACGCGATCACAATCCAGGTGGGTTCACGGTCTGGTTGGCGGGTGGAGGAGTTCGCCCCGGTTTTTCCTATGGCGAAACCGACGAATTCGGCAGCCAGGCGATTCACAATAAGGTCCACATGCACGACCTTCACGCCACGATCCTGCATCAGTTGGGACTGGATCATGAACGCCTGACTTACCGCAATGCCGGGCGAGACTTCCGATTGACGGATATCGCCGGCCGTGTCGTCCATGAAATTCTCGGTTAGGTTCGAAACTACCAAACCCCATCGCTCCTGTGGCGATGGTTAATGGGCCTTTACACCGGCGCGACCGATAAGCTTCAATACAAATTCTATGACACTCATCGGCCTGGTTTTTTGATCATGCAAAGCGAAGAGAAACTCGCCGAATATCGTCGGATGACCCCTGCGGAGCGGTTGCGGTTGACGTTCGACTTGATCGAAGAAGGTTGGCCATATTTAAATATCGGAACCGAAGAACAGGTTCGACGCAAGCATCAACGGATACGAGAAGAAAACGATTTGTTCAACCGTAGGGTCCTCGATTGTCTCGCTCGTACGAAGAAGGCCCCTGAGTGATATCGCTTGAAATCGCACTGAAAACGGTGGTGGCGGTCCTCAACGAGCGTAAGATTCCCTGCGCCGTCATGGGTGGATTTGGCAGTACGAGTTTACGCGATCCCACGATTTACGAATGATGTCGATCTGACAATCAGCATCGTCCGACAAGAGCTACCGTTTCTCTTCGACGCATTGAACGCCGTTGGAATCGATATCCCACCCCCATTTCGGCCTGGCTGGTTAGACTCCGTGGCAGGCCTTCCACTTTTCAAAGCAGATTTGTTTCAGGATGGAAGATCGATCGAGATTGATATTTTCGTTTCTGAGACGGAATTCCAGCGTTCACTGATTCAGCGGCGAAAGAAAATCGAAACACCCGCTGGTGAGATCTGGTTTGTGACCCCGGAAGATCTGATTCTGCTGAAGCTGATTGCTTCGCGCCCGCGAGACCTGATTGACGTTCAAGATATCATGTTCACATTGGGACAACTTGACGTCCAATATATGGAATATTGGGCTAAGGAATTGAGTATCGCTGAGACGCTTCGTAAGGCACTTAATCAATTCACGAATACGACTGGCGAAGAAACGTGATCGTCTCGCACATTTAACCAAAACGACATCTGCACGATTCACAACTGGGTTTCAACGAAAACACCTCAAGGGCAATGACCTGTTACCCACCTTCGCAGGGGAGGTGAGGTCGCGTTTTCGTCTGCGGGTTTGATCTCGAACGCCGTTGGAGCACCAAGTCCTTGCGGATGACTCCTGCATCAATATCGACACGTGACTTTCGACGTTGCTACCTGAACCGAATCGGTGCCGATATCATCGTGTGTCTGCCTGACATTCAGCCCACTACGAGCCAAGTTGACGTCGATGATTGCTCCTGACATTCAAATTCTGATTCCTTGTCACAGCCTGGAAGATTTTCCGACGGAACAAACGGATGATTTTGCTGCCAGTTTACTGAATTCGTTTGCAGTCGCTTACCATCCGGCACTATTGGCCTGGTCTGTCGAACTGCCACGGTGGAGAAGGGCGGATGATCCGCCGCTTCCTCGACGAGGTCAGCTGGTGATTATCCCGACTGTGTCGGATGGCTGGTTACCTCATGCCTGGGCCGAGGATGCTCGGCAGGCAGGGGCGACGGTCGTTTCTGGCCTGTCAGATCGTGACGAAATGATCGCTGCGGCGCTGAAGGCACTCGATGTCTCGTTGGAGGAGACGACGACCGAACATCACCATCCGTCAGAAGCAATTGAGTATGGCGATGGTATGGGAGACCCCGTCGGTCATACTGAATCGGTGGGACCATCGGACGCAGTGACTCATGTCGAAGCAACTGAAGATTACGTGTCAGCAGACCCTGAACTGGTTGCTGATTTTCTGGCGCTCGGGACTTGCTGGTTATTGATTGAATTATTGACCCGCAAGATGCGTCAGTTTGGCAACATCGACGACTCGCGATTCTTTCAGCGAGCCCAGGCCGGGGCCAAAGCGGCACTCGCTGATGATCGCGAAACGGCAGTGACTCATCTGGGTGCCTGCTTCGAGATGCTGCTGGAAGCACGCGAACGGTTTTATCCGGTCGACTGCTATCTGCTGGATCTTTGTCTGGCTGTGCCTGATGTCGGCCACGAGCATTTGCTTGCCGAATCGCAGCAGAACGTCCCCTGGAGCCTGTTGGTTTCGACCGAGGATCTGACGGCGATCTGCGCGAAGACACCGGGCCTGACTGCGGCACTCACCGAAGCCTGGCAGGCGGCTCGCATCAGCGTTGTCGGGGGTGAAGATCGTGAGACTTCGATCCCGCTGCTTCCATTGGAAAGTGTGCTGTATCACTTCCAGCGGGGTCGTGAGCAGTGGCAGCAACTGCTGGGAAAATCGCCGATCGTCTGGGGCCGCCGCAAATTCGGTCTGACCCCACTTTTACCGCAGATCCTGGTGAAGTTCGGCTTTCTGGCAGCATTACATGTCGTCCTGGACGATGGAATTTATCCCGACGCAGAATACACAAAACTGCGATGGCGCGGCGTTGATGGAACATTGATCGATGCACTCAGTCGGATCCCGCTCGCTGCCGAAGGAGCATCGAGTTATCTGCGATTCCCGGCGCGCATGGCGGAATCGATGGATCATGATCAGGTGGCGGGATTGATAATGGCTCGCTGGCCCGAAATCGAAGCCCCCTGGTTTGGTGACCTGCGCCGGTCTCAAAAGTACTCCCCCTGCCTGGGCCGATTCGTCACGCTCGACCGTTTCTTCGAGCAGACGGAACTTCCGGGCCAGCTCAGCGTCTACAAACCGAATGAATATTTTTCGCCGTTCTTGATCCAGCATGTGGCTCGGCGTGAAAAGCGTCCAATTGGACGATATACAGATCACGCGAACCTGCGTCGTCGACTTGACGCAGCAAGCTGGTGTCATGCGGCGGTCAACGCACTCTATTCCAAGCCGATCGATCTGACTGCGGGACAAGCGATTGAGACACAACTGGAAGCAATGGCTCGAGACCAGGAAGGTGTCCCGACGGAACTGCTCGCTTCGATCGAGGAATTCGAGCGAACTGGTGCTCAGAAACTGGCTCGAATAATCATGCAATCGGCGTCAAACGGACGCGGGTTTTTGATTTTGAATCCGTTATCGTTTACTCGGCGTGTGATCGTGTCGCTCCCCGGTCTGAAGTCGCCGCCAGCAGTTTCAGGAGCGGTGAAGGCTGTTGAGTTTGACGCAGCTCATCCCGATCGGACTTCGTGTGTCGTCGAGATCCCTGGCAGCGGTTATGCCTGGATTCCGGTAAGCGAATCTGGGGGGTTGCCTGTGGCTCCGAAGCAGCCGCTGGCCGAGGGCTGGCTGCTGCGAAACGATCATTTCGAGGTGGCGATCAATGAACGAACAGGAGGGATCGCTCACATCCGTTTTCATAACCAGCGGACAAAACGGCTGAGCCAACAGTTGTCGTTCCGTTTTCCACGCGAACGAACGATTTCCGTCGGGGAAGAACCGGGTGAGACGATCAAATCGCAGTATGCCGAGATGCAGTGCCGGGGCCACGAGGTCGTCCGGAGCGGAACTGCCTGCGGTGAGATTGTCACGTTCGGCGATATCGTTGATCAGGTTAAATCAGAGAAGCTGGCCTCGTTTCGTCAGACCGTTCGAGTCTGGCGCGCCAGTTCGATCCTGGAAATCGAGATCGAACTGACAGACGTCAAACAGACCGACGGAGATCCCTGGAACAACTACTTCGCGTCACGGTTTGCCTGGAACGACAGCACTGCCGTAGTGACACGCAGTATTTATCATTCGGCTCAGACATTTGGCGGTGAACGATTCGAGACGTCCGATTACATCGAGATTGCGTCCGAAGACGAACGCCTGACCATCGTGCCGCATGGTTTGCCGTTCCATCGGAAGACGGGCGAGCGGATGGTCGATTCGTTGCTGGTCGTGGCAGGCGAACCCGAGCGACGATTCCGATTCACAATCGCCGTGGATGCTCCCTTTCCGTTAGAAGCCGCCTGGAACGCGACAACGCCGGCGCCGGTCATCCCTACCGAACAAGGGCCACCCAAAGCAGGATTAACGGGATGGTTCTTCCATGTCGATTCCCGACAGGTTCAAGTAACTCGAATCCTTGAGATTCGTAACACCAAAGCCATTCCTTCACCGCTGGAGGAATCAGAGCATTTCACCGTCCCACATGATCCGGGCTTTGCGGTCCGGCTGATCGAAACGGAAGGTCGAGCCAAGCAAACCAGATTGCGCTGTTTCCGTCAGCCCACGTTCGCTCGCAAACGGGACTTTCGCGGTGAAACAATTTCGGAGCTTTTGATCGTAGGTGACGCCGTCGTCATCGACATGACCGCATACGAAATCGTCGATGTCGAGCTTCGGTTCGGTGAGCAATAAGTCACACGTTGCGGATCTCGCCACCCCACCCTCTCCATGGGGGTGGTTACCGGGCCTTTGCCCTAGCGGCAGAAATCAGGCGTGATCAATATTGATGCTGCTCGTGCAAAAGCCCTTTAACCACCCCCGTGGAGGGGGTGGGGTGGCGTTGCCGTATGAACGCGATTTAAACGACCACTACTTCCGCGCACAAATCGTCCAGTGTCGATCACTGGTTGCTTTGACGGCATCCGGCGAAATTCCGAGTTCGACCAGAATCTCACGAACTTCTGAAACCGTCAAAGCCGCATGCAGTGATTCGCGGAACATTTTTTGTTGGTGGTCGTTGGCGTCACCGGCATAGGTTTTGACGAGATGGTTAAGCAAACCGATGTCCTCCGGTCGCATCAGGTCGCGCACGAAAAGAACGCCGCCTGGTTTCAGGACTCGCCAAAGTTCGTGCATTACCGCTCGCGGCTCGGGAATGTGGTGCACAATGCTGTTCGACATCACGGCCTGATAGGTCGCATCAGGCTCAGGCAACTGTTTACAGTCTCGCAGGACCAGTTCGATCGAATCCTGAAAGCCTGCCGCTTGTACGTTGTGTCGAGCCACGACCAGCATCGCCTGGGCAAGATCACTGGCGACGACCGTTCCGGAGAATCCTCGTTTCATCAGTTCGATGGGGATGAGGGCTGTTCCGGTCCCTGCGTCGAAGATGCGATAAGGTTGATTGGCCGAACCATCGATACCGGTCAAAGCCAATAAAAAATCATCGACGAAGAGACGGTTGACGTGGCTATGATCCATCCGGTCATAGTCAACCGCCTCTTCGGCGGTATCCATGACTTCAGATTCCAAAATACGATTGAGCATCGTTGTCCCTTTGATCGATGAATTTCAATCAATGAAAAATATTGTGCTGGAATTATCAGCGGACATGTTAGCATGAATCGTGAGTCAAGATGTCCTGATTCGCGGGCTTACTCAGAGCGGAAGGGGTGAACATGAAACACATTCTTCAAGCGCATTCTCAACGTCGACGGGGGCTCGGTCGGATTGATCTGATTGTACTCATCGTCATTTGCGCATTACTGTGCGCCGTCCTCGGCCCGGGGCTGCTTCAAAACAAACGTGGACCGGCAAAACTCATGAGGTGCATGAACAACATGAGACAAGTCGGGTTGGCAACGATCGCTTTCGCCTCAAATAAAAACGGCCAACTCCCATCTCTCAGCTCAGACGTCGAAATCACGAACGCGGCCGGCCAAACGGGAACGATCCCCATGAGTTGGCAGATGCAGATACTACCGGCACTCGACGCGGCCGCAGTTCTCAAGAATATCAAGAAAAACGCCGTGGTTGTCTCCGGCGAGGACAATGACGTCCGTGTGGAAATCGCCGACACGGAACGGATCTGGTTGCCAGACTTCGCGTGTCCGGATGACGTGGACTCGGATCGAACGCCAGGTGGTTTAAGTTACGTCGCCAACGCCGGCTTTATGCCTCGAAGCCTTTATCATGGTGATCCTAAAGGTCTGCACCAGATTGGGAAGTTAAGCTGGGATGGCAATAACGTCAGTAACGAGCAAAATGACATCGAGATCAGCGCGGCTACAGGTGTTTTTTGGCGAGCGCATCCTTCGTTCAAATCCAGTCTCGACGACATTGCGACGGGTGACGGAACTTCGACGACGTTGATGCTGACCGAAAATCTTCAGGCAGGACCCTGGTACGAAACGGATACCGCAAAAATTGGATTCGGTTTACCGATTAACGACAGCAATAGACAAGTTCCATTCGGTATCGGGACATTTTTCGAATCGGTTGAGCAACCGCTTAACACCCAGTTTTCCGGAGGGACCCTGACTTCTTCCTCTCCGCAAGACTGGAGGATTAATGCGGGACTGAAAGCCAAGACGGGAACGCAACCTCGACCCAGCTCCAATCATCAAGGTGGGGTGAACGTGATGTTCTGCGATGGTGCTGTGCGTTTCCTCAGCGAAAAAATCGATCCGCACGTCTATATCAAAATTCTGACTCCAAACGGTGTGTCATATGGGGAAAGGGTACTCCAAGCGTCTGATTTTTGAACGAACTTGCGTTGAGCGCAGGTCTCCTTTTCAATTTCTCTTGATCCCATGCGTAAAGGTGGTCAATTTGAAAGATTTCCCGATTACGCTGATTAGAGAGGTGCCGGAAAGCCTCGCAAAACTGTAAAAACCCGCGTGCGAGCGCAAAACCAATTTGATCTCGTCATATCAAAGTTGATCCGCTTGTCTCCTTTGCGATGGCCTTCTACGATGGATAGTGACATCACGATGAAAATTATCTCCACGCTGAGGCTGGTTTAATGGCCGCTGAATCGACTGACAAAACAATCCTGATTATCGATGACGACCGCGAAATCGCGTCGATGCTTCACGGCGTTCTCACCGGAAATGGTTATCGAGTCTTTCTTGCTCCGAATGGCATTGAAGGCCAGCGACAGATCGAAACGTTGAATCCCGACCTGGTCATCACGGACATGATGATGCCTCGCATGGGTGGTTTCCCCGTCCTGGAGTTCCTGAAAACATTGCCTGCTCCTCCTGCCGTGATCATGATCACGGCCAATGAAGGTGGGCGACACAAGGCCTATGCGGAAATGCTGGGGGTCGCGGATTACCTGCGTAAGCCATTTCCGATGGAAGTGCTGCTGGAATCGATCCGACGCATCTTCGAAACCAGGTCGACGGTTTCCGAGAAAGAAAAGCCTGGTCCGATCAAACGACTCGGTCGCAAGAAAGCGGTTAAGCCTGATGCCGATACAGAATCCGATGATGACGAAGAATAAGTGATCCTGAAGATGGTCGTACCCGAGCACAGAAATGTCGGCTTCGCGACAAAAGTTGCCGCCATCATCTTCACGTTATTTTTCGCGGCGAACACTCTCTTCATCGGTAACAGCCTCGCAGACGATACAGCCATCCCCGCTAAGCCGTCATCCGCCGTCTGGAAGGCTGGGGTCGCCAAGGTTGTTATCACACCCGAAAAGCCGGTCTGGCTGGCAGGATACGGAACCCGACGCGCCCCGGACGGCAAGTTGCACGATTTATGGATGAAAGCCCTGGCGCTGGAAGATCAAAATGGACATCGAGCTGTCCTGATCACCAGTGACTTCCAGGGTGTTCCCAGAGAGATGAGCGACCTGGTCTTCGATCAGGTGAAGCTCAAGCATGGTCTCGACCGCAGTCAGATCATGTTCACCTTCTCGCACAACCACTGCGGACCCCGTCTGGGCAACGACCTGGTCGACTATTACCCGGTCGATGCCGAACAAGTGCAACTTGTCGAGGAATATACCTCGCTGATGGTCAAACGAACCATTGATCTGGTGGGCCAGTCTTTGGCGAATCTCGCCCCGGCAAGCCTCAGTCTTGGGGAAGGTCGAGCAACATTCGCGGTCAATCGTCGAAACAACCGCGAGGCGGATGTCCCCTCGATGATCGAACGCGGAGTCCCTTTTGTCGGCCCCGTTGATCATTCGGTTCCGGTAATGAAGGTGACTCGACCCGACGGGAAACTGGATGCAATCCTGTTCGGTTATGCCTGTCACCCGACGACGCTCAGTTTTCTCACCTGGTGCGGAGATTATCCCGGCTTTGCGCAACTTGAACTGGAACAGAACCACCCGGGCACGACGGCCATGTTTGTGAATACTTGCGGCGGCGATCAGAACCCGCTGCCACGTCGGTCCGTGGAACTCTGTCAGCGTTATGGACACATGCTGGCGGTCGGAGTCGAAGAAGCATTGGCTCAACCACGGACTCCTGTTACTTCAGGCCTTCGTACCGCGTTTGAAATCGTCGAATTGCCCTATCTGAAAACGGTGACTCGAGAAGAGCTTGAAGTTTTCGCCAAGGATAGCAATGCCATTCGGGCTCGCTGGGCCGCCAGACTATTAAAACAGCTCGACGCGGGAGAAGTGTTTACGACGTCGTATCCCTACCCGGTGCACGCATGGCGTCTTGGGAAAGAAATGCTGGTTATCGGTCAGGGAGCTGAAACCGTTGTTGATTACGCCATTCGCTTCAAGGGGGAGTTTGGTCCCGGGACCTGGGTTTGTGGTTATGTCGACGACATGATCTCGTACATCCCCTCACGTCGAGTCTGGGACGAAGGGGGTTACGAGGGGGGATCAAATCTTTATGAATACGGTCGCCCGGCGTTGCGATGGTCCGGTGACGTGGAAGAACGAATCGCTCAATCGGTCAAGAAACTGGTCAAACAAGTCCGCGATTGATTGGATTCTGGTGCCGCTGCGCTGGATCGTGCAGCAAATTCATTGACCGGCGACAGCGAAGCATGGGTTCGAGGTAATGAACCTCAAACCCATTCCGTGATCTGCTTCTGCTATTCCTTGACGATCTCTAATCGCACAATCTTCTTCCGTCCAGCTTTAATCAGCATCCCCGTTTTGAGTTCAAGTGCGAGTTTCGTATCGGTGATCGGCGTTGGCTGATCTCCGTCGTAATAAGAAACTCCCCCTTGCGAGATCATGCGCATGGCGTCACTTGTCGACGCAACCAGTCCCGCCGTCTTCATCAACTGGGCAATTGCCAGCCGCCCGTTGGAAAGATCAGCCTGACATTGCGGAAGCTGGCTGGCCAGCGTTGTCAGATTCAGAGTGACGGTCGGAATATCGGTCGGTAGTTCGCCGCCACCAACTTCCCGCTGCCAGCGGTCAGCCGCTTCGTCGGCCTGTTGTGCCGAGTGATATCCCGCAATCACCAGTTTCGCGAGTCGAATCTTGGCCTCTTTCGGATGACCCGCCAGAATCGTTGCCACTTCATCAAGAGGGACATTGGTGAGCAGATTGTAATAGATCCCCATCGTCGCATCGGGGATCTGCATGAACTTTTTCATCATGTCAAATGGAGATTCCGAGATCCCGATGTAGTTCCCCAGACTCTTTCCCATTTTCTGTTCGCCGTCGGTTCCGACGAGAATCGGTGACATGACGCCGATCTGCTGAGGCAGGTTCTGGTCTCGCTGCAGATCGCGGGCCAGCATGAAGCTGTAAAGCTGCTCGGTACCGCCCAGCTCAATATCCGATTTAATCATGACCGAATCCCAGGCCTGCATCATCGGGTACAGGCATTCGTGCAGGAAAATCGGGGACTGGCTGGCGTACCGCTTGGCGAAATCGTCTCGCGTCAATAATTGGGCGACGGTGATCTTGCCGCACAGTTGCAGGATGTCGGCAAAGCTCATTTTCGCGAACCAGTCACCGTTGCGGTGAACTTCGGCCTTCGAGATATCGATCACCTTGCCGACCTGATTCAGGTAATCACGTGCGTTCGCTTCGACATCTGCTTCGGTCAGTTTTTTCGATCGGGCCTGGTCGCGACCACTCGGATCGCCCACCAGTGCCGTGTAGTTTCCGATGATAATGACCGCCTGATGTCCCAGTTCCTGAAACTGGCGCATTTTTCTCAGTGGAACGGTATGACCCAGATGGACATCGATCCCTGTCGGATCGATCCCGTACTTGATTCGTAACGGTTTGCCGGTTTCGCGGCTTTTGGCCAGTTTTGCAGCCAGTTCTTCTTCGGGGACAATTTTGTCAACGCCGCGACGAATGATCGCGAGTTGTTCATCTACAGGAGGGAAATTCATCGTCAATTCCTGGTGTCAAATGCAGGCGGTTCAAACGAAGTTCGATTGCACGGACACCTTGCCAGTGGGATTCCATTTCCAGGAAGGAAAACAGATCAACGACAACGCGTCCCTGCAACAAGTTCATTACGTTGGTGTTGGAGTCAGCAACTGTAACGTCAGCATCGTAGCATTGAATAACGCGTGAATCACGACCACCGACAGATAACTGTGCTGGCGATGAAAGACGTAGCCCAGGATCAGCGCCAGGGGCATCAATGCCAGACCGTCACGCCAGCCGTGAACAGCGGCAAACAGCACGGCAACCAGCGGGATTGCGAGCGAAGCGGGAAAGATCGTCGAAAGCCAGCCTTGTAGGATCACTCGGTACATTAATTCCTCAAAAAGCGGTGCCGCGACGACCGCAGTCACGGCGATGACCGAGACGGTCGCCACATCGGGTGATTCCATTAACTGCTTCAACAGGGAATGCTGATTTTCAGCACTTCGAAACGGCAACGTCGCGAACATGGAAATCGTCATCGGCAGGACTGCTGCAAAGAATCCGTAGATACCAAGTCTCAATTGTTCAAGAACCCGGTCAATTCTTATTCCAATGCCCGACCAGGGTCGCTCGTTTGAAACCAGGGCAAACGCCAGGATGAGGCTTAAGCTGACGTTAAAGAGAATGTGCTTAACCAGCGAATTCAAAGAGAGCGAGGGTTGTTCGTCGGACGCGGTCTTGAAAAACCACTGCGTCAGGATTAGCGATAGCATGAAAACCGCGATAAAGACCACCAGCAGTTCGGGAATGGAGTTCCACCGAGCGCGCGGTTCTTCGTTCAGTGTTAAAAAAGATTTTTGAACAGACTGTCGCTTGAACAACTGGCCCCAGACGAAGGCGCTTCCCGCGAACAACAGCGCGAGGAGATACCCCGTAGCGATGACCCGAGGTTCGGTCTCGACAATGGAATTGAGCAAAATGAAATGTTCCGCAGGATCGAACAGGTTTAATAAAGTGCCGTGGCCAGCTTGCGGCGATATTCCCCCGTCAGCTCAGAAGCAGGTCCAAGCATGTCAAAGATTTTGACCATCGTCGTCTTGGCTTCGGCTCGTGCGTCACCGAAATCTTCCTGCACCACTTTCAAACAAAGTTCCAGTGCTTTGCGATGCTGTTGTGACGCGGCATAGGCATCGGCCAACTGGATCTGCAGGTGAAGATTCGTCGGATCGGCCTCAGCCGCCTTGCGCGCAATATCGACACCACCAACTTCCGCCGCTGATCGCCGAACGTCGAGTTCCGATTTCAGCCGTTCAGCTTCAGGTTCGAGAAAACCCCGTTTTTCTAACTCCTCAAGCATCGAAGCACATTCGTCGAGTCGTCCCTGTTTCAGCACGACACTCACCAGGCACACCTTCAGTGAGTCTTCATCCGGTGCCAGGACCAATGCTTCGCGAAATTTGCTTTCCGCTGCTTTGGGATCGGTCTCGGCCAACTCTAATGCTTCTTTTGCCAACATCTGAGCGGGTGAGGGAAGCAGTCGTGTCACCCATTCCCGCGCTTGTTCGGCCGTCAACAGGCCGGTGAACTGATCGACGGGCTGACCATCAACCAGCGCGAACACGGTCGGAAGAGATTCGACGCGAAACGCCTGGGCGATTTCTGGCTGTTCGTCGGTGTTCACTTTGGCCAGGATGAACTTCCCAGCCATCTCGACCGCAAGGGCTTCAAGAATCGGGGCCAGTTTCAAGCACGGATTACACCAAGGTGCCCAGAAGTCGATGACAACTGGCAACTCCATCGATTTTTGGACAACGTCCTGCTGGAACGTGGCACGGGTGACATTGATCACATAGGGGGATGCGGACATGGTCGAGTTTTTCCTGAGAGAGTTTCTTCATCCCAGAGTGTACGCGGCTGCGGAAAACTCGGCAAACGCCGGAGGCGGTTTGTTTCAGCCGTTAATACGGAACAGTTTTTTTGCGTTTTCGTAAAAGATCTTCCGTTCGACAGCCTTATTGGGGGCCAGCTTGCGAATGGCGGCAATTGTTTGAGAGCCCTGACAAGCCGTCCCCGTTCCGACCCGATCGTCACAGTCACTGCCGAACAGGATCTTTGCCTGATGGCGATCAAGGAATTCTCGGGCGTGATCTTCGTCGCGAGTGAGCGCGTTCAGTCCGGAACCGGCAGACATGTCGGCAAACATGTTTGGATAGTCCGACAGGTATCGATCTGTCAGGCCACCGGCTGTGACTTTACCTTTGGGATACAGCACCTTCTGATCGGTATGGTTCTTGTCGATGTTGGCCCACCAGGTTTGAGCGTGACCAATAAAGTTTGTCTTCGGATATTTTTCGAGCATCTTCGAAAAGCGTTCAAAACCCAGGTTGTAAGTTCCGTGCTGGAAATGAATCAGAATCGGGACTCGATATTCAGCGGCAAGGGCATAAAGAGCCTGGCTCGCTTCCGAATCGCAGTCCAAACTAAATTTCTGTTCACCGATGATGATCGCACCGAGATCAAGATATTTCGAAATCTCGTTTCGGGCTTCCGAATGGTCAGTCACCTCGTTGGCACCAGGAAAGAATTCTTTCGGATATTGTCGCGACATTGTCAGAACGGTCTCATTTCCCCCGGCGCCGACCCCGCCAAGACCGTTATGAATTCCATCCCCGGTGGAGGGAAGTTTGATAGGTGTTCCTGCCGGGAGAAGGATCGTTTGCGTAACTCCCATCGCTCGCTGATGATCGACGAGCTGGATAATGGACCGGTCGCGGTAATTCGTATGCTGATGAATATCAATGATCGGTTCAACAACGCCATCTTCCGCAGATGTGACCGAACTCAGTACTGCGGCACCCGCTGATAAGGAAGAAACCAGGAAACCGCGACGAGACAGATTGCTCATGAAAAACTCCGAATTGAATCGAATCAATTCATTCAGAAAGACCCGCGATTAGGAACTCGGCGCACGACAAGCATGGTCCGATTCTTGCAGCGATGCAAGCGGACGGGACATTGAAGTCAAAAATCACCGATTGACGAAGGAAGCCTGGTGTTCTAAGACTCGTATCAGGTGGACTGTTTCTGCGTAAACGATTCCTTTTGAGATACAGCCAAGCGATGAATCCACACGACGAACTTCTGTCACTGACCAAACTTTTTCCCGGTTCGGAATCGTTATTTCTTCGTGCGGAACATATCCCGTCTGCCCTCACTCCCGAACCGTATAAGACCATGCTCGCTCATGACCATCACATGACGGTCGCGATGGAAACGTATCACAACTGTTCGGTCGATGTTCGCGTGCTCGACAGCAGGCTCAATGGCAACGAATATGCCCGCAAGATCCTGCTGCTGAAACACGGAACGGACGTTCCTGTTCAATTCGGATTTGTCCGTTTTCATCTGGAGTACGTGACCGAAGCGGTTCGGGAACAGATCATTGCCGAGCAGATTCCGCTGGGCCGAATCCTGATCAACCATAATGTGCTGAGACACATCGATCTTGGGGCAATCCTGGAATTGACGGCCGGCCCGGAACTCGCCAAACAGCTTCAAATGCCGGTCGGTGCAGTAACCTACGGTCGACTCGCCACAATCTTCTGCAATCGCCAGCCAGCCGTCGACCTGCTGGAAATCTCGGCACCGCTTGTCTGAAACTTTGGTTACGGACCAATTACTCGGGCTTCACGGCAGGTGTCGCCTTCGACTTTGAAACGGCGAAATTCACGGAACGGAATTTTGCGGCGCGGCAGGAATCGTAGACGAATATGACGTCGCCGAGCGGAACTTCGCCTGCGATTTCCAGATTCACGGGAATCTCCGTTGAAGCCTCTGCCAGAATTCGCAGCGTCCCGTCGAGATCACTCAGGTCACGAAATTCTCGACCTTCCAGAAACGCGATCGTTTCGTCGTTGTCTCGTTTCAATCGAAGCCAGACTTCACCCAGTGGTTTTTCGATCTGGGGTGCTTCCGCAGCGCCAATCGCGCCGGCCCGGAAGTCGGTCGGCAGTAATAACTCTTTCATGTGACCGGTTGAAGCACAGATGAAAAAGATCAACAGTTGAAACACGACGTCGATCAACGGCGTCATCGCCGTCTGCATATCAACTTGAGTTGGCCGCTGTCGTGACGTGGGAATTCGCATGATGGCTGCTTGAGAGACTCTGTCGGGTTCTTTTGCCAAGTTAGCGGAATGTCGTTGACGAGGGAACTGGTCGCATCAAAACGTCGCCGTAATCGCGAAACCAAACATCAATCGACGATGATTGACGCGACAAGGGAACAATGGTTCGTCATAATATGACGCCGGTTGCACGACGTCGGTTCTCTGCGCCGAATCAAGGAACGTTTCATGAGTCGTCATCAATCACTCTCGATGCTCGTGGCTGGCTTTGTCATCACGCTGTTCACCGCTGCGGCGCCGCTGACGAACAACGTCACGGCAACTTACACAGCGGGCACAAACACGCTGAATCTGGCTGGGGACGCCTCGAACAATATCGTGACGATGACTTCACAAAACGGAGCGATCACATTAACCGGCTTGAATGGAACGAAAATCAATGGCCTTGCCTCGTGGTCCTTCAATCATACCGGAGCCATCACGTTGACGGGAAACCTGGGTGATGGGAACGACTCGCTGACGATCTCGAACAGCACTGTCAACATCCCGTTGCTTCAACTGGGACCGGGAAGCGACACTTTCATCCTGACCGGCTCCAACGTGGCGATTAATACGCTGGATGGCGGGCCCGGTTCAGATACCTTTGTGGTCAAAGGTGGTGTAAGCCTGAGCATCAAGGCATTTCTGGGGTTTCCATAATTCGCGACGATGACTTGAAGCGGCGGCTCATAGCCTGGCTGCCGGATCAAGTCTCTGATGTCGCTTATGCAATACATGACGACCAGTCGACTGAGATGGTCAGAAATGTTTCTCTTGTTCACAGTCAACAGCGGACATCGTCGTGCTCGAACTTGTCGCTCAAGGATTGGAATCGGCCCAACGATGGCGAAAGCCTCTGGAAGCAGGGACGCGATACCAGATTGGACGAGACCCGCTATCAGAATTAAGTATCCCCTGGGATACTCAAATCTCACGTCAACATGTGCAGGTTGACGTTCATCAGGATCACCTGCTGCTCTCGCGGAACGAGTCTGCTCGTAATCCGCTATTTTTCGCGGGCGAGGCGGTCGGAACCTGTCGTGTTGAAGTGGGACAGCACTTCGTCATTGGTTCGACGACCTTTCATGTCACACAACCGGAAACGGAAGTCGGAAATGTGGCACCTCCGTTTGAAGAAGTCGCCTTCAAGCCGGCGGAACTGAGAAAAATTCGATATCAAGACCCTGAGAACCGGATTGAGGTACTGACTCATTTGCCCGAGGTGATCTCAGGCGCTCGCGATGATAACGAACTCTTTTCTCGACTTGCCAATCTGCTGCTCAAAGGGGTGGTTCATGCCGAGGCGGTCGCGATTGTCACGACTTCGGGGACGGAAGAAGTGCAGATGTTGCACTGGGATCGTCGACATGAGACCGCAGGGCCGTTTCGTCCAAGTCGCCGCCTCGTCACAGAAGCACTCGAACGTCGTCAATCCAGTGTCCTGCATATCTGGGAAAAGGACGCTCCCCAGCCACACGATAAAACGCTGATGCAAGAGTTTGACTGGGCTTATTGTACTCCTGTCCCAGGCCTTTCGATGGAGACCGCCGGACTGTACGTTGCCGGCCGAATGGGGAAGACCTTTATCCCCGGAACGACCCTCTCGGACGCCCTTCAACTGGAAGCGGATGTGAAGTTCACCGAACTGGTCGCCGAGATCATCAGTTCGGTTGTTCGGGCAAAGCGGCTTGAAAGGCAGAAGGCTGGCTTGCGGCAGTTCTTTGCCCCGCCGATTCTGGCGGCACTCGGTGACGAACTTGATACGACGCTACTTGAACCAAGTGAATGTGACGTGACAGTCATGTTCTGCGACTTGCGGGGTTTCAGTCAGCGGCTTGAAAACGAAGCGGGTGATCTGATTGGATTGCTTGAACGAGTCAGCCGTGCACTGGGTGTGATGACGCATCACATTCTTGAAAATGGAGGTGTGACGGGCGATTTTCAGGGGGACGCGACGCTCGGATTCTGGGGCTGGCCTTTTCCCTCTCCCGACGCGGCCGTGAATGCCTGTCGCGCGGCGCTCGGCATTCGTGCCGCTTTCGCCAAGGCCGCCGCGACGAAAAATCATCCGCTGGCCGATTTTGAAATGGGGATCGGAATCGCTCATGGCCGAGCGGTGGCAGGCAAAATCGGAACGGCGGAACAAGTCAAAGTGACCGTGTTCGGACCTGTCGTGAATCTGGCCAGCCGCTTGGAATCGATGACCAAACAATTGCGAGTTCCCATTCTGCTGGACGAAACAACCGCAAATATTGTCCGATCTCGGTTGAATCCGGAAGAAGGACGGATCCGTCGATTAGCACTTGTCCTCCCCTATGGAATGGAAACCGCAGTCGCCGTCAGCGAACTGCTTCCTCCTGCAAGTGACTTCCCTGAACTGAGTGACTCTCATATCCAAAGTTATGAAGCGGGAGTGCAATGTTTCATCTCGGGGCAATGGGACGAAGCATACAAGCACCTGCACTCCATGCCCCCCAGTGATCGTGCCCAGGATTTTCTGATGCAACAGATCGTCTTGAACAATCGAACGGCGCCGCGCAACTGGGACGGGATCGTGCGTCTGCCGAATAAGTAGTGACTCATGAATTGTCCGATGAAATCCCGCTAAACATTGACCACGGTGACAGGTCGGCTAGGATATCGCTGCTGTCCTGTGGGTCGCACAAGACTCGTTTGGCCCTCCCTTACGGGATGAGCTGAACACTGCGGGGATACCCCGCGGTCGCCACGTTGTTCCTCAATCGAGCTGTGAAGAGTCGCCCACGGCAGTCATGTGCCGTGGGGACTCTTCGCCACGGGATCGGTTGTGCGGCCCGCAGGTCAGTGTTTTTTTGTCTCGATAGTCATGTTCGATCGGTCGTCAGGAAAGTTGCTTTATGGGGTTTTTCAGTTGGCTGTTGCAACAGTTCGGATGGCGACCGGCCATTCGCACCGCACCGCCACAAAATCCTGATAACGCCGGCGAGAACGAGACGAGCAAAGATCCATCGCTCTCACAGCGGCCTGATTCAAAACCGGCATCGGAAAAAAGCCATACCAGGCCGTCCCGAAGGTCTGAGCCAAGACCAAAGAATTACCGACGGAGATCTGGAAAAAGCCGGCTTGTTCCGACCCGGCGCAAAAAAGTGACGGGGGCGCGTCATCGATCGATGCCGTTTGTGGAAACCCAAGGACCTGCCCCTTATCGATATGCCAGGTACGGTTCGCGAACCGGTCACTATCTTGATCTCAGCCGCGATGGTGATGAGGCTCGGCTTCAACGTTTTAATCTGCCGATTTTTCATACCCCCGAGGAACTTGCCCATTGGGTTGGTCTTCCGTTGAACCGGTTAGCCTGGCTCGTCCATCGGTTTTCAGGCGGCAGGCCCGAAACCGAGGCGGCGGCGCATTATCATTTCCGTTGGGTGAAGAAGCGACTTGGCGGTTGGCGGTTAATCGAATCTCCCAAATCGGTTCTCAAATCTGTGCAATCTAAAATATTGCGCGAGCTACTGGACAAAGTCCCTGCCCACGGGTCTGCGCACGGTTTTGTCAAAGGAAAGTCGATACTGACGAATGCTCTTCCACACGTCGGACAAACAATACTCTTGAAATTTGATCTGGAGAATTTCTATACGACAGTCAGCTTTGCTCGAGTCGTGGCGATCTTTCGAAGTCTGGGCTATTCTCGCGAAGTCGCCATCTGGCTCGGTTCGCTGACAACCTCGGCATTGCCCGGCAATCTTCGCTTTCAAGAGCAGGGGCCCTACGCGATTGTTCCGTACTTTCGCAGACACCTGCCACAGGGTGCTCCCACGTCCCCCGCCTTGGCAAACTTATCCGCATTCGGGATGGACATCCGACTGTCCGGATTTGCCAGATCATTTGGAGCAACATACACACGGTACGCCGACGATCTCACGATCTCGGGTCCGTCTGACCTGCACTATGCCTTGGGAACCATGATTCAACTCGTTTATAAAATCGTCCGGCAGGAACGATTCAACTTTAACTATTCAAAGAGCCGAATTCTTCGTGCTCACCAGAGACTGACAGTGACGGGCGTCGTCGTGAATGAGCGACCCAATGTCGCTCGTGCCGACTTTGACAAGCTGAAGGCGATCCTGACGAACTGTCTTCGGCACGGACCCTCGACCCAAAATCGCAATCAGGTCGAAGACTTCTACCACCACCTGCAAGGCCGCATTGCACACGTTTCAATGCTGAATCCAGCACGCGGCCAAAAGTTGAGCAAGCTGTTTCAAGCGATCGACTGGACGAAGTAACCATCGGGCTTATGAAGTGTTGTCGTCTGGGCTTTAGCCCGCACGAAAAGTTGTGGCGCACGGGCTGAAGCCCATGCTACGGTTTTTGGCTCACCGTTTAGGCTCACAAACCAGTGGGGGTTTACAGAATAAACTTGCTCAGGTCTTCGTCCCGGCTGATTTCTTCAAGTTGCCGTTTGACGAATTCCCGATCAACGCTAATTTCAGCCGCCGCGGCATCCGGGCCTTCAAAACTGACGTTCTCTAACAGCCGTTCCATGATCGTATGCAGCCGACTAGCTCCGATATTTTGAGTCGACTGGTTGACCCGCCAGGCGACTTCGGCGATTTCCGCAAGACCATCGGTCGTGAACGAAACCTGAATCCCGTCGACGGCAAGCAATTGCTGATACTGCCTGGTGATCGAGGCTGATGGCTCGGTCAGAATTCGGAGGAAGTCCGATTTCGTCAGGTCATCAAGTTCCACTCGGATGGGAAACCGACCCTGAAGCTCCGGCATCAGGTCCGCAGGCCTGGACGAATGAAACGCTCCCGCAGCAATAAACAAAATGTGGTCCGTCTTGATCGAGCCATATCGTGTGTTGACGGTGGCCCCTTCGACAATCGGCAGCAGATCACGCTGGACACCCTGGCGACTGACGTCCGTACCACCGTGACCCGATTCCCCTGACGTGCAGATCTTGTCGATTTCATCCAGGAACACGATTCCGCTGTCTTCGGCAAGTCGCAATGCTTCGTCGTGAATCGCGTCTTTGTCGAGCAATGATTCGGTTTCTTGCTCCAGCAGGATGCGACGAGCCTCTTTGACCGTGACCTTGCGGTCTTTCGACTGCTTTGGCATCACACGTTCGAATAACTGCTGGAAATCAACATCCATTTGTTCCAGGCCCATATTCGAAAACATCTGGACCGGAACCTTCTTCTGTTGCACTGACAGTTCGACCTGTCTTTCGTCGAGCGACCCGGTACGAAGCATCTGTCGAAACTTTTCTCGTGTCCGTTCATGCCGTGCTTCATGTTCATCTTGAGCGGTGGACTCATTCTCGCCATCACGAGGAAGCTGACGAGGTTCGTGCGGCACGAGCAAATCCAGCAGCCGGTCCTCGACATTCCTGGTCGCATCCTTTTCGACTTCACCCCGTCGGCGCTGCTTGACCAGATTGATCGATGCATCGACCAGCTCGCGGATCATGCTTTCAACATCACGGCCAACGTAGCCCACTTCGGTGAACCGCGTCGCTTCGACTTTGACGAAGGGTGAACCGATCAGCTTGGCCAGGCGTCGTGTGATTTCGGTTTTTCCAACACCCGTCGGACCGATCATGATGATATTTTTTGGAGTGATCTCACGACGCACATCGTCGGCAAGTCGTTGCCATCGCCAGCGGTTTCTCAGTGCGATCGCAACAGCCCGTTTGGCTTTGTCCTGTCCGACGATGTGCTGATCGAGTTCGGCCACAATCTGCCGTGGTGTCATGTCGCGCAAAATAAATCCCTTTCGAATCACTGCCCAGGCGTTACGTCTGTCCTGTTCGTGATTCCAAACTGTTCGACGATGATATTGTCATTGGTGTAGATGTCGATTTCGGAGGCGATCTTCAGCGATTCACGGACGATGTCTGCGGCGGAAAGGTTAGAGTGACGGATTAAACCTCGGGCAGCAGCCACGGCATAGTTTCCGCCGGAGCCGATCCCAAGGATTCCGTCGGCCGGCTGCACGACGTCGCCCTGACCAGTGACCAGCAGACTATGATCGGCATCGACGACAATCATCATCGCTTCCAGCTTTCGCAGGATGCGATCGGTCCGCCAGTCGCGAGCCAGCTCCGTCGCTGCACGGGGCAGGTTTCCGGGAAAATTCTTAGCTTTTGCTTCAAACCGTTCCAGCAATGAGAACGCGTCGGCCGTCGACCCGGCGAATCCGACAAGCATCTTTTTGTCGAGAATCCAGCGGATCTTTCGCGTGTCCGCCTTCAGGATGGCCGTCCCGTACGTGACCTGACCATCACCCCCCAACGCCACTTCGCCTCGATGTCTGACCGCGAGGATTGTTGTTGAATGGGTTTCGACTCGTGATTTATTTTGCATGGTTCTTTCACACATATTTCAGGAATCCCGCCAGGCGATTGCCTCGGCAGTTTTGTCTTGTGCCACTGCTTGACCGCTTTGGGTCAAGCAGTGCTCTTCGAACTTAAGTCACTGAAAAGTCGAAGACACGGCTTTTCCGAAGACTCCAAAGCAGCGGCACAGAATCCAGATTGAAAAGTCTGCCAAAGCACCAGTGATCAGCAAGTGAATTATACGGATGTCCTGCCATCACCCATAATTTCCCGGACAAAAGTCCCAAATCGATCGAGAACTGTATGAGGGATTTCGTGTCCACCAGAAAATGGCAGGAATTCGACGTCTGCCCCCCCCTGTTTCAGCAGATCTCTCACCCAACCTGCAGCGGGAAATGGCAAAAGCGGGTCGTTCGTTCCGTGCGACTGAAGAACCCGCAATGCTTTATGATGCGTTGCGCGGTCACGCCAGACATCTTCGTTCATTAATGTTCCTGAAAAAATCACCAGCCCCGCAGGATTCTCATCAAATTGTAACGTGACGTCGGTCGCCAGCATCGAGCCTTGCGAGAATCCACCCAGAACGAAGTGACTCACGGGGACGCCGATGCTTTCTGACCATTGTCGAATCAGTCCCAGTAACATCTCACGCGCAGCAGGAAGTTCCGCTGGACAGTCCTTTCGCAGTTCGTGAAAAGTCCCCAGCGCGACAGCCATTTGCAATCGCCGCATATCGAGTGGCCACCAGGCTCGCCCATCCGGCATCCCTAATGCCTCAAGTGTCATCGGCGCCTCAGGAAACAAAAATTGGACCGCAGCCGACATTCGTGGCTGACGAAGAAGCATTTGCCCGAGCCCGACAAGGTCCGTTCCTGATGCACCATATCCGTGACAGAGTACAACCACACAACGTGGCTTAACCCCTTCAGCCAGGCCGTCCACAATATGGCATGTCAGACCGTTCAGGATTTCGGTTCGTAGTTTCATTGACGGTTCGTCCAGTCTTTCAATCGTTCAACTAACGCCAATGCTTCGCCCCGGTCGATGACACCTTGAGCGACAGCCACGGCCGCTCGAATGGAATCGGCCTGGTTCGCCGCTAAGAGAGCCGCCCCGGCATTGGCCACCACCATGTCATAGGCGGGACTTCGCTCTCCTGCAAATACTCGCAGGATAATTTCAGCACTTTGTCTGGCATCGCTAATGCGTAGCGAATCGACATGGCACTCGGGCAAACCAAGTGTCTGTGCGTTCCACGTGTGGCGGGTGACTTCCGCGGGCGAGACTTCGAAGACCGCTGTTTCACCCCAGAGACTGACTTCATCCAGCTCATTATGACCACAAACAACCAGCGCCCGCTGGATACCCAGTTCATGCAAGGCTTGTGCTAACAGTTCCGCCACATGCGTTCGCGTTGTTCCGATCACCTGGAAAGTCGCGCCCGCTGGATTCGTCAAAGGACCAAGCAGGTTGAAAATTGTGCGAAACCCAAGCTGCTTGCGAACGGGTGCAACATGCTTCATGGCTCCATGCAAAAGTGGCGCGAAACAGAATCCGATTCCGATTTCGTCAATGCACTGTCCCACCTGGTCGGCGGTCAATTTCAAGTTGACACCCAGGGCTTCAAGCACATCGGCCGAACCACTGGCACTAGTCGCACTTCGATTTCCGTGCTTGGCCACCGGCTGACCTGCGGCTGCGGCGACCAGGGCTGCCGCCGTACTGATATTAAAGGTCTGCAGTAAATCGCCGCCGGTACCACAAGTATCAAGCAGGCGTTGAGTCCGGCAATTCATCAACGTTGCACGTTCCCGCATCGCCTTCGCCGCGCCCACCAATTCGCCAACCGATTCGCCACGGCATCGGAGCGCCGTCAGAAATGCAGCGATTTCTGCCTCGGAACATTCGCCATCCATGATGGCCCCGACGGCAGACTTCATGATCTCGGCAGAGAGACGTCGATCATCCAGTAACTCGGTTACGGCATGTTTCAGGTGTTGATGCATCAGTGCTCAGTTTTCAAGAAACGACAAATGACTTTTCATTCACACAAGTCGGGTGGCGTTGATTCATTCTTTTCAGGCGACCACATCGCTCGCGCTTGTGGGAGTTCGCCCAGTCCTGGAGAACACGGATAAATAGGGGTCATAGCTAAAACGACGATTCCGCTCAAAGCCAGTCATTTCGCGAAGGAGGCCGAGCTCGACAAATTGATTGACGACCTTATTCGCCGTTGCGAAGGAGGACTCAAGCCAAGTTTCGACAAGCCGCACCGTGGTGATTGGTTGCGCGTAGAGATGGTCGAGCAGGCTTAATCCATAAGTACTGTTGATCCTCTCACGATCACGGATAAGGCGCAGGTGTTCCTCGCGCAGAGCCAAAATCTGACGTGCGGTTTCGGTTGCTTCGTGACTGACTTCAGCTACGCCCCGTAGAAAGAATTTCAACCAACCTTCCCAGTCCCCGTGTTCACGGATCGCCGTCAGGCGATCGTAGTATTCCAAACGGTTTTGCTTCAGGTAAAAGCTCAGATATAACAGCGGACGTTGCAACACGGATTGGGAACATAGCAGGAAGGTGATGAGCAATCGCCCGACACGTCCATTCCCGTCGAGGAATGGATGGATCGTTTCAAATTGTGCGTGAGCTAAACCGCATTGGACCAGGACCGGCAACGATTGATCGTGAAGGAAGGATTCCAGGTTTCCCAGTGCCTCGGTCATCGCATGAACCGGTGGTGGTATGAAAGATGCCGATGCCAGAGTGCAACCTGGCGGTCCAATCCAATTCTGGCTCGTGCGGAACTCGCCGGGAGTTTTTTCTCCACCGCGTGTTCCCTGCATCAACAAGCCGTGAATTTCCCGAATCAACCGTAGCGAGAGGGGAAGTTGAGAGAGTCGCTGTAGGCCGTGGTTCATCGCCGCCACGTAATTCACGACCTCGCCAACGTCTCGTGGAAGTTCCTCGCCATTTGGATCGATCTCAAATTGAAGAACGTCCTCCAAAGTGCTTTGTGTTCCTTCAATTTGGGAGCTGAGGACGGCTTCTTGACGAACGTACATAGAAATGAACAGGTCTGGATTGGGAAGAGTCGAGGTCACCCCGTCAAGCCGGGCAACGCGTTGGTCCGAAATGGAAAGTGATCGAATCAAGTCCGTCGTGTAGGTCAAGGGTGGCGCAGGTGGCAACATCGCTGGGATGAATGCCCGATATCCTTCAATTTGTTTTACGAAATGACCAGCGCGTGACATAAGAAGTTTTCAATGGGGCCATGTTATACGATGGCGTGACAAGCAGTTCGTAATCGTCACATATTTTACAAATCCCCAGTTTGGTAAAATAATGATCAAAGCGGCGAATTGATGCAAGCGTTTTTTCGCCCGATTTTTACAATTGCAAGTCTTCTTCTCCTTGCAAGGGTCGCAGTTTGGAGTTCAGAAATCTGCCAAGTTTGCTGCTCTTTCTAAACACACGAGCCGACACTTTCGGTAGAAAATGTCGGCTCGGCGAAGATTAATCCGAGGATTACATCAGACACTGATGTTGATCTCGTAGCCCTTACGCTGTTCGCGGGTAATCCACTTGGCAGCATCTTTGTCATTAATAATCTGTTCGGTCTTGGGGTCCCATTCGATCTTGCGACCCAGTCGGATGGCGATGTTCGCCAGGTGACAGGTTGTCATCGCGCGATGGTGTGAGTAGACGTCGCTGACGGGCAAACCTCGGTCTTGCACACAATTGAAGAAGTTCTCCATGTGAGCGTTCCCGCCACCCTTCGGCTCTTTACCCTTATAAAGTTCTCTGAGCAGAGAGTCTGGCAGTGGATTATTGGCGAGATCGTCCACAGGAGCACCCGTCAGCTTTCCACGGTTCACGAAGATTCGGCCTTCCGTCCCCTCGATCAGAACGCCGTTGTCACCTTCGCTGGTGATCAACATTTCGGCTCCGTTTTCGAACTTGGCCGTCACGTTAAATTTCGTCGCGGCGTTATATCGATTGGAAACCGTCGGCATTCCGTTTTCGAATGGCACGGGATGTTCCGCCGTCCCTTCGACCAGAATCGGTCCACTGTTATCCATTCCCAGCGCCCACATGCCGATATCGACGTGGTGTGCACCCCAGTCGGTCATCTTGCCACCGGAATATTCGTACCACCAGCGGAACTCGTAATGAGTTCTCGATTCCGGATAATTCTTGTTGTTGCCGAATCCCCCTTGCAGATAATCGGTCATCGGAGCCTGACCCAGCCACATATCCCAGTTCAAGTGCGAAGGAATATCGGCCACAGGAATTGGGTTGTCGTTCTTTGGAGCACCATTAATCCCGCAGGTCACTTTATTAATCTTGCCCAAACGACCGCTGCGTGCGATCGCCACAGCCTTCAGAAACTGGTTCTTGATCTTCCCATCGTTGGCAGACATTTCTGAACGTTGTTGCGTCCCGACCTGGAAGACCCGCTTGGTCTCGTTCAACACCTTGATGATCTGTTTACCTTCAAGAATCGTCAGCGTCAGGGGCTTTTCACAATAGACGTCTTTGCCCGCCTGCATCGCTTCGATCGCAATCTTTGAATGCCAGTGGTCGGTTGTCACAATCGTCACAACTTGCACGTCTTTTCGATCGAGCAGTTTGCGGTAGTCTTCGTACATCTCGGGCTCGCCAGTGAACCCCTTCTTGCTTTGAATCTCTTTGACTCGATTACGACCCTTTTCCACATGCTGACGATCGACGTCGCACACCGCCACGCAATCCGAAAATGCCATGGCATTGGGGCCAACCGCGTTCCAGCGGTCCCCGGTTCCGATACAACCGAGTACCGGTCGATCATTCACGCTTTGACGACCGAGTGCCAGATTACTCGCCGAAGTAAACCAGTAAGGCATCGTCGCGCCGGCAAGCACAGCGGTCGATGATTTGAGAAAATCGCGTCGATGGGAACGGTGGCTCATGAAAGTCGTCCTCGGGTGTCAATCAGTGAAGTGAAAAAGAAATTACGGGATCAAAATACTCTAGCGACACGATTGACCAACGTAAAACCAGTGGACGTTTCCGTGCCGATCACTGCCACAGTGAACTGCCACAGTGAACTGCCACAGTGAACTGCAAAAATGAAACTGCAACAATCAAAAAGTCACGCGAGCGGTTCAATGAAACAGCCCAGCGGAAAGGTGACGGGTTTCTCGGCGTAAAAATCGCTGCCAAAGCCGATGATCTGATCGCGTTTCAGTTCTGCAACTTCCATCGCACCGGTCCAGACGGCCGCCTGACCATTGGCATCAATTTCTACGGCCAGCCGATACGCATCTTCTAACGAATGTCCGCAGACTCGACAGAGTGCGTCAATGACGTAAGCAAATGTATGCAAGTCGTCGTTCAGGACAATCACTGTGTACTGAGGTTGTCGTTTCGTCCGAGTGACCGGAGCTGGTTTTGACGTCGTGACGATTGTTTCTTGTTGGACCAGTTCTTCAATATCGCTCATGCTGTCATTCCGATTTTGGAGACTGAAGTGACTTGATGCCTTCAGTTAATAGTTTACATGATCCAGGAAATGAATCCTTTTTCATTCTGAATTTGGCGACGGAAGTGATGAAAAACCATAAGCAGGGAGCTCGCGTCATCGCGAAATTGTATCGACTTTTTCTTTTTGTTTCTAACGTTTATTCGTCTTTCCCTGATCCCAGCCGCTCATAATAACCCCGAACCAGGTCACGATAGCGTGTTGGAACCGGGTCGCGATCGACCGGGACCAGCGAATCGGGTGATTCCTGCTTGGCGATTTCGTCCGCCAGCCGTTGCTGAAGTTCGATCATCGGCTGATGGACTGTCGTGCGGACCAGATCCCAGTTAGGTGTCTGCGTATGTCGTTTGAATTCCGCACGAGCACTTCGGGCTCGGTCCCGAACTTTTTGAACTTCTGCCTGTAACCGGGGATCGCTGATCATTGATTCAACATCACGAAGTTTTTCGTTGAATTCCGCGTAGTTTCCTCCCGTCAGCGGCCCACCCCCCTGGCCATTACCACCGCTACTGCCGTTTTCGGAATTCTCTTCGCCTGGCTGTGGTTGCTGACCACCCGGGCCGCCGGGTCGTGGGCCGTTACCGCTACCCTTACCGCTCCGCAAGCCCGCAGGGCTTTGACGCGATGAGGGTCGTTCATTTCCATCGGGTTTTGATTTCGTTCGCGAACTGGCATCGGACGAAGGTTCGCCGGGACTTCCTTCACCGCCGGCTCCCTGGCCCGCGCCATTCCCCGGAACTTGACCCGTCCCTTTTCCTTCACCAGGTGTATTTGACGGCTGGCCGGGTTTATCGGATTCGCCAGGCGTCCCCTGACCCTCGCCTTGTCCTTCACCTTTTGCTTGTCCTTCCCCCTTTCCTTGACCTTCTTTCCCCTGACCTTCTTTCCCCTGACCGTCCGTTCCGGGTGCTTTCCCTTCACCGCTTCCGGGTTTGCCTTGCTGTTTCCCTTGTTGGTCCCCTTCGCCCGGCTTGGAATTGGAGCGAATCTCGTTTTCGAGTTGTTGAGACAACTGGGCCAGTTCCTTTTTCGCCCGTTTCAGGGAATCGACTTCGTTCCCCAGTACCGATTCGGTGGCTCGTTCAATCCCGTTCTTCAGTTGATCGATCCCCGAACGAGCTTGCTGCTCGGCCTTGGCTGCTTCCGGAAGAATCCCCTGCTTCAGCAGTTGCTGCGTTGCGGTCAGCGCCTGATCCATCTTCGACTCACGCGTCGAACGAAGCATGTCATAAAGCTGTTTTGACAACAGCGGTTCGGATGTCTCCGCCTGTTGAACGACCTGCTTGGCATGGTCGACAATCTGGTTGGCTTGCTGCTGCTGTTGCTGAAATTCCGCCTGTAACTGAGCCCGTTCCTGCGACTGCCGCAGTGTCCGACGCGATTCTTCTCCTAACTGCGCCAGTTGTTCGGAAAGTTCTTTTTCGCGATCAGCCAACTGACGTACTTCGTCCCGCATCGAACGCATCGCGTCAGCGAATTGAGCGGCAGTCTGCTTCCGAAAATCTTCGTGAAGCTGTTTCAGTTCTCGCTCGGCCCTCGTTCCGGAATTCAGTGCCTGCGAGACCTGTCCCTCACGCAGCTTTTCCGCCGTCTCGACCATTCGCTGTCGAGTCTGCTCCAGTTGCTGTTTCGTGTCGGCGACCATCTCTTGCTGAGTCGACTTGTTCAACTTGTTGCGAAGTTCGTCCGAATCGTGCAGCAGTTGCTGCTGCTCTTCCCGCAGTCGTTTCAGCCGCCGTTCGATTTCTTCCTTTTCGGCGTCTGTTTTGGCCTGACGCATTTGCGTATCAAGTTCCTTGAGCTGCTGGTTCAGCTCTTCCTGACGTCGAGCCAGTTCCTTCAGGCGATCGAGCACCGCCAGGGCTTCGCGGTTGACGTTACTTTCTTCCTTCTTCGTCGCCCCCTTTTCGGATTCGTAGCGATCTTTTTTCTGCTTCAGTTCCAGATCGAGTTTTTCTTTTTCTTCGTTCTGCTGACCATTCCCCTTCGACTTGGACTGCATCAGCAGGTGCTCCTTGGCGCGCAGTTTCAGCAACCCCTGGTAAGCAGCCTGTTCGGCAACCGACGCGTCCGTCAGCGGCGGGAATCCTTGCTCAGCCACGGACCGGCCCAATTCTGATTCTGCCTTTGTCATGGCGTCTTTGATCGTGGAAAAGATCGGCTGCAATTGCGGCTGATTCATCTTTTCACGCAGCACCGAAAGCTTGGTCAGTGCTTGCGTCTGACTCTCGTGCAAAAGGCCAATGTCCTGGGCGAACTTCGGCGACCATTTCGGTTCAATCATCCTGACATGCTTCCAAGTCCCGATGATGATTTGCTTTTGAAGTTCCAGCAATTTCGCCAGCGACTCGGGGGGCTTCTGCGAGTTTTGCATCTCGCCCGCTCCCTGTTGATCGACCTGACGATAAATCTCTTCGAACGAACGGATTTCCGCAAAAAAGACGTCGCTGCTGGTCCGACGTCGCTGACCATCCGGTCCGTGGTCATCGGCATACAGGTAATATGTCATCAATTCATCAGGCTGAACTCGGAAGTCTTCCAGCTTCTGAATCGACGAAAGCTTGTGCTGCTGGCCGCCATTTAGATCCTGACCGAGCGGCAATGTGATCGGATCTCGACCGGGAAACTGCACGACCAAACCGGTTTCAAGTACGCCGAAGTCGTCGATCACCGTCGCTTCCAGGGCAACCTCTTCCAGCGGCGACACTTTCACGTCTTTGCCGGGAAACGCCAGCTTCAGGTCGGGAATTTTATTCGGGACAACATCGATGTGAAATTCTTCCGGATCGCGATTCTTACGCCCCGCGGCGTCGACCAGTTCCAACTTCAACTTCATTCGGGCTGTCGGAGTGAATCGGACCAGATACCTCTGTGGGTTGGCCGGGTCGAGTTGCAGATCGAAAGCAGGTCCACTCGCCGGGACCAGTTTCGCCGATACCAGATCTTTGTTGACCTGACAGGTAATCGTGACCGCTGTCCCCTCAACAACGGTCGCTTCAAACGCGTCTTCCAGGGTCTTTGGTTCCAGCTTGGTGTAACTGGGAAACTGCAGATGCAGATCCGCTCGAACCAGTGACGGAAGGTCGTAGACGGTGATCCGGTAGTCTGAGGTCTGCTTTCCGTCAAAATCAACGCGATAAGTGATGTCCTCTTTCACGACCGGAATTCGTGACGCGAAGACCGGATCATCCAGACTTTTCGTTAAGGGCAATCGAACTTCATTGGCATCAGCACCCTTCCAGATCACATGGACATCGGCGGGCGGGGTCCCCTTAAAGCGGGCAAGGACCAGCAGACTGCTTCCTCGTTCCAGTTCGGCATCGCCAGGCTCAACAGTCAAAGGGAGTTCACCCTTGGCTGCTTCGACGTAAACCGGGTTCCTGGCAACTGCCGCTGCGGATTTCGTCGAAGCCTGCATGGCGATCAAGCCGATAACAACGAACGAAGCCATGGCCGCGAACTGGCCAATCACGGCACGAGTCATCTGTCGCGGCGGGACCGCTTCCGTCCAGTCATTCATGCGGGCATGGTGGACCGCTTCGGAAATCAATTGACGCTGCAGGACGTTCATCCGTCCCGTCTGCAGATCGGGACATTGTTCAATCGCCGCCAGCAGACGTGAATTCAGATCAGGAAAGGCCTGCTCGATATTTCGAGCGACATCCATCTTCGGCGTCGCCAGAGTTTTCGAACGAATCCAGACAAGTGTCGCTGCCAAGGCCGCGGCAAAGATCCAGGCCATTCCGGGAATCACCGGTCGACCGGCAATCGCCCAGCCCGCTACCAGAAGAGAAAGAATCAACCACGACCACGTCAACTGCCGCCACATCCACAAGCGACCAATACGACGAGCGACATTCGACAACTGCTGGCCAAGCTGGAATTCCAACATCAGTCTCTTTTCCAGAAAAACAGTCCCTCAGGACAAAAACGGCGACCGATCAAAGAATACCGTTCCGACCGACCTGCGTCACTCCTGATCTGGTCTCACGCCGTGAATTCAGGATTCGCGATACCACAACACAACACTTTTTTTTGCAACCGCATCGCAGCCCCGCGACCCCTGTGGTGGTGCTCAGCGGAGCTTTGCCCGAAAAATGGGTCTGACCCCCTACCTGTCGTTTGCAGAGAAACCTAACACCAATCATGTGGGGTCTGACCCATTTTTCGGGCAAAGCGGGTCATCAGGCCTTTGCCCTACATCGAAAGACGATTCACGCCTACACAAGGTGATCGCAAGTCTCCCAGCATTCACGGGTACGGGCCCGACCCGTTTTCACGGCAAAAAGCGGCAAGCCAGGATCCGTTTTTCATCGGGATTCGCGATGAAGCCCGCCACCCAACGAAACCCCACCACCCCCGCGGTGGTGGTCACCGGGCCTTTGCCCTACATTGAAAGACGATTCACCCATACGCAACGTGATGGCAAGTCTCCCAGCATTCACGGGTAGGGGCCCGACCCGTTTTCACGGCAAAAAGCGGCAAGCCAGGATCCATTTTTCATCGGGAGTCGCGATGAAGCCCGCCACCCAACGAAACCCCACCACCCCCGCGGTGGTGGTCACCGGGCCTTTGCCCTACATCGAAACACGATTCACGCATACACAACGTGATGGCAAGATCCAGGGAAAAGACCTTTTAACCACCGCCGCAGCGGCGGTGGGGTGGCGACGTTTTCATGTTCGATTCAGCGTGCCGTGAAAGGTGACATGCCATCTCCGTTCTCAAAAGAGAACTTTTTTCTTCGGCCACCGACAAGAGTGTTGCACTCCGTACACGCCAGCAGGAATGCACGCCAAAACGACTCACTGCGAAATTGGCTTTGATGTCTGCTGTTAAAATCTTCCGACTGTGACGGGGAATGTCTCGCGACTTAAGTAAATAATCTCTTTTGCCTCAAGCGTGCAAAGAATTTATCCGCCACCCGCGTTTTGTAAAATAGAGTTCCTTCGAATCAAGTGACTTCTCTGTATCACTCAATTCATTAGCCGCAGGATAACAGGGTCATGCGGTGTGTTAATACTTAGTTAACACTGACTGCGGGTGTTGTCTCTTCTGTCACGACTTATCGTCCTGTTAATGAGCTTGATACTGGTCGCAAAGATTGCTGTGTTTTATCGCGAGAATACAGCACAAGTCTTCGCGCCGTGTGAACTGGTAGCAACTCAATAAAACAAGGAATGGGCCGACGTGAAATGTTTTTGTGAAGTTGTCTTCGTCTGGTGAAGTAGTGCTGGGTCGTCGAAAGATGTTTCGCACCCAGGTACGGCAGTGAGCAATCAACTGCAAGCATGCAGTTGATCGATTCTCTAGCTGTTTTCATGAGTCATGAGTGTGTCGCATGTGTTAGTGCGCGCCAGCTGTTCTATTAACGTGTTTTAATCAATTAAGGGTTATCAGATGAGTAAGATGCTTGGAAATGTTGTATTGTCAATTGCGAGTGTGACAATGTTGTTTGTTATGAATGATCGCGCCGGTGCTGGCTACCTTTTTCATGATTTAGTCACCGAAGGTGAATATGCGAGAGGTAATGCCTGGCAAGTCGGTGCTGGGCATCAACCATATGTCAACTTTGCCGCTGCGGAGACCGGTAACGTTTCCGAGGTGTTGGCAGCGATCTGGCAGTCGGGGACTGATTCGGTTCAACTGACGTTAACAGACTCGTCAAACCAGGTGCTTGAGACCTGGAGCGGCGTGGCCCCCTATTTTACGACTACGGTACCGGTGTGGGACTTGGTGTCGGTCAACCATCCGCTGTTGATTTCGGGAGAAGTATACACACTGACGGCGTCATATAGCGGAAACGTTGTGGTTGGCTGGGATTACACAGGCAACTCATTACACCAGGCATACCCTCCTTTGTACTTTTCGACGACCTATAGCGGTGGCGTTGACGTTCTCGATTCGTCAGCGGTCCCCGAGCCATCGACTTTCGCTCTACTGGGACTCGGTGCTCTTGGTCTGGCCGTTCGGGCCTACCAGCGGCGTCAATCTTCGGTCGGATCTTCAATTCCGACCCCATAAGATGCCCATCAGACATTGGCTACAGGATACTGCGATCACGGGAGAACGTGGCAGGAAGTGTGGGGTCGGTCACAGGCGGCAATGTTTCAATCCGCCCCCCACCTTCCGGCAAAGGGAAACCAGCACGACGTTCCCATCCTTTTCCCTGATGATTTGTTGGGACGGGTGCCAGGCCTTGTCCTTGACGTATCTGGCCACCTCAGAACTGAAACGGATACGACTTTTTTTCGGCCGGCACGGCCGGTTCATTCACACCTTACGGCATAGATCGAATCGCGGCTGTCGTCGAAATGACCGTTGCTGATGCCGTGGGACTGAATAATCTGATCGACTCTTGCCCGAAACTCTTCATGTGGCATCCGCCGCTTCGGCGGCGAGGGGATGTCTCACAAGCCGTCTTGTTTCACCAGATTGAGGATCTAGGTTTCAATATCGACTCCCGATGCCAAGGCGCGTTCGCGAATGGCATCTTCGATTTCCGACGGCAATTGAGTCATTGCAAAAGTCTAAAAAACCAAAGAGACTTCATTGAGGAGCCAATTCCGCGCGAATTGTACCAATCTCACAAATAGGGCAACCCGGCCTCAGCCCTCGGGACAATTCGGCATATTTGCCGAGTAACACGACCCCCCGATGGCTGCAACATGGACATTCAGAACCTTGATTTGGAAGCATCGTGTAGTCACAGCCACAACGACCACACACCACGTCAGATTCGCCGAGGCCGTACGTTGCCCCGCAACGATCACATCGGTGGGTTACCAGCTCTGATCCCCGCGCAAAGTGAGGTAGACGTATCGTCGAAATCAGCCCCTGACGAAGCTGTTCGTCGATCCGCTTCAGATGAGAAGATTTGCCCTGTCGCTTCATCGCCACTTTGAGCGTCTTTTTGGCTTCTCGCTCTCTTCCCAGCATTACAAGACACACGACAATGTTACACAATGCAAGGACGTGGTCCTCCATCTGCTCGAGGGCCCTCTGAAAATATTCCAAAGCTCGGTGTGCATCGCCGAGTTTGAACAAGTACACATACCCAAGGTCATTGAGTATGTCGGCCTTGTGGAAATAGAGCACCACGCCAGTCTCAGGAATTCCCCCCTTGCCGGCCCCCGCACCCTCGGGATACCTCAGTGCAACACCGTACCCATTATGGTTCCGTTCGGCGAATTGCAGGTGGTTCAAAGCAGCCCTGTAAGCGCATAGGTCATCTAACAGACTTCCTTTGAGTTTGCTGACATACCAGCCGTAGACTTCACTCTGAGGAGACAGCGCACAAAGATAGAAAAGTGCCTGTTTTTTGTATCCCAATTTGCAGAGAACTAAACAGAGATCGAGCCTGGTCTCGTCAGTACAAAGACCATCAGCAAGAACCTGTAAGGCACAATCCGCTGCGTCTTCAGCGCGCCCCATGCCGTCCAGCGCAAGGGCTTTCGCTTGTCGGTATTCATCCGTTTTCGCAAACTCGGGGTGTCCGGCCAGCAACTGCATGACTTCATCAAAGTGCCCATCGCACAGTAGCGATTCGACTTTTACCAGCAAGTCGACGAGTCGATCCTGCTCGGCTTCCGACAGCACGAGACCCTGATACGAGAATTGAATGGGTGAAAAGTCTTCAGGGTTCTGCCTTAGATCAATCACGCGGGAACTCTGGCGCCAACAATCAGGAAAACTTTCGCCCGACTTCCAGAGAGGGAACTTGCGAAGACCGACGCGTTCTAATTGATTTGATAAATGCACCTCTTCATAAATATAGGTACGAAGCCAGCCTTCGGCATATTCCGGGGTAATAACCGGCAGGAATAATTTGCAATTCGCAATGCACGACACGAAATGCATGATGCCCAAACCGTGTTCGCCCACTTTGTCCTGGTTATAGAGGTCGAGTTCCACACAAAGGCCGCGAGCTTCAAGATAATTGGCCAATTCGCCGATCCACTTCTTCGTTTTTTCATCACCCCATCGATAGGAAATGAAAACGCGAGGAGGATAGCCTCGAAGCCTGGGACGCCGAAAACGGTCGCGCATCGCACTCGCGAGCGCAGCCCTCATCACCCTCAAGTTCCCGAAACGACCCATTGCTTCAGGGACCGTGAGAGTCCCGCCTGACGCTGGGTTGAGAAGTTCCTCCAGAAACCCGTCTACGGGACGGCCCAGCAGCGGGAAGTAGAACAACGGACGCCTTCCCGCACATTCGTCGACTTCGTAAACATTCTCGTTTGTCATGATTGCCTCGCCTTAATGATGAAGGTACGTGGCACGTCTCCTCTCGCCTAGAAGACGAACGTTTTCAGACGAACACAAATCTACCGGCAATTCAATAATTTCAACACAAAAACAGGGATATTCTGACGAATATACTTGTCGGATACCAACAAATTTGCACCGATCCTGGATCTTTCAAATCAAGATGGTTCAGTCAGACTGCCCAACCACTTGTCTTGGGATTACACGTCACTCACGAAAGATTCTGGAAAAAACTTGAGGACTCGGCGGATCCATCACGGGCCGAATAAGAGTAGACAAAGTCCGACAAATTTAGATTTGCTGTCGTCGATTGTCGTTTTCGGGCGTCGTGCGGAACGTTCATTCAAGTTCATTTTTTTGGTGTTTGCCTCTCGACATGACTCTGCGCCAAACGAGCTTCCCCTGTTGCCGCATCGCGATGATGCGGCGACTGTCTCAGTATTGCTTAACCCGTTCAGCGCTGGTTCTTGTGTTCGATAAAGTCTTTCCAAAGCCATTGCCGCAGGCTAGTCTGGTATTAAGACAGGTCTGGCGAATAAAGTTAGTGATGAAGGACGACATGATGATTGCGGTGACATACCCACATCTCACGATTGATCAGTCTGGTGTGGCGACAATCACCGGAACGACAACCAAGGTTATCGAAATCGCGTTGGATCGGATCGCGCATCATTGGGATGCCGATGAAATTCAGCGGCAGCATCCGCATCTTTCGCTGCCTCAAATCTACACTGCACTGGCTTATTACTACGACCATCAGTCGACGCTGGATGCGTTGATTGCCGATCAACTCGATCGCGTTGCCGTTCTACGAACGCAGACAGAAAATCTCGACCTGCGGCGAAAATTGCTTGCATCAAAGGGGGCTTTGGATGCGGCCGCCAAAGGTACAGGTCAATACGTCAGCCGTGCCAACGACTGATTGAGGTTCGTTTCACGGTCATTGCGGAAAAGCCGTTCCTCGCTTTTTGCAGCGATCCCAATCATGAGTCTGGCCTTCTATTTCGATCAGCATGTTCCCCGTTCAATCGCGATTGGATTGCAGCGACGTGGAATTGATGTTCTGACTGCGGATGAGGACAACGCTTCAGACTGGTCCGATGCAAGGATCATCGACCGGGCATCGGAATTAGGGCGAATCGTATTCTCTTGCGACGCAGATTTTCTAGAACTGACAACGCAACTCCTCAACGAGGGGAAGTCATTTTGCGGGGTGATTTATGCACACCAGTTGCAGATTACCATTGGTCAGGCTGTCCGAGATCTTGAAATCATTGCATTCGTGCTGAGCCCTGATGAGGTCCGAAATCAAGTCGTTCATTTGCCACTGTGAATTAGGCGTAGGACGATTTCTTCGCGTCATCGAGGCGGCCATTGGTCCCGAGGTTCTGTACGGTTCGGTTCGCTCGCGTAACCCGGTTGTCAGGTTGTGCGATTTGTCACCGGTATAAGATACGAACGTTGCAGCGTTGGCGCCAGCGTCACAAATCCGATCCCGGGTATTTCCACGATTCAGAGAACGCGAAAGATCATTACCACCAGCGATTGACATGCGATGCGTGACGTGACAACGAGAAGACCACAGGAAAACGACCCTCGGGAACCGTTATCTGGACTTATCCCTGATCTTCGACAGAGAAATTCCTGCGATAAAAACCAGTCTGCGAACAGGTTCGATATCGCTCATCGGAAGCACCTGTGAAACCCTCCTGGCGAGTTGACTGAAGAGATGACTTCAGTCAACCAGCCACTAGAGTACTTTACATACGATGGCTCCTTTTTCGGCTGACTAAGTGATTCCCTTTTTTGATTCCCGTTTGCACTCGCAGGCGATCGTTCCCGATAACTTGACTTGGCAAGTCTGCAGTTTAGCGACGGCAATTCTGTGAGGCCGGTGATCAACGACGGGCTCAAGGCACATTTTTTTCAAGCGGCAATCACGTTTCGTCGACGTGACACTCGATAAAGCCCCATCAGGCCGAAGCCAGCCAGTGCCAGATGAATGGTGGCGGGTTCCGGCACGGCCTGATAATTGAAAGCGGCCTGCAGCATCTGGACATCGAGAGTCGAAATGGAATCACGGACTCCGTTCGCCCCCGTGGTCTTCATCAGATCGTTCGGGTAGGTCGTATCACTCACGTGCGAGAGGCCATTTGCACCTGCACCGGAAAGAGTGACATTCGTGGTGCCGTCGGCGAGCAGGAAATTGGTCCCTGTAATCCGGTCGTTCCACTTCTGGTAACCGTCACCTCCCGACAGGTAATTGAATCCGATGGCGTGACCCAACTCGTGCAACATCGTCGAATAGGCGTCCCGCTGATTGGCTCCGATGCCGGTAATCGTATTCGAATAAAACATGCTCGCCGCATTTGAGATATCAATTTCATTGACCGTGCTGGGAAGTCCATTGGTATCTGCCGAAGCACCGATTGTGGCTCCATTGCCACCGATCGCCTTAAAATCGACCTTGGCGATGGTGACGGTCACATTGGAACCAAAAGGTGCGTCAACCTTCGCCAGCCAGGCATTCTCGGCCGCAACGAACAAGTTTTGCGCCAGCGTTTGCTTGGCGGCATCGAAACCGCTGTTGGTAAAATCAAAAGCGGTCACGTTAATCACCAGTCCCGCAGGGCAGTTCCCCGCACTTAACAAGATTGCCGCGACGGTCGCCAGGGAAATACAGAACGTACGTCTCACCATTTCAACTTCTCCGAGCAGCGGCCCCCTATCCCGGTAGATGTGTTCAAGGATAGACGAGCCTTGAAAAGAAGGGCGCTGGGTCACGAAACGCCAGGTCGAGCGACAAGATAAATTTCTTGTAATGATGATTTCAATAAAATTTCGCCCTGCAAACGTGAAGTATTTCTGTTTACGCTGTGAAACGTATGACGGCCAATACGTTTTTCAACGTATGCCGCAATGGATTTTGGATGTCCTGTCGTTGCGCGCATGTTGCCGACCCCGCACAAGTAACCGACCGAGATCGACTCTTCGTCGTGCCTGGCAGTTGGCAGGGTCAGGTATCTTCGAATTCTTCACACTCTCTCTTTTTTCCCGCCCATCTTTAGTGTCATTGGCGTGCTCAACGACATTCGGCAAGGGGGAAACTTTCCACGCTAACACCCGCCACTAAGACTTTTGGTTTCAATCCGCCCCCCGCCTTTCGGCAAGGGGGAACCGCCCGGAATTAACTCCAGACGGGGCGAGGCTTTGCCTTGCATGTTTCGCGAACCTCGCTGTTGATGATCGTCCATTGACCCTGTCCGCAAGTAAGCGATGCTGCAACGTCTTACGAGTGCAGATATTACATCGATCGCGAAGCGGCCGGTATTTCATCGTCATTCCTGGTTCGCGGAGTCACACAATTAATGCATCATCAAAGTCGATCGAAGGACGTTGACATACTGACCCGACCGAAACAGACGATCCCTTCCAGATGATGCATGGGAACGACGAGCTTTACCTGATCGTCAACCTTCACTGTGACGGTCTCGCCTTGCTTACCCAGATAGGCGCCGAGCGTTTGGACATACAATGTGTTGGAATGTGTTGACATGAATTAACGTTTAATCCCAGAGGTATTTCTCGTCGTATTCAATTTCGTGTCGATTCAGCAGATCAAGGAACTCATCCTGAAATGTTTTGCGGCGATGGTGCTGTTCCTGGTTCTGGATATATTTCTGAACCGCTGGGATTTGCGACGCGCTCACTGTGAACGCGCCATACCCGGCCTGCCAGTGAAACTTGGTTGGTGTCAGTTTTTCGTCGTTGACCCATTTCGATGATTTGGATTTGACGATCTTCAGAAAGCCGGCGACGGAATGAACTGGTTTAAGACGTGTCAAAAGATGAATGTGGTCGGGCATCCCACCCGCTTCCATCAAGACGGCTCCTTCGTCTCGGATAATTCCGCCGATATAAGAATACAACCGCTTTTGAAAGGGAGGTTGAATCAGCGGATCGCGGTGTTTTGTGCTGAAAACCATATGATACACCAGGTTGGTCATCGTACCGCCCACGTCTGAATGACTCCTCCGCCCCGCAGGGGCTCTTGGGGTTTATTTGCGCCATTTTTCCCGGGGTTGAAACCCCGGGCTGTAGGCCGCCGTCGCATTCGCGACTACGACGAAATCGATGTGGTCACCGCCAAAAGACGGTCGTGAGTACGTTCGAGCAGCCGAACGCATTTTCAATATTGCGAAGCAATCACCGTTTTCAAAGTCGCAAAACGATCCGTGTTTTCAACATCGCAAAGCGATGGCTGTTTTCAAAGTCGCGGAGCGACGCAGGCATATAGCCTGGCGGCTTCAGCCCCAGGACAGGGCAGCCCGCCACATCCAATTTCCAAAGCCCGGTTAAGGGCGCAGGTAAATCGGCGTTGTGGAAATCCCGCCAGGTCTGCCAAATAAATTCCAATTGAAAATAACTCCTACGCCCCGCAGGGGCTCTTCGGGTTTATCTGCGCCATTTTTCCCGGGGTTGAAACCCCGGGCTGTAGGCCGACGTCGCATTCGCGACTACGACGAAAACCGCTCGGGTTGAAACTCACCTATTCGATGTCCGGCAAATAATCGGGATCGGACTCGGACGACACCTTCCATAACGATTGAACATAATCTGCAACCGTGTTCGTTTTGACGAGCACCTTAGGAAGGCAGACCTCCACCAGGGAACAGTGCCAGGTCTTTTCCTGCACGTATCTGGCCACTTCAGAACTGAAACGGATGCGGATCTTCTTTGGTTGGCTCTGGTGGTCGTCACTGTGGAAGACTCCGAAAGAGTTGGCCAGATGTTTTGCAAGATGAAAGTTTGCGTCGGGGCTGAATTGGAGTGTTTGAACGTCGACCCCGGTCACCCGGTCGATTTTGAAATGCCTGATCATCTTGTGTTCGCATGAGAAGGCGATCAGATACAGGCTTCCTTTGTGATACACGATGCCGTATGGATAAAGCTCCAACGAAACCGGCTCGGTGGCTCGTTCGCTCTGGTACGCCACCCAGGCGATCTTGTGATCTTCGATTGCCAGCATCAACAGGTCGATCAGTTCGGATTTCGAGCTGTAGTCGCTGACCCCCGGCGTCGTTTGGAGAAACGTTTTCTCGACTTTACTCAGTTGAGTCAGTGCCGCCTCACCCAGCATCGCTCGAATCTTGCTGAATGCCGATTGGGCTGATGTCCAGAAGTTGGTTCCCGCTAACGGGTCGAGTAATCGTCGGCCCAGATACAGGGCGACCGCTTCCGGCCAGTTGAAGTGGATCGGCACATGGGCACCTCCGTCAACAATCTTCCAATGTTTGCAGCCATGCGCGGTGACTCGTTCTTCCAGCGGGAAATTGGCTTTTCGCAGCGTGTTCAAATCGCGTCGGATCGTCCGGTCGTCGACGTTTACTTCTGCAGCCAGTTCCTTGATCGTCATCCCCATTCGCCGGGACATGAGCGAGATCAGTATCTGCCATTGCCGCTGGATCTGGGGTGTGGATTGCATGGGAATTCTTATTTTCTGACAGGTCAGGAGATTTTTTTCGGGGTTAATTATCATGTGCCTGGTCTGAGCAGACCGTCGCGCTACCTTTAAACGCTCGCACAATATTCATGGGACAGGCGAACATCATTCATGTTCGATTCCCACTATGCGGATGCCGTACACGTTTTGCAAACGGTGCGAAACAATCCCCTGTCACACCTGCAAAAAAAATCTGGTGCACTGTTTTGGCGTCGGGTCCCTGTCAGACATTTTCATGAGCACCTTCCAAACATTAAGAACGCCCCTCTTTTTTCTATTGACTTTCTTCTGTTGTACTTGTATTTTTTTGTCGTTATTTTGGAGCAAAAACGGGACAGGCACCTTGAAGCCGGGAGCCAGTCCCGGTTTTGTTCGGTGTTTGGCCGAGGGCTGCATTTTTTCGTGCTTTCATACTTTCGTGTTTTCGTGATGCTCCTGATGATTTCGCTTTTAAAAAATGGACGATGAAAACCAATCACGAAAGCACGAAAGTTCGAAAACACGAAAAAGAGAAAGGCAAACTTGGTCGAACTCGCGCGAACTCAGGTGAACTCGCGCGAACTTTTTCGTTGTGGAAAATGAAGAAATGATTGCTGAAAGCCTATGAATTATGGGAAATGGTCGAAGTCGCGCGAACTCGGGTGAACTTTGAGGAACAAAAGCGGGACAGGCACCTTGAAGCCGGGAGCCAGTCCCGGTTTTGTTCAAACTGTGACACCGGAACAAAAGCGGGACAGGCACCTCGAAGCTCGGAGCCAGTCCCGGTTTTGTACGGTGCGGACCTGGTCGTTTTGAGAAGAACGGCTCGGGTGGAACCTTGCCCTCCCGAAGATAACGGGCGAGCGGGCGAAGTTGGTCAACTTGACCAACTTCGAACCTGTTAAAAGCCTATGAAAATAGGAACTTGGCCAACTTGACCAACTT
This sequence comes from uncultured Schlesneria sp., assembly GCA_903899985.1. Classification (GTDB taxonomy): domain Bacteria; phylum Planctomycetota; class Planctomycetia; order Planctomycetales; family Planctomycetaceae; genus Schlesneria. Next base: position 92,841 of record CAIULL010000076.1, read on the forward strand.
TGTTTGATGTTTTTGTGGACCTCGACGACTCGACCACGCCCTGTGGATTATTGGATTCGAAGTTCATTCCTCTTGTGGGGTTTTGGCGAAACGAACTAAAATCGAGTGATATTGTTCCATCAGTTCATGCTCGCGGGAAAACGGATGTTCCGGCGGTTAAACGCTTCTGATTTCAGCCAGCTTCAGCCACGACGAATCTGCCTCATCAAACCGAGTGCTCTCGGGGATGTGGTTCAGACGCTGCCGCTGCTGAACGTCTTGAAACAGAGATTCCCCGACGCCGAAATTTCGTGGGTCATTAACCGCGAATTGCGAGATCTTGTTGACGGTCATCCAGCACTGTTCGAATCCATTCCCTTTGAACGACGTGGTGGCTGGTCGGCCTGGGTCTCGCTGCTTGGGACACTCAGGCAGCGCCGTTTTGATCTGGTGATTGATCTGCAAGGGTTGCTCAGGACGGGTGTGATGACGGTCGCAACTGGGGCACCTGTGCGAGTCGGCTTGCAGACGGCCCGTGAAGGATCGCGATTCACGCTGAATTGCGTCGTGCCGGATACGGTGCGAAACATGCCTGCCCATGCTCGTTACTGGCGGCTGGCGGAATTTCTCGGTTTGGGTGAATTTCCCAAAGAGACTTTTATCGAGACATCCGAAGGGGATCGAAGCTGGGCGGCGGCCCGGTTGAATCAGTTTCCTCGCCCGATCTTTGCCGTCCATCCGGGTGCTCGTTGGGAGACGAAACGCTGGCCGGTCGCCAAGTTTGCGGAGCTCATGACGCGAGCTCATCAGTCCTGTTCAGGCAGCGTCCTGATCCTCGGCAGCAAAGCGGAACGGCCAGATGCCGAGCTGTTGGAACAGGAGCTGGCAAAGCGTAGTGGGTCTGCCAACGTGTCCTGGGTGGTGAATCTGGCCGGGCAATCGACTCTGAAGCAATTAACCGCTTTATTAAGCGGAGTCGATTTCGCCATCAGCAATGATTCCGGCCCCATGCATCTTGCGGCCGGGCTTGGCGTTCCGACACTGGGGCTTTTTACGTGTACTTCGTCCCTGCGATCCGGCCCGCCGGGTGATCAGCACGAAATGGTTTCCACCACCGTTTCTTGCGCTGCCAGCTATCATAAGACGTGTCCTCATCGTGGTGAGGGACATCTGGCCTGCTTGAAGGAACTGGATGTGGAACGAGTCTGGGGGGCATTACGACGTCTCGTTGATAAGAATGGTCTCATCCGCCGAGTTGCGTAGGATTTCATTCGCCTGTCGATGAGCTTGACGTCGGAGCTGTCGCGAAAATCTGTAGGGTTCTATGGAGCGGAAGCTTCTGACGAACCGCATGCAGCGGCTTTTGACTTGGCCCAGGAGTACGTACGCCGTATCTTTGGTCGGTGAGGCAGATTTGATTGATATCAGGATGACGGAAATCTCGTCTGACTTTGACTGCCGCGAATATGCGAAGACACTGCGTCGGAGAAGACTCCGATGCAGTGGCACAGAACCAGAATTTTTCATTCCGGCATTGCGTCGATTGACGTTGCCACGAACGAATTCGCTCGAATTGCCGAACGATCTGATTTCGAATTGAGACATCCGCCATGAACGACATGCTTAACCAACTGACTCGTCGAAGTTTTTTCGGACGTTCTGCCACGGGGCTTGGAGCTGCGGCGCTGGCGTCGTTACTTGGCCGCGACGCGATGGCAAATCCAGGCTCGGCCATCAGTCACTTTGCCCCGAAGGCGAAACGAGTCATCTGGATGTTTCAGTCGGGTGCTCCGTCGCAGATGGACCTGTTCGACTATAAGCCTCGACTGGCCGAATTTCATAAGCAGGAACTCCCCGCTTCGATTCGGATGGGTCAACGGCTGACAGGAATGACGTCCGGTCAAACCAGCTTTCCCGTGGCGGCATCGAAGTTCAAGTTCGCGCAACATGGTCAATCGGGGATGTGGCTCAGCGAGATGTTGCCACATACTGCCAAGATCGCCGACGAGATCTGCCTGATCCGGTCGATGTATACGGAAGCGATCAATCACGATCCGGCGATCACGTTTATTCAAACGGGAAGCCAATTGCCGGGACGACCCAGCTTCGGTTCGTGGGTCGATTATGGTCTTGGGACCGTGAATGAGAATCTTCCCGCGTTCGTGGTGATGATTTCGAAATCCAACACGAAAGGGCAGGGGCTGTTGGCCCGGCTTTGGGGGAGTGGCTTTCTTCCGTCACAATATCAGGGTGTCAAACTGCGTGGGGTCGGAGATCCTGTGCTGTATCTTTCGGACCCTCAGGGAATGGATCGCGAAGGTCGTCGACAGATGCTCGACGGACTCGCTCAATTGAACGAAATCCAATATGCCGATGTTGGCGACCCCGAGATTACGGCTCGCATCGCTCAGTACGAACTCGCGTTTCGCATGCAGACGTCGGTTCCGGAGCTTATGGATTTATCAAACGAGACGGCTCATACGTTTGACATGTACGGCGAAGATTCAAAGAAGGCAGGTACGTATGCGGCAAACTGTCTACTGGCACGGCGACTGGTTGAGCGGGGTGTCCGATTCATTCAGCTTTATCACCGTGACTGGGACCATCATGGGGGCCTGCCGGACCGGATGGTCCAGCAATGTAAGGAGACCGATCAGGCTTCGGCCGCGTTGATTCAAGATTTGAAACAGCGGGGACTGCTTGATGAAACGCTTGTCATCTGGGGCGGGGAGTTTGGGAGAACCGTTTACTGTCAGGGAGCGATCACCGAAACGACTTATGGCCGCGATCATCATCCGCGATGTTTTTCACTCTGGATGGCCGGGGGTGGAATGAAACCGGGCATGGTCTTCGGTGAGACCGACGACTATTCGTACAACATTACTCGCGACCCCGTGCATGTCCACGATCTCCAGGCGACGATCCTTAATCAGTTGGGGTTGGATCACACTCGTCTGACGTATCGCTTTCAAGGGCGAGATTTCCGTGTTACCGACATCCACGGGAAAGTCGTCCCTGAAATCCTGGCATAAGCGTTTTGTGCCACTGCTTGACCGCTTTGGGTCAAGCAGTGCTCTTTGATCGATCGGTAGGAAGAGAAGACACTGCTTCTCCGAAGACTACTAAGCAGTGGCACGAGAGCCAATTGAGGTGGCTGACATGGCTCAAAATCAATGGTACCAATTGTGGATCGCCGGAGGCCCTGGTGATTTGTCATCAGAAATGATCCGAGGCCTGAAAGGCCGGCCATTCGATTACTTTCTGTCACCGGGGCGGTTCTATAAGCGTGCATGATCTCTTGAGAGAACTGACGGCCCTTCAGGCCTTTTATCTTGATTAACGAACAGTACCAGGGCCTCCGGAAGACCTCCGACCCTGGCTATTTGAACTGCTGACCCGTTGGGTCGCAAGAACGCCCTCTTGGCGTATCACCAAGGGTTGGCGGCACTCAGCACTTGGGGCTTCTTTATGTTGTAGCAGAATCAATGCCGCTGATTTAAACTCGGACAACTTCACCGCTGGTCGCAGAGCGTTCGAGAGCTTCGATGACCTGTACGACGATTGCGGCATCGGCCAAGTTCGGCAGCGTTGTTGTGGCTCCACGCCACAGTTTGGTCAGCTCGCTGATGAATGTCTCGTTCGAATGACTGGAATGACTTAATGGTTCATCAACGATCTCACCATCATCGGTTTCGGTATAAAGTCGATCGTTACGAAAACTGCCCTGAGAACCTTCGATCATCCATCCCGTGCGAAAGCCCAGACGTGATCGCGTGTCGATTTCGACGTGTGCTCTGCAGCCGTTACTGAAATCAATCAGGGCGAAGAAACCAGATTCTTGTTTCGGCACGCCATGATTCGACAATTGTGCATAAACACGCTCAGGCGTTGAAGCGACCAGGGCAATTAACTGATCAATCCAACGATACCCGAATTCGCGGAGTACTCCATTGGCAGACGTTTCACCGGGGACACGTTTCTCGCAAATCGACAGTCGCACTGAGTGCAGGCTGCCCAATCGTCCGGTTTGCAGGGCTGTCATTGCAGAAATGAAGTTTGCCGACGATCGCCCGGGACTGACAATCGTTGCCGTTCGCTTTGAGTTGAGGGCCAGCTGACCCAGTGATCGCAAAACATCGGAAGAGACCGACCAGGGCCGATCGAAGACAAGATGCTGGCCACCCTGCAGCACGGTTCTGGCTCGTTCTTCAGAAAAGTCATCGATGAGGAACACGACATCAGCCAAAGTGGGCGAAAGCAACGCATCGCGCTGATCGCACAAGGGAGAGCCGGAACCGGTTGCCAGAGCCCGGCGCTGGGGGTCTGAGTCAAAGGCCCCGATCAGACGGATGTCGGGGGAAAGACTTAAACATTCGAGATAGAACAAGCCAGCTTGACCGAGACCAAGCAGACCAACTCGCCAGGGACTGGCAAGGGATGATGGGGAAACGTTGCCGGACGAATCCGCGGAAGAGGGAATCGCAGCATTCTGATTATTCATCCCTCATCCTTCCGCCTTCATCTTTTTGCGACAGGGCTTCACCCTGATTCATTGCTCGATCTTCTCACCACCTTTTATCGCTCTCGATACGCCACTGACCTTAATCCTGAAGTCTCCAATACATTTTGAACCGGGGGGAGCATTGACCTTCAGATACAGAATACCGTCCTTTTTAGGAGTGAATTCATGTTTTGATTTAATCGTGAATGGTTCGGGTGGCTGTTTGCCGGAGTGATTTTCTTCGGTCACGATCATCCCCATCAATGCCCCGGTGGGGACTCGCCCCACAAGATCGCGCATGACGTTTTCGGTGGGGAACCCGTCGGCGCTCATATTTGACACGGTGAGAATCAGTTTGTAATCCCCTGCCGCTTCAACGCGAGCGAGCTTATCCTTATGAACATTACCCACAGGTGTCCAATCATTGCTCGTTTCAAATTTAAAATCGACTTCGGATGATTTCAGGAGATTGTCTTCCAGATCTGAGATCTTCTTTTTGATTTCTTCGTTTTTGGGATCGAGTTTCAGCAGAACTTCCAGCAGAAATTTCGCTCGATCATATTGGCCCGATCGTTCATAACCATCGATAATGGCTTTGGATTCCGTTTCAAATGTGTCTTGCAGCTTCTGCAGTCGCACATCGATCTGCTTGACTTCGGCCGATGAAATCGGTTTGGCGGGCTTTGATTTGTTCTTACTGGACTGTGCCAGGACTGATGAAACCGAAACAAACACGACGGCGGTTAATGCGATTGCCAATGCCGCCGAGATCGTGCCGAAGCGCTGGTAACGAGCCACGTGACATCCTTAGTGAACGAGCGGAAAACGTTGATGTCTGCCGGACGGAATTCGTCACGGACACCAAAGCATTAGACGCAATTCGTGAAGTCTTCGCAATCGGCAACATGGCTTTGGTGTTCACATGATCGGCTTCGTCGGTCAAGTCACAAGAAAAGTAAGTTTGGAGCACTGATCAGCACTAATCTCCGCTGATCGGAAAATTCAAAAGTCTTTTAATTTCACCGGAATTTTGTTCGTCATACTAACGTCAGGTGACTTTGCAGAGCGCGACAAATCCGCAGAAGAAAAGGATCAAAGGGCTGACGCACCCCGGCTCGCCTCGAGTGTTTTTTGATGTTTTTCGTGGTTCCGATAATCTCGTTATTGGGTTGCAGGCGAAGCGAGCGCCAGGCGATTCGTCAGATCCGTGAATAAATCGACTTTTTGACTTCCATGAATCGTTGTGGCATACGGTGCCTGATTCGTTTATGAAATGTGTCTCTCGTGAATTCGTAAACAAGGCGAAGGCCCATGCTTGAAAAACTGATCGATATCTCGCTCGGCAACCGAATGCTTGTCATCTCGTTGGTTTTTATCATGGGCGCATTGGGGGTTTACTCCGCCGTTAACCTTCCGATCGATGCGGTCCCCGACATGACGAACGTGCAGGTGCAGATCGTCACCGAAGCGGGGGCGTTGTCGCCACTCGAAGTCGAGCAATACGTGACGTCGCCTGTCGAACTGACGATGTGCGGCCTGCCGAATGTCGAAGAGATTCGCAGTATCTCCAAATTCGGACTGTCGCTGGTGACCGTCGTCTTTCACGAAGGGACGGATGTCTTTCGCGCGCGACAGTTGATTGCCGAACGACTGATCGACGCCGCAGAACGAGTCCCCAAGGGCTACGGCACGCCACGACTGAATCCTTTGACGACGGCACTGGGCGAAATCCTGCAGTTCGAAGTGAAGGGTGAGGGATATTCGCCGATGGATCTGCGAACGATCCTCGAATGGCAGATTGCTCCTCGTCTGCGTCAGGTGCCAGGCGTCACCGAGATCAATTCGCACGGGGGTTATTATCAGTCGTTTGAAGTGCGTCCTGACCCCGATCGGCTGGCGAGCTTCGGAGTTTCATTGCCGGACCTCTTTCGGGCGATTTCGTCGAACAATGGCACATCGGGGGGCGGCTACGTAGTGCATCATGGCGAACAGCGGTTCATCCGCGGTTCAGCCCTGCTGACGAACGAATCCGATATCGAGAACGTCGTTGTTCGGGGCAACCATGATGGAACTCCGGTGCTCGTCAGGGACCTGGCGGAAGTCGTGATCGCTCCACTGACCCGGCAGGGGGCTGTCACACGTGACGGTCGGGGCGAAGCGGTGATGGGGATGGTCATGATGCTGTGGGGTGCGAACTCGCGAACGGTTGTGATCGCAGCCAAAGAGCGACTGGAAGAAATCAATAAAACTCTTCCGAAGGGGGTTACTGCCGAAGTGACCTATGACCGGGCCGACCTCATTAACCGAACGCTGCATACGGTGCAGCGAAACCTGCTGGAAGGTGGGACGCTGGTCATCATCGTGCTGTTAGTAATGCTCGGCAGCCTGCGTGCTGGAATCGTGGTCGCGATGGCGATCCCGCTGTCGATGCTGTTCGCCGCGAACATGATGTCGCTGACGGGGATCACGGCCAGTCTGATGAGTCTGGGAGCGATCGATTTCGGACTGATCGTCGACAGTTCGGTAATCATGGTCGAGAACTGTATGCGGCGGATTTCACACAATCATGACGAACGACCACACCTGCAAGTGGTTCGAGATGCGGCGATCGAAGTGCGTAAGCCGACGATGTTCGGTGAATTGATTATCTCGATCGTCTACCTGCCATTGCTGACACTGCAGGGGACGGAAGGGAAACTGTTTCGGCCGATGGCTTTGACAGTTTTGTTCGCACTGGCCGGTTCGCTGGTTCTTTCGCTGACGCTGATGCCGGTTCTGGCATCGCTGGCTCTTCCTCGCAAAATGGAAGAGAAAGAGATCTTCATCATCCGGATGTTAAATAAGATCTATCATCCGATCGTTCATCAAACGATTCTGCACCCGATCATGACGGTGGCTGCCGCGTTATTGCTGTTTGCCTTGAGCATCCCAGTGGCCATGCATCTTGGCGGCGAGTTCATGCCGAAACTGGACGAAGGGGATTTGCTGATCGAAATTAATCGCCTCCCCAGTGCCACCCTGGAAGGCTCGATCCCGATGGGGGAACAGGTTGAATCGCTGCTGCTGAAATTTCCGGAGGTCCGCACGGTCTTCTGCAAGACAGGTCGACCCGAGATCGCGAATGACGTCATGGGTGTGCAGCAGACCGACGTCTGGGTGCTGCTCAAACCCGAGTCCGAGTGGCCTAAGCACAAGTCGCGCGAAGACCTGTTTAACGAGATGCGCGTGGTGCTGAACGACAACGTCCCCGGTGCCTTGTTCGCCTTTACGCAACCGATTGAAATGCGGGTCGATGAACTTGTGGCCGGGGTTAAAGCGAATGTCGCGGTGCTGATCTATGCTCCAAACGGTTCCTTGCAGGGGAGCGGCGATGTCTCGCACCTGAAGGAATTGGAAACGCTTGCCAAATTAGGCAAGAAGGTCGAGAAAGTTCTCAGCGGCATCAAAGGTGCGGTGGACGTGAAGGCGGAACACCAGGCGAATTTGCCAACCGTGCGGATTCAGGTCAAACCGGAGGTTCTTGCCCGCTACGGGATTGATGCCGACGAAGTGATGCAGACCGTGGCGACGATGGGTGGGCATAAAGTTGGCGAAGTTTTCCGAGGTCGCATGCGGTTCCCGATCATGGTTCGTATCCCCATTGAATGGAGGACGAACCTTTATCAACTGGAGCAGATTCCCGTTTTCGCCCCGAATGGCCGACAGATTCCTCTGGGAGAACTGGCCGATCTGGTGATTGAAGAGACGCCGCCCGGGATCGATCATGAAAAAACCCAGCGTCGCACGTTCGTGCAATGCAACGTGCGAGGCCGGGATGTCGAAAGCTTTGTGCACGAGGCTCAGCGGGCCATCGCTCTACAAGTCAAACGGCCAACGGGTTATGAAATCGAATGGGGCGGTGACTTCAAGAATCTGCAATCGGCAAAGCAACGTTTGATGTTCGTGACGCCGGTCGTTCTGGTTTTGATTTTCCTGCTGCTGCATACGACGTTTCATTCGTCCAAACTTGCCGGTTTGATCTTTCTGGCAATTCCCATCGCGGCGTCGGGGGGAATTTTCGCGTTGGCCCTGCGAGGAATGCCGTTCAGTATTTCTGCGGGTGTTGGTTTCATTGCACTGTTCGGAGTCGCGGTTTTGAATGGCCTGGTCTGGGTCAGTGCCGCTGAACACCTGCGTCAGGCAGGCGAAACGGCCAAAGCAGCGGCGGAGGAAACAGCATTGAACCGGTTGCGTCCGGTCCTGATGACGGCTCTGGTCGCCAGCCTGGGTTTCCTGCCCATGGCACTTTCGCATACGGCCGGCGCCGAAATTCAACGTCCGCTCGCGACGGTGGTGATTGGTGGGCTGATTACATCGACGTTGCTTACAGCCCTGGTGGTTCCGGCGATCTATCCCTGGTTCGTCGGAAGACCGAAGCCATCAAGCGGAATTGCCTGAAAGAATCAATGAGACTTTGAAGAATTCCTGGTGAATTTGGAGTGTCTATTTTTTAATGAGATCTCGGTCTTGTCGTCGATGGAGATCGCTTCTATAACCCCGCCGTTCGGCAGACATCATACGATTCCGTCGGAGGTGCCAAAACTATTGCGAGGGTTTGGATCGATTCAACAGTGAGTGCTAGACACTACTGGATCCCACCCTATTCGCCTGCGACTCCACCGTCGCAATCCCGATGTCCCGCCGAACATTTGAAGCCGCGATGCCCTTTCGAGAGCATCGCGGTTTCTTGCATAGAATGCGGCGCAGTCGCAGTGGGGTCCACCGGGCGTCAATGGTTTGATTGGACCAAAGCAAAACGTTGACGACAAGGAATGTCGCAAGAGGTACGAAACGTTGCTCTCGAAGCGACGGGACTGACTCGCTGTGAGAGTTCACGAAGCGAATTTCCCAGTCGCTTGTGCCGTCCGGCGCGTGAGAACCTCTTAAAAATTAGCGTGATGTCTTTTGGGTCAATTGCATTCCCTGGAATGATCGTCCGTCATCAATGAGTCTGTTTCAGGCAGGTAGAGCACAGGCCCGGTAAACCACCCCCGTGAAGAGGGTGGGGTTGCGTTTCGACTGCTTACGCTGTCTCTAACAGTTCAGGAAAATCACCCTGCGTATGCTGCTGTGACCGAAGAATTCGGACGGGTGCGATTATCGTCCCGGCGAGTCAACGCGATCACCGCTTCGATCAGCATGGCCAGAGCGAGGAACAGCAGCAATGACGAAATCCCGAGCAGGATATAGGTGATCTGCTGTGGCGCTTTTGCGGCACCAAGTTGCTGTACGTAACCGTAGATCATCCGACCTAAGGCCCAGGTACTCATTGTGTACATGAAGACGGTTGGCAGACCGACGACGTACAAGACCCACGTCTCGCGACGGGTTCGCCATAACCAGACCGTAACCCCCAAGAGCGTCAATGCGGCGAGCAACTGGTTGCTTGCTCCGAACAGTGCCCAGAAGATGCGCCACAACGGTGCGGGATTTCCGTCTGCGTCGTTGATCGTCTGCATCACGAAGAAAGCAGGAACGCCGGCGGTGAGCAGTGTTCCCAGCCAGCGGCCCTTTGAATCGTGCCAGCCAGTCAGTTCCTGAATGATGTATCGACCCAACCGCGTGCAGACATCGAGCGTGTCGTAGACGAATGTCGTAAAGGCCATCAAAGCAAAGGAGACTGTCAATTGGCTGGAAAGATGAAAACCCTTCCAACCGCAGCTTCGAACAAAGACCGAAAATTGTTCGAGCAGCGTTCCGATTCCTTGAGCGTAAATCAGATTCGGCTGCGGCTTCTTCAGCAGCGAGGCATCCTTGGTGAGGATCATCACACAACTGAGGGAAACAATGGCGACCATGGCCTCCAGCAGCATGGCACCGTATCCGATCAGCTTGGCATCGGTCTCGAAACGCAACTGCTTGGACGTGGTTCCCGAGGCAATCAAGGAATGAAATCCAGAACAGGCTCCGCACGCGATCGTAATGAAGAGTACCGGGAAAAGCGTCTCTCCTTTGGGTGTTGTCCAGCCATTGAAGGCAGGATATTCGATGTTCGCTCCACCGAACAAAAGTCCGACCGCTCCCGCCGCCAAAGCAACGTACAGGAAATAACCGCCGAGATGGCCACGCGGTTGCAGCAACAGCCACATCGGCACGACCGAAGCAATGCAGCAATAGATCAGCAGAAGGATGTCCCACGTCTTATGAGCCAATCGGTCGTCAGCTGTTGGGATGAACGTCTTCAAAATTGCAGTCATATCGACGGGAAGGTACTGACCGGCCCAGATGGAAACACCAACAAGTGGCAGGAAAATCAGCGTGGCCCAGCCGACCGAAAGCTTGGTGTATTTCAGCAGGAGACCCATCACCAGCGGCAGTACAAGGTACATCAACGACGACGAGGCGATGCCCGCTCCGGTCACTTCTTCACCGTTCTCAAGCGTCTGTTTGCCGATGAACGATGCAGCCGTGATATCGGTGAAGGCGACGATGATGTAAACGAGTGCCAGCCAGACGAAGCTGAGGAACAGAACGAATGCTCGTCGACTCATGTGATCGCGAACGACTTCGGCGATCGATCTCGCCTTATGGCGGATGGATGCGACGAGCGACGTAAAATCATGAACGCCGCCAATCAGGATCGAACCGACCAGAATCCAGATCAAGGCGGGGAGCCAGCCGAACATCACCCCTGCCAGGATCGGCCCGACGATCGGTCCGGCTGCCGCGATTGCCGAGAAATGTTGACTGAGCAGTTCATTAGGAGCCAGCGGCGCGTAGTCGAGATCATCCCGCAGTTCAAACGCGGGTGTTTTGGCGTTGGCATCGAGTCGCAAAAGCCGAACGAGGATCGGACCATAAGTCCAATAGGCGATCGACAGGATTGCGGCAGACGCCAGGACAATCACGAGCATGCTCATGTGGGGACTCCAATCAGTTATCAGTCACGACGATTTCGTTGGAACTGGAAATCTATCTGTCACAGAAACCTGCTAAAACTCAGGGGACGCTTCCCTGGCCGATGTCGGGTTTCATTAAGGTTAGCAAGAGTTGAATCGAGTGGCCTCCACGATACGCGAGAACTGGTTTTGCGTCCACACTTTCCGCAACGTTCTCGTATGTTAGAGTGGAAGCGGTCGTCGTGGAGTATCCGGAGTGTGATTGATGAGGCTTGGACTGATTCTCTGTTTTGCGTCGATGCTGTTCGCATCGCCTGGAATCCTTGTTGCCGAAGAGGCCAACGCCGACAAAGAATCCATCGAGTTCTTCGAGAAAAAGATTCGTCCGCTGCTTGCCAGCCGCTGTTATGAGTGCCACGCCGCCGATAAAGCCGAGGAAAATGGACACCTTGCTCTTGATGGCCGTGCCGGTCTGCTGGCGGGTGGAACGCGCGGACCCATTCTAATTGGGGGAAAGCCGGACGAAAGTTTATTGATTAGTGCGATCCGATACGGCGATCCAAAGTTGCAGATGCCGCCGGAAGGAAAGCTTTCGAACGACGAGATTGAGCTATTTGTCCGCTGGGTTCAGCAGGGAGCGGTCGTTCCGGATTACGGAGCGTCTCTCGAGAAGAAATCGAAAACGATCGACTGGAACGAAGCTCGAAAGTTCTGGTCGTTTCAGCCACTTTCGGTTCACCAGCCACCCGCAATAGCACCGGAAAAGTCAGTCCTGCAGCCGATCGATGCGTTCATCCAAATCGGGTTGGCACAACAAGGACTGACACCAAGTCCTGCTGCTGACAAAAGAACTCTTGTACGCCGGTTGTGGTTCGACCTGCTGGGATTGCCTCCCAGGCCTGAAGACGTGATGGAGTTCGTCGCGGAGACCCGTCCTGATGCTTATGAAAGATTGGTTGATCAATTGCTGGCATCGCCACATTTCGGAGAGCGCTGGTCAAGATACTGGCTGGACCTTGCTCGTTACACAGATGTCACACCGTCCTGGCTGAAGAATGCCGACCAGGCCTGGCTGTACCGGGACTGGGTTGTTCGAGCGATCAATGCGGACATTCCTTACGATGACTTCTGTAAAAAGCAGCTGGCGGCTGATGTCATCGAGAATACTCCCCCCGAAGATTATGCCGCGTTGGGTTTGCTGGGGCTCAGTCCGACGTATTGGAAAGAACCGAGGCTTGCCCCCGCCGTGATCGAGGTGATCGTGGCTGATGAATGGGATGAGCGGATCGATGCCGTCTCACGCACTTTTCTGGGGCTGACAGTCGCTTGCGCTCGATGTCACGACCATAAGTTTGATCCGATTACGTCGCGAGACTACTACGCTCTGGCGGGGTTATTTGCCAGCACTCAACTGACCGACCGGCCACTCTTACCGTCACCATTGGCGGAACAGATTGTAGACGCGCGGCAGCGTGTCGACAAAATGGAAGAGGCGTTGAAAGCAATTAAAGATAAGGAATCAGATGACGCGAAAAAGCTGATCGCTGAAATCGACAGCCTGCGTAAGTCGACCCCGCAATTTGACGCACGCATGGCACATACCGTTGAAGAGGCGAGCTTGTACGTGCTGCCGGACGGACCGGAGATGACGAAGCTCGATATCCGAAAACGTCAACCGCGAGACCTGCCGATCTTTCGACGAGGGAACCCGGGAAACCCCGGCGAAATCGTCCCGCGACGGTTCATTGAGGTGTTGTCACCTGGTGCGCCTTCGCCGTTCACTTCCGGAAGCGGTCGTCGCGAATTTGCCGATTCGCTGTTTCAAGAAGCGAAGGGGCTGACTGCGCGAGTCATTGTGAATCGCATCTGGTCAAACCATTTTGGTCGGGGCCTGGTCAGAACCCCCAGTGATTTTGGCGTGCAGGGAGATCGGCCCACTCACCCGGAATTGCTGGAATGGCTGGCTGTCGAGACGGCAGGAGATGGCAGGAATCAAAAGCCCCAGAACTGGACGCTGAAGCGTCTGCATCGTCTGCTTGTGACGTCGGCCACCTATCGTCAAACAAGCGAGACTCAACTAGCACTATCAGGACCGACCCCCGGTTCAAGATCCAGCCAGCTTGACCCGGATAACCACTGGCTGGCGCGTATGAGTCGACGACGGTTAGAGATCGAACCCTGGCGAGATGTGATGCTTGCGGTCGCGGATAATCTGGACGTCACGATGGGAGGCCCCGCAACCGAGCTGGATCTGCCGACAAATACTCGACGGACACTCTACGGAAAAGTGGGCCGGGACGAACAAAACGATATGCTGCGTCTGTTCGACTTTCCCCCGCCGACATCGCATAGTCCGGCGCGCGACGTGACAACGACGCCGCTGCAGCAACTGTTTTTATTCAACAGCGAATTTGTTGACTTGCAGTCTGTGAAACTCACAGCCCGGCTTCATGCCGATCGACCCGATTCAACTGCGTCAGCGAAAATCGTGATGTGTTACCAGTATTTGTTTCAGCGACAACCGACCGAGGTTGAAATTCAACTGGGTGAGCGGTTTCTCGCGGTGCCTGATCCTGCGGGGACGGCCGACGATAGGCGGTGGCCGATTTATATCCAGTCACTGCTTGGGCTGAACGAACTTTTGTTTATTGATTAAACCGGATCTTTGTTTGGCCCGTAGCGCCAGTGAGGGATCATATTCCCGTGAAAATGAAGCGACGACGATCCTTCGCTGACGCGTCTGGCTGGCTGGCGTCATATCGTGATCTAAATCGCCGAAACCAGCCATTTCTTTAATTCGGATTCGAGTTCCACAAGACACTGCTGACCCAGCTTTTTGGCTTCGCTCAGGCGTAGCTCGGGCGAGACATTCGCGAACAGATAGAACTTGATCTTCGGTTCGGTTCCTGACGGACGACCTGCAAGAGTCACCCGACATGGGCCGGATTGACCTTCCAGAATCAGCAAATCTCCTGAGGGTTGCGGCAGGTCCGCCTGGACGGTGTTGGATGGAAGCGACTTCACGACGTGCCGCTGATAGTCCTTTACCGTTTCAAATGAGATTGAACCTAAAGATGCCGGGGTACGCTCTCTCAGGGCCTGCATCATCTGGGCGATCTGGCTGCTCCCTTGAGCACCAGGACACGTCTGGACGAACTGCACCTCGTGGTAGAAACCGTGCCGAACATACAGTTCATCAAGCCGGTCGACTAAGGTCTTTCCTTTGGTCTTCAGTTCGCTCGCCAACTCCAGCGCGAAGATTGCTGCCACACAGGCGTCTTTGTCACGGCAATACGAACCCACCATATAGCCGACGGACTCTTCCGCTGCGAAGACGAATCGATCTGCGCCGTTCGCGTCGATTGCCCCGGCGATCCATTTAAAGCCCACCAGCAGATCACGAATGACGCGGACTCCGTAAGCATGACCGATTGGTACGAGCATTGGAGTGGTGACAAGCGTCTCCAGAAGAAAGTGATCGGGTGACAACGTTTTCGAGGCGGCTCGTTTGGAAAGGATGTAATCTGCCAGTAAAGCTCCGAGTTGGTTACCCGACAGACAGGTAAATTCATTACCTTGAGTTCGTACTGCCACGGCGAGACGGTCGGCATCGGGATCTGACGCCAGCACAAGAGCATGTCCGTTCGCCTTCGCGAAGTCGATCGCGGGGCGAAGTGCCTGGGGTCGTTCCGGGTTTGGCAAATGATCGGGGACGTTGGGAAACGAACCATCCTGAGAACATTGGGGCTCATATAGTTCAACATCCTGATAGCCCGCCTGTAAAATTGAGCGATAGATTGATGAAGCGCCGACACCGTGCATGGGTGTGTAAAGGGCACGGATCGAGCGCGCGGATGACAGGCTCAACGCACAGACTTCGTTGATATAAGCCTGATCAACGTCGAGATCCTTTGTCCCGGAAAGAATCACGATCTTCCCCTCTTTCACTGCAACGTCGAAATCGGCGATGGGGATTTCTTCGCTGGCGTCGACACAAGCGATAATCCCTTGATCATGAGGGGGAAGAACTTGACCGCCTGTACTCCAATAGGCTTTGAAGCCATTGTCGCCTGGCGGATTGTGAGAGGCGGAAATCATGACGCCGGTATCACACTTCAGATGTCGAACGGCAAATGAGAGTTCTGGGGTAGCGCGCGGTTCAGGAAAGAAAAAGACTTGAAAGCCATGAGCGGCCAGGATCGATGCCGTTAAGCGGGCGAATTCTGTCGAGCGGTGTCGCGTGTCACGGGCAACAACAGCTCGCAAGCCCGTCGCATGGTCATCAGCTTGAGCATCCCTCGAGACCACGTGCGCACTTCCATCGTTAACACCGTTCAGGACAACGGGGCTGGCCATTCGCTGAACGTAGACAGCCAAACCATGAGCCGATTCAGCAATCGTGCGCGCATTAATTGTCGCCGAGCCGATTTCGCTCATTGGCCCCCTTCGGCCACCGGTACCAAACGGAATTCGTTCCCAGAATAAACGATCCAGTTCCGCAAAGTTGGCTTCTTCAATAAGTCGCAACAGCGGATCGCGATATTCGGCATAATACGGCTCCGTCAACCACCGTTTCACGTTGTTCCCGGATGCTGGCGTCAACTGTCCGGCATGTACCGCCAAGTCGACAGCGCTGCCTGCCGTTTCAATTCTCCGAACGTTGTCGTTTGACATCTGTTGCTTCCTGTATTCATGATGCCTGCAGAACGGCGGTGAACAGTTGTGTCGTCAATCTACTTCATCAGATTGCCACTGCATGACTAAGTTCGTTTATGCAGTGCATTTTGATCGGCGGAAGAGACGATACTGCTTCTCCGAAGACTCCGACGCAGTGGCACAGAATCCTGATTGAGAAGTTTGACAAAGCGCTGACGGGACTTCAATGACTTCGAGACTCGCTAGAAAATAAAACGATTCAAAGCGAAGGGAAAAGATTCGAGTGGAAAACGATCCCCATGTTGAACGCGAATCAGAACGCATAACCGGGGCGGGCGTGATAATCAGGCTCTTTCAGAGTTCCTGAGAGCTGAACGAAATTGAATGAATTTAACCAAGGAATCTTGAAATGTTACACGCAGTCATCATGGCGGGGGGATCGGGAACCAGGTTCTGGCCGCAAAGTCGACGCGAACTCCCAAAACAGTTCTTGCGAATGACGGGGAACCAGACGCTCATTCAGCAGACTGCCGATCGATGTCAGCCCGCGATTTCGCCCGAGCACATCTGGGTCGTAACGGGGGCCGCTCACGCCGTGGAAACGGCACGACAACTTTCCAACATCCCGGGAAATCAGATTCTGGTCGAACCCTGTGGCCGCAACACGGCTCCCTGTATTGGTTTGGCGGCCATCGAATTGCTGGCGTCGGACCCCAACGCGATCATGCTCGTCACGCCTGCAGATCATGTCATCAGTCCCAATGAGAAATTTCAACAGGCTGTCGCGCAAGCGGTCAGCCTCATTGAAGCAGAACCCTCAACATTCGTTCTCTTTGGTGTCGAACCGACCTATCCCTCCACGGGTTTTGGATACATCCAGCGTGGCGAGAGACTGGTGACGACGTCGTGCCCAACGTACCGGGTGAAAAGCTTCAACGAGAAGCCGAATCAACTGACGGCAGCAAGATTCATGGCAACCAGCGAATATTACTGGAATTGCGGTATCTTCGTCTGGCGCGCACAAACGATTCTGGATGCACTGAAAAAGTTCTCGCCAGAAATCTTTGATCGACTGGAAAAAATCCGTCCGGGTATCCAAACCGGTCATGCTCAGGTCCTGCTGGAGAGAGAATTCCCGCTCATGCCGTCTATTTCGATTGACTATGCGGTCCTTGAAAAAGCGGCCGATCAAGTCTGTGTGCTGGAAGCTCCGTTTGAATGGGATGATGTCGGCAGCTGGCAGGCACTTCCAAGACTGTTTCCAACCGACGGTGACGGAAATACGATCGATGGACTTTGTTGCAGCGTCGACTCATCGGGATGCATTGTCCGATCCGATGCCGAACACTTGATTGCCACGATTGGGGTCAAGGATCTGATCATCGTGCATACGGCAACAGCAACGCTCGTCGCAGACAAACGGGATGAAGGGGCGATCAAAAAGCTGATTGCCGAACTCGAAAAGCGAGGATTGACCGCTTACCTTTGAGCTGATCAAGGCTGGCTCGCCGCATATTGTCGGACCAGTTCCGTGAACTGAGCACCTCGATCCGCGAAATTCCGGAACCAGTCGTAGCTGGCACAACCGGGCGAAAGCAGGATCACATCCCCCGGTGCCGAATGTTCCACGGCCCACTCGAAAGCGGCGACGAACGAAGTTTGTGGCAATGAAACTTCACAGTTATTTGACTGATTGGCTTCGATCATTTCGCGTAATGTCACTGCGGTCTGTCCCATCAGTGAAACCGCTTTGGCGTGGTGCGCAATGGAAGCAGCCATCTGGCTCAGATCAACGTGCTTATCGTATCCCCCCGCCAGAAGGACGATCGGGGCATCGAACGCCGATAATGCCACTTCGGCCGATTCTGGTGTGGTTGCCAACGAGTCATTATAAAAACGTCGGCCTGCCACTTCGGCGATGAATTGCAATCGATGCGGTAACGGTTGGTAATTCTCGATCCCCTGCTGCACACTTTCCGCATCGGCACCGACGGATACAGTCGCAGCGATCGCCGCCAGAGCGTTCGCCACATTATGCCTCCCCGGCAACTTGAGCCAATCCAGCAGTGGCCAGCGCACTTCGCCCCCATTGAGACGAACGACCGCCTGGCGATTTTCGAAGAAAACGCCATTTTGGCCGGTACTACCAAGTCCGAATTCCAGGCGACGACCACGCACGGGCCACTGGCTGACATCAGCGTCGTCCGCATTCAGTACGGCAGTGTCCTGTTCTGTCTGCCAGCGAAGAATTGCCTGCTTGGCCTGACGATAGTCATCCAGGTCAACGTGCCAGTCGAGATGATTCGGAGCAAAATTGGTGACGACCGCAACCTGTGGGCTCGCTTGTAGACGATTGATGTCGGCCAGTTGAAAGCTGCTTAATTCGAGTACGACCAGATCGTCTGGCTGTATTTGATCGACCAGAGGCAACAGGCTGGATCCGATATTTCCACCCAACCAGGCTCGACGACCCGGTTGACGTTGCAGAAATTTTTCAATAATCGAATGAATCATCGCCGTCGTGGTTGATTTACCGTTACTACCAGTCACGGCAATGACCTTTGCCCGATTCCATTTCCAGAAAAGGTTCATTTCACTCGTGGTGGGAACCCCGGCACTGATCGCTTCGTTCAGAAAGGGACAGTCACGCTTCACTGCCGGGTTCACGACGACGAGATCGGCTGAACGGAAATCACTTTTGTCATGATGCCCGAGGACAAGTCGGTCAGGGGGGGTCTCTTTAAGTTCGGCCAGTGAGTCCGTCAGCTTTTCGACCGGTCGTAGATCTGTCACGGTGACTAAAGCACCTCGAGAGACGAGGAACTTCACCGCGCCGATACCACCACCAAACGAACCAAGCCCCATCACTAAGACGCGTCGTTGACGATAGTCATCAAAATCGTGATCAAAGATCATTCGTCACCTGTTGCCAACTGCTCCAGCAGTTTTACGGCCTCTCGAAAATCTCGCAGAATGAAATCGGCTTCACTTGCAAAGGTAGGGGTGTCGTTCGGTGCGAATAAGACGCTACGCATCCCGGCTCGTCTGCCGGCCTGAAGATCAAAAAGATAGTCTCCGATCACGATGATCTGATGAACCGGTAGACCCCAACGATCAGCGATCAGTCGGACTCCAGCGGGATCGGGTTTGGGAGGGGCGTCTTCCCGCGTCACGATTTGTGAAAAACGAAGTCCCCAACGATTGAGTGTCCGTTCCGTCGTTTCTCGTGAATTTCGAGTCAACACGGCGGTCGAAATCCCTAACTTATTGACATGACTGAGAAACTCTAACACTCCTTCAAAAAGGACTGATTCGTCTGCCCCGCGCAATTCATGAGTCCGCAACACTTCCAGCATCCGATGTCGCACTGGACCGTCGGGGATGCTTGCCAATCCTTCCAGGATCGGGACACCTGTTGGCAGACCCATCTCATGCCGCATCGCGTCAAAATCGAGCCGCGAATCGACCAGAGTTCCATCCATATCAAAGATGATTCCACGCACTTGAGGCATGCTGTCCATCGATCTAATGAGAGAAATCCATCATGGTCTTGAACGAGCCAACTCGTACAGACTCGCGACTGGCGAACGGCTCGCCGAACTTGCGGCCAATCGACCAGCCCCAGTAACGAGCTCGATCACGGATATCGTCGAGTGGTGAAGGATATTCCTGGCTGCGTCCAGTGATGAATTGACTCTCATAGCAACGTGCGGATTCTAGTTTTTCCTCAATGGAATCACTGATATCGAAAACAAAGGCGGGCTGCGGATGAACTCGAAGATGAACACTGAAATAGTAAAATATCTGTGGTGGGTGAAATGGTTCGCCCGGCATATCAGTTCGGGACAACTTGGACCAGAAACGAGACGCTTCAATCAGGCTGGTCGCCGCGACGTGGTCTGGATGACTATCCTCCCAGTAGGGTGCGAGCAATATCCTGGGTTTTGTTAATCGAAAAATCGTTGCCAACTGACGACGTGCAGCAAGTGTATGTTCCAGAGTCCGATTGGGTAGACCGAGGTTGTGCCTCCAGTCCAATTGCAATGCCTTCGTTGCGGCCGCTGTCTCCCTGGCACGAATTTCTGGCGAGCCATGCGGAGTTGGTTCGCCATTTGTCAAATCGAGTACGCCAACGCGAAGTCCCTGACGATGGCATGCGACAAGTGTGCCACCGACGCTGATCTCGGCATCGTCGGGATGAGGCGCGATAGCGAGGATGTCCAGAGGATGTTCCAACGACTGCATAAAAATTCATCTCGACATGATTGACGTTTTTTGAGATAAGCCGCGCTGCTGATCTCCCAAATCCCTGTTTTCACAATTTCCGCCGAGCTTACCTCCGCAAACGCGTGGAGCCTAGTCATGCTGCGCCGCCATGGTTTGATTCTGTTGTCGTTCGCCCTGATTAACGGCCTGTCATTGGGTTGTTCAACGATGGGCATTAAAAACGGTGTTCCCTATTTTTCCAAGAAGGAACAATGGGAACCGGATGTTGAAGAGGACAAGTGGGCCTCCGTCGGCAAACAAGCGCGAGGCAATCGTGCTCTGGATGACGAGAACGACCCCGTCAAGCCATTCCTCATGTCCAAACAAGCACAGGATATTGAACGAAATCTCGGGTATAAGTAGCCGTATCATGGGCTTTAACCCGTGTTCAAAAGAAAGAGAGGATCAGGCGTTCAAATTTCAAATTTGACCAATGGAATGTCGTCTTAAAAAGGCATCTCTTGCCAATTTTGATAGCAGGACAACCGACCCCAGAACAGCGAGCCCACAGTCAAACTTGACTCATGATTTCATGAGGTGGGGTTTTGGATTTTCGGCAGTCAACGAGTCCAATTCTGGCTGCACGTGCAAAGGCCCTTTAACCACCCGCATGGAGGGGATGGGATTGCGGTTCACCGCCAGAAACCAATTTTCGCAGAATCGGCGCGGTAGCGATCGTTGTAACCAGCGCCATGATGACCATCATGGCGAACAGTTTGGGTGAGATCACCCCCAGCGACAGTCCGATGTTCAGCACGATCAGCTCCATCAAGCCTCGAGTGTTCATCAGAATTCCCAGTGCAGCCGATGTCCGCCAGTCGATTCCCATAAAACGCGCGGCGAGGATTGTTCCGCCAAACTTTCCAACCGTCGCCACGAGAATGATCGCGCCACAGATCAGCCAACTGTCGAAACCGTTGATCAGACCAATCCGTGTGTTCATCCCTGTGATGGCAAAAAAAGCGGGCAGCAGCATGATGGTGACAACATCATGCAATTTCTGGCTCAATTCCTTACTAACACGGCTGTCGTGGGGGATGATTGCACCGAGCAGGAACGCGCCGAAAACCGCGTGAATTCCAATTGCTTCGGTCGCCAACGAAGCGCACAACAAGGCGATCAATAACACTGGCGTTGTCCGTTGATCCAGCCCGCGAAGTTCCGCCCAGGCGATCCACCTCAGCAACAAAGGTCGCGCAACCAGAAACATCAGGGCGATAAACGTGACCGTGGCGACGGCAACAATGACTGCGTCGCCGATCTGAGCTTTCGCAACCCCAACGACAAACGCCAGGAGACACCACGCCGTAACATCGTCCGTTGCGGCACAACTGAGTGCAATCACGCCCAGGTCGGTCTGATCTAAACGCTGATCTGTCAGAATTCGAGCAAGGATGGGAAATGCGGTAATCGACATCGCCACCCCGAGGAACAAAGCGAAGCTCGTAAACGGGACATCGCTTGTTGATAGCATCGGATACAGCCACAAAGCGATCAAAGCCCCGAGAACGAATGGAACGACGATGCTGGCGTGTGAGATCGCAATCGCGGCTTTCGCCTGCCTGCCGACTTTCTGAAGATTGAGTTCGAGCCCGACGATGAACATGTACAGAACCACCCCCAATTGGGCGATCGTTTTTAATGACGAGACAACCAATTCATGCGGATCTGTCGAAGAATCAGGAATCAGGAAGTGCATCGCAGCTGGAAAACAGGCTCCAAGTATCGAAGGACCAAGTACGATCCCCGCGATGACTTCTCCAATGACTGCAGGCTGATGAAAACGCTTCAGAACCCAGGCGAACAGGTTTCCCATAGCAATCACAGCAGCAAGGGTAGCCAGGACGTGGGCGACCACATTGACGTCCGACGATTTTGAAACGCCAGTCGTTATCGAGGCTCCCGTCGCAGCTGGAGCTTTCAGCTCGTGTCCAATCCCCTGAATCCACCAGAATGAAGCGATCGCGCCAGCAAGCAGCAGAAAATAAAACGTCAAGAATGTCCCGAATTCGGATCGGGGTTGGGAGTTTGAGGATGCCGTACTCATCAGAAGAACGATTCAAAGAATTCGGTCAGTCGTTTACGCAATCGCGGTAACATAACCCGCACAACGCTTAACGAATTATATTTGTTTAAACAACTATCGTCAAGACGATAGTTGCTACTGATTGAATTACAGCTTTTGCGTTTGGTTATGAACGGAATTAATTAGTGTTCTTAAGTACATTATTACACTCGCGATGGCACACGCACACGGATTTTTGGAAATTTTTCAATTTTTCGCGTCATGAATTCGGGTTCCCGGATAATTCATCATTAATTCATCTAAACAATCTCTATTTCTACGGTTTTCCACAATCAAATCATCGCATTCGAGCCTGATTTTGATCGTGGTGACATTAAAGATTATGGTTCTCAGGGATTACCTGGGCTGCCCAGTCGTTTTATTTTCACAAGTGTTTCTCTTGGCCCGAATTACGGTTTACCAAGTTTTCTCGGTGGTGTTTTTGAAGGAGTCTGTCGTGGATTTATCTCATTCTGGTTCTCCGTCTCGTCGAAGCAGAGGGTTTACGCTCATCGAACTGTTGGTCGTAATCGCCATTATCGCGGTTCTGATTGCGCTGTTGTTGCCCGCGGTCCAACAGGCTCGCGAAGCCGCTCGACGGACTCAATGCAAGAACAACCTGAAGCAACTCGGTCTGGCGCTTCACAACTACGAGAGCTCTTTTGGCCAGTTTCCAATGCCCGCCGTCTGGTCTGTCAACGTGACTAGCGGCTCGAACGGAGATCCCTCCTACGGGTTGGCGTGGAGCATGGCGATCCTCCCTTACATGGATCAGGCCGCCCTTTTCAACTCGTTCGATTTTAGTCGTCCCATCTGGTCCGGCGCAAATAATCAAGCATTGATCGCGAAAACATTGCCTGCCCATATTTGTCCATCAACCCCATCAATTCCACTGGCGCCGACAACCTGGCTTGCCAGTCCACTTCGTGGAAACCCAAGTTACGGGTTGGCACCATCGTCCGATATCGTGGTTCCCGGTTGGGGTCGATCGGATTACATCGTTCCGACCGACGTTCGTAGTCCGTTGTATTACAGCTTGACAAATGGCAGCACTGCGACCCGTCACGGATTCTTTTACGCAGGTGACGCCTTCGGTAGCGCGGTTGTTGCTGATACAAACGTCGGCACTCAAGCCGCCGTCGCGGCGAAGGGTTATCAAGACGGTTCACCGACCGTTGCCAAAGTATTGGATGGTCTCTCCAATACGATTATGGTTGCGGAAAAAGCAGGTCGCAATCAGTTGTGGGAAAAGGGTCAACTCTTCACCGCCGGAACTCCTGATGCTGACTCGGGCGGAACCTCAGATTTTCTCGCTTACCTTTCGAATCAGAATAACTACGCCGGTGGTGGCTGGGCAGACCCAAACAACGCCGAATGGCTCGATGGTTCCAACCGGAACGGTATGGTCGGCAGCTATAATAAAACAGCTAACGGCGATGG
The DNA here is from genome assembly GCA_903899985.1 of uncultured Schlesneria sp. Lineage (GTDB taxonomy): Bacteria > Planctomycetota > Planctomycetia > Planctomycetales > Planctomycetaceae > Schlesneria. The sequence continues at coordinate 116,626 of CAIULL010000076.1, forward strand.
TTCTCAGGTCAATTCCTGTCCGATCAACTGCAATAACCTGACAGCTCACTCGTGGTATTCATGGCACATCGGCAGCATTAACGTCGCCATGGGTGATGGCAGCGTGCGGACAATCAACGAAAATATCTCGGATAACGTGCTTGCCAATGCCATCACGCGAGCCGGTGGTGAAGTTCCAGGCGAATTCTAAGATTGATATCGCTGATGTCGGTTTTTATGTCCGCCTGGTTTTCAGCTTACTGTGAACCAGGCGGATTTTGTCATCACAATCAAATGGCAACGAAACCCCACGCGGTCGACGGGGATGGTTAATGGGCCTCTGCTTCATCAGGGTCATCGGCTGATTGCCAGTCAAGCTTAGCCGCTGGACCTGGGGTAAAGGCACATCAATACCCCCGTAAAGGGGGCGGGGCTTCGTTTGTAATGCGTCGTCCTTTATCAGGCTATTTCGGAGTGGAATCGAGATGAATTCTCGGACGTTCTTCCTGTCGTTGATTTGTTGCTGTCTGGTTTTCTCCCAATTTTCCTGCTCGCGCAGCAAGGGAAAGATCATTAAAGATAAAGTTCCGTTGTCGCATGTGACGGGGACTGTCATCATCAATTCTGAACCGGCGCAAAATGTGATGATCGATTGCGTTCCATTGAGCCCCATTGCGGAAACACGACCACAGTTTGGGACATCTTTCAGAGGGGTGACAACGAGTGATGGGACTTTTTCCATGAGCACCTATGCTCGAGGTGACGGAATTCCGTATGGAGAATATGCCGTGCTATTTCGAAGGATTGAGCAACAGCGGTCCGGAGAAAAGGATCTGCTCGGCGGTCAATACTCTGACGTCACGAAACCATTTATGAAAATTAAAGTCGTCGAGGGCGAGGAACTCGATCTTGGTGAGATCACGTTAAAACAACCTGCGAATGCAGGTAAATGAACTGATCAATGAACGTAAAAGGATCGAAGATCCGTCAGGAGCGTAAACGATGGACGAAAAGACTCGCGAATTGACGCGGATGTGGATGTCGGCTCAGCCGATCGTCGCTTCGTTTGTTTCGTCCATGGTTTCAGACTTCACCGCTCGCGATGACATCATGCAGGAAATTATCACTGCGGTGATCGAATCGTTTGATACCTATGACTCGAGTCGGCCTTTTATCGCCTGGTTGCTGGGAATCGCTCGCAATCAGGTTGGTCTTTACAGGCGCAAGCTTTCTCGCGACCGAGGGCTTTTCGATGAGTCGACCGCGGATGTCCTGGTTGAAGCGTTCTCTCGCGTTTCCATCTCTGATGTCAGGCGATTAGAATTCCTGCAGGACTGCATTGAGCGGCTTAGTGATCGTGACCGGGAACTGTGTGACTTGCGTTACGAGCAAGATCTGAAACCGTCGGGGATTGCGACGCGCCTGGGAACGACGGCGAACAACGTTTCCAAAGCACTGCAACGGATTCGCGATCAACTTCGAAACTGCATCGAATTGCACGTTGCACGAACGGAGAGGGCCTGATGAGCGCCGATGCCGACTGGTTGATCAACGGACATCTGGATGGAAGCCTGACCACGAACGAACGAGTCGAGTTCGGCGAGTGGCTGAAAGCTTCCTCCGAAAATGCCGATCGGTTTGCACGGGCCGTCATGCTGCACAATCGCATTCGTGTCCATTACGAATCCTTGAGGGAAACCGAGAAGAAAGTCGACAGCATTCGTGTCGCATCTGCCCCACGTGCGCGTTTTTCGCGTCGTTCGATCGTGGCCGGCAGTCTGGCTTTTATCATGCTGGGTGCGTTCCTTTATCTCTTGCAGTTATCGGGTCCAAGTCCCCGAGCTGCAGCAATCGCGGAATTTCATCAACTGGTCATTCAGGGTCGTCGACCGGCCGATCGAACATTCCGGATCACCTTCGTGAAAGACCCGTCGGATCGACCGGAAAAACCGGGAAAAAATCGGGAAAATCCCGACAACAAGCCGGATGAGTCTGTTCGCCCTGGTAATGAGCCGATGCTATACGTTCGCGATGGCCGCCAGTTCGTCTATTCTCGTAAAGCACTCGACGGTCGCCAATTCATTATTGGCGGAAATGGTCAGCAAAGCTGGGCGATCAAACCGGGTGAACCTGCCGAAATCAGCGGACCTTTGCACTTTACCGAAGGCCTGCCAGCAGGCTTGTACCTGGCACCGGTCCTCAGCTTTTTTGATGGTCAGGAAAAGATGCTGGTGAACGACTATAACATTGAGCTGCGGAATCCCACGAAGTCCACCAAGGTTTTTGTCGCCGTCAAGAAACCTGATACAAAACAGGGACCACGACGTATCGAGATCTCGTTCTCTGCAGTGACTGGTCAAATCGCTGAAATGCGAATCTGGCCCGAAACACCAGATCACCGGCGAACGAGCCATACATTGATTCAGCTGGTCAGCGAACAAAAGCTCGCCGATAACTGGTTCACTCATGAGTTTCATCATCCCGATCTTCAACAAAAATCGGACGCTTCCATTTGATCGGCGTTGATTGATATGATGGGACGATTCAAAGGTCTTTTGCTGGAAACGCGATCTGTGTTTCCAGGACGTGTCGTCGTCCCTCACCTTGGCCGCCGAGCAGTTCGTGTTTTTGCGATCCAAAGGTCTTGTTGTTGGACGTTTGCGTCAGACACTGATGTTTTGGTTCGATCTCCAGGATTTTCGATTTTGTTTTGTGGAGTTGGAGGGATGTGACGAATGCCCTCGTTCATATCTCGTCCTGTCGTTCGTAGACGGGATGGAATGACACTGGTCGAATTGATCGTCGTCTTTTCGATTATCTCCGTTTTAATCGCCATGTTGTTGCCAGCCGTGCAACAGGCACGTGAAGCGGCGCGTCGTGCACATTGCAAAAACAATCTGAAACAGCTCGGCCTGGCGATGCTCAACTATGAAAGTACCTACGGCCAATTTCCCATCGCGGCCAATTGGACCGTGGACGCAATTGCGTCCACGGTGATTTCCGGAAAATCCTGGGGACAAGCTCTTTTGCCTTTTATCGATCAAGCGGCAATTGAAACGGCGTTTGATGAGACGCAGCCAATCTGGTCGGGTGCGAAAAATCGAGCTCTGATCGCAACGCCGTTGTCGACATTCGTCTGTCCCTCCGTTCCTTCGATTCCCAAGCCAACAACTAAATGGAGTTCCGAAACGGTAGCAGCAGGCGGCAGGCTGAACTGCGGTGTCGTCCCCATTTGGCCGATCGACGCCACCTGGGGTAGAGCCGACTATATCATCACCTGCGATATTCGATCTCCTCTGAAGTCGAATCTGGGGGCTGCGGGAGTTCCCTCGACCGCGATGGTTGGTTTCTTTTATTGCGGAGACCAGAACGCACTGGCTGTGGTCAGTGGAAACGGTGTGACCGGTGCTTACGATGCCTCGCCAAAAATCTCGAAAGTCACCGACGGGTTGACGAATACGATCATGATTGCCGAACTGGCCGCTCGGAACCAGTTGTGGGAAAAGGGGAAAAACATCACCACGGCACCCTCAACTGATACGCCCGCTGCGGCAGAAAATTTTGTCCACCTGCTCAATCAACAGACCCACTTTGGTGGTGGAGGCTGGGCTGATCCCAACAATGATCAGTGGGTGGATGGTGGCAATCGGGATGGAAACAACGACATCCGGGACGTCAACGGAGACCGAAATTCGTGCGTGATTAATTGCACCAATCTTCAGGCGCGTGCGTATTATTCATTTCACATTGGAATGAGCAATTTCACGATGGGTGACGGTTCCGTGAGAAGCATCAGCGAATACATCGACGACACGCTTTTGGCCTTTCTGATCACACGAGCGGGCGGCGAGGTCGTCGGGGATTATTAGATGCGATTTCGAAATCTCTGGGTCATCTGTTGTTTGTGCTGCATGCTCAGTCAGGCATCCTGCTCGCGCACGAAACGCCCTCTCATTACCGACAAGGTTCCGTTAACGCATGTCACGGGAACCGTTCTGGTCGACGGTGTTCCCACATCCGGCGTTCACGTGCAATACGTTCCGCAGGGTGAAATTGCCGAACGGCGCGAACGGTACCTCAACAGATTCTTCCTGATGACGGGAGAAGGAGGAAAGTTTTCGCTCAGCACCTATGTGAACGGCGACGGCATTCCCTATGGTGAATACGTGCTCGAATTCAAATTGCTGGAACAGCGCTTGTCAGGCGAAGTCGACAAGTTCAGCGGCAATTACTCAAACATCCGCTCCCCCTTCATGACAATCAAAGTCGAAAAAGGCGCGGACGTCGATCTGGGTGAAATAGAATTGAAAACCCGGACGTAAGCGAAAAGCTATTTTCGCCTACGTATGACGACGACGCTCAATTAAAGGAGCTGCATTAACAAACGGGGCGGGGCTCAAATGTCGAAACCGACCAAAAGATCGACCTGAAAATTTTCGATCCGTGGATTGCACGATTTTGAATTCTCAACACCCGCCCCCGTACTCATACCGAACGGCCTTCATTCACATGGACATCGCACTAGAGTGCCTGACGGCATTAAAGGATCCATTGCTGTGGGAAAGACACATTGATGATTCGGGGCGCAGTTACTCGATATTTGATGCCACGTTCCAAGAGGAGTTACTATGGGCTGTATTCCCACAGATTGTGTTTTTATGAATTGGAAGATACAGGCGCCGGGAAAAACTCCCGCCCCAGGTAGGGTCGCCGGATTGGCAAAATGATCGAACCACTGAACACTACCGGGAAATTGGATAAACGATCCAGGTGGCAGATTTTGTTTAATGTCATTAATTTGATTCGGATTTAACGCCGTCATTCTTGTAGGTCTCCAAAAAACGTGACTGAACTTGACGTGACGCTGACGAGCTAATCACGCACACTTTCGACAAGTGTTCGAGCGATCCGAATCCCGCAGACCGGGTCTTGGACAAAAACTTCTGTTCGGCAGTGGCTGAACGCATAGTCGATACCCGTCTCCATACAAGACGGACTTCGTTCAATCGCTCGCATAATGCCTGGAACGCCATTTTTCAACAGCATGCCGTCCTGCTTTTCGAACATTTCATCAACAACTTCAACGGCAGGATCTTCGACTGGACTCGAAAGCGAACAGTGTTCTCGGACGTTTCCATAAGTGTCAAACAGGCCCCAGCGGTTGGGGAGCAATTGCCCTACTTCCTGGCTGGTCGGGACACCGTCGAAAACAACTTTATCTGGAGTCTCTTTCAACCAGCCATAATCGTTAAATCGATTTTCGCTCGCAAACGATTGCCCGAAGAAGCGGCCCGTTTCCGTTCCCGCGCGGCAAACACATTCCCATTCCCCTTCCGTCGGTAATCGATACCCCAACAGATCAAGATGATTCGGTCGTGGAACGAGATCACCCGATGAGTCTTCGACTTCATAACACCGTGGAAGACCGGCCTTGTCAGAGCACCAGTTGCAATAGGCGTAAGCGTCTTGAAGGCGGATATTTGATGCGGCTGCGTTATTCGCAGAAACGGGAACTTGCCCATCGAAACGACCCGTGAACTGGCGATATTCCTCAAAGGTGATTTCCCGTGTTCCAACGGCAACCCGCCGAGGAATATGTCGCGTGTGCCAAGGCCACGGCTGGTTATACAAAGCTTTAACCCGGGGATCGAGGATACCCGCGTGGAAGGTTGGTCTGTCGATCACCACAAAATCCATGTTGACGCCGCCGACGGTCTCGACCATCCAATCACCGTGTTGACCGGGATTTGGACGAGTCAACGAGTATCCTAGCCGTTCTGCCAGAAGTCGGCTCATTGCATGAACGCCGCTATCTTTTTCCGTCAGAAAAAGTTGATTCAGCCAGTCGGTCGAAACAGCGTTAGCAACCTCGGACATCGATCGCAAAGATAATACTTGCAGTAATCCGAACATGATTCCATTCGCATGTTCGTCCCTCGGCCCCTGTTGGACTCGATTCAATTCGGCGACAACGTCTTTTGCGTTGATCGGTTGTTTGGAAAGTCCAAATATCACCAGCGTCTGTAACGTTGGTTCGGGATCATGACGTAAAGCCTGGCAGACCGCCGCTCGATCGCCCAATTGCCATAACGCGACGGCGATCCGCGCCGATTGGACGTCATTCTCGGATGGATCCGCCTTGTCGTCAATTGGTAACACGCGAGGGATTTCCGTCAGCTTTTCGTATCGTACGCGTAAGACCTTGCGTGCCACTGCAGAATTCGATCGCAGCACCTTGACCAGCGGTTCCAATTCGTCCCAATCCGCCTGAAGAAGGAGTTCGACAGGTTTTCCAATCTCATCTTTGAAAACTGATGCAAGTCCCCGGGCGGACCGAAGTTGAATCTCACGAGATTCGCCCGGCGACGTCATTTGACGCGTCAGTTCGGGCGCCAGTTGGCTCGCTCCGACCGATTGAAACAAATCCAGCCACCGATCAAATTCCGGTTCCGAAACACGGACCAGGTCGTGTGCAATCCAGGAATTGATTACAGGCCAGACAGCATCATCCGGACGCAGTCCCGCCACAACCGCCGCCAGACGCAACGCGGCTTCCGGCGACAATGGCGAATCATCAGGTCGTTCCTCGAGCAATCGTTTCACGACAACATCTACCAATTTCATGCAGCTCGATTTATTGCGGAGCGATTCGAGTGCGGCACTGATCTCGTCCAGAGGTGTCGATTCAGCTTGCAGGTAATCCGCAAGCCTGGTCCACAACTCCGCACGATCTCCGCCGCTCGCCGCGATCGCCAGGTTCACTCGAAATTCCGCAGCGTCATTAGTTGAAACGGAACGGTCTTTCAAAATCTCGGATAATAAAGGGCTGGCAGCAAGATTTGACACCAAGCGAGGGATCTGGCTGGCAGGAGCCGATTCCAACTGACTGACGATTCGACGTATCTTCTCTCGACTCGCCCAGAGCTGGCCAGCCCAAAAGACCACCAGCAGAACTAGAAAACCAATCCCCATCGCCAGGTTTCGTCTCCAGCCGTATTGCCAGCGAATAAACCATTTCGGTGAATGATGTCGTGACCACAAGTTAAGTTCGTTTGCCAGTTCGGCCGCAGTCGCATAGCGATCATCAGGATCTTTGGCGAGGCACCGTTTCACGACACCGTTTAATTCAGTGAATTGCTTTCCCTGAGGAAGCATCGGCTCCTCCGTTCGAATTGCATGCGACAGGTCGTCGGGGTCCCGTTGAGGAAAGGGGCGCTGTCCATGCAGCATTTCCGCCAGAATGACGCCAAGCGCCCAAAGATCCGTGCGGTGATTGATCGTTGCGAGATTTCCAGAGTATTGTTCAGGTGACATATAGGGTCTTGACCCGGCAAATGAATTCGATCCATTAACGTCACTCAGGACTTTTTGATCGATCACGAGACCGAAATCGGCAATGACTGGATTCTGGTCTTGATCCAGCAGAATATTGGCCGGCTTCAAATCACGGTGGACCAGGCCCGCTTCGTGAGCATGATGTGCTGCCTGCGCCACTTTGATCATGATCTGCACCGTCGTGAAAACGTCCGTCCGACCGCGGCGCAATCTCTTTTCCAGTGTTTCACCATCAATCAGCTTCATCACGATGAATGACTGATTAGGATCGATCACGACATCGCGCACGTCAACCAGCCCCGGATGACTGACTTTGACTGCATGACGCGCTTCGGCCAGAAACTGAGTCCGACTCGATTCCAGGTCGAACAGTCCTCGTCGCAGCAGCTTGACAGCGCGTTCGATGTCGAACAGCGGGTCATAAACGGCATAGACATCACCAAACGAACCTCTACCAAGAAAACTTCGAACTTGATAGCGCCCGATTGTCTCTGGCATTTCAACCGTCACACGTGCTAACGAGTTGACCTCCAATAGACGAGTCCACTTTTTCAAATCCGCAAATTTTGACTCGTCGAGGTAATGGCCCAGACCATCTTTCGTGGTCGCCGCGAAAATGCGATCGCGTTCCCGCTCAACCAAACTCTCCATTTTCTCGGCACAATTTGAACATTGCGCCACATGTTCAAACAGTTGATCGCTCCCTCGTCCTTCGAGAAATGCTTCCAGCAGTTGCATGTCCGGGCAATCAACGGCCATGATCGGCGTCCTTCAGCTCGATCAGATCTTTAAATTCCTCGCGTACTCGCTTTTTGATTCTCGAGACAGCGATAAAGACGGCATTCGCGGTTGTTCCAAGTTCCATCGCCACGTCCCGGGCGGGCATTCGGTTCACCGCAACACGCCATAAGGCTTGGTAGTCACGCTCACTGAATTCCTGGCGAATCAACTGAACGGCAGTCTGGAAAAGTTCCTCCGTTTCGAGCTCGTGATTTCCTTCCAGTTCAAACGATTCACTGGGTTCTTCGATTTCAGATATCTCAACACCCCTGCTATCGATTGATTTCAATCGTTTTGCCTCGGTTCGATAGTAGTCCACAATTTTGTTCTTCGTGACACTGCGAATCCAGGCACGAAAACTATCGTTCGGCGACTCACGTCGAAACATTCCAAGCTTGGTGGCGACCGTCTTGAACACTTCCTGGCTGGTGTCTTTCGCGTCCTCTTCGGCAAGTCCTTTTCTTCGACACCAGCTGTAGACCAGCCCGCTGAACAGATCCGTGATTTTTCGGAATGCATCCTGATCCCCGAGCAACGCGCGATCCAGCACGCTGGTGGAAAGGCTGCCAGTGCTGCGGCCATCATTCGTTGAAGGTTCATCCGACATGCGCTTATCCAGTTCCGCTCGACGCGAATTTTCATTGCGCTACAGGGACTTAACAGAGAAGCGCGCAGCCCTGCAAAGATCGTAAGAAAAGATTTTGAAAGGTTCAATCGTTCAACGTGTTCGAGAGGAGCTTAAGCCATCCACATGGATGGTTAACAAGCCCGTTCCCCGGCGTCAAAGCGATTGCACCCAAATAGTCTTATCGCAGACGAGACTCATTTGACCATCCGACTCCGGGCAAACTGTTTTCTTCCCAACCTTAGCTGAAGGAAAGTCATCATGCCAAACAGTCGATTCGAAGCCGATCCGTCTCCATCGAGATTTCTACAACAAGGTTCTGTGCGTCAGCACCCGACATCAAGGAATTCGCAAGCCCATCCAGGGGTCAGCGCTCTTCACGGGGTAACACATCGTAATACATCCTTTCAACCGCTGCCGCGTCCGCTTGGTTTACCTCCATATCATTACTCGCTTGCGAATAACTTTCCGTCCATCGTCGCAAATATCAAAACGGCCAAATCGATGGTCTTTCACGTGATTGGGGACACCGGTGGCGTCAAGGACGCCGAATATCAAGATAACGTCGCGGCACAACTGATTGAGCAGCTCGGATCGGCAGGAGCTTCAGATCCTCAATTCTGTTATCACGTTGGCGACGTTGTTTATTTTAATGGTGATTTTGACAAATATTATGGTCAATTCTACGAGCCATATAACCATTACACCGCACCGATCTTTTCCATCCCCGGAAATCATGACGGTGAAGTTGACGATGCCACCGATGGCAAGACGTCGTTAGACGGATGGGTCGGCTATTTTATGCAGTCGACACCAGACGTTGATCCCATTTCTCAAGACGCTCCTCGTGTCGGTTTGAGCCTGCCAAATCCTTACTGGACCTTCGTGACACCTTACGCGACGATCGTGGGCCTTTACACGAATGTACCCGAAGGTGGCTCTATCGATTCTGTGCAACAACAGTGGTTGACAAATGAATTCGCCACAGCACCGATGGACCGAGCCTTGATCCTGGCACTTCACCATCCGATCTATTCCTTCGACGACTTTCACAGTGGAAGCGCACGCATGGCGGACGTGCTCGAAAACGCCATCCGCGATACTGGCCGTGTCCCGAACCTGGTCCTTTCTGGTCATGTGCATGACTACCAACGCATTGAAAAAGAGATCAGTCCCGCCAGTGCCACGCCGTTCCTCGTGTGTGGCAACGGTGGGTATCACAACCTGCACAGCATTCATTCCCAACCTGGCGACATCGCCCCGGATTCAAATGCCGTCCTCAAGTACGGCGTGGACGATGCCTGGGGATTTGTCACGTTGACAATCGACGAAACGACCATCAAAGGAACGACTGTCGAAATCGACAAAATGGGAAACGTCAGACCGACCCACGACACGTTCAGCTATTCCGCAAAGCCAATCACCTTGTCGAACCCGAGAAACGTACCCAATCTTTAATAATCGGTCGGTTCAAACAACACGTCGGGGGTTCACAATCGGACTCACAAGCCGTCGTCATCAACGAGTTTCGATCTGGGGCCCCTTTTTGTGTTTTGAACAACTGACTCCAAATCAACACTCCATCAATGGAAACCAGACCGAGCAAACACCAGCACCAAGGATAAGTCCGTCCCTCACGGTGTTTCTCCATTAACTCTTGCTTCGCGCAAATTCTGAAAGACACCGCGCGCTCGGCGCAGGTTGTTCAAAAGCAGACATTGCGGAATCGGAGGGCGACGTTGCCACCCGAATGAACCGCAATCCCACCGAATGAGAAGTCAGCGACTGATTCCATCGTCCTTGACTTTTCACTCATGCCTTGAAAGAAAGACGACCACTCTTATGACGACATGCATTTTCAGACCAAGATCGAACTTAATCGCGCGTACAACGAATTGGAAACGTCTCGCAGTTTATTGTGGCTTCTTACTTGGAGTGGTCGGAATGGTAAATGCCTGCGAGGCAGGGATGGTTACCCATACGTTTACGGGAACAGTCGCCGACATCACCCTGATGGGTACTGGTAGCTTGCCGTTCCAAATAGGCGCGTCGGTCACAGGAACGTACTTGTATGACAACACCACAGTTTATACAGCATTTACCGGCGGGCGCTATGAATATAACAACGCGCAAACTGGCGTCAGTTTCCTTGTTAATGGGACCTATGCTTACAGTCATTCTCAGGCCGCTCCACTTTATTCGACACCGAACCAGGATTATGTATTGATCGGACCCCCGACGGACCCGGGAGATTACATTGACTTTCAAACCGGCAGCCTCGACTATCCTAGTACTGGCGGCTTACGCACTGTCGGGGCGCTCGTCGCACTCACGGGAACTCACGGAATGCTCTCTGCGTATAATCCGAGTGATCTTTCCGGTGTGACCGTGGATTATTCCAAGGCAAATCCCAACGGTTCGCTCGCCAGTTTTCAGACCTACACTTACAGTGGCGGTGTCTTTACTGAGTTCGAACGGTTTAATGTCGATCTGGTGACTATTGATGGCGCCGTGCTTGGAGCGGCGAGCGCTGTCCCGGAACCGTCGACATTTGCTCTGTTGGGACTCGGCGGAGTTGGCATGGCGATAGGGACGTACCGACGAAGGCTTTCTAAGAAGTCCGCATAGTCATTCCATCGACGTTAGAAACAGATTTTTGAAACGGGTGACTGGAAAGAGTCACCCGTTTTACTTTTGTACAGGACGAGAGGTTATTTCAAAACCCAAACTTGCAATAAATACTATGGCAGGCAATTTGCATTCCAATGAGGGAGAAAGGAGACCCTCGCACGTATTTTACCCTGTCACAGTGGCCCCAACGACGGCGGCCGAATACGACAGGGTTCAGGACGGCCCCAAAACCTTTTGTTACTGATGTCCAATGGAATCTGATCAAAAACCTATTTGAACCCCCGAACCCATCCTCTGAAGGAGGTCGTCCACGAGTCGACTCGCGAAGGTGTATGGAAGGCGTTCTTTGGGTGTTGAAGACGGGTGCACGATGGCAAGATTTATCGGAACAATATCCCTCTTTTGCAACTTGCTGGCGACGACACAAAGAGTGGAGGGAGGCCGGATTGCTCGTCCTCGCATGTGAGCGACTCATCAAGTCCATGGACCGGCGAAAACTACTGGACTGGTCGCAGGCAATGGGTGGTGGCACCTTTTCGCCTGCAAAAAAAGGGGGGCTGAGGTGGGTAAGACCAAGAAAGCCAAAGGAACAAAACTCATGCTGATGACGGACGCTCAGGGAATCCCCATCTCGGCATTCACAACGTCGGCTCAGACGGCCGAAGTCAATACGATTGAGACGTTGGTCGATATCCAGGTTGCCGGGAAACGTCCCAAACGACTTCTTTACGACAAGGCTGCCGATGCCGACTGGCTTCGAGACGCCCTCCTGGCGTGGCATCGAACAAATCACGCCGCATCGTAAAGGGAGCAAGAAACCTTCTCGCCAGGATGGTCGACCGCAGCGACGATACCAACAGCAGTGGAAATCCGAACGAACAATCAGTTGGCTCGGATACCAAAGAAGATTTCTCGTTCGGCATGAGTACTATGCACATCTGTTCGAAGGTTTTTTTCATCTCGCCTGCATGATGCAATGCATAAGTCGGTTTTGAAATGACCTCTAACAAGGAATCCGAACGATCGTGCCTAAAGCCATCGTTGTTGAATCTGTTGGCGCAGGGCAGGAATGCGCGGGGTTCGTACACCCCGTGATTTGTACCCAATGATTTGATGTTGTTCCAGCCGGCGGTGGTGGCGAGATCGCCTCCCATTTCCATTCGCAATACGCACCAGTAACAATTGGTGTCGACGGGAGTGGAGTTAAAGTATTTGAGTACCATTTGTTCGTTACAGGGTCAAAAATAAATGCCCCTGAGCGTATACTAACCATCGCAATATCTCCCGAAGAATTACAAAACTTAACGTGATGCTTACGAGCTAATCACGTTCACTTTCGACGAGTGTTCTAGCGAGCCGGATCCCACACGAAGGGTCGTCGACAAACTGTTCTGAACGGCAGTGACTGAATGCATAGCCCGAGCCTTTGTCCGTGACGTTTGGGCCGCGTACTAACGTACGAATCGCGGTTGGAATGCCACTCGAATCGAGTTTACCGTCAGGCTTCGCGAAAGTCTTGTCAACTGTGATCATTGCGTTTTCCAAAACCGGCGACGAAAGTTTACATAATTCGCGTACGTTACCGTAGGTGTCAAACAATCCCCAGCGGTTGGGAAGTAAGTCTCCAACGGGCTGGCTGACCAGTGCACTGTCGTAAAAGACCTTATTTGGGGTCTCATCCACCCAGCCGTAATCGATGAAACGATTTTCAGCCTTCGAAGATTGTCCAAAAAAACGACCGGTTTGAGTATCTGCACGACACGCACATTCCCATTCCCCTTCCGTCGGCAACCGATATCCTGGAAGCTGAAGATGATTTGGTACGGGGACCAACTGGCAAGCCGTGTCCCATTCGTAACAGTGCGGTAGACCGGCTTGATCCGAACACCAGTTGCAAAAATCGAATGCATCCTGTTGGCTGATACCCACAGCCGCCGCATCTCCAGCAACATTGAGCCCCTCCCTGACGCCAAAAAATGGACAGAACTGGCGGAATTCGTCGAACGTGATCTCACGCATTCCAATGGCAAATCGACGTGTGATACTTCTCGTGTGCCAGTTCCACGGATCATTCACGAATGCTTTCACTTTACGGTCGAGGATTCCCGATTGGAAAACGGGGTTGTCGATGACCGTGAATTCCATATTGCTGCCACCGATTTTCTCGACAAGCCAATTGCCGTGTTGACCCGATTGAGGTTGTACCAACCGACAGCCCAGTCGCTTCGCTAGCAGTCGGCTCATCGAGTGCACACCGCTGTCTTTTTCCTCTTGAAAAAGCTGATTCAACCATTCGTTCGAGACCGCTTGAACAATTCCCGTCGAATTTCTCAGACACAAAACCTGGAGCAATCCGAATACAATCGCGTCCGCGTTCTTGTGATTTTCCATTCGGACTCGATCGACTTCCGCGACAATGTCCTCTGCGTTGATCGGTTGCTTTGCAAGCCCGAATATCACCAGCGTCTGCAACGTTGGTTCGGGGTCATGACGTAAAGCCTGGCAGACCGCCGCTCGATCGCCCAATTGCCATAACGCAACGGCGACGCGAGCAGATTGGACATCGTTTTCCGTCGGATCTGCGTTGTCGTCGACTGGTAGTTCACGAGGAATTTGCATCAGCGTTTCGAAGCGTCCCTGCAAGACCTGGCGTGCCAACGCGGAATTCGATCGCAGCACCTGCACCAGCGGTTCCAATTCGTCCCAATCCGCCTGAACAACGAGCTCGACCGGTTGACCGACTGTATCGTTGAAAAACGCCGCGAGTGCCCGAGCCGACCGAAGCTGAATCTCCCGAGACTCATCCGACGATGTCATTTGACTCGTCAGGTCGGCTGAAAGTTGGTTCGCTCCGACGGGATGAAATAAATCCAGCCACTGATCAAATTCCGGTTCGGAAACGCGGACAAGGTCGTGTGCGATCCGAGTGCTGATTTCAGGCCAGACGCGATCGTCTGGACGCAAGCCAGCGACAACCGCCGCCAGCCGTAACGCGGTTTCCGGCGACAATCGCAAATCGTCAGGTCGTTTCTCCAGCAATCGATTCACAGCAACATCTAACAATCTCGAACAACGGGGTGTTTCTCGAAGGGATTCCAACGCGGCTCCGATCTCGTCGAGAGGCGTCGATTTGGTTTGCAGGTAATCTGCTAAGTCATTCCACAACTCAATACGCTCGCTCCCACAGGCAGCCATCGCCAAATTCACTCGAAATTTCGCGGCGGCATCAAGTGGAACAGAACGGCCTTTCAAAATCTCGCGAGCTTCCGGCGTGGCGACGAGATCTGACACGCGCCGCGGGATCAGGCTGGCGGGTGCCGATTCAAGATTGCTGATCATTCGATCGATCTTGTCTCGACTTGCCCATGATTGGCCGGCCCACGCGACTCCACACAACAGTAACAGACAAATCCCGATCGCCACGTTTCGTCGCCAGCCGTATTGCCAGCGGACAAACCAATTCGGTGAATGACGTCTTGACCAGCCACTCAGATCATTCGCGAGTTCTGCGGCAGTCGCGTAGCGATCGTCAGGGTTCTTGGCGAGACATCGTTTGACCATGCGGTTCAGTTCATGGGTCTGATTCCGAGGTGGAAGAACCGGCTCTTCCGCACGAATTGCTTCGGACAAAGCGTCGCGATCGCTTTGTGGAAAAGGACGCAGACCATGGAGCATTTCTGCGAGAACCACACCCAGCGCCCAAATATCACTTCGGCGATCGATCGTCTCTGAATTTCCTGAATACTGGGAATACTGTTCGGGCGACATATAAGGTCTTGTCCCCGCTCGTGACATCGTGGGATGAGACTGGTCTTGTACATTCTGATCGATGACGAGTCCAAAATCGGCAATCACTGGATTCTGTTTCTGATCAAGCAGGATATTCGCCGGTTTCAAATCGCGGTGGACCAGACCCGCTTCGT
The DNA here is from genome assembly GCA_903899985.1 of uncultured Schlesneria sp. Taxonomy (GTDB): domain Bacteria; phylum Planctomycetota; class Planctomycetia; order Planctomycetales; family Planctomycetaceae; genus Schlesneria. Next base: position 131,899 of record CAIULL010000076.1, read on the forward strand.
GGGCATGATGAGCCGCCTGAGCCACTTTGATCATGATCTGGACTGTCGTGGCAATGTCAATCGGCCCCTGACGCAATCGCTTTTCCAGGTTTTCACCTTGGATCAGCTTCATCACGATAAATGACTGATCGGGATTGATCTCGACATCGCGCACGTCGACCAGCCCAGGATGACTGACTTTCACCGCATGACGCGCTTCCGCCAGAAACTGATCCCGACTCGATTCCGAGTCGAACAGCCCGCTTCGCAGCACCTTGACCGCTCGTTCAATGTCAAACAAAGGGTCGTACACAGCGTAAACGTCACCGAACGAGCCTTTACCAATAAAGCGTAGAACCTGATATCGACCGATTTTGTCTGGACGGTTGGCGGGGACTTTTGCTGACGGGTTGATCTCCAACAACCGGGTCCATTTTCTCAGCTCCGCATATTTTGACTCGTTGAGGAACTCTTCATTCCGATCTTTCGTCGTCGCCGCGAAAACGCGTTCTCGTTCCTGTTCCAGCAAACGTTCTATCTTCTCGGCACAACTTGAACAGTCCTCGACGTGGTCGGCCAGTTGATCGCTCCCTCGTCCATCGAGAAAGGCCGCCAGCAGCTCCACATCCGGACATTCAACGATCATGATTGGTCTCCTTCATCAATCAGATCACCAAATTCCTCACGGACTCGTTTTTTGATTCTCGATACGACGGTGAAGACATTACCATTCGATTTCATCCCGAATTCTTCGGCCACATCTTTGCCGGACATTCCATCCACAGTAATTCGCCAGAAAACTTGAAAGTCGCGCTCACTGAATTGCTGGCGAATTAATTGCACCGCACGTTGGTAGAGTTCCGCTGTTTCGCGAGCGGGATCGTCGTCCAGCTCGATGACCAAGGGGGGTTCTGGGATCTCGTTGTCGACAACCTGACCAGCAATTGCCTGAATCCGCAATTTCTCGGCCCGGTAGTGATCCGCGATCTTGTTTTTGGTGATTGTACGAATCCAGGCACGAAAACTATCGTTGGATGATTCCCGACGAAAATTTCCGAGTTTCATTGCCACGGTTGTGAACACTTCCTGGCTGACGTCTTTCGCGTCCTCTTCGGTAAGTCCTTGTTTCCGGCACCACGAATAGACGAGGCCGTCACACAGGTCGGTGATCTTTCGGAAGGCGCCCTGATCTCCAACGAGAGCACGCTCCAGCACGCTGGTGGAGAGGCTCCCTGAGCTGCGACCCGATTCCGTGGAAGTTTCTCCCGACATGAACGTCACGGTTTTCCATTTGTCTCGAACTGAGCGTTTCGCATCTAGCCATCAATGCCATGAATCGACGTTAACTGAAATCTGATCCTAAAAGAATTTTCTGTAAGGTTCAAACGTTAAACGTGTCAGAGGCCGCAAAGCCGCATGATTTGCCGACCCCCTTTCATCCACGGGTTGGTTAATCGGCCTTTGCCCTGCCGTTTAAGTACGGGGTCGGCCGTTCAAATTTTCTAAATTCGCCTGTAATGCACATTTGTTATTACACGCCGTTCGCGCGGGCGATTTTGAAATTTGAGCATTCGACCTCAGAACATCGCGCACCGCTTGTTGTGGGCAATGTCGCCTCGCTCCTTTCGTAAAGGAAGCGGCCTCACTGCATTCACTAAACACGTTCCGAACATCATTCCAGGAAATTGAAAATGAGTTTCGAAGGAAAATGGAAATACCAAAGCTACCGTCCTGAACCGGGCACGTTGGCAGCCAGCCCGACGAACCCAACTTTTGTCATGTGGTCACCGCCAGGTCTCGTCACGATCAATCATGGAGGAACAACTGGTCAGCTGGTCTTTCCGGGGCTTCCAATCAAGTTGGACCTGAAGTGCGAAGTCGTCCCAGGAACTCCTGAAAAAGCCTTCATCTCTGCGGTCATGAACCTGCCTGATGGCAGCCAGTTTACAAACGAACTGGCGGGCGTTTTTGTTCCCGCCAAGCTTGGTCAGCAAATCAGCAAAGATAACCCGCTGGTTGTCCGAGGCACGATTGTCCAGACGAGCGACGACATCGCTCCTGTAAACAAGCAACCCAAATTCACAACGGGCTTCTTCGTGCTTGAGCGAACGGAATAGGCCTCATAGAGGGGTCGGGCGTTCAAGTTAAAAAATTGTCCGCGAAACCCGCCTGCATCGTGAAGCGTGTATTTCAGTGCCAATTTTGAGATCTGAACATCCGACTCCAGAACATCACGCCGTTTTCACTTTCGCCGTTACGTTCTAAACAGGAGTTTTTTCCGTGCCTTATCGCGTTTTTGCTTTCGTCGCTGCCTGCATTTGCGCTCTCCCAGCGAGTTCGCTTGCCAATCTCATCACGTTCAATCCGCCTGGCCATACGAGCGCAGTCTATCTTTCCACCAACGGCAACGTTGTGACGAGAGACTTACCGGAGACTGGTAATGGTTATAGCGTGCGATTTGCTGGCGGTGCATTATCTACAGGTGAACTCTCCGTCGTGTCACCTACGTCACTTCAGGGAATTGCAACCGCGGATACGACAGGAGGCGGAGGTTATGCGCAATCCGAAGTCGATTACCTATTCTCACCAACGGTGGATCTGTCGTATGAGCTAACGGTCTCCGCATTTCAAACAACTGCTTTTCACGGGTACGGTGAGCTATACGATCTCTCGACCGGAAGCGACATTCTTCTGCACCTAGGCGAAGGGCCTGTTTACGGATCGATGACAGCGGGCGACGTTTATGGGTTCGACGTGCTCGATGCAGTCTACTCTGGTGGCCTTTCCGACGGCGGCTATGCCACGTTGACTTATAGCGCCCCATCGTCAGTCCCTGAGCCAACAAGTATCTCACTTTTTGCCGTGGGTGTTGTTTCTATAGCAATTCGTCAATGGCAGCGCCGGAAACAAGCGTAACGAGTAGTTCTGGGGTTCTCGCGTTTCGAAACGTCTCTCTCGCCGAGCGTTGGTGGAAAACAATTACGGGACCGGTGGCACATGGTGTCTCGCCGAATGACCTGCAATTCATCTCCCGTGATTTCGGTCTCCTGATTGGAACCGACGTCGTTAACTCAAAGGTATGTCTATGAGAAGCTTTCAGTTGAAGTGTCGATTCCTGTTTCGAAGAAGCCAAAAGGCCTTATGCCTGGCGTTGGTGTTCATGGCTTCGATTGGCCAGGCGCAAGCGGGCAACGTCTACGATCTTGTCAATATGCCATCCCGCGAAAATGGTTGGACGTTGTCGGGGACCGTCACAACAGACGGTTTTATTGGAGTCATTGACGTGAACAATGTCAGTCACATCACGTCATTTGACGCGTTCGTGACGAATGGAGTCTCTTCGTTTTCGCTCACAAATTCCAATTTGGGATCCGACCATCACGTCGTCTTGCTCTCTTCAGATGCAAAAGTCGATGCCGAATACTCGGGCCTGTCGATCGAGTTGGGCCAAATCGAGTTTGGACCCTATGGCGTCGGTAGTAACAACTTTGCATGGGATACTAACGGAACAAACACCGACCTTTTCGGCGGCGTGTATAACGGTTCCCAGGCATGGTTCTCGTTTGTCCCTTACACAGGTTCCATCGAGTTTGCCACAGCGTCAAGCGCTGCGGTTCCTGAACCATCCACATTCGCTCTGTTGGGATTCGGTGGAGTCGGATTGGCGATCGCAGCGTATCGACGGCGCCAAATGAAGCTAACGATTGCTTCATCTATTCCTCCAAGTCTATCACGCTAGCGAAGCCCAAAGATGTAACAAGTCTGTAATAGCGATTCAACCGACGGTGGCAGTCGTCGAGACAAAGTGACTCGAGCCGTCTATGTCTCGATCAGTGAACGATAACCATTGAAAGAAACTGTTGATTGTACTGCGTCAGATTCTGGTCCGTGGAGAAAGCACGGAACTGCAATAAAACATAACTTTACCGACGAAGTAAGAGCCACGCGTCTCGGAAGATTACTTCGTACAATCGCGGACGAGTTCTCGTTGCGCCAAATACAAAAAGAGACGCTTCAAGAAAGGACAATGATACCATGCCAAGTTTCACTGAAATCCAATCAAATGAGGTAGGAAACTACAGGGCCGCAACTGGAGCAAAATTCGTTCTCGGACGAATAAGCGTTGCGGGCAATGGTGCATGCGGGCAGATCTTTGGTCGACTATACAACCCCGCTGGCCAACTCGTTGCAACTGCATCAGCATCTGTGCATCACTACGACGAAACCGATGCCAATGTTCTTGATAATTCGTTCACACTCCCTATCCCGAGCGGATGGAATTACTCGGTTGACCAGAATATTCCCAACTCGCCATGTAATGTCGAATTTACAGTCATAGAGATGTAGCGATGCATCGCCCAAAAACTCGGTCAACCTGAGCGGCGGGAATCGCGTTTACTTTGTTTGAGTGTCGTACAACGCCGCCGGGTTGCCTTTGTCGATCGCATTGTCCGTAACCGTAATTGTGGCCTTTGGTCCTGAAGTTACGTACGCCGGAAACATTGTCCTGCAAACGCCGGCTGGTTTACACGTCAAAGCTCAAGGTACAATCCCCCCTTTTTGTACCGACTCCGTAACCGCAATGAGGCTGATTTAATAAGGGATCGAAGCGAACTGTTGCGAAGTTCGCTGTCGGGAAACGTGAACAGTCTCCGTCCCCAGTTTCAATTTCGATTAAGTGGTGATTGTCATTCGATATCACCTGTTATTTTCACATCAGAAAGGAAGATTGCCATGAATTTCCGTAAGCGTATTCGAGTCGCACAAGTAAGTGCATTCGTGATCGTATGTAATTTCTTGCAAGGGCCTGTCGAGGCGTCCTTTATCACGGTAAGTTATAATAACGAAGTCGATACGGCGTCGGCGCTTGGTTATGACGATTACGATTACAATTCTGGGTCATCATTGCCGTACTCTCATGTCTATCACGCGTCGTCCGGCGGATCAGATTCCCAACTTACTTATACGTCCACGTTATCGAGCTTGACCTGGAACTATTCTCTGCAACGAGATGGAACCACAGGAAGTCTCGCGTTTAGTTCCAGCCACGGGACTTTGACCGTATCGCACGATGCGACGTTCAACTTTTTAGGAAGTTTTTCCGGAACTCGGATCGATCCATCTAACGACGTTCTAGGGTTCCAATTGGTTGGCGACGATGGGACGTATTGGAACGAATATGCCAGTCCGAATTTCGACTTCAGCGGGACGTTGCTCGCCGGACACCGTTACGACCTCCTCGTTTCTGCAGGGTATGACAGATATGGGGTCGGAGGAACTGGATCGGGATCGGTGAGTCTGAACATTACCGACACGACCGCATCGGTTCCAGAACCCTCGTCCGTCGTGCTTTTAGGTCTTGGAGCGATCGGATTGGCAATTCGCGCCCGACTGCGTCGCAAAACTGAGGTGAAGAACGTTTAGTCGATTCATCGACCGCAAGCTTCAGAATCTCAAAGCAGGCGGCTGGAAACAGTCGCCTGCTTTTTTTGTTGAGACGGATTTCGTTCCGATGCGGCGAATTTGTCGTTCACTGATTAGGGCCACCCTATTCGAGGTTTCCGGACGTTGTTCAGAGGGGTGATGAAACGTTCGCGGATGTTGTGTTCGTCGTACCGTTGTTGCGTTGTTCAACGTGCGTGAAATTGTCGGACGGTCGAGACAACGAATCGACGCATGTGGTTCATCGGCCTTCTTGCGTCGCAACGCGACAGCCCTATGTCAGCCCAGGCCACCGGCCTGGGTTTCGGGCATCTACGGGAACGTGAACCCCAAAGGGGTGACCCTATGAGCCGTGTCGATTGTTCGTGGTGTTCGACGGATCGAATGGATTTCGTTCATTTACGCTGAATACGTGATCCGCGGATTAGGGCCACCCCTTTGGGGTTTTGTTTCGACGCGGGACCGCGTACCCAGGCCGTTGGCCTGGGCTGACATAGGACCACCCCGTTCGGGGTTTCGGAATGATCGGCGTTGTTGTGTACGTCGTGATGTGTCTGGTATTTGGAATGTTCGGGCCAACGCATCGGCGCGTGTCGTTCATGCACCTCTTCCGTCGCAACACGACACCCCTATGTCAGCCCAGGCCAGCGGCCTGGGTTTTTGGTCGTCTACGGGAACGTGAACCCCAAAGGGGTGACCCTAATGAGCCGTGTTGATCGGTCGTGGTGTTCGACGGATCGAATGGATTTCGGTCATTCACGTTGAATACGCGATCCGCGGATTAGGGCCACCCCTTTGGGGTTTTGTTTCGACGCGGGACCGCGTACCCAGGCCGTTGGCCTCAGTTTTACCCAC
>CAIULL010000077.1 GCA_903899985.1 uncultured Schlesneria sp.
AAATTGAGCTCTTTGATTCGGCAATTGACCAAGCCAGAGACCTTGGAGCAAATCCAACGGTCTTTCACATTGCCAACTCAGCGGGAACGATGGCCTACCCAGCTGCACGCCAATCGATGGTCCGTTGTGGCCTAATTCTCTATGGGATTTATCCCAATGACGCAGTGCGAAAGGCCGCCTCACGCGAGGGGGCTCTCGATCTTCGACCGGCACTTTCGATTCGCTCGCGCGTCATTGCCGTGCGTGACCTTGAACAAGGCGCACGTCCAGCCTACGGACGCCGTCGTGCCCTGCCTGAAGCAGGTCGGGTTGTCACGGTTCCGATGGGTTACGCCGACGGGTACCCCCGCGCACTGTTCGCCGCCGGTCAAGAAGTGTTGATTGGTGGACGGCGTTTTCCCTTAGCGGGCATGGTGACCATGGATCAGATTGTGGTTGATGTCGGTGATGCGCCGGTCAATGTCGGAGACGAAGTGGTGTTACTGGGAACCCAGGGGAGTGAAACAATTTCGGTCGAAGAGTGGGCTGAGCATCTCGCTACCATTCCCTGGGAAGTGGTCTGTGGCATTGGTGACCGCGTGCCGCGCCGTTATGTGGGAGCCAAAGCAGAGGCGCAGCCAAAACCCGCCCGCCGCTGGTGGCGGACCGGGAGATGAGTCTGCTTCCTCAAGAGACCCTCAGCGAACTCTCAGAACGTGCCCAGACATGCACCGCATGCGCTCTGTCGCAGACGCGCACCAAGGTGGTTTTCGGCTCGGGCTCGCCAACTGCGTCTTTGGTGGTCCTCGGCGAAGGCCCTGGAGCCAAAGAAGACGAACAAGGCCTGCCGTTTATTGGCCGCTCGGGGAACCTTCTCCAAGAGTTACTCCTTGAGGAACTCGGACTGGCGCGCGATGAGATTTACATCACGAATATGGTCAAATGCCGACCTCCCGAGAATCGCAATCCTGCACCTGAAGAACTTGATGCGTGTCGACCCTTTCTCCTCGGCCAACTCAAAGCCCTCAACCCTGTCGTCATTGTGACCCTTGGGAACTTTGCGACCAAGACCATGTTGGACACGAAGCATGGCATCACGACGCTCCGGGGCAAAACCTATCCTTCAACCCTCTGTGACGCGCCAGTGGTCCCCACCTTTCATCCCGCCGCAGCACTTCGAGGTGGGCGTGACAAAATTGTTGCGATGCGCGAAGACTTGTTCTTGGTTAAAGGACTGCTTGAAAAGGCCGGTCGATGAAACGCTCGGCAACAACGCACTCGGTCGAAGAGACCAGAGCATGGGGAGCAGCGCTAGCGACTTTATTAGAACCAGGCATGACCGTCTTGCTCATTGGTGACTTGGGAGCCGGTAAGACAGCTCTCACGCAAGGGATCGCTGCGGGGCTTGGCATTGATCGCGCGGTGACGAGCCCAACCTTCACCATGGTTGCCTCCCATGAGGTCGACGGTCGGCGAGGAATCTCCACGCTTCTTCACGCTGATCTCTATCGAGTCGGCTCTGGTGTCGAAGCCGACGACTTGGCACTTGGTGAACTGGTCGAGGAAGCGGCAGTTGCCGTCGTCGAGTGGGGAAATGTCGCTCCCGAGTTGGTGGGCCACGATCAACTCATCGTTACCTTGACGCAGGGAGAGGGCGATGAGGATCGGATCCTTGAACTGACTGATGAGCGCAACCTGTGTAACGAAAAGTTAGCTGGCGAAGCCTTTACGCCATGGGAGCATTCATGAAGCTCCTCTGCATTGAAACAGCAACCCCCGCAGGGGCCGTGGCGATTGTGGTCGATGGAACGGTTCTTGGCGAACGGGTCGTAACGAATGACCGCCAGCACACCGAGACGATCATCCCAGCGACCAAAGAACTCCTGGGTGGCGCCGAACTCACTCCAGGTGACCTTGATGGGATTGTTGTTGATGTTGGGCCTGGGCTGTTCACGGGATTGCGGGTAGGGATCGCTACGGCGCGCTCCCTGGCCTTTGCAACGGGCACGGTGCTCTATCCCGTCAGCAGCCTTGAGGTATTGGCGAACGACCCAGCTCTCGCAAGCGTCGAGCAGATCGTGAGCGTGGTTGATGGTCGCCGGGGCGAGGTCTTTGTGCAGTCCTTCCGACGAGGGTCGTCGATTGAAGCGATCGATGAACCACGAGTCATGAAGC
>CAIULL010000078.1 GCA_903899985.1 uncultured Schlesneria sp.
ACGTTCGGCGCTCCACGAATGAATGATGGAGTTTCAATTCATTGTCCGTCGCGTTATCGAAGGAATGTCGCCAGCCAAGTAACGAGTTTCACAACCGTGGCTTTGTTCCCGTGGGACACTCGATAATAGCCCACCGTTTGAACGGTGGGACAACACGACAAACCATCGCGACAAGTCCCGTTGGGACGACAGACGAAATTCAACGCCACGATCGTTGGTATCACGTTCGGCGCTCCACGAATGAATGATGGAGTTTCAATTCATTGTCCGTCGCGTTATCGAAGGAATGTCGCCAGCCAAGTAACGAGTTTCACAACCGTGTCTTTGTCCCCGTGGGACACCCGATAATAGCCCACCGTTTCAACGGTGGGACAACTTTGGGACGACAGACGAAATTCAACACCACGATCGTTGGTGCCGCGATCGGCGCTCCACGATTGATTGATGGGATTTCGATTCAACATTCGCCGTAAGACCCTCAACCAATCCTGTGCCGTCCCTGGCGGGACTCTTGCATGCCGTTTGGCAGCGGACCCACCGTTGAAACGGTGGGCTATTATCGGATGTCCCAAAGGGACAAAAGACAAACGGCGTTTCGCCGAAAAACGTCATCGTGACCGCTTTGTCGAAGCCGTTTGCGGCGTGTTCACTTCGCTCGGCGTACCAGCAGAATGCCTCTTCATACTCCAATGCCGCGGTCAATTGAAGCGAGACAGCAGAAAGCAGAACTCGTTCAGTCATCCTTCATCCCTCATCCCTCTGCCTTCATCCTTCTTTTCGCCCTTGGTTTGTTGTTGCCGTCCTGAGGAAATCAAAAAGAGCTGCGCCCGAACTTGAGTGTACTCATCAATCATCCTTCGTCTGCGGAGATTGTGCTCGCCTGCGCTTTGGAGTGTTTACTTCCCCTTGTTCGGAATCGGAAGAGGTCGTAGATGCCTCCACACCGCGGTGTTGTTCGATGTCAAGTCGTTCCCGTTGCAACTCCCTGGCCAACTCGGCCTCCGTTGGCAGGTGCAACTTGTATCGTGACGCAAAGATCGTCTTGTTCCCTTCCGGCAACGTATATCGCACGACCGCCTCGCTTTTATCGGTGCAGAGCACGATGCCCAAGGGAGGATTTTCATCGTCGGCAGTCAGTTCACGAGCGTAGTAGTTAACATACATCTGCATCTGGCCCAGATCCTGATGAGTCAGCTCACCGACTTTGAGATCGATCAGGACTTAGCAACGGGTCAGACGGTTGTAGAACACCAGATCGATGAAGTAATGCCGACCGTCGAGCGTGATTCGCTGCTGGCGAGCCATGTAGGCGAATCCCTTGCCAAGTTCCAGCAGGAATTCTTGCAGTTTGTCGATCAGAGCCTGTTCGAGATCGCTTTCACGGAACGCGGCGTCCTGACGCAGGCCTACAAACTCCAGGACATAGGGATCTTTCAGCAAATCGGCCGGTCTCTGAAGTTCGTGGCCTTTCTTAGCGAGTGCCAGGACGCCCGCCTTATCACGACTTAGCGCAAGGCGGTCAAAAAGGAGCGAATTGACTTGCCGCTCAAGTTCCCTTGTCGACCAGCCCGCATTCACCGCTTCGGCTTCGTAAAAGTTTCGGGCATCGACATTTTCAACTTTCAGCAGCGTTCGATAGTGGGTCCACGACAATTGTCGACGCAGTGCGTCGACTTTCGGGTACGTCACGTAGAACGCCCGCATGTGGAAAAGATTTGACCGATCAAATCCTTTACCAAAGTCAGCCGTCAGCCTTTTCGATAATTCCTCGATCAATCTTTGACCGTAATCGGCTTTCGGTTGTCCCACCTGTTCTTCTTCGATGATCACACGTCCGATTTCCCAATAGGCGTTGACCATTGCCGTGTTGACTGCGCGCCAGGCTTGCGAACGAGCCTCGGACAAGATGCCTTGAATTCGATGGTAGGCACCATCATATCCCGTCGACGAGGCAATCCGTCCCGGCACCGACCTTGACGGGGCGGGACTCTTCGATGCCAACTTGGTTTTGACCACTTTCTTCGAAAGAGGCAACGCCTTCTTTTTCATTCGCCAACCTCAACGGTTCCTCTGGATTTCTTCCATGATCGAATCCATTTCGGGATGAACTGCCCATCCTCCCGCAGAGCGAATGATTCCTTCGCCCCATTTCTTTGACGGGAAAAGAATCTTCACGTGAACTTCGACATCCTGCCCCTCGGTAACGCCGAGATCTTCATCGAGTTCAATGGTTTTTCCGTGAACTTTGCCGTGAATGGCTTTACTGATTTCCGCTCCCGCAGTTCCAACCCATACTTTGCTGTACTGTACGCGTTTGTCAGGAAAACGTCTCGCAACTTACTGCAACGACACCATGCAGACCCCTTTTTTGCCGACAAACGAAAAGCGGGTGTCACAGTGTTCTTCCGTTTTCATCCTTCCGCCTTCATACTTATCGTCGCCCCTCGTCTGTTGTCCCAGTCCGTCCCGACGAAACAGAAAAGCCGTGTCCGCATGAGTTCATCCATTCTCGGGCAGCGGTCGCATTCGGATTCGAAATTCTTCCACGACAAAGAGGTGTCCCGTCCAGTCGTCTCGCTCGTCGAGCGTCTGGATGACGCGGTCTCGGAGGTATTCGGGAGACTGCATTCTCAGGCGAAACAGAATGACACCACAACCGGCGGATAGGCCCCAACTTAAGGATGAAGGATGAAGGATGAAATATGAAGGATGAAAGCTCACCTAGTCCACTATGCCGTTCGATAGCCGAGCCACGAGTCGTTGGCGGAACACGTTCGGGCACGGGACCAATTTGCCGCTAAGCGTTGTTGAGCCACTCGGCATCTCTCGTTCATCCTTTCGACTACATCCTTTACCCTTTCTTCACGTCGCTTTTCGCGTTCTTAACGCAAGTCACTAGAATCGAAGTCAGTTCATTCGCTTCCGCCAAGAGGTCCTCAACACGGGCCGGCGATATGATGCCGCTTTCTGAGAGCAATTCGATCCAATATGCTGTTTCTTCGAGTTCCGCCAACCCGCCCTCAATCTTACTTATAAACTCAGCAGTTGACCGAGCTCGAGACGCTTCACGGTAATGTGCGCCCACCGAAGTTCCTGAACGTAAAACCTGTTTCCCCATCACCTGTGCGCCGGTCGTATTCGGTAGCTCTCCATACATTCGGATCACGCGCAATGCAAAAAGTTTCGTGCGACTCCTTAAATCCTGATATTTGCTGTTCATCCTTCATCCTTCCGCCGTCATCCTTCATCTTTCATGATTTCGCCGAAGTCAGGTAAACCCGCTCAGATTTCAGCGTCTCCGTCGCGTAATGCAGGCAAGCCGAAATGTCTTCATGTGTGACACCCGTGTAGTTCTCAATGATCTGAGGTTCTGACCAACCGTTGGCCAGCAGTTCCAAAATGAATTCAACGGCTAAGCGAGTCCCACGGATGACAGGCTTACCAACCAGCACGTTTGGGTTGATTTCAATTCGTTCTTCCCAATTCATGGGCAATCTCCACGATTTTTCGACGGATGAAGCAAGATGCGGAGGAGTAACAAAACCGCAGCTAAATGAAAATCGATTCCCCCGGCGAACGCAACCTCAAACCCTTTATCGTTCCGTTTTCAACCTTCCGCCTTCCGCCTTCATCCCTCCCTTCGCCCTTCGTTTGTTTTTGCCGTCCATCCCGAGGAAACAAAAACCAGTGTCCCCGGTGTTCCTTACCCCGGAGTCAATTCGTGTAGAAATGTTGCTGAGGGCCAATCGCCGCGTCGTTGCGAACGCTATTTTCGGTATCGTCATACTTCGGGACATTGAGTTCAAATGGCAATGCCGTTCACACGTGTGGCGCAAGATCCAGGGGGAGATATTTGTGAGTACCATCGCATCGCCTCGTGAATGGATTGAATCCCTGGGAAAGCTTCGTCTGCCCCCAAAGACAGACCATCGCCTGCAAAAATCTCATGGATCGACACAATGAAGGTTTGTTGACTGAGATTGAAATTTCCGACCTCGAATCGTTGGTTGAACTCAGTGAACAACTCTCTTTAAAGCGTGCCGATGCGCTCTTGCTGCTCGGACAAAAGCCAGAATGACTTCCTGACTAAACAAAAAAACGCCGCGCCATCGGTGTTATTGAGAAGGGACTGTCAGCTTCGGCTCGGCTGATTCGCCAATTAAAAAATCACCCCACGGACTGACGTGCCATTACGCGAAATAGTCGGGCCGGAACCAAATGCTTAAGACGCCAAACTATACTAATCGGGCGACTACCTTCATGCGTTTGATATTCACAAGGCCCGAGATACGAATAAGGTGCAGCCATACCTGACGGTAAATTCTTTTTTTCGCGAACAAATAAAAGCGGAGTGTATCCGAGCTTCTTGTGGTTGATATACCTCTGGCCTGTTGGCGAATCCACTGAAGTACTGCTTTGCGATTGCCAGTGAAAGCGGTCGTGAGAAATCAGAAAATCCTCGTACATTGTGGTCGGCGAATAATCGTCCTCGGTCTTCTGCAAGGTTACGAAAAATGCGTCAACCTTCGTCGTTGCGATGTGGAGCACGCCTTCTCTGTGATCCGGCCTACGGTTAAGTGTCCAATGGCCCAAGCCGATAAGGATCTCGTCTCGAGTGTAATGTGAATGAATTGACAGCGGGCCAGAGAGGTTTGGAAGTCGACCTTGATTCTGGACAGGAGCTCGTCGTAGTCGATATTCAAGAATGGCTCGAAGATCGCTCATTACGACTGAATTTTGGCGTAGTCGATCGTCTGAATCATTAAGTGACCAATTCAAACTAACATCGCCCCAAAGGACCGCGTGCAACATTTCCATTATGGATCGCGCGTCGCCTTGAAGATTTGGTTCCCACACGTCCAATAACTTGAGTAATTCCCGAATCTGATACATGCAATCCATATGGGAGAGTCGACGTAATCCCTTCGACAGTCGTTCATCATCCGCAGACCGCGCCGCTTTGATTATTCCAGCGTCGTCTAAAAGATGTGACCAAAGTCCTCGTTTCAGTAATTCGTCAAGAGAAGTGTCAAGGTATTCTAGGGTTTCGTCGATTGTCGGACTTCTGCCAAGATAACTTGCCAGAGTTTGAAGACTTCGCACCATTCGCGGTCGCAAAAGTTGCACTGACTCCCGAATATTCTTGAGTACTCGTTGTTGGGCGATTCGTTCGAGACGCACAACACACCCATTTGGCAAGTGTGGACATCCATTTTCGATCTCACGATCCAATCTACCTTCAGGCTTAGTGCTGAGCGCTCGGAATCGTTCCGCAAAACGGAACTCACGACGCTGGGCGCCAATAAAGTCCAGTACGGTCAGGCAATCTTTATCTGGATGAAGACGAAGTCCGCGTCCAAATTGTTGGAGGTATACAGTGAGACTCTCGGTTGGTCGCAGGAACAGCAGCGAGTCGATCTCGGGAATGTCGACACCTTCGTTGTAAAGATCCACGACAAAAATACAGTTGATTTCGTAAGTCCTCAGTCGTTCTTGCGCCGTTCGTCGGACTTCATCGGTTGAGTTTCCAGTCAAGGCGACGGACGGCAACTCGTGATCATTGAAAAAACGAGACATGAATTCTGCGTGTGCTACGCTCACGCAAAACCCGATGCACCGAGAGCGACGCGGGTTTAAAAGGATTTCATGTATCTTGTCTAAGACCAGCCGAGCTCGAATATCGTTACCAGTGTAAACACGCTCCAGGTCGTCGACGCGGTAACCTCCGCGTTGCCATGTAAGACCATCCAAGTCAACCGAGTCCGCAATCCCAAAATATTGAAACGGACAAAGCAAGCGTCGATTGATGGCGTCGGGCAGTCGGATTTCGGCACTTGTACTTCCTCCGAACCATGAAAGAATATCCAGTTGATCCGATCGTTCTGGCGTTGCGGTCAACCCTAAAAGCACCTTTGGTTGAATATGATTCAGCAATCGCTGGTAACTCGGGGCCGCTGCGTGGTGAAACTCATCAACGACGACGTAACCAAATTTGTGGGCCGCGTATTTGATCATTTCACGAGAATTATAGCTCTGTATTGAACAGAATAGATGCTGATCCTGGCTAGCCTCCCGACCGCCGACGGCAAGGTCGCCGAAGTTATGATCCCGTAATACGGCTCTAAACGAGCCGATCGCTTGAATTAAGATTTCCTCTCGATGTGCGACGAATAATAATGGAACTCGACACCCCAATTCCCGACAAACTCTAGCGTAATCAAACGCCGCAATCATCGTTTTTCCGGTTCCGGTTGCGGCAACAACTAAATGTCGAAACTTATTTTGGTTTTGCCGCTCCGCGGAAAGGACGTCGAGAATCTCTTCTTGGAACGGATATGGTCGAAGATCAAACGAAACTCTATTTTCATTACCACCAGTGCCTTGCTCGGAATGAATCGCGGACCGCAATCGCTCCGGAGCGTTTCCGTCGAAAATCTGAAAGTCATCGTCACCCCAGTATGTATCAAACGTGCCCGTGATCTTGGTCCAGAGATACGGAAGTTCGTAATGACTGATCTTCGTTGTCCATTCGAGTCCTTCCGAAAGTGCTGCATGAGATAAATTGGCCGAACCGACGTACGCGCTTCCGAACCCAGTCTGGCGGTGAAAAATATACGCCTTCGCATGAAGTCGGGTTCGTTGCGTATCGTAACTGACTCGGATTTCGGTATTAGAGAGTTTGCCCAATTCTTCGATTGCACGAGGATCAGTTGCGCCCATGTAGCTGGTTGTAATGACCCTAATTCGAGGTATACCGATTGGACCTCGCTCCGATAATTCTCGCAAAGCATCCAAGACAACGCGGAGTCCACTCCATTTGATAAATGAACAGAGGATGTCGACGCGATCAGCAGAAGCCAATTCTTTACGGATCTGACTTCCGAAGCTTTGGTCTTGTCGCGTTCCTGTAAATAATGCCGACCGACTTAAGGGGGTGTCCGGACGCTCGATTGGCGATTCTACCGGCGCGGAATGAATTGCAATAAGTCGACGCAACGGCGTTGCGAGCCTCAATTGTTCCAACCAATTTTGTCCCAATTCATCAGTCAATGTCGAAATGACCCGATCGACGAGTCGTTTTTGATTTGTCTGAGCATCAACCCCGCGGAATGTCGCAAGACTGCTGACGAGTATATGTTCGAGGAATTGGGCGATGGCCGCGTGCGATTCCTCTTCGTCAACGAAGGCAAGCGAATACAAATTCTGGTCTGCTAGACGATCAAGTTCTTGTTGAAGCGAGCGAGTCAGCAACTGTTCATAAAGCCCTGGATTCAATTGGACCAACCATTCTGTCTCGATGTGGAACCATCAAATGATCTTACTTTTCTCGAAACTGAACCCTTAAATCAACTCAGGACTTGTCATACATGTGGATAAAGCTCAAATCGCCAATGTGTCGAGACCTGACTTAAGTTTTTGGAGGCCGCGAATTCGTTCCGTTCAAAACCTGCGAATCAAAACAGAGCCGTCGTGCAATAAAGACAAAACGCCGCCAGTTGTTCTTCGCGAGTCCAGGCCCGTCGTTCAGTCATGTTTTTGGTTTAGTTCCCGCCGTTGAGCAATCGAGTCGCTGCTTCCATCCGGGCAAGCCGGACGGAGAGCTTCTTTCATCAGGTTGAATTTAGTAGCTTGCAGTTGCTGGTCCCATTGGGTCAAGCCCAATGGAAACCTAATACCATGAACCATTCCATTGCGACCTTGGGTTCGTTCTGCGTCTCGACACCAGGTGCCAGTGCCAGCATGCTGCGGCCGGTATTTCTTTTTGATTTCCGCTGGGCTTGCCCCAGCGGGATCACAACTGGTCGGCTACAAGGCACGCCGCGCATTGGCCCGCTCTCCATCGGGCTTGACCCGATGGAAGCAGCGACTGATCGGCTATTCCGCCGCCAGTTGTTCTTCGCGACTCGAAGCCCGTCGTTCAGTCATGTTGTTGGTTTAGTTCCCGCCGTTGAACAATCGAGTCGCTGCTTCCATCCGGGCAAGCCGGACGGAGAGCTTTTTTCGTCAGGTTGAGTGAAGTAGCTTGCAGTTGCTGGTCCCATTGGGTCAAGCCCAATGGAAACCTAATACCATGAACCATTCCATTGCGACCTTGGTTTCGTTCTGCGTCTCGACGCCAGGTGCCAGTGCCAGCATGCCGTGGACGGTATTTCTTTTCTTTGTATTGATTTCCGCTGGGCTTGCCCCGGCGGGATCACAACTGGTCGGCTACAACGAATGCCGCGCATTGGGCCGCTCTCCATCGGGCTTGGCCCGATGGAAGCCACGACTGGGCAGCTATTCGGGCGCCAGTTGTTCTTCGCGAGTCCAAGCCCGTCGTTCAGTCATGTTGTTGGTTTAGTTCCCACCGTTGAGCAATCGAGTCGCTGCTTCCATCCGGGCAAGCCGGACGGAGAGCTTTTTTCATCAGGCCGAATTTAGTAGCTTGCAGTTGCTGGTCCCATTGGGTCAAGCCCAATGGAAACCGAATCCGATTAACCATCCCGGTGCGACCTCGGTTTCGTCGTGCATCTCGACAATGCGTGCCAGTGCCAGCATACTGCGGACGGTATTTCTTTTCTTTGTATTGATTTCCGCTGGGCTTGCCCCGGCGGGATCACAACTGGTCGGCTACAACGCACGCCGCGCATTGGCCCGCTCTCCATCGGGCTTGACCAGATGGAAGCCACGACTGGGGAGCTATTCGGCCGCCAGTTGTTCTTCGCGACTCCAAGCTTTTGGCTCGATCATGTTGTTGGTTTAGTTCCCGCCGTTGAGCAATCGAGTCGCTGCTTCCATCCGGGCAAGCCGGACGGAGAGCTTTTTTCATCAGGTTGAATTTAGTAGCTTGCAGTTGTTGGTCCCATTGGGTCAAGCCCAATGGAAACCGAATACCATGAACCATTCCAGTGCGACCTTGGTTTCGTTCTGCATCTCGACGCCAGGTGCCAGTGCCAGCATACTGCGGACGGTATTTCTTTTTGATTTCCGCTGGGCTTGCCCCGGCGGGATCACAACTGGTCGGCTACAACGCACGCCGCCTATTGGCCCGCTCTCCATCGGGCTTGACCCGATGGAAGCAGCGACTGATCAGCTAATCCGTCGACATTCGCCTCCGAATCCTGTCATAAATTCCGAGCATTCCGAACCTGATCAAAAACACTCAAAAGAATTTGGCCACAGATTAACACTGATCCACACGGATAAAGCAGAAGAAATCCCGAGAAATACAGTGGAAACACGTCTTTGTCAGTCATTTCCTCTTTTGAATTGTTCCGTGTGATTCTGAGTCCATCCGTGGCGATGTCTTTTTGGCCAGCGTCGGCGAAATCAATTGTGGAGCGCCGGATGTCACGCCGGAAACCGAATCCATTCGTTCAGGCCCAACGGGGCCGGTGATTCCCATAGCCAGGGTCGCAGGTCCTCCGGAGGCCCTGGTGATCTGGCAACAGAAATGAATCGAGGCTTGAAAGGCCGACCGTTTCGTTACGTTCTATTACGGGCGAGGTTCGAGATGGGTGCATGATGTCTGGGTCGAACTGTCGGCCCTTCATGCCTTGTCGCTTGATCAACGGACGTTATCAGGGCCTCCGGCAGACCTGCGACGCTGGCGCGTTGAACTGCTGACCCGTTGGGCCGCAGGTCCGCAATCTTGCCGCATCACCACGGCTTGGCGATCCTCTCTGATCAGAACTTCGTGATGGTGTACCAGGATCAATGCCGCTGATTGAGCGTCGGATTGAATCGACAGTCGCGTTCCCACCCGTTTCGAAACCTGTCGCACCGAGGTGAATCGATCAACTGGCGGTTGAATCGGTGGTTCTCCGTCGCTCCGAATGGGGCTTTTCTGTTTCGTCCGGTTCGTCGCCTGCGGCGGAAACCGCCCCAGGCTCTATTCGGTCGCCACGGTGTGGCGTATGAATAGACTCGCGCTTTCAATTCGGGCCGCCGGTCGATTTTCATGAGCACCTTCCAAACGTTAAGAACGTATTTCCAATTTGTCTATTGACGTGCAGCAAACATCTTTGTAAATTTTTGTCGTTAAATAGTGGCGTGAAGGAAGGCGGCGAAGCGCCGAGAAAATAGAAAGTTGATAGTAGAACGCCGCTACAAGCGGTTCGCCAGGAGCTACCGCTCCATGAACCCGAGGAACTTTGGCGACACTTCCGACGTCAAGTTCCTCAAGAGTAAACAGATCGGGCCATCGGTTTCCTTTCACGGTCTGGTCAACTGACCACCGTCTCAAGACGACTTTCTGGCCGTTTCGGCCTGGCTTGCCGGGATATCCGGGTAACAAAAGCGGGAGAGGCGGCTCGAAGCTAGGAGCCAGTCCCGGTTTTGTTCGGTGCGGCGCTGAAGTGGCGAGAAAGTCGTTTTGAGAAAGTAGAGATTAGTCGATCGAACTGCGTCGAACTTGATCGAACTGTGTCGAACTCGAACACCACTTAAAACGGGAGAGATGATCGCTAAAACCCTATGGATTACGATGAATGGTCGAAGTCGATCGAACTTGATCGAACTGTGACACTCAATTTTGTTGGAACCACGAAGAGTGCGGGACGGAAGAGAAGTTTTGTGAACAGAAGGAGACGGTGGTCACAGCGCGGGCGTTGCCTGCAACTCAATCGCGAGAAGAATTTGAACCACGAAAAACACTAAATACCTGGCGCGGGCTTTACCCGCAACCCAACCTTAAAGGCGAAGAGAAGAGAAATCCAAGAGTTCCGCTCAG
>CAIULL010000079.1 GCA_903899985.1 uncultured Schlesneria sp.
GCGCCCTTCAAAGAATGGCTTATGGATATCGTGATCCGGAGTACTTCATCTACAAGCTCTACGCACTCCACTTCGCCAAATTTGCTCTCATCGGTTAGTTAACGTCTCTTCACACGGCGCACGTTGTTTGTCGTTGAACCAAAAATCATCTGGTGCTCCAAAACGGCAGCACGATCTTCGATTCCACGACGGGCCAACAGTTACTGGAGACCCGGCGGAAATTCCATCCGTCACTCGCTGAATTTGCCTGGGATGGTCGGTTCATCGTCACAGATTCTTCTTCTACATTTCATATCACTGATGTCTTGACAGAAAAGAGCTTCAACAAAGCTAGCGTTGCCTATTTCTGGGACGCTTTTCAGCAATTTCAGCATATTCCCGGCTTCGGAACCATCGCCGCATCTAATGATAATAATGGGAATTACGATGGTAGTTATGATGGTAACGCAAATTACGTAAAGCTCGAAATTTTTCCAACAGCGACTCGCCTCAATATTAAACCCGATCTCCTCGAACTCTGGGCTCAAGTCGCTGAGCGTGGCGAGCTTGGATCGGACGGTAAGTTTGTGCCTTGGACCGAATTGGAATGGGAGAAAAAGCAGCAGGAGCTCGCGAGCCACCCAATACCCTACTCCGATTTTCCATTTCCCGGCGATCTTGCAACAGACAAACTCTACTGGTTGCGAGCAGAGTTTAAAGCAGCGTTGTTGAGTGATAGCGACAAGAGCCAACTTCAGAAGCGGGCTCTGGCGGAAAAACTTCTCCGTCGTGCCGAGGAATTGGGAAACACGTTTGAGGCAAATCGCTGCCGGGCGTGGCTCAAAATGTAAAAAACGAGGCAAGAGCAGAGGCAGGCCACGTTGCTTGGCGTTTGTCTGTTTTGTTCAAGTTTTGCCTGCAATCTTTTCCAGCGTCAGGCGAGGGAGCGATTCTGTTTCCACTCGATGTTATCGCGAGCTTTGCTCTTTCATTAAACACAATATCGGACTCTCGGCTTGCACATTTTCGAAGTCACCGAAGACATCTTAATGGTCACTGAATTCAGCCATAAAACGTCATTCGGTGCTGTTTGTTTACTCACCCTTTCGCACCTCTCGTCCGGGTCTGTCTCGTGAACAAGATTAAATGTCTATTGGTTGTTGCCTGCGTCGCATGGCTTTCGACAACAGGATGCTCGCGATTGGAACCGCAAACTGTTGCACCAATACTCCTGTTTAACGGAAACGGAACGTCTCAAAATGACGTTGCCGCAATCGAGGAAATTCTCAAAGCGAAAGGTCTCCTGTATGACGCAGCGAATTCAATACAGCTGAATCGTATGAGCGAATCACAGCTCATGTCGCGTCGCTTGATCATCATTCCTGGCGGAAACTACATCACGATGGGTGACAGCTTGACGCCCGAGACAGCCGGGCGACTTCGAAACGCCGTGCGAGGAGGAGTCAACTACCTTGGAATTTGTGCTGGAGGGCTTCTCGCGGGAAAAGCTGATTGCAACAGCCTGAACCTGACATCAGGCGTGAAGTTTAACTTTTACAGCATCGTCAATCAGGGGATCCACAAAGCTGCCGTACCAATCACCTGCGTCAACACTCCGGTCATCGAACATTACTGGGAAGACGGCCCGGAATTCACCGGCTGGGGGCACGTCGCAGGGACATATCCCGATGGAACGCCTGCGATTGTGGAAGGCACGTTCGGCGAGGGATCTGTGATCCTCTGCGGCGTTCATCCCGAAGCCCCTGAGAGTTGGCGACGTGGCATGACATTTACCACTACGGTGCACGACGCCAACGACTACACGGGAACGCTAATCGACGCTGCATTACATGGTACGCTATTACCGCATGACTGAATGCTTCATGGTCGCGAACCCAAAATTAAGACTCCGACCGCGATTGATCGGTGATTTGAAAGAGAAGGTCACCCGACTGGCTGATCAGATTGGCTCTCATATTCACCCCAACGATCCTCAGCGGGGCCACGCCAGATTTCAAGCTGATCAAGATCGATGTGAGCTAAATCGACATACTTTCGGAGTACTTTCTCCGATTCACCCGTGAGGAATTCCAGGAACGATCCCTCCGACGTATGAATCATATCGACCTGAATGGTCGGTTCTTCCGGGTCCTTGCTTCCTTTCTGGTACAGCGCAACAGGAAAGCGATACGCTTCCCGTTCAGGAGGAAATGGTGGCGCGAGGAACGGGTCGAAACCACTTTGGTACGTTCCCCAGAGGTTGCAGTTCCAGGCACGAGTGATCGCATTGAGCCTCGGTCGCATTTCGCGGTAAACCTGTTCGGTGTTGCCGATGATGAAAGTCACGCTTGGTTCGAATTGGGGATCGGTCCACCCACGCTGGACAAGGCATCTCAGGATCTGATCCAGCATGCCCGGGTCTGGTGGAATGCTGGGAAGTGCGATCCGATCGAAATTCGTCGACGAGGGCTTCGGGTTGAGCTCCTCGGCTCGGGCGCATTGTTTCAGCCCGATCGCCGATACGAACTTGGCGATACCATCAGGATCAGACTCAAGCCGGCTGAATTCCAGTTCGATATCGACTTCCGGCGCTCCATGACGTGTATGAAGATCGATGTGGAACAAAAGATGGCTGATCCATTCTGGAGGTTTCAGGGAGATGCCCAGCCAGCCGCGACTCGGCTGGAATGTGATACATTCGTGCCAGAGGGGCGTGATCCGCAGGTCATTCAGACCTTCCAGTTTCACGCTTCCACTATACCACGGGGTCCAATCGTCACGCGGACTTGTGAAAATGGCGAAGGGGCGAGTGCCGTCGGACAACTGGATTGGAGGCAGCGGACAACGGCGGTACGACAGCTCATTCATATCGTCCACCTTGGGATTCCAGGTGAAAAGGGTATGAAGCGGCTTAACCCGGTTGGCCATTCCCGACAGAGTCTCGACCCGATCCTTGAGCCATTGGCGAACCTTGATTGATCGATCAGGCTTCGTCCGACCGAAGATCAGTTTAGTACTCATTCTTCTCCCCTCTTGGACCAGATGGGAGAGATTTTGACTTGGACTAAGCGTTAAGTCAAAATACCTTTTGACTTCATCAGATCAACAATGCGGTTAACGCTTTCTTCGACGCTGATCTGGTCGGTCTGAAGTGTTAGATCAGGGGCTTTCGGTTCCTCAAACGCCGCCGTCACACCCGGCATTTGAGCAATCTTTCCCGCGTCTGCCAGCTTGTACGCGCCGCTCTGGTCACGTGCTCGCAACACTTCCATTGGCGCCGTGCAGTAAATCTCAAGCACGCGGTCTTGCCCGATTAATTGCTTGGCCTTTTCTCGTACCGCTTCATGAGGAGCCACGAACGCTGCGATCGTGATCACCCCTGCGTCGTTCATCAATTTCGCTACTTCGGCTGATCGTCGAAGGTTTTCGGACCGGTCGTCGGCAGTGAAACCGAGGTCGCGGTTCAGTCCCTGACGCATGCTCTGGCCGTACAAGACCGTCACAGCCCGGCCCTCATCCCATAAGCGGCGCTCCAGGGCATAGGCGATCCGGCTCTTGCCACTACCCGTCAGCCCGACAAGCAACACCGTCACTGGAACTTGACCAAAGCGCTGTTCGCGCTCGGCTGGCGAAATCAGACTTTCACGCGACTTGAGGCTGACCGCCGGTTCCGATCCCCACACGTCCCCAGTAGCCCGATTACTGCCGGTCTCGACGATCATACCCGCCCCGACTGTGTTGTTTGTCAACCGGTCAATCAGGATGAACGCTCCAGTTGCCGCGTTGGAACGGTATGGGTCACATGCGAGCGGCTGCGTCAAACTGAGCTGCACAAGCCCGACCTCGTTCAACTCAAGTCGTGGAGCGACCCGGTGCTCAAGGGTGTTGACATCGACGCCATAGCGGAATGACACGACCTCGGCCGAGATCTGTCGAGTCGTTTGTTTCAGCAAATAAGGCTTGCCTGGAACGAGTGGCTGCTCGGCCATCCACACGACCATTGCGTCGATTTCGCTCGTGACGTGTGGGGGGTTATCTGGAAGCACCAGCATGTCACCACGACTGACATCAACCTCGTCGGTCAGCGTCACCGTCACGGCCAGTGGCGCGAACGCTTCTTCCAGCTCACCGTCGTAGGTCACGATCGATTTGACTGTGCTGCGCTTACCGGACGGCAGCACCATGACTTCGGCCCCTTTGCGCAGGACTCCGGAAGCAACCGTGCCGGCAAACCCACGAAAGTCGAGATTCGGACGGATGACGTATTGCACCGGAAAACGCAGGTCAGTCAGGTTACGGTCACTGGCGATATGGACCGTCTCAAGGTGGTCCAGTAGAGGAGGGCCGGAATACCACGGCATTGCGTCGCTCTTGGCAACGACATTGTCCCCCTTCAAGGCCGACATCGGAATGAACGTGATGTCGTGCAGATCAAGCTTGGCTACGAAGCCGGTATAGTCGTCCTTGATCCGTTCAAACACATCGCGCGAGTAATCAACCAGATCCATCTTGTTGATGGCTACAACAACGTGACGGATCCCGAGCAGCGACACGATGAACGAGTGCCGGCGGGTCTGTGTCATCACGCCGTAACGAGCATCAATCAGGATAATCGCCAGTTGGCACGTCGAGGCGCCCGTCGCCATGTTCCGCGTGTACTGCTCGTGCCCCGGCGTATCGGCGATAATAAACTTACGGCGATCCGTCGAGAAATAGCGATATGCGACGTCGATCGTAATCCCCTGCTCGCGTTCGGCCTTCAGGCCGTCCGTCAGCAGTGCAAGGTCGATTTCGCCAGCGCCGGTCGTGCCAACCTTCTCGCTGTCACGTTTCACGGCGGCGAGCTGGTCTTCGTAGATCATCTTCGTGTCGTGAAGCAGCCGACCGATCAGCGTGCTTTTTCCATCGTCGACGCTGCCGCAGGTGAGGAAGCGCAACAGCTCCTTCTTCTGATGACGGGCGAGGTACGTGTGAATGTCTTCCTGACTCAAATCAACGGCTTGCATATCAGAAGTATCCCTCTCGCTTTTTCTGCTCCATCGACCCGGTCTCGTCGTGGTCGATCACCCGCCCTTGTCGCTCAGAATTCGTCGCCACCAGCATCTCTTCGATGATTTCCGGCAGCGTTGTCGCGTTGCTTTCGATTGCCCCCGTGAGCGGATAGCAACCTAAGGTACGGAATCGCACTCGCTTCATCATCGGCTTTTCGCCAGGCAGCAATCGCATCCGGTCATCGTCTACCATGATTAAAGTACCGTCTCGCTCGACGACCGGGCGCATTTCGGCGAAGTAAAGCGGCACGATGGGGATGTTGTCGAGGTGAACGTATTGCCAGATATCCAGTTCGGTCCAGTTACTCAGCGGGAACGCGCGGATGCTCTCCCCCTTGTTGACCTTACTGTTGTACAAATTCCACAGTTCCGGCCGCTGGTTTTTCGGGTCCCACTGATGCAGGCGATCGCGGAAACTGTAGACCCGTTCCTTGGCCCGGCTCTTTTCTTCGTCGCGTCGAGCACCACCGAACGCAGCGTCGAACTGATAGTGGTTCAGCGCCTGCTTCAGCGACGCCGTCTTCATGATATCAGTGTGCTTCTTCGAGCCGTGGTCAAAGGGGTTGATGTTCTGAGCTTTCCCTTCCTGGTTGATCCAGACTTTTAGATCGAGCCCCTGTTCGCGACAGAATCGATCGCGGAACTCGATCATCTCACGGAATTTCCAGGTCGTATCGACGTGCAGTAGCGGGAAAGGCATCCGTCCGGGATAGAACGCTTTCTGCGCCAGCCGCAACATCACGGCGGAGTCTTTGCCGATGGAATAGAGCATCACAGGTCGCTCGAACTCAGCGGCAACCTCACGAATAATGTGAATGCTCTCGGCCTCGAGGACTTTCAAATGAGTCAAATTGTAATTGCTGCTGACACTACTGCTGTTATTCATCCGCCCTCCTGTTTGTCTCTGTCTCTGAGTTGTACAGAATCCACTTCTCTTTCGGAAAGGGCAAGATCGAATGCAATCCGACTGAAGCCCCGTTGTCCGCGTTGTGCGCGGGTCTCCTGACCCCGCACGTCTGGCTGACCGAAGGTCTCCTCTTCAATTTGCTTGCGTATGAACACGATTAACGAAATAACTGATCATTTGTCAGCTCTCGGATCGTGGGTTTTATACGGTTTGGAGCGCAGCCCAGTTGAAAGATAAAGTAAAAGTATCCGCTCTTAAACGCATTTCCCGAGTGAAGGGGACAGATCCATTATTGCCGGAATCAATTGAAAACAACTGGACCTGTCCCCTTTGTGTTCGCGTGACGAAGATAGAGGTCGTTCTCATTCGCGACCCTGACCAGCGTACCAAGTGCCGCACCACCCAGATGGGGGCAATGACTGACATTCGGGCAACTCTGTTCGAGTCTTGGATAAAACACAAACGACATCGGCATCCGTTCCGAAAAGAGACGGATGCCGATTTACCCAAAACCGAAATTGTCGACAATGCCAGTCCCATGGGAGTGGACTAGACTCTTACACTGAGCCATCCGGAAGAAAAGACGGTGAACCCGAGCAGAAGTTCGGGTGGACTCTGAAATCACACGATCCTGACAGCCGCCGGTTGATGTTGTCGTTCGGTATGAAAAAGGAGGTTTGGCCGTGTTAGAAGATCCGATTAAGTTAGATATCGAGATTGACGTCGGGACGCTATCACGTTCCGGTGTCGTCAACTGGGAAGGCGTTCAAGACGCGCTCACGCTGATTGCATCGCGGTACGTCGACGCTTTTGGCCGCCTCCACCGACACAAAAAGTTTTATGGATTCGCGTTCGGCTGCAACACTCGCTACGGCGAGGTCGGTGTCTATGCGAATACGATGGCGTCTCTCAAATCGACTGCAGCCGAATATAAAAGGCGCAGTCCCAAGATCTACTCGGGCAAGACGATTGGTGACCTTCAACTGAAACTTCGATGGAGCATTGGAGACTGGGAGTTTCAGCAATACAACACCGATGGATTCAATGAAGCGTGGAATCCCGTTGGCGCGTTCTTGACAAGCTCGTTCCCTGAATTCGACATTCAGAACCAAGAGAAGTGCGAACAACTGATCCGTGACTTTGAAGAGTCATTCATGGAAACGGTTTGCAGGAGCATGGTTCAATTAGAATCAAAGGGTATTTTGACGGCACTTTCCCGAGAAGATGATTTCAAAACGTTTGTTGCAAGTCACGATGAGTTAGACGAAACCTCGTGGGACCGGCTTGAAAAGGCCCGAGACCGCGCGAAAGAATAGTTCCATTCGGCAAAAAAACGAAACGAGAAACCGGAACGAGACTGCGATGACCACCGTTAAGACGCCCGATCAAATCGGTCCAGTAGAATGAAGTCGTGTTTGATGGCCTTGAACGTTCGGTCGTGGAGACATTCAAATGCGGCAAGTTGTGGGGCGCGCGTTGTGGCTCGGTAACCCTGGTGATACGCGTAACCCTAAAGCCATCCTCGAAGCGGGCATCGAAGCGGTGGTGGAACTCGCGGACAACGAACCGCTTGCCATGCTTCCCCGCGAACTGGTCCGGTGTCGATTTCCCTTGTCGGATGGTGGTGAAAATCCAGCCTGGCTGCTGCGTCTGGCTTCCGAATCGGTCGCAGCGTTTTTACGAGCCAACGTGCCGGTATTGGTCTGCTGTTCCGGGGGGATGAACCGTTCGGTCTGTATCGCCGCGGCGGGGGTCGCGCTGGCAGATGGCTGCCCACTTCGCGAAGCTTTGTCTGGTATCGTCCAGTCTGGACCGGCAGATGTCTCACCGCAGCTCTTCTCGCAATTGCAGAAGGGACTGTTTGAATAGCCATGCGACCGGGTAAAGAGGATCATATTCAGTGATCCGTTAACAAATCAGTTGGGGACGCTTACTTGAAAGGCTCGCAGCATGGCGTTGGGACTCTCGATGATCATGTTGACTGCAGATACACCGATTCGCGTCGGCGATGTGCAGCATCAACTGGCTGAGAACTGGCCAGATCTTCCTGCTGCGACCGAAGCTGAAGACGGTGACGACTCGTTGTCGTTTCGTCTTGGTGAAGAATTGATTGTCCTGGCCAGGATGCCGATACCAATTCCCTGGACGGAACTGGAAGGACCATGTGAGACCTCGATCCTCTGGCGAAACGCGACCGAGGAGGTTAAACAACATCAATTCCACTGGATCGTTACGGTGCATAGCAATTTGGAGCCCGTGGCGAATTCAACGCGATTAACCCAGGTCACCGCCGCGGCCCTGGCTGCGTGCTCATCTGCGATTGGAGTCTACTGGGGAAACGCCACACTGATCGTTCCGAAAGGGATCTTCATCGACTTTGCCAAGGAGGTCTTGCCGCATGGCGCACCCCTTCATATCTGGGTTGATTTCCGTATTGGGATGGACTCCGAGAAAACCAGCAGCGGATTCACGGCTGGCATGAAGGCGCTCGGACACATGGAGTTCGAAACAGAGCACTCCCCCGAACCGCCCGGAAAGCTTCACCAGAGGCTGATGAGTTTGGCTGACTACGTCGTCGAAAACGGCCCGGTCATCCGCGACGGTGATACCGTCGGCGAAGATGCCGAAGAACGCATCCACGTTGTCTATTCCGATTCGGAATTTGGCCGTCAGGGCAAGGTCATGCGACTCGTGTACGAGCAAGCAAACCCGAAGAACCCCTGGTAGAAACTCTGGTAACCTGAAGATGACTCACCCGAAAGGCCTCCACAAAATGAACGCAGATCACGACTGGGCGCTTTACTACAAATTCGATGGTGATCGACCGACTGAATTTCGAGAAATCCGATGGTTCGGCAACAGTGTCTGGCAAGCCTTTGGGCTCCCTAAGACGTTCGGCGAAACCAAGACGACGGAATTTGACTCAAACGAGGCGGTTCGGTCCGCGTTTCGCGCCGAGTGCGACAACGCCGTCAGCAATGGTTTTACGCTCACTCACTCTGGCGCTTACTGCAAAAATGGGCTCGATGCTCCGCAACTGATCGACGCGATCTATGACGGCGCCAAACGCGCGTTCATGACGATGCGAAGATCCCATCCCGATCAAACCCTCACTTCGTTCGGCCTGTGCAGTGATGACAGTGCAATGACACTTGTCCCTGCGGCGAGCAGTAAAAAGGGGATGAAAAAGGCAAGAAACGAAGAAAGCATCTGGAACATGTCGGAGTGGCAATTCTCTGAAGAGAGTGAATACCTTGACCCTCCCTACCGAATGATGCTCCCACCCTTCCGCGACATCCCGTGCGATGTCGATGATGAAGATTTCGCAGGCGTGGTATTCGAATCGTGCGTCAAAGCGTTATCGCGTTTGCGCGACGAGAGATTCTTCGGTGAACCCAACGACGATCTGGTCGTGCTATTCCAGGTGAGTGACTCCGAGGCCGCAATCGAGCTTAATGAACAACTCAACACAAAGGCCACGTACCAACGATACGCAAAATGGATGGGTGTGTAACGTTGAAGTTGACCGGCGGTGTATTCGCTGTCTGTGTTGAATACCTTCTTCGGCAGGCCATGAAATACCATGCAAATTCATTCAGCCAACGA
Source organism: uncultured Schlesneria sp. (assembly GCA_903899985.1). Lineage (GTDB taxonomy): Bacteria > Planctomycetota > Planctomycetia > Planctomycetales > Planctomycetaceae > Schlesneria. The sequence continues at coordinate 9,544 of CAIULL010000079.1, forward strand.
AAACAAAGGCCTTGAATTGGGTTTATGAGTCCTGACCTCGTCGGTTTATTCCACCACGAAGGACGCAGCGCGGGCATTGCCCGCAACCCAGTGGGAGGGCGAAGCCCGCGCCAGGCTCTTCGTACTACTAACATTTTATTTGTTCGCGCGGCGCGAAGAATTTGTAGAAGAAAAGAGTCCGGGGGCTGACGCCTTTGGTATTGGCACATCTTTTGCCAAATGTACACCAATCGCGGCCAATGGGCTGTCGGTTGTAGTATCTACCACGATGGGTCGCTTTGCCATTCACATGGCCAGGCATTTTTTACAACA
>CAIULL010000080.1 GCA_903899985.1 uncultured Schlesneria sp.
CCTCGACATCTGTTTGTGTCATGATATCGAATTCGTTGAGATGCAGCAGATCATTGATGAAACATTGCCTGCGCTGATGAAAGTGCAACATCAGGGAAAGGTCCGTTTTATTGGTGTTTCAGGCTACCCGATGAAAATGTTCAAATTCGTCCTTGATCAGACCAATCTGGATGTCGTCCTGTCATACAATCATTACACGTTACAGAATACCATGTTCGGAGACTTGGTCCCGTACTTGAAAGCGAAAAATGTGGGCATCATGAACGCAGCACCGTTCTCAGCCCGACTTTTGACGAATGATCCGCTGCCCCCCTGGCACAAGGCGACTCCCGAAGTTCGCCGAATCGCCAAAGCTGCTGCCGACCACTGTGCCAGCCGTGGAAGTGATATCGCCAAATTAGCTCTTCAATTTTCGATCGCAAACCCAGATATGACCACCTGCGTGACAGGCTCCGCACGGCCTGAGCGAATTAGAGAATGGGCAAAATGGGCAGAAGAACCAATCGATCAACAATTGGTATCGGAAGTCCAGAATATATTAAAGCCTATCCACAATTGGTTTTATATCGAGGGGCGTCCCGAAAACAATGACCCACTTCCTCATTGATTGAGCCGTTTTATCTGGATCAATCCTCCTGAAAAACGGAACTGCCGGACCCTTCAACAGCCTGAACATTTGTCCGATTCAATGAATTAATGGGTTTGGAAGGTCCGTTTATAAGTCCGAAAGTGCTGCCGTTGGGGAAGATGGGGAATAAAACAGGGGCTGGCGGATTGACCCCGCTCCTATGATTTGTGATGATCGTTTCCCGTTTGAGAAGCAGTGTCTACTTTTGAAGTATCGGCGCGACTCAAGCAAACTCTCGTTGCTGGACCAATTCGTCACCAGGGTCACAACGAGATCGTTGACGTCTTCGTCTGAAATTCAGCGTGTGCAGTTTCTGTTTCTGTGACGATTTGGATGAAATCCTTGTTACGAACCCTGCTGAAGTCGAGTTGGCATCAGCCTCATGGATTGGCATTTTTTCCGCGTCGGCCACCGCCGGCACCAAGCTAGAAAGAGAGCGTTTTGATGGAGCACCTGGGCAGGCATGTTATTATTGAATTGTGGGGATGTGGTGAAATGATCAATGACGCAGGTCTGGTCGAAAGCGCTATGCGCAGCGCCGTCCATGCCGCGAATGCGACGTTGCTCGATATCTTTGTACATGAATTCAGCCCGCAAGGCGTCACGGGAGTCGCAGTGCTGGCTGAATCCCACCTTTCAATTCATACTTGGCCCGAATACGGATATGTTGCGGCCGACGTCTTCACTTGTGGTTCCACAACGAGACCAGACGCAGCTGCCGAAGTGCTTCGTAAAGCGTTTGAAGCGACAACAGCTGACATTCGGGAACTCGAACGGGGTGTAATGCCTCCCTCGTCCGGAATCAGTCGGCAACGTGAATTTGCGAACGTTTAAAATGGGGTTTTCGCTTTGAACGAAAAATCGTCGGTCGATGAGGACGATTGCGTCCACGGTTCCCCGGTTAGCGGGGAACCGGGTTTGTATTCTGCTAAGCGCCCTGAGTTTCAGGTCGATCTTCCCCGGATGGAACGTGCTGTTCGTGAAATCCTGGCTGCCGTCGGTGAGGACCCCGACCGTGATGGATTACTCGAAACACCCGCGCGGGTCGCTCGAATGTATGCCGAACTTTTCATGGGCCTGCATCTCAATCCCGGTCGGCACCTGAAAAAAGTCTTCGCCGAACAATACGATGAACTGGTTCTTGTTCGGGATATTTCATTCAACAGCATGTGTGAACATCACTTGCTGCCGTTTATCGGCGTGGCACATGTCGGGTATCTTCCACGTGGGAAAGTTGTCGGCCTCTCGAAGTTGGCTCGCGTCGTCGAAGAAGTTTCGCATCGGCCACAGGTCCAGGAACGGATGACTCATCAGATTGCTGACCTGCTTCAACAGGAACTGGACCCGAAAGGGGCCATCGTTGTCCTGGAAGCATCCCATTCGTGTATGACGATCCGAGGTATCCGAAAGCCAGGAAGCGTCACAATCACGAGTGCTGTGAGAGGCCTTTTCAAAACCAATCAGGCCAGCCGAGCCGAAGTCATGGCGTTCATTCAAGGGCAACGGAGCGATCTTCGTTAATTTTGTTGATTGGCCAGAATCAAAAATGCGATTGAAACATAACCTGGGATTCCTCCTTCAATTCCTGGTCTTGACCCTCACACCATTGATTTCCTGGTGGCAACTTCAGTTTGGATTCAAACTGATCTGGATGCCTGGATTGCTGCTTGTTTCAATCGTGTTATTCTGGATTGGGACTTGCCTGCGAGAAACTTCGTAGGTTTGAAGGCACGGTGAGCAGCAACCAGCCGGCCATCAACAACGCAACTGGCATCGAAGTCGAAACGGCGGATTGTTCGGTCGGAGGAAGGAGGGACTCACTTGGCGAAAGCTATTCGAGATCGATGCGGTCTCGTTTCTGCATGTGTGTTCGCTTTAGCCATTATTGGTGCAATCACAACCTCGAGCGGGGCACCCCCGGGACCACGGCATCCGTTTCGCGAGAACGCGACGCTGCCATTTGATCGCAATTTATTAAAACGCTTCGGAACGGTGGAAGACTTGATCGCCGATCAACGCTGGGTTGAGGCGATGGGGATTCTGCAAGAGATTGTCCAGACCGAAAATAAAGGCCTGGTTCTGGTCCGCCCCGGTACCGCTGGAAGCGTCGCATCGTATCTCAATGTTGCGGCGCGCTGTAACGTGCTGATGTCTCGAGTATCAAGGGAAGGCCGGCTGGCTTATCGGCAAAAAGTCGATCCCCAAGCCAAACGGTGGTTCGAAGCGTGGCAACGAACTCGTGACGATGCGGAACTTTTGCGAATTATTCATCAGGCTTTCTTGAGTAGCTACGGTGACGATGCGCTACTCGCACTGGGTGAATCAGCTTGGGATCGTGGAGATTTCTCCACAGCCCGTTCGTGGTGGGAACAACTCATTCCCCTTCCAGAAAATGTCAATCCCGCAAATTATCCAACAGTGCTGCGATACCCCGATGCGGAATACGATCAACCAACAATTCTCGCACGTACGGTGATGTGCTCGATACTCGAGCGGGAAGCGGTACGGGCTGCTGAAGAGATCCGTCAATTTTCTGAAAAGTATCCAACGGCCGAAGGGTGGCTCGCGGGGAAACAAGGTCTCCTCGGCGAACGACTCAAAGAAGCACTCAACGACTCGAAACGTTGGTCTCAAAAAAAATCGATTGCAGAAGTTGAGACTTTCGGTCTGGCTTCGTCGCGATTCAGAAAAGTTACCGAATCAATTGATGTCGGAGCACTGCGATGGGCTCATCAACTGCGTCCCAACCTGCTTCGTCGTCCTGTTGATACGTTTCCATTTCAAAAGGAATTTCTCAGTTATTTTCCTGTGACCTATGGCAAGATTGTTCTCGTTAACGACTGGGATGCAATTCGTGCCTGGAATATTTTAACAGGGGAGCCCGCCTGGAAATCCGACCTTCGCGATTCGGCAATTATCTATCCTTCGACCGCCATTGAACCATCGATCATTCCAGATCAGACGAGTGTCGGCGTTCCGTTTTATACGATGACAATCGACGGCCATCGCCTGTATGCGCGAATGGGTTCCCCGGTCACGAGTTCGTCCAACCGGCAATACCGTGAACTCGAGTCGGATCTGGTCTGTTTAGACCTTTCCCAGGAAGGAAAACTGATCTGGAAGATTTCGTCACGTGAATTGTTTCGCGAAGATTCGTGGCGTTTTGAAGGGACCCCTGTCATTGTCGATGGGCGTGCCTATTTTGCTGCCTGCCGACGACGCCCGCAACTCGAATTGATTGTCGCCTGCCTGGATGCTACTGATGGTCGCTTACTCTGGCAACGACCGGTTGGCGGCTTTCGATCGTCGGTGGAGGACGGCTTCAATCGAGTCAGTCATTTGCTACTGACCGCAGGAGGAGGACGAGTCTTTCTTTCGACGGATGTCGGCGCCGTCGTTGCTCTCGACGATCAGGATGGACGATTGGAATGGGCAGTCACTTATGAAAGTCGAACTGACGATTCTCCAGCCACACAAAGTAATCCAGGCCGAAAAACTTTGTTGCCACCACTGTTCCATCAGGGATTATTATTCGTTGCACCCAACGATGCCGATTTCGCGATGTGTCTCAAGGCTGATTCCGGCCAGATTGAATGGAAGCACGACTACCTGACGAATCCGATGGGACCGAATTCGGAACTGGATCGACGTGAGTATGACGCACGGCAACGGAGGGACAATCAATGGCATCAGTTGCTTGGCATCGCCGACGGAGGTGTCGCGGGACGGCTGATTGTGAGCGGGAGCTCACTCTCGGCAATTGATGTCGTGGATGGTTCCGTCGTCTGGACGACGCCAAAAAATGAGAATTCCGTATTTGGTCGTGGGCTTCTCGCCGGCGATCAGATCCTGTTACCGGGTCGCGAATCAATCGAAGTCTATTCGCAGCAAACCGGTCAACCCACGCGGAAGATCTCGCTGAAAACTCCAGACTCCGCACAGCAAGGTGGCAACCTGACGTTCGCAAGTGGGATGCTGTTAGTTGCTCAACCAGATCGCTTGTCGGCTTACTTTGAATACAGCGTCTTGAAAGAGCGAATTGAACGTGACGTCACTCAACACGCAGACAACGACTCACTCCAATTGCAACTGGCAGAAATCGAAGCGGCAGAAGGACTGATTGAAAATGCTTCCCGGCGAATTCAGCAGATCATTGAACACCATGATCAGGAAGATCCCGATCGTTTGATCCCTCGACGTCTGCTTTCGAAGCTGTTTCAAGCCGCGGGTACCGCCGCTTTCCGCGAAAACAATCTGATTTCCACACGCGAATATTGGCAGCGAGCAATAACCTTTGCCGATGATGACGCGCGTCGAATCGAACTCACTTTCGACCTGGCTGATGTCGAAGAAGCGCTTAATCATCCAGAGAATGCGCTGGAACAGCTGCAGAAAATTCTCGGTGACGAACGACTGGCCAAGTCCCCTCGTGAACTTGGCAGCGCGGGGCAAGACGCGGCTGAAAAGATGTCTCGACTGATTGCTGAGCATGGTCGAGATGCATATCGCTCGATCGAAGCCACAGCCTTATTGGAATTGGAAAAGCTCAGGACGGTGCCCGATGCTGATCAACTTCGTCAACTGATCCGTACCTATCCTCATGCGTCGATACTCACCGAGGCCCAGCAACAGCTCGCTCGGTACTACCGCGAAGCGGGTGAAATTTCCCAGGCGTACGCGGTTTTTGACGAGATTCGAAAAAGTGCTGTTAATCATCAGGCATTTGTTAAATCGACGATCGCGATGATTGAATTACTTCATGATTCAGACAACAGCGCATTGAAATCGCGACTTCTGACAGAATTGGACGCCTGCGATCCGGCAACCGAAGTTGTTTTCGCCGGGCAAAAAACCAATCTGCGTGACTTGATAAAAACGTGCATTCGATTGAATCAATCTCTTTCGAGACCGCAACCGCTGAGTCTCGAACGAACCTGGTCTCTTCCGCTCTCTGACGATGCTCAAATCATTATTCCGCAACGTGAGCCCCCTTCCGCAGAACTTGCATCACTATTGATTTGCACCAAACCAGAAACATTAAAAAACAAATGGTTGTGGCGTTGTATTGATTGGGCCACAGGTGATGTTCGCTGGGAGGAGACGGCTTCAAGCCCCATCCTGGTCGCCGGGTGGAATGACTTGGATTTATTGATCGGAACATCGTATGGATGGGAAGCACTGACGCCGGGCACCGGACGACGAGTGTGGACACACGCTGACAGCGAAAAGTCGTCGCCAATATTTGCAGGGAAGACGGATCACTTCGATGAACCTTCTTTGTGGCCCGCGTCGTTTGATTTGAATCGAGGGGTTCGGCTATTTGACCCCCGCGACGGACGACTCGTCGTCAGTATCAAACCTCCCGGTCAGCTCAACTCATCAATCAGATTTGGCCGTGTTCCGAGAAACGAAGATTCGACAGCAGAATCCATCACGAATGACGAAACGACAAGTGAGCATCCGAGAATTCAGTCAGATGCCGTATCGCAGCATTCCGTCGCGGTCTTCATGCAAACAACAAATCCGACTCGCATCTGGATGGCAACGGCAGCAAACCCGCGTAGCCGATGGTCGATCGGTAGAATCGACGTTGATTTCGAACCGTGGCAAGCTGCTCCGATGATCATTCAGGATCGAATTGTTGGTATTACCAGCGAGTTGCACCTGGTCGGGCAGAAATTTACAAACCCGCGGACCGACTGGTCAGAGAGTGGAAAATCCGTTGTCACCGAGTCACTGCACGAGAAATCTGACTTCGTGAAATACTCGGCAAATGACGAAGTACTGAAATTTGCGACCCACCTTGATGACGAGGTTAAGGCCTACGTCTTGCAGCAACTTAATCGCTCGATGGCGCAAAGAATAAAAGAGGAATTAACACGAACAAATCGAAGTTTCTGGGAATATCAGAATTTTCCCATCGGCCAGGCCCTTCCCATTTCCTGGAGACAATCCGGCATTCTCGTCGCCGTAGCAGACGGATCGTTACTCATGTCATTTGACCCTGAAAATGGAACCCGGAGATACTCGTCCATTCTCACCGATTTTTCGATGCAGAACCCCGAAAATCAGATCAGTACTCATCACGATCTGGTGTTCGCCACCAGTCAGGGAGTTTTACGCGGAATTTCGATTCGTGACGGTAAAGTCCGTTTTGAAAAGTATCTTGGCGATGCAGCATCTCAATGGAAAACAACCGTCGCCTGGCCGCCTCGTCCTCGGCGGGAATTGGCAAACATGTCCGACGAAACACGAAGCGAGCATTGTCTTGTGGCTGTCTGGGCAAAGAGTGCTCCTGATCAGCGTCAGCACACAGTGCTGCTTTGCGACGGCGAGACAGGTGAAATCACTCAGCGACTTCGGATTGAATCCCCACCCCGAGAACTTGTATTGACGGAAGGTGGCCAGGGAATTCTCTGGACCGAAAAAAAACTGCTTGGTCTGCAAAGTTCTGACAACTGTCAGTAATCAGAATTCAACTTTGATGTTTTCACGGCTATACATCGGGAGATGCCGGTAGTAAACCTCAAGCGTCATGACCGAAAGGCATGTCATATACAAACGGCCCCCTCCACCGTGCGGATCGGCCAGATCCCAGCTTCCCGCCAGATGCCCGTCCTTCAGCGGGTGCTGCGTTCGGACAAGTTGATCTCGCATCAATTCATTCCACCGGGTCCATTCTTCGCCACCCCAGTGGTGCATGACCTGCGTCGCGTAATAATTGAAATACATGTTGTTCGGCTGAGGTTTAATTTTGTCGAGGTATTGAACCCCTTCTGCCAGCTTTTTATTCTTGTGGTCCCATCCCAGGTACATCCGGCAGAGAAGTCCAACGGCGGTCATCGTCGGAGTCGGTGGCGCTTTATCAATGGCGGGATCGTAAACATATTGTGCCCCGCCTTCGGCTTGAGCCAGCTTAAGAAACTTTTCTGCATTCTTGAACGCCGTGGTGGGGAATTTGAGCTTGGCATTAGTACCGCTCTTCAGCGCCATTACCTCCCAACCAGTAACGGACATATCACCGGGATCGCGGGGATTATACCGCCATCCGCCGTCCTTAGGATTTTGCGCTTTTACAATAAAATCGAGCGCCCCCTCGGCCGCTTTGCGAACTCGTGAGTCTTTGGACATGGCCGCACACTCACAAAGAGCGATCGTACAAAGTCCCTGAACGTACATCCCTTCGTTGGCGGTCACTTTGCCCCGAAGATCCAAACCGGTTTCTGTCGGCTGCCCGGCCTTAATCAGGAAATCAATCCCGCGCTTGACGCTCTTTTGATAATCCCCTTTCTGATGTGTATGCCCCCCACCCAGAAACGCCAGTAACGCCAATCCCGTCGCCCCTGTCGGACAATTGGTGAACGATCCATCTTGAGAACACTGACCTTTGCAGTCGGCATGCTTTGAATGCGCAAAGCTCCAGCTTCCGTCAGGTAATTGATGGTTCGTCAGCCATTTCATTCCCGATGCCACCGACGCTTCGCTGGCGGAATTTCCGCCGAATTTCGTCACCATGGTCTTTTTGGCCTGTGCCGACATTCGCCCGGACGTTTCGTTACCAACTTTGATACCTGATAAACCTGGCAGGCCACCCGAATCCGCCGCCTCGAGCTGCGGAATACCGTCGCTGACGTTGAGGTCGATCGGCCCTTTGGTTTCAAATGCGAGGTTTGATGGCGTCTCTTGAGAAACGATCGACTGAGGCGTGGAGTCGTTGATATCCTCGGGCTGAAGCATGGATTGCTCGACGATCTCTTCAGCGGGCTCCTCTTGATCGGTGACCGTCGTGAAAACCTCTTCGACAAGTTTTGGAGTTTTCAGCACAACTAAAGCGAGGGCCCCAAGAACCATCGCATGCAGTGAAAGGCTGATCAAAGTTACGGCGGGTAATCTCATCCAACCCGCTTCCGGCTGCTTCAGGACGACTTTTTCATCAATGGGCAGTGACAGTTTCAACGGCTTACCTGCAGAAGTTTTCACTGCCGTGGAGATGGCAACCGGGCTGTCTGTTGATGTCGGCTGGGACGAAGGTTCGAGGCGTTCAGTGCTCATGGGAGACTCGCACAAGTTCGGCAGAAAAGATGAATTGTTCGAACGGAATGTCCGTTGAGAAAATGTAAAACGGTGTGTGATACGAAAATTATGTCAAACATGACGGTGAACTGCCAATGATACATCTGGCGACCGGGAGATCGCCATGTGATGCATCATTTCGAAACTGACAATGACTGTCTTGACCTACTGTTTGGGAATCTTAATGTCGTTGATTCTATCGTAGTTTGGATTACGGTAAACCTCGACGAATTTCATCGCGAATCCGCTGTCAAGTTCCCATTGAGCTCGACGTGCCCAAGGTGTTTGCGGATGATTTTCGATCACCGCCTCTAACTCCTTTTTCGCAGTTTCACTTTGTTTCTTTAATTCTTCAAAGTCGACTTTGGTCTGTTTGATCTGTTCTTTATCTGGTTCCAGCAGTTGTTTTACTCGATGGATGTCCCAGCAATTGTTCATCGGATTTTTGGGAACGGGTCGTTGTTTGCGATGCTGGTCGAGCGAAAGCAGCAGTTGAAACAATCGAACTCGAAACGCCAGCAATTGCCCGTGCATCAGGTCGTAGTTCGCTCTCCAGCGCTGCGAAGTTTCTTTTTCGCGCAACCTCTTGACGGAATCGAGAACTCGAGCCTGGTCGTTCAACATGCTCATGGCCCGAAGCGCTCTTTTAAACGTTTCCTCTCCTTGCCGGTCGAAGGTCGCCGGATCAACGCTGTAATGATGCTGCTGCATATTCAGCTTTTCATCGGTGTGTGGATTAAGAGCGGCAACGACCTGCCACTGTGCTTCGCGGAATTTGTGCTCCATCCGATCTTTGATATATGCCTGACGCGAGGTAAGGTCCGGCACATATTCGCGCATATCAAGCAAGTCGAATTTTCGCTTCTCGTTTGTTCCTGCTCCCGTCAGATTTTCTTCGTTCCCCGGCAGCATGAAAAAGATGCCACCTGTCTGCTTTGCGATCCGCACTTGCTCGTACGGTCCAAAGCCGCTGGAAAATACGTCCCATCGATGATGAAGGCCATCGAACTGCAGACATTCTGGTTCAGGCGTCTCTGGCCCCCGGTTAATGCGAATCCAGTGGTGCAGGCCATACTTCGGGTCGACCCAGTGGACGTGAGCGTATGGGTAACCAAACACAGAATAGTGCCCAAGCACGTAAACCGGTGCTTTCATCCGTTTACAGACATCGATTGTCTCTTCGACATTTTTGCCATCATCGCCCGATTCGTCGGTCACTACGATAATCACAAGTTTTCGTCTTTGGCTACGGGCGGTGTCGCGAAACTTTGTCACGGCGGCCTGGATGGCACTGCAGGTGTTTTCGATACCAGATTCGTCGACCTTAATCCGGTCGATGGCCTTCTTGATTTCTTCGACGTTTGATGTTGGTTTTGATGTGTGTTCGTTGACCTTCTCGCCAAAGCTCATCACCGATGTCAGCAGCATTTCGTCTGAGACCTTCAATCGGGAATCACTTTTCTGGACAAGCCCCAGTTCTTCATAGACTTTGTAGAAACGCTCGCGGATTTCCTTCTGATCGTCTTTCATGCTCTCTGATTCGTCGAACAACCAGACGACAAGCACTTTTTGTTCTCGCATCAGACGAACCAGTTCCTGTGTCATCTGCCCGAGAGCCGCTCCATATCCTTCGACAACACGCCCGATATCACCCGTCACCTGTCCAGAACCGAGATCCTGAGAAATCATATTCAGACCCGGCAAATTGATGTTGCTGATGTTCACTTTGACGTTGGGCATCTGCAGGCTTCCGGCTTCCTCAAGCTTGTATTGAGCCACTGCTGGACCGCCGGTTCCTCCACCTGTCGAAATGCCGCTCGCGGCCATATCACCCGCGACATAGTTGACGGTGTCTGCCGCAATGGTCGATTGTTCGACCTCGTCATGAAACTCTTCTTGCGCCCGTTCGTCGGTTAAGACGGAATCCACAATCATCTGCAGTTGAGCAAGTGGCGTTTTGAAGACGATCAGCGACAGTCCCGCCAGAATGAAAACATGGACCAGAAACGAAACGGCCAGACCGGATACGATCGATCGGGTTGAAGACCGTGCTGAAGAGGGACCGGCAGTCTCTGGAGCCAATGCCGTTTCGGGAACCAATTCGGTCATATTCCGTCTCGCAATGGTGCTCGTGAATCTGCTAAATCTCAGTCACCATCATTCAAATCGTGGCGTAAACCTTTGCGTGTTCGTTGATCGAGACACCTGTTGTCAAACGAAATCGAATTGTCTGTAGCCGTGCCGCAAAATCAACTAGATATCGCGACGCTGAGGAGGCTCATTATTGACCTGTTTCTTCACTTTTTTCTTCGTCACAGGATCGATTGTTTCGATGATCTTGGGCCCCGCAGCTTTCTGATTTCCCGCCGCCATCGGCGGATTGGCGTCATAGTGCGACTCTTTCCATTCCCAACCCAAAGGCACACCTAATTCTCGTTTCGCCAGTAATTCCCATGGCGTTCTGGGGTGGTCGTCGATCACATGGCTCAGGTACTCTTTGGCCTTACTCGCCATCTTCTTGGTCGTCGCACCAGACGTGATGTCATTGGCCGGAACGAGTCGCCACTGATTATTGCCCGCAGTTTCAAACTTCTTGGGATTCGCCTTCATTTCTGCAAGCATCGTGTTGTAGCCAAAGGCACGAACTCGAAGAGCGAGCGTTCGTCCCATTGCCAGATCGTAGCTCGCCTTCCAGCGGGCTTCTTTAATTTTCGCGCGGTCCTTTTCGCCCTGTTCTAATAGTCTCAACAGGCTATCCAGACTCAGATCCAGATCGGCAATTGGTTTTTGAGCCTCGGTCAATTCCTGGCGCAAAACCGTGTCGTTATCGGCTTTGAAATCAAGCCGAGGCATGGCAATGCTGAGAACTTTTCGACGTTGAGTTTCACTGACCAATGCCGCACAAGCCTGCACCAGCGAAGATTTGGCCTTATTGTGACGTAAATCATTCTCCAGCGTTGGAATCGGACGATAATCGGGAGAATAATTCCGCATCACCGCAGCGTCGAACTGATGCTGTCCACGGCCATTGTCGGCGATAAAGTAAAGTCCGTTCGTTTCGGAACAGAGTCGCGTCAGTGCATACGGACCGAATCCGGAAGACATGTCATCAAGGTCGTAACTGTGTGTTCCCCAAAAGCCCAGTCGAACCAGTTCAGGATAAAATGACTCGGGCCCTTTTTGCATGACCCCGATGACTGTCTCGCCATTCTCCATTTCAAATTGAGATTCTACGGTTTCACGGCCAAACGGAGCCGAGTCTCCAACGCAATAACAGCGAATCTGGTATTTTCGACAGGTCACAATCGCCTGCTCGAGATTCACCGGATCACTGCCTGCTTCGTCTGTAACGACGATCATCATGACGCGATGATCCCGATCACTTTGGGACTTGAATTTGTTGGCAACCAGATTGACCGCTGCAAAGGTGTTTTCCGTGCCGGACGATTCCGATTTGATCTTACGAACCGTCTTCACAAGATCCTCGGCGTCGTCTAACGGTTTATCTGTCACGATCGTACATTTTTCGCCGAAGACGGCGACCGCACTTCTTAACGCTTTGTCTGCGCCGACGTTCAGTTGGGTTAATTGCTTATAAACATTTTCCACTCGGTCCGCGATTTGAGCTCGACGTCCGGATAACGACGGTGATACGTCGAAAACCCACACCACCAGCGTTTTCTTTTCCCTGAGCGAGTTCGCGATCTCCCAAGACAGACGATCGATCGCCCCATTGACGCCCCCTGCGTGTTCGGTGGTTCCGGATGTGGCGACTGAAGCGAGCACGTCCGTCTTGGACGGACGGGGAAGTTCGTCAGTCGTCGGTGCTGAAACACTCACAACCACGCTCGAATCGACACTTCTTTCAATCTCAGCCTGAGTGTCTTTCGTGAGAACGGATGAGGCTTCCTGCGAGGCAGAAAAGTTCGCGACATCGCCTTCTGTACCAATCTGATCTGACACAGTCGAATCAAATCGAGGCTGAAACGAATCATCCCCTTCGTTGTCAACAACCGTCGAAACCGACGCGACGGAATTGATGTTCTGAGCAAACTTGATGACCCCCAGGACACCCAGAGCCAGCACATGCACCCCAACACTGACCAGACAGGCAATCAGCAACGTGCGCGGAATCCGAGTCGGCTCGATTTCCATGTCGAAAACTTCGGGCTGTGATGCATTTGTACTCACGAGCGGCTCCTCTGATCCCGTTTCCCGCCGGGTCTCACCGTGACTTGCTTGATCGATAATACTCTACCGCGTTGCCAGACCCCAAGCAATTCTTAACACTTTTACAGCATTCTTGTTGAGTCTCCTGTTATAACCTCCGAATCTCGCAAAACCTTCGTTTTGGGGAGCGGATCGAGTTAATCGAAGAGGCAGGTTCTTCGGTGTAACCTTGCGTCGCAGCGAAGCGGACCAGGCAGTACCGCTTAAGAATTCTGACTCGGCATCGGTGGTTTGGGGAATTATTGAAATCAAGGCGGCCCTCATGGGGCACAGCCGAACAACACAAATGCTTTCATTAAAACACGTTACGAAACCACCTGTTTAGAAGAAAACGTGTACGAACGAGAAATTGTCGTGATAAAGAGGGGCTTTATTTCGCGGCTAGAAAAACCCGCCACCGCCTCCCAAACTGCCCGCTCCGCCCCCCATTCCCCCACCACCCATGCTGACCGCCGATCCGTGTTCGGATACTTCACGAATTTTTGACTGGTCGCGAATGCACATACTGACGTGGTCAGGCAATTGGATTGTCAACTCATTGAGTTTGCCGCTTTCCAAGTTGAATGTCACGCTATTCTTTCGCAGCCAGACGCTGGTGGATGTTCGACCCGTTCCATCCAACCCGTTCCAATAGCCGTAATCCACCGGGTCTGGCTTCAATTTGGCCAATCCAAATTGTGCCTCATATTCACCGGCTGGAACCAGCCATTCTTCAGATGAAACCCATTTTCCATGCCGGATGACATCGTCGATCGGGACGATCCATCGATCATTTCCGGAATACGTCGGAGAAGAGCTTTCAGGTTCGACTGCAATCGTCAGATTCTTGTCTTTTCCAAGCAACAAAAGCGGCATTGAAACGTCAGGCCAACGACCTGTTGCTCGCCATGCTCGACCAGCAACGGTGCGAGATCCGCGGGGGCGTAACCGCATTACTAAACCCAGCGAGCTGAGATCCAGGTCGTCCGGCAAGTCGTCGACGCGGAATACGACTTTTGTCAGCTCGGGCATTTTCCCCGGGACGACAACGTGCTCAAGATGATCTTGATGATAAGGAATTGTGAAAGTTGACGTCGCAAGTTCATTAAACTGAGTTCTAATCGTGACTTCAAAACGCCCTGGTTCGGTCAGTCCACAATCGGCCATCCCCGAAGGATCAAGAGTAAATTGCTGAGCGTCACCCCCATTAGACACCGGCCAACCAAGCTCGGGTTGTTTCTTGACTGTCAATGTACATCGGGACGCGGGAGGGCCATCCTGAGTATCAATTGTGACTTTCACCTGCAAATGACTCTTCTGCGGTTCACTATCAGAAGATGTTTCCACTGGCTGTGCGGGCTTGATGAGTCCAACGATCCGCTCCATCAATTCCGCATTAGCCTTCTGCTGAAGAGCGGCACTTAACTGTTGCTGGTGCAGCATCCATCCCATCATGCCGACCAGGACTGCACAGACCACCATGGAAAACAGTGCACTTCCAACGGCAATTCGCTGTGACATGATTTTACTCCACATGGCCTGAAACCAAAGTTTTCGAGCAATCTCTCTGGGGTCACCAAACCGGCTCAAAACACGTTCTTTCGCGGAGGCTTCGTCACCTCCCTGAATCAATAGCTCCCGACGCAGTCCGCACTGCAGGTGGTCCAGGATTTCGTCGACAATATCCTGTCGTAATGATGTCGGCTCATCTTCACGCAAAGGTGGCAGTCGAGTCGTTATTTCACGAGCATCCATCATTTGAACCTGATGTTGTGATCGTCGGGAGGCTTTCTTCGTAGTATGGGCTTCAGCCCGTACGCCATTAAGTCCAATCCGATTTCGGACGAGCCGAAGCCCGTAATACGATTTCAAAATGCCGGGATGGCTGTTGCCGAATGGCCTTCGCCGAGTACCCCTTGAATTCCACTCGCAAATGCCTGCCATTCCTGTTTCTTCGCGTCGAGCGCTTTAATACCCGCTGAAGTCAGTTCGTAATACTTCCGTCGTCGACCCTCGACTTCGTGCCACGATGACTTCACAAGCTTCTGAGTCTCAAGCCGATGCAGCGCCGGATAAAGGCTTCCCTCTTTCAGCGAAAAATATCCGTTCGATCGAGAATCGACCGTTTGCGAAATTTCATATCCGTAGGTCCGCCCGTGCGAGATCACTTCGAGCATCAGCATCTCGACTGCTCCCGATAGAAGGCGTGAATCCATGATTGGCATCTCCTGACTTGATCTGCGAATCAATCACAGACACAACAAACCGCCATACATAAGCGGACTAGGCATAAAGCATAGAAAGACTAGGTATGCATGTCAATCAAAATGCTTTGGACACTTTTTTTCCCCGAAATTCAACCTTAGAAAGCTATCACCCTGAAGATCGGGTTCACGTCAGGCCTTTGATTGGTTCACCATGATAGACATGATGCGGACGATCAAGCACATCTTTCCACGAAATGGTTGCGGGTAAACCGAGTGCTTCGTAGATCGTTGCTGCCATATTCTCAGGCGTTTGGGCATCCGACTTTGGATATGCGCCGAGACTGTCAGAGGCGCCAATCACTGTACCTCCGTTAATCCCTCCACCTGCAAAGAAAACGGATTGAACGGCACCCCAGTGGTCACGCCCGGGTGTTTTCGTCTCGGCGCCGGGGAACGTAAAGATTTTCGGCGTGCGCCCGAATTCCCCGGCCATGACGATCAGGACATCATCCAGCATTCCTCGTTCAGCGAGATCATCAATCAGCGCAGATACGGCTCGGTCTGTCGGCGGAAATAGAAAGTTCTTCAGATTTCCAAAAGCCGCTTCATGTGTGTCCCAGGCTTCATCATTTCCCAGATTGACCTGAACCAGGCTGACGCCAGCCTCGACCAGTTGACGAGCCATCAGCAGTGACCAGCCGAATGAATTACGACCATATCGATCCTGATCCTTCGCGTCAGCAGCATGAACATCGAGAGCCCGATGCACGCGTCCTTCGAGCAACATCGAGACCGCCGTTTGCCGATGACGATCGAACTCAAGCACATCCGCCGCCTGATCCAGGGATTTTCGCTGTCGCTGGATTGTTTCCAGAAGTCGAAGGCGAGACTGGAACTGGTCCCTCAGCATGTTTTCCGAGAGCTCTATTTTCGGTGCTTCAAAACGATAGTCAGGTGGATTCATGCGACCCTTCTGCCTTTGGAAACCGTATTCCGGAAAGGCACCATGAATATACTTCGTATCTCGGTACTGACTGGCTTCGATGAACCAGGGCTCAAACCTGGGCCCCATTTCACCTGCAAATTGGCCAGGGATGGTCCGACCAGTGACGTGAATCAGTTTTTCCGGCAACACGGCGGCAGGCGGAAGATTGTTTCTCGGCGGCACCACCCGCGTTACGACAGATGCAATCGAAGGGAAATCTGTCGGCTTGGGGCGATTTCCGTCAAATCCAACAGGCAGCGGCGTGCGACCCGTCAACATCACGTGGTGACCTGCCGAATGTTCGTTGTAGGGATGCGTTAATGACCGCACCAGAGCCCATTTGTCGCTTCGGGCGGCCAGCATGGGGAGGTGCTCACAAACGGAAATTCCAGGCGTTTTCGTTTCAATCGGAGCGAATTCACCCCGAATATTTTCCGGCGCATCGGGCTTTGGATCGAAACTGTCGTGCTGTCCCAGTCCCCCGGAAAGAAAAATATAAATCACTCCTTTCACCCGGCGTTTCGGTGTCGCGACTTGATTTTCAGCCGCCAGCGTATGAAGACCGTCAACGTGGTTCATACCGAGACCCAACAGGCCGATCGACCCCACCTGAACCGCAGTACGTCGCGAAAATCGTGGATGAGCAAAACGAGTTCGGTTCATTTTGAATGCCCTGGTTTTTGATCGATTTGCTGGATGCCGTCTTGTCCGTTACCGAATTCCGCGAAAAGCGGCTTTTCGAATTGCCAAGTTCACAATCGGATGATGCGATAATGACTGAAAATCATAACAAGCAATCCCAATATGTGTCACCGCTAAATTGCCGAACGACATTACACGAATCATCCAGATGATTATTCTCATTCATAAGACATGTCGTTTTATTTTACAGTCTTCTTCAGTTATTCAATGTTATTCATTGCCTTTCAACAAACCACGATACTAGGATGATGAGGTTGCGTGACATTTTAAATCCCGCACAAACACTTAACAGACTTCGTTGGACGACAAAGTAAAAGGCACACCGGAAATCCGGAGGGCCTGTTGCAGAGTAAGCCGACGTGATTGAATGCCAATTCGGCGTTCAGCACGTCGGCTTTTTTTTTCGCCATTGGCGAGATCGGCTTGATCGTGAAAACAGACGAACAATTGAAGCAAGACGTACTGCAGGAACTTCGATGGGAATCTTCCCTGAATGCGACCAACGTGAATGTCGCAACGCATAACGGCGTTGTGACACTGAGTGGTTCTGTCCCGCATTATGCCGAAAAGGGCGCTGCAGAACGGGCGACCCAGCGCGTTGACGGTGTCAAGGCCATCGCCGAGGAGCTGGATGTCCAGCTCACCGACGACCGAAATCATGCCGACACCGAAATCGCCGAAGCCGTCGCGAACTCGCTGAAATGGCACGTGTGGGTTCCGAGCAGCGTTCTGGCGACCATCGAGAAGGGCTGGGTGACACTCACTGGCAGCGTCACTTTTGGATTCGAACAGAATTCCGCCGTGAGCGCCGTGTCCTATCTTTCCGGTGTGAAAGGGGTCACTAACAATATTACGTTGAAGCCAAAGGTTCAGGCGAAGGCTGTCAAAGAGGCCATTGAGGGCGCTCTGAAACGTAACGCCGAAGTTGACGCCGAACACGTTTCGGTTTCAGCAATTGGCGGCAAGGTGACTTTGACAGGAACCATCCCTTCCTGGAACGAGCGAGATGAAGCGGGGCGAGCCGCGTGGAGTGCCGAAGGTGTCACCGAAGTCCAGAACAATCTTGCCATTTTATAGCCCCGCAAGGGCCATTAATGGCTCTACATTAAAACGATAACGATGGCTGTGGAGCGCTTTCGCGCCCAGCTAAACATATTTAACAGGAAACACAATAACATGACACATCTTAATTGCGTCGTCGGGATATTTGATAAGCACACTCAGGCTGAAGATGCTGTGAAACAGCTGCAAAAAGCGGGTTTCGAGATGAAGAATCTATCGATCGTCGGTAAGGGGTACCACACCGAAGAAAACGTCATCGGCTACTACAACGCAGGTGATCGGATGCTGTACTGGGGCGAGCAGGGTGCCTTCTGGGGTGGGTTCTGGAGCCTGCTGTTCGGGTCTGCATTTTTCATGATTCCAGGTTATGGTCCGTTGCTCGTTGCAGGCCCATTGGCAGCTTGGATCGTCGCAGCTCTTGAAAGTGCAATCGTCATTGGTGGGGTCAGCGCTCTCGGAGCGGCCTTGGCCAGCATTGGGATTCCCGAAAACAGTATCCTGCAATACGAGACATCGATTAAAGCGGGAAAGTTTATGATGCTCGTCCACGGAACCCCGGATGAAGTGACTCGTGCAAAATCGATTCTCACGACATCCGGTGCATCAAAAATCGAGCTCAACCTGGCACAACATCCTGTTGCAGTACTTGCTTGAAAAACGATTCCAACCGACGGGGGGTGATCCAACCTGCCCTGTCGGCCAATCAACATATTGCGAAGGCAATTTCCGCAGATTTTCCACGTTCTACGTAGAAATCAAACAATGTCACGTTCACTCATCACAAGAAATGGTGCATTCCCCATGAAAGAACCGATCACCGCCTCAAAGCGAGGCGAAACGCAAACATTCCATATGATTCGACGGACTCCGCTCGCCCTGGATGAAACAGCCGCAGTTGCCAGTATTAATGATTTGAACCAGCTTCTGGCCGACGTCATGACGCTGCGAGATCTCTACAAAAAGCATCACTGGCAGGCATCAGGACCGTCGTTTTATATGATGCATCTGTTGTTCGATAAGCACTTCGAAGAGCAGTCTGCACTTGTTGACCTGATTGCTGAGCGAATCCAGACATTGGGTGGCGTCACGATTGCGATGGCTCCTGATGTCGCTGAAGCGACCCTCATTCCACGTGCTCCGAAAGGACGCGAAAATACGGCGACGCAAATTGCGCGGCTGCTTCACGCTCACGAAGTCATCCTGCTGGAAACGAGGGCAATGGCCCGCGATTCCGCCGCCAATGGTGATCTGGGAACGAATGATATTCTCGTCTCGAATGTCCTCCGCACCAACGAATTGCAGGTTTGGTTTCTTGCCGAACATGTCCCTTGTAAACCCATTTGCGACGAAGAGTGACGTCTGGCATCGCGTTGATTGGATCAAAATTCATCGAAGTCATGGGACCAACCAGCTTTTGAGATGCGTCATAGAAACAACGCCCCTTAAGGCAATGCCGTCCGGGGAGGACGATTGGCGCCTCAGAACTGAAATGAGAGGAGTCTGATATTGAATACTCTCACACAGACAACGGATAAGACGAAAACAGCACCGACAGACCACCAGGTCATTGCTCTGGTCGGTTGGTTAGTCTTATGCCTTAGCGCGTCAGGCACTGCAGTCTTCGTCTCGACTGGAGATTGGTATGCACAATTGCAAAAGCCCGCGTGGAATCCTCCCGCATGGATCTTCGGCCCGGTCTGGACTTTGCTGTATGTCATGATGGGGGTCGCCGCATGGCTGGTCTGGCGCGAGGGGGGATGGAAAAGCCAAACATGGCCCTTGGCGTTGTTCCTGCTTCAATGGCTGCTCAATGTCCTTTGGACACCTTTGTTCTTCGGGGCACACCGCCCCGGTATCGCCTTCGCAGATATTGTGATGCTTTGGTTGACACTGGCTGCGACAACGATTTGCTTCTTTCGAATCAGCCACCGAGCCGGGACATTGCTAATTCCCTATCTGGCCTGGGTCAGCTTTGCTGCTGTCCTGAATTTTGCCATCTGGCGTTTGAACACTTAAATGCCCGTCAGTGTAAGAACCTGATGTTCTCGCACAGACCATAAAGACGGGGCGTTGGACGACACAGTGAAAGGCGACCCGATTCATCGGGGGCCGGTTACCGAGTATGCCGACGTGATCGAATGCTATTTCGGCGTTCGGCGCGTCGGCTTTTTTTCGCCTCAGGCGAAGACAGGTTGAGAAATGAAGACAGATATTCAACTGAAAATCGATGTGGTCAATGAATTGCGATGGGAACCGAAGGTGAACGCAAACGACATCTCGGTCATCGTTAAGGATGGTATTGTGACGCTAAGCGGTATGGTTCCAACGTACGCAGAAAAATGGGCCGCCGAACGGGCCACTCAACGGGTCGAAGGGGTCAAGGCGATTGCCGAATCAATGGATGTCGAATTGACGGGAATCCACGAGCACAAAGAATCGGAAGTTGCTGCTGCCGTCATGAATGCTCTGAAGTGGCATGTGTGGGTACCGAGCGTCGTCAAGGCGACTGTCGAAAATGGCTGGGTGACTTTGACAGGCACAGTGCCGTGGGACTACCAGCGAAATTCTGCGGTCCAGTCTGTGAAATACTTGTCTGGCGTAACAGGGGTTTCAAACGACATCACCATTACACCGAGCGTTCAGGCAACCGCAGTGAAGGACGCAATTGAACGAGCACTCGAACGCGATGCGGAACTTGATGCAGAAAATATCGACGTCTGCGCCGAAGGCGGCAAAGTGACACTATCGGGCAGAACGTCCTCATGGCATGAGCGTGACGAAGCTGGCTCAGCCGCCTGGAATGCACCAGGCGTTACGAATGTCGAAAATAATCTGACGGTTTCCGCTCTCTGACGATCAGACAAAACTAGGTCGTGCCCATGTGGGGAAAATGCCAGTCGTCACAACGTTTAACGACCGGCCCCTGTCTCACTCTTTTTACACATTTAAAACCTCAACAGTTTCCAGGAACATTAAAATGGATCTCAAAAAACGAGCGGGTTTCGAGTTGCAATTAAATGCTTTACGCGAGCGGCTGATTCACGAAGTTGATTCGGCGGAAGAGGCCTTGCGCGAGGATGTCGTCAAAGCGGGAGATATCACCAGTTTGCCCACTCACCCCGCCGACGCGGACGTTGAAGGTTTCGACGTTCAGGTTGCCATCGCTCAAAATGAAGAAAGAATGCTTGAACAGGTTGAAGCGGCCATTGAACGGATTCCAATCGGCACCTACGGCATTTGTCAGTCGTGTGGAAAATCGATTGACATGCCGCGTCTCTGTGCCGTTCCTTACGCGGCTAACTGCATTGATTGTGCACGTCACGAGCGAGTCTCGAACGTAAAACCCGTGCAGGGTGAGCCGCGGCGACGCTGGTGATCATTTCAATCCAGGCGACAATGCCACAAGAAGCCTGACGCTCAATTCAAAACTCAGTCCCCGAAATCGGGTAGTGTCTTTGGAAAATGAAAATTCAATACTTTGGAAAATGTGTCGCTTCTCTGTTCGTCCTTTCGATGTTGGCGGGACCTGCTGCCGCCGAGGACTGGGGCGAGAAGATGTTTGACCGCCTGCAAATCAAATTTGGCACCGTTGCCCGTCTGGCGGACACCACTTTTACAGTGACCGTCAAAAACCCGTTCGCAGAGGAAATTCGAATTACCGGCCTCACGACCTCGTGCGGATGTATTTCGTGGACGGATCTAGCACCAATATCGATTGCGTCGCGGGCCGAACGCGTCTTGACGATCAGACTGGATACAGTTCGCCATGTCGGAGAAAAACGAGTTAAAGCGATCGTAAGTTTGCTCGAACCTGTCAAAGGACTGACATCGACTGTGACTCTGCCGGTCGAAGGGAGAATTCGAGACGATTTCGAAGTCAGACCGAGTTCTGTGGCCTTCGGTATCGTCGACCTGGGAAGCGGATCTACGCAGCGACTGTCGATCACTTACAAGGGACGTACAGACTGGACGCTTTCATCGGCCAAAGTGGAAGGCGCTCACCTGACAACACAAATCGTCGAAAAAGCTCGCAACAATGGAACCGTTCAATACGACGTCCTGGTCGAGTTGAAACCCGATGCACCGGTCGGAGTCCTGCGAGATCGCCTGATTCTTACGACAAACGAGGTTGGTGGATCGGAAATCGCCATCCCCGTCGAAGCGCGCGTTGAAGATGACATCGTTGTCTCGGATGCTCAGTTCGGCCTGGTAGCCGTTGGAGACTCAAAGTCGATCACCGTGATTATGCGAGGCAAAAAAGCATTTGAAATCGAGACGTTCGAACGTTTTGTTCGCAATGACAAAGCAGAGGCCCTCTCGCGTGGAAACGCTCAATCGATAGCTGCTGATCCAATTGAATCACCGCCGAATGATCCGATCAAATCGTTCAAACCCGAATTTGCCTCGGGCGTCGCGCAGATTCATATGCTGAGGCTGACTCTGACGCCGCTTGACGAAGTGGGAATGTTCGACGAAACATTTGCGGTCACGATCCGTGGCCGAAATCTGCCAATCAAGTTTCATGCCAAGGGGCGGATTCAAAACCATGCCGTCACGAGTTCATTACGTTGATTTGTTTTACATCGTTACACCGAGACCGCATTGCCATTGTTAGATGCAAGGCTTATAGTCCTTGCTGCACGCGGAAGATTAAATGAGGAGCAGCCCGGCTGTATCGGGTGGCTCGTCAATAAATAAGCCGACGTGGTCGAATCCCTTATTGGGGGCGGCCACGTCGGCTTTTTTCGTTTAAAGGAACGCCTTATTTCCAAGACCGTCGGTAAAAACAATTACTCAGTGCCAGGAAATTTGCCGAAATGTACGACCGGCATTCAGGGACTCGACGAGATCACGACCGGAGGGTTGCCCCAAGGGAGGCCCACGCTGGTGTGTGGCAGTGCAGGTTGCGGCAAGACTTTGCTCGGGATCGAGTTCCTCGTCCGAGGAGCCACTCTTTTCAATGAACCGGGTGTGTTCATCGCTTTCGAAGAGACGGCCGAGGAACTTGCTCAAAACGTTCGTTCACTCGGCTTCGACCTTGAAGCGCTGATCGAGAAAAAGAAACTGGCAGTCGACTACATCTATGTCGAGCGAAGTGAGATTGAAGAGACGGGTGAATACGATCTCGAAGCGCTGTTCATCCGCCTGGGCTTTGCGATCGACTCGATCGGCGCCAAACGGATCGTACTCGATACCCTGGAAACACTGTTCGCCGGTCTTCCAAGTCCTGCGATTCTTCGTTCGGAACTGCGCCGGCTGTTTCGCTGGCTCAAGGAAAAAGGTGTCACAGCGATCATTACGGCCGAACGGGGAAGCGGAAGTTTCACGCGACATGGCCTGGAAGAGTATGTTTCCGACTGCGTGCTGTTATTAGATCATCGCGTCGACGGGCAGATCTCAACCCGTCGCTTACGCATCGTCAAATATCGAGGTTCATCTCACGGAACCAACGAGTTTCCATTTCTCATCGACGAAGGGGGCATTTCCGTCTTCCCGATTACATCCCTTCAACGACAGCATGAGGCCTCTTCCGAACGAATATCGATCGGCGTACCGGCACTGGATGCCATGCTGGGTGGTGAAGGAGTTTATCGTGGAAGCAGCGTCTTGCTTTCCGGTACCGCAGGGGTTGGAAAGACCAGTCTTGCCTGCCATGCCGCCGACGCATGTTGCCGGCGGGGTGAACGATGCCTCTATATCGCTTTCGAAGAACCAGAGGCCCAGCTGTTGCGAAACATGCGCTCCATCGGCCTCAATCTGGAACCGTGGGTGAAGAAGGGGTTGCTTCGTTTTCACGCCGCACGTCCAACAATGAACGGTTTGGAAATGCATCTGGCGAGCATTCACAAACTGGTTGAGGGATTGAAGCCTTCGCTCGTGATCGTCGATCCCATTACCAATTTCATTTCGTCAGGAACGGTTTCTGAGGCCAGTTCAATGATGATGCGGCTGGTCGATTACTTGAAGGCCAGACAGATTACGACCCTGCTGACGAACCTCAACCGAAACGAAGGAGCCCTGGAGCATACCGAACTTGATATCTCGTCCACGATTGACACCTGGCTGCTCTTACGGGACATGGAACTGAACGGTGAGCGCAATCGGGGATTGTATATCCTCAAGTCGCGCGGCATGTCACACAGCAATCAGATTCGAGAATTTCTTTTGACCGATCGCGGAATTCTGCTGACGGAGGTCTATCTTGGCCCCGATGGCGTTCTCACGGGTTCTGCCCGCCTCGCTCAGGAAGCAAAAGAAATGGCAACAGCGGCACAGCGCAATCAGGAAATCGAAAGAAAACGAGGAGAACTTTCCCGCAGGCAACAAGCGCTCGAGGCCCAAATCGCGGTTCTTCAATTGCAATTCCAAACGGACAAGGAAGAGATGGAACGCGATATCGCGACAGAGCAGGTGTATCTAGAAAAGCTGGAACAGGGACGTCAGGAAATGGCGTTCAGTCGCAAAGCAGAATCAAACGGGGCACCGGGAAGTTTCAAGAAAGTTCGCAAATGAAAAGGAAATCCACGTCGAATGGCGACACAACGTCTGTAGAAGTGCCCAAGAAATGGCAATTACGTCTGTATGTTGCCGGGAAAACCCCAAAATCCATCACGGCGTTCGAGAATCTCAAGCGAATCTGCGAGGAACACCTTGCGGGCGAGTTCGAGATCGAAGTAATAGACCTGATCGATCACCCCCGGTTGGCAAAAGACGATCAGATCGTGGCCATACCGACTCTCGTACGAAAGTTACCGAAACCGATTCGCAAGATCATTGGCGATCTGTCGGATACCGAGCGGACGCTGGTCGGCCTGCAGTTGCGTTCTGGATTGAAAATAAGGGAATAAGGCGACAGTGTGAAAAGTAAGAAGGCAAAAGCAACGGACGAGGTGACGACGGAAGCGGTCGACCTCACGCAGGCCCCCGAATCGAACGAATACTTTGTGCTACGTCTATATATTGCCGGGCTTTCGCCTCGTTCGACCCTTGCTGTGGAACGTATTCAGCGTATTTGTGATCTCTATCTGGCAGGGCGTTATGAACTGACCGTCATCGATCTTTTTGTTAACCCGGAAATGGCGCGACAAGCTCAGATCGTTGTTGCCCCGACGTTGATCAAACAGTCTCCGTCACCGAAGCGTTTATTCATCGGAGACATGTCTGACGAAAAAAAGATCTTTCTTGGCTTGAACATCGTCGTTTGAACCATTCCTCACTGTTCTTGAGCATCCACGATGACCACGCCAAAAACCTACAGTGAGCTACTTCAGGAAAACGAGCGATTGCGTTGGCGCCTCGAAGAA
Organism: uncultured Schlesneria sp.; assembly: GCA_903899985.1. GTDB lineage: Bacteria > Planctomycetota > Planctomycetia > Planctomycetales > Planctomycetaceae > Schlesneria. The sequence goes on from CAIULL010000080.1 coordinate 25,171, forward strand.
GCCGAAGCGATCGTGGAAGCAATTCGTGAGGGGATTGTCGATGCTGTGGTCATCTCCAATCCCGGTGAAAGTGTTTACACGCTGGAAGGGGCTGACCGCCCGTATCGACTGCTGATCGAAGCCATGCAACAGGGCGTTGCGGTGTTAAATCACGATGGCCTGATTCTCTACTGCAATCCCTGCTTCGCCAATCTTTTCGCCTCGTCGAGCCAGACGCTGATTGGAACGTTGCTGGATAGATTTGTCAGTGAAACGGATTACGCCATTTGGAAAGCGATGTTACGCGATGTTGAGAATTCGCCAACTCCTAAAGAGGTTCAGCTGAACCGGCAGAACGGAACTCGATTCCCCGCATCGCTCGCCCTGTTTATATTGCCGTTACAACGGGTTTGCTTGCTGGTCACGGATTTGAGTCAGCAAAAGATCTACGACGAACTGGTCGTCTCGAAATTGGCACTTCGTGAATCAGAAATTCGTTATCGCAGGCTTTTCGAAACCGCCAAAGACGGAATCCTGATCCTCGATACGGAAACGGGAAGAATCACGGATGCGAACCCTTATATGAGCGAACTATTGGGGTATTCGAAAGAACACTTTGCCGGCAAGGAGCTCTGGGAAATAGGCTTGTTCAGTGACCGGTCGGCCAACGAGGAAGCGGTTCGCGAGCTGCAGGAGCAAGGCTACATTCGTTTCGAGCACTTGCCGCTGGAAACAAATCTGGGTGCACGAGTTGAAGTCGAAATTGTCGCTAACTCGTATAAAGAAGACGACCACAGCGTCATCCAGTGCAATATCCGGGATATCACGGAACGCAGCCGACTGGAAGCCGAGCGTAACCGACTGGAGAAGCGGATGCAGGAACAGTCTGCGTCGCTCGAGGATCTGCACCGCCGCAAGGACGAATTTCTGGCGATGCTCAGCCACGAACTTCGTAACCCTCTCTCTCCGATCACGAGTGCTCTGCAACTGCTGGGGCTGCAAAAGAATGAAGACCGGCTGCAACATCAGGCTCGCACAATCATCGAACGTCAAGTGGGTCAATTGACCAGACTGATCGATGACTTGCTGGAAGTCTCTCGAATTACGACCGGCAAAATCCACTTGAAACAGGAGCCGATTTTGCTGAACAGTGTCGTGCAAAACGCGATCGAAACAGCTCGACCCCTGATTGACCGGCACAATCACAGTCTCATGGTGTCGATTTCACAAAAGCCAATAAGACTTTTTGCCGACGCCGCGCGACTCGAACAAGTTGTCGTGAACTTGCTGACGAACGCCGCAAAGTTTACTCATGACGGGGGCCAGATTCATGTCGTCGTGACGATCGAGGTTCAGACAGAGACTGGCGAGTGGGTAGAGGCCCGCAGTGATCCATCAGACTCTTTTTCTTCAATCGCGCGTCCGACGTTCCCCGTCAGGACGTTCGCCGTGATACGCGTCCGCGACACGGGCATAGGGATCTCACCAGACCTGCTGCTTCATGTCTTCGACCTGTTTACGCAGGCAGAGCGCTCGCTTGCTCGATCACAAGGTGGATTAGGAATTGGACTGGCCCTTGTTCAGCGAATTGTCGAAATGCACAAAGGGGAAGTCCAAGCGCATAGCGTGCCGGGCCAGGGGAGTGAATTTATCGTACGACTTCCATTAATGGTACAGCAGGAAACACAACACCCGGAATCGAAAGCGGTCGGTTCGAAATCCAACGGGCCACGCCTGAGAATCCTTGTCGTGGACGACAATGCCGACGCCGCACAGATGTTGGGGATGGTGCTGCTCGCATCGGGACACGACGTGTTAACGGTTCATGATGGTCCATCAACATTAGATGCGTCACTCGACTTTCATCCGAATGTTGTTCTGCTGGATATCGGATTGCCAGAAATGGACGGTTATGAAGTCGCCACAAGGCTGCGTCAACAGGCAATTTTTAAAGACATCGTTCTGGTGGCAATGACCGGATATGGACAGGATTCCGACCGAAAAAGATCGCACGATTCGGGCTTCGATCACCACCTGGTCAAGCCGCCCGACTTCGAAAAATTGAACCTCATTCTCGCTGCCGCGTCCGAAACGTTACAGTCCACGGACTCGCAAAAGGAGTAGGCCCATGACGAAGACCGAAAAGTCGCTTCGATTTCTGATTGTGGACGATATTCGCAATGGTGCCGATGTCTTGAGGATGTTCGTTGAATCCCTCGGATATCAAATTCACGTCACCTGCAGCGAAACTCAGTCTCTTGCCGAGGCAGCGGTCTTTCGAGCAGATCGTTTGCTGGTCGATCGGGTGATGCCAGTCGTAAATGGTGGTCGTCTCGCTAAACGTTTTCGTGAAAGCCCCGGATTCGCTCATACGAAACGGATTGCTGTCAATGGCCACAAGGCCAGTGAACATGCCGCTCGGACCATGAAGGCCGAGGCCGATTCCTTGATCGTTAAGCCGGTCGCTTTGGCAGCAATCAAAGTGATTCTGGCAAGCGTCGTCGTCGCCGAAACAATTCGACCCGCAGCTCTTCCGATTCAGCTCGAGAAATCTAATGACGAGCGATGTCTCTCGATCGACGAAGCACGACGGATTCGAGCAGAACGCAAATCGAAAACATTAACTCGTACCGAATGCCCATCGGTTATCGGCCAGTGCTTCATGCGGTTTCAACAAGACTCAATGGGCTCGAAGTCTGAGCAGATTGATGCCTTCTTCATCACAGACCAACTGATAGTGCAGGCATTCGGAAATCTGATTCAAGTCGAGCGACAACCGGGTACATCCTCGGTTCCGGCCAAAGTCAATGATCTGGTCAAAGAGGTCATAACTGAATTACTGGAATTGCCACGCACGATGTTAGAATTGCTGATCGCCGAAGTCACAGAAGTCAAAGCGATCAGCATGGACCATGACATCAGTACTGTGACGGGCGAAGATGTTGTCCTGTTCTCCCTCGCCGGGTGAACGTTTTGAGTGACGGATTGATTCGGCATCTTTTGTTCAAAGTCAAAGGAAAACCAACACGATGACGACACTGTCACCAGATCTGCTTCGCAAGATTGATGCCTATTGGCGAGCCGCGAATTATCTTTCGGTCGGACAAATTTATCTTTACGACAACCCGCTGTTAAAACGGCCCCTGGCGCTCGCCGATGTGAAACGGATGTTGCTCGGACATTGGGGGACAACACCCGGACAAAACTTCATCTATGCCCATTTGAATCGGGTTATCAAACAATATGACCTCGATATGATTTACGTCTCGGGTCCAGGACATGGTGGTCCGGCTGTCGTCGCCAATACGTATCTTGAGGGAACTTACAGCGAGATCTATCCCAACGTCAGCCAGGATGAAGCAGGACTACGTAAACTGTTTCTTCAGTTCTCGTTTCCCGGCGGCATTCCCAGCCATGCATCACCCGAATGTCCTGGGTCGATTCACGAAGGGGGCGAGCTGGGCTATTCACTCAGTCATTCCTTCGGGGCCGTGTTCGATAACCCCGATCTGATCGTCGCATGTGTCGTCGGCGACGGTGAAGCAGAAACAGGGCCATTGGCGACTGCCTGGCATTCCAACAAGTTTCTCGATCCTGCTACGGATGGTGCGGTCCTGCCGATTCTGCACCTCAACGGGTACAAGATTGCCAACCCGACTTTGCTCGCCCGGATTACGCGAGAAGAATTGGAGCAGTTGCTCCGTGGCTACGGATGGACGCCCTATTTCGTGGAAGGTCACGAGCCAGATCTCATGCATGAGGCAATGGCCGAGACTCTGGACAAAGTTGTGCAGCAGATTCAATCGATTCAGCGCGAAGCGCGAGAATCGAAGGATGAAGTCAGAAGGATGAAGGATGAAAAAGGGACAGCAGAAGTTTCTGATTCCTCCTTCAGTCTTCCTACTTCATCCTTTCCTCGTCCTCGCTGGCCAATGATCGTGTTGAATTCACCCAAAGGCTGGACCGGGCCCAAGATCGTTGATGGTCGCCAGATCGAAGGAACATTTCGATCGCATCAGGTTCCCATCTCAGCCCCTGCCAGCCATCCCGGACACCTCGAATTGCTGGAAGAGTGGCTGCGAAGTTACCGGCCAGAAGAACTGTTCGATGACCAGGGCCGTTTGAATCAGGAGCTCGCCGAACTCGCTCCTGCGGGCCAGCGGCGCATGGGTTCGAATCCTCATGCCAACGGCGGCATCCTGTTGCGCGACCTGCGCATGCCCGATTTTCGTGATTACGCGGTCGAAGTCGCCACGCCCGGCATTCCCGGCATTGGCGATACACATGTCCTTGGCCGGTTTTTGCGAGACGTCACAAGGCTGAACGAACCTCAGCGGAATTTCCGAGTGTTCGGTCCGGACGAGACACTTTCTAATGGTCTGGAAGCTCTGTTTGAAGTCACAGAGCGTCAATGGGGCGCTGCGACCAGATCGAATGACGAGTTCCTCGCACCGGAAGGTCGTGTGATGGAAATGCTCAGCGAACACCAATGCGAGGGCTGGCTGGAAGGTTACCTCCTGACCGGTCGGCATGGATTGTTCAATTGCTATGAAGCATTCATCCATATCGTCGATTCGATGTTCAATCAGCATGCCAAGTGGTTGAAGGTTTCGGCACAGTTGCCATGGCGACGGAAGATCGCGTCATTGAACTACCTGCTTTCCTCCCACGTCTGGCGTCAGGACCACAATGGTTTTACGCACCAGGACCCCGGATTCATCGATCTGGTCGTGAATAAGAAAGCCGAAATCGTCCGGGTCTACCTGCCACCGGATGCAAATTGCCTTTTATCCGTAATGGACCACTGTCTGCGCAGTCGTCATTACATCAACGTTGTGATCGCGGGGAAGCACCCATCACCTCAATGGTTAACGATGGAAGCGGCCGTGAAGCATTGCATTCAGGGGATCGGAGTCTGGCAGTGGGCCAGCAATGATCAGGGTGTAACACCTGACGTCGTGATGGCCTGCTGCGGGGATGTTCCGACGCTCGAAACCCTCGCCGCAGTCTCGATCATGCGCGAGCACTTGCCGCATCTCAGAATCCGCGTGGTCAATGTTGTCGACCTGATGAAACTGCAACCACAGTCAGAACATCCCCACGGCCTCAGCGATCGTGACTTTGACGACCTGTTCACGAAAGACAGGCCCGTGATTTTTGCCTTCCATGCGTATCCGTGGTTGATTCACAGACTGACCTACCGCAGAACCAACCACAACAACATCCACGTCCGAGGCTACAAGGAAGAGGGAACCATCACCACGGCCTTTGATATGACCGTGCTGAATAACCTGGACCGATTTCATCTGGTTATCGACACGATCGACCGACTTCCGCAGACGGGTGCCAAGGGGATCTATCTGAAAGCACTACTTAAAGAAAAGTTGCTCGAACATAAGCAATACATCGACAAATACGGCGAGGACATGCCAGAGATCCGGAACTGGAAATGGACGCCCCCACAATCGCAATCAACACCCGTCCCAGATCTCTTTTGACAGGAACCCCGTGACCCACACCAAACATCATCCCGATCACGAACAACAGCAAAAAGGGAATGAGCCTTACTGGAAGCGAGCCCACCATGACTGGAAATTCTGGGTCGCGTTATCCCTGATGCTGACTTCGATGCTGATCTACATCGTGACCCTGGACGAGTCCGTTCAGCCAGAAACGAAAAACTCCCAGCAAGTTAAACAGCCACTTCCTTGAAACACGCAGTTTTTTACTCGGTGTTGAAAACAATTGTATTTCCAACCATCAATCGGGTGTCTCATTCGGCCGGCACTCAGGTTTCGGTAGAATCTTGGGATTATCAGCGTGCCGAGTTGTCGAACCAGGTTGAGATACTCGTCTCGAAGAAGTCGACGTTACAAACGTGAATTGGGCGAACAAAGTGACGTTCTGGCGAGCGGCGGCCCACAACGCGAGATTCCGTTAACCCGAATCGGAAAATAATTCGCTTATCGGAAAGTCTTGACCGATTGGTACAGACTCGATAAAATTCTCGACACGGAGAAATTGAGGATGCCTTGGGAAAAGCAGTTTGACCAGAATCATGCGCTCGAACTCGCAATGGAGGCGTTCTGGTCGGGGGGATACGAAGGGACGTCGATGACCGAACTTCTGGATTCGATGGGAATTCAGAAGGGAAGTTTCTACGCCACTTACGGCAGCAAGCATCAGGTGCTTATTGATGCACTTGAAAACTACGTAAGCGATCGATTTAGCAGATTCGAGGCACTCCTCGATGAACCCTCGCCCCGAACCGCCTTAGAAAAACATCTGCGAATGATCGCTGCCGACGCGTGCGGGAGCGGTCGCGACCTTGGTTGTTTTGTTGTGAATATGGCGATTGAACAATCCCCTAAAGATGATGTGATCCGGTCTTTTGTCCTGAAGACGTTTGAGCGACATGAAGGGCTTTATCGAAGACTTCTCGAATCCGCAAAATCGAAGGGGGAAGTTGCCGCAGCTCTCGATCCTCGGTCGGTTGCCCGCGGACTTTTGTCACTCGTGATCGGAATGCGCGTCCTGGCTCGAGCAGGTGTTAAGCCGGGAATGATCGAATCAATACGAGACCAGGCGCTGAAAATGTTGAACGATTGATGAAAACGACGCAAAGTGATTTTTCACAGTGAGTTTGTACTGTTCGGTACAAATAGATGGACGTCCCAAACACTTAAGGAGCAGATCGTGACGAAATCGGATGTGATTGTTTTGATTACTGGAGCGAATCGTGGTATCGGGCACGCTTTCGTTGAAGCTTACCTTGCGCACGGAGCCAAAAAGATTTATGCGGCTGCGAGACGGCGAGCTGATCTGGATAAAGTCGTGGCTCTTGATCCCACGCGAGTCCACCCGGTTGTTCTAGACGTGACAAAACCGGAAGAAATCAAAGCGGTGGCAACGACCGTTTCGGATATCAATGTCCTGATCAATAACGCCGGTGCACTGAGCTTCGGCGGACTCTCGGATATCTCGGACGAAAGCCTCCGCCGCGACATGGAGGTCAACTACTTCGGTTTGATTCACGTGACTCAGGCGATGGCTCCGTTGATCGAAAGAAACGGCGGTGGCGCAATTGCCAATCTTTTGAGCGTGGTCTCGCTGGCGAGCATGCCGGGCATCGGGGCCTACAATGCCTCGAAGGCAGCGGCATGGTCGGCAACGCAGTCGTTTCGCGTTGACCTTGCGAAAAAAGGAATCCGTGTGTTTGGAGTCTTTCCAGGGCCGATCGATACGGACATGGCAAAAGATTTACCCATGGACAAGACCCCGCCTCTTCACGTCGCCAACGAAGTCATTGCCGGAATTGAAGCCGGCGCCGAAGACATTTTCCCCGACCCAATGTCAAAACAAGTTTATGCCGCCTGGTCCAAAGATCATAAAGCGGTCGAAAAACAGTTTGGAAGCATGTAACCAAACCCTGGCTCAGCGCATCACATGCGTACGGTACATCGCCGTTTGATTTCCTGCGTCAATAAAAAAGAGGGAGTATTTTATGAAACGACGATTAATTTCCTGGGTTTTGTTGAGCGTGTTCGCGTCCGGGCTGTCGGTCACGGAACTCTTCAGTGCCGAGACGTCGACGCGTCAGGTTGAAGCCGAGCTCAAAGCGATGTCAGACGGCGTTGCGGAGAAGGCCCCCGAAGCTGCAAAGATCTTCTCTGACGGGATTGTCGCAGTGGCGGAATCGGGAATCGTTGAACGCGCTCTTAAAGTCGGCGATAAAGTTCCAATGTTCGAACTGCCAGATGCCTCAGGCAAAATTGTGAAGCTCAATGAACTTCTCATAAAAGGACCTGTCGTCCTCACTTGGTACCGTGGAGGCTGGTGCCCCTACTGCAATATCGGACTCAAGGGACTATTAAAAGAACAAAAACAAATTGAGCAACTGGGCGGGACGATCATTGCGATCTCTCCAGAAACGCCTGATAGTTTGAACGACACAGTTAAGACGAATGCGATTTCATTTATTGCCCTGTCTGACAAGCGAAATGCGACAGCCCGCAAATTCAAGATCGCGTATGAAGTCCCCGAGAAATCGCTCACCATGATGAAGGCATTCAAAGTCGATCTCGAGAAGCGGAACGGAGACGACTCTGGCGAACTCCCGCTGAGCGCAACTTACATTATCGATCAGAGTGGTACGATTCGATGGTCGTTTGTTGATGCCGACTACCGAAAACGCGCCGAACCATCGGACATCGTCGCCGCATTGAAGAAACTTAAGACCAAATAAGTCGCAAAACGATGATGATGATTCCAGTGCAATCTCCAGAGGCCATGACTCTGGAGATTTTTTTTGGCAGGGGGATGAAGTAACTGTGTTCCTTTTGCAATTTGGTGACAACTCGTCCACGCCGAGGTTTGGTTCCATTAATTATTGAATCCGTTTGAAGAAGATCACTTTTGCCTCTCCGATGCCATAAAAGTCGGGGACGCGTCCGCACTCAGCGTATCCGCGTTTGATGTAGAATTGCCGGACTGAGTCGAATGGCGTCAGCGAACTGGTTTCGATCAGCAACAGTCGACCGCCAGATGACTGCACGACTTCCTCAACGAACTTCAGCAGTCCGTCACCGATTCCTTGCCGCTGGCTATCAGCGGCAACACCAATCCACCAAAGATCCCATACGCCGTCGGCATGTTCCGTCGGCGCGAAATAGACCCACCCCTTGGCCGGGCTTGTCGCAGTACTCGCCCAGACATGCGCCTGGTGGCCATCACCCAGGCGACCTGCGTGAAGTTCCTCCAGAACTCCTCCCAGCAATGCTTCGGCTTCATCTGGCGCGAAGATTCCCGTTGATTCAGCAAGTGATATAAGTGCAGCAGTTTCCGTTGGAGATGCGGATCGAAACAAGAGGAATTCCTTAAATTTAAGTCGCTTCCGAAACGTTTCGCACTGATTTGTTAATCCTCGAAGCGCATTCGATGCCGCAAGGACAACTTAGGATACATGGTCGCGCCCATGTTTCAGCGACCTGGCAAATTATTGGCGACTTCACGCCACCGATCTTTCGTTGTCGACAGACACACCGTGAGTGGCCACTGAAGTCTAATCGTTCAGCTCGCATCGCCAAAACGAATGAAATCAAGATTGCTTAATCAACGAGAATTTCCGCCGACAGCCAAATTCGCCAGCCATCTTGCAGCTTCTGGGAAAGGATTAGAAGGATGACTAATGCGTGAGTCGCAATTGCAGGAAGCGCGGAACACGTCGCCGCGACTTTGCTAATGGTTTCGTAATACTCCGCAAAAAGAACTCCTCTGATGATGACAGGGTTATCCAAGGGCGAGATCGACAACCGTATGCTGACACAAAACGTGGATCAGAAACACTTGTTTTCGGACTTGATCAAACTCAAGTTAATTCGGCGTGTTGACGGGATTCGATACGAATTCGAAATCACTTCTGGCGGGATTGTCATCATCAAAAAAACCGCGCGGTCAATTATTAACATGCATCGTCGTCAGTTAGCTCATCTCTCACATGGAGAATTGGCCGAGCTAACAGACTTCTCGACAAAACCAGGAGGCAGGAGCATTAATAAATGAGAGGACCGCAACCCGAGCGTTTACTCTTTAGCGCGCCAGTTAAGTTTAGCAATCGTGTCAGAACTGAGTATCAGTTGTAGATCAGGTCCCTGCATGAGCGCGTCCTGCCCACTTTTTATTCGTCTTTCCGCATCATCAATTTCGCAAAACCGAAGAACTGGCGCCGATGGGATCTATCGTCGCATGTGCCGCTATTCAGGATTAGCGACATTCGCCTGACACGCGCGCTTTTTTGTCTGTCATCGCAGCATCAAGGCGCCCGCTTTGCCTATAAATTGTGCTGTCCTTTGAAGCGTTTGGCACCTTAAGTCCACCAGACAGACTTTTTAAACCCCGGGAAACTGTCGGACTTTATAACTTTTCCGTGAGGATTCCATTCACGAGAGACATTCCTGCGGCACGCGGATTGCATAAATGACATTTGAATTGTTCTGCGCGAACGGTGTTGCCTTCGTTAAGACGTTGAACAAATTCGACGCGTGTTCGTCATCGTGATGTTGTTAGCGCCTTGATGAGCCTTTTCCATTAATGTTCTCTGGGGAATTCTGCCAATGTCGATTTACCGAGCTCGTTCAAATCCTCGCAAACCGCCAACCGGATTCACTTTGATCGAACTGCTGGTAGTCATAGCGATCATTGGCGTCCTCGTCGCACTGCTGTTGCCGGCTGTGCAACAGGCCCGAGAAGCTGCGCGAAGGACGCAATGCCGAAACAACCTTAAGCAATTGGGTCTGGCCTTGCACAACTATGAGAGCTCGTATGGTCGGCTGCCTGCGTCGCGTATGAGTCTCGGATTCTGTCAAAATGCAACTGCCACCAACGTACCTGACCCGACCACTCGAAATGCCACGGGTCAAGCCACCTTGCTTCCGTACCTGGATCAAGCCCCATTATATAACAGCCTGAATTTTGGGGCCGCATTCGGGAATCTCGTTCAGACCGGGGGGAAACCCGTCTCACAACCAGATGCCACTGCTTCCGGGCACGCGGCGCTGTCGGCAACAGTGATCCCGGCATTATTCTGCCCGTCTGACTCGGGTCCTCAGCGGGACCAGTCAGTCGCGTTATACGGCCCGGATCTGGGTGCGAACAGCTCTTTGTCCTACGCCAAGACATGTTATGACTTTGTATCTCCATGTCTTTCATTGAGATACTACAATTATCATAATTCACTCACGACTGACACACGTTATCTCTTCGGTGAAAACAGCTTTGTCCCCTTCTCTAACTGCACCGACGGTCTTAGCAACACGTTGATGATGGCCGAGATTACCTTACAGACGTTTAACGGCAGATCTCCCGGGTGGTCTTTCGCTGGTTGGGTTTCCGTCGGTGTCGATCCGGTCGGCAAGTTTAATGTGACATTCCCCGCGACCGGCATCAACGTCTGGAACTACAACAACAATACCAGCGCCCTCAACAAGACCCCTGGACGACGCGCTAGCTGGTACAACTGTGCCAGCATGCATACGGGTGGTGCCCATGCTGTTCTCGGCGATGGTGGAGTACGTTTCCTCTCAGAAAATATCGATTTGAGCATTCTGACTTATCTCTGTCGTGCAGCCGATGGTCAGGTCATGGGCGACTTCTAAAGTAAAGTTCACGGGGCTGCGCGATCACCTGTCAGGATCTAGCGGTTTTGTGTCCTCGACAGAATCCGTAAGTGCTCGCCAGAAAGCGGATCTGTCGAGATTGACTGTCCGGATTTATGACGTTCGCGACTGCGTGTCGTCGCAGTGGCCCATTAAGTCAAGTATCTTGGTGTAGAAGATGCGTGAGGCATTTCCATCTCTTTGGAGCTTCAACATGATCCGTAAATTCACTTCAACGATCTGTTCGCTTCTGATCGTTGTGTTGCTCGTTGGATGTGGTCGAAAGAGTGACGGCCTGAAGCGTGCTCCTCTGGTGGGATTATTGACGCTTCAAGGTTCCCCCCTTGCGGGAGCGTCGGTCGAGTTCACGCCCGTCAAAGGAACACTCGGTCCGGGAGCGATCGGCGTGGCTGACGCTGATGGCAAATTTCAGGTAATCAGTTCCCGGCGGGGACACGAAGGGATTCCGCCAGGCGAATATACCGTCCGAGTCAGCCTGTTCGCGGACGAGGATGGAACGCCCCTTGATCCCGAAGCGACGCAGGCGGACAACCCTTTTGCTTATGAAGCGATCCCTCATCCATATTCTGGCGTCGGCTCACCACTAAAAGTCTCGATTCCGGAAGAGGGGGGTGAAATAGAAGTCGACGTCCCGGCAAAACTGATTCCCCCGCGAAAGATGAAATAGCAGATCACCCCCGGTTTTCACTCCAAGAGAACGCAATCCATGGCTTGTCGCTCACACCGGGAAATTCTGGTGCAAACTGTACTTTTGAACTCGGTTTCGTGTTGGATCGTCATCGGTAGTCTGGTGGGCTGTAACACCGAAATCGCCAAACCGAAGTCCGTGGCATCAGCACGGAACATCACAGTGACGTTAGCCGACCCGACACCCGGTGTCGTGGAGATCACGAGCGTTAAGGCCCAGCGGAGACCGGAAAACATCGTCTACTTTGAAGTCGGGTACAAGTTCACTTCAGGGTCGCCCGTCAAGAACTACATGCTGAATCTCGGTTTCCCCGGCACGTCGATCGCCGGACATAAGCCGATGGACGCATGGGAAGTGAAACCCGAGGGGATAATCAAAACCGGGATGCCAGTTCCCGATCCTTCAGCGAAAGATTACGAAGTCACTTTCGCAGAAGCCGATTCCCCGGACCGTGGCTATACCACAATTTCAAACAAGTTTGCGGGAGAAATCGAACCCGCCGTCGATTCCGATCCGAAGTGATTATGTCGCCTGATGTACGGTGTGTTCCGCCCGCCGTTCCAGTGAGAGGGGCTGCACGCGACAACAATTCTTTCTGTTGCGAACGATAATCCAAGGTCGAAAGGATAGGGGCAGGACTAACTAACACTGGTTCTACCGACGATCTGCGGAACTTGAACGGGTTGTCCACATCCCACCGCATCGCGCCAACTTCGCTAGCGTTTCCCGTGTACCGTTGACCTCGATCGACCGGCAGCAGCATCAAGTTCTTGCGACTGTCCCCAGAAGTAGAGGATAATTCCGGCAACGATGCCGGCGGCTGTTGCCGACAGGACGGCGGCTGGACTTTGAGTGAACGTCGAGTTTTCGGCCGCCGCCTGTGTCGTCAGCACCAGCCCGACCACGCTGATTGCCAAACCGACGGCATCAGACACGATTTCTTTCGGGCTAAAACCTAGTCGTGTCAGCACTACCAGCTTTCCCAGACCAAGCTGTAGTGCGTAGCTCACAACTCCAGCAGCCATCAGTGCAAATGCCACCCAGTGAAATGCCGGGAATGCCAGTTTTTTCGCGACGACGTAAATCGGCTGCAAGACTCCGGCGGCAACGTCTTTGGCCTGCGGATTCTGGTCGAGTTGACGAGCAATTTTTGAGACTTCTTCCGTGGTGATTTCCAAACCTTTTTCGGCGGCTTCTTTGACTTTGTCTGTCGCTGAAGGACCGGATGAGGGAACTTCAGATTTGTCTGATTCTGAGGATGAGGCTTCGGATTTTTCAGGGGCTGAGTCAGTCGGTAAAGACGGTGCCCGTGGGGTCGTCGAAGTCTCTTCCTGAGCGTATGCAAACCCAGCACAACTGAACGCGAGCGCCAATAAGATGATGCGAGAAGTCATTTTGACAGTTCCTGGTTCAGTCTTAAAGAATTCGACACATGCTCATTATAACTCTCCAGCTCTAATTTGGGTACATTTAGGCGAAAGTCGCCGGCGTGCCGTGAGTGGTCACCAGAAGGCGATTCCTGATCCGACATGAATGATGAATAGAAACGTACGACATGAAACGACTCGCTGCTTCGATTGCCTGTGTCACGTTCGCCGCTCTTTTATTGGCGTTGTTGAATGGGCAGAAAGCTCGTCCGCAACTGGACGCTCAAGAATTACCCCGAGCTGCGACAAACGAAAATCGGCCGAAAACAACAGTCATAGTGACCCCGCAAAACGGGGACGGGACAGATTTGTCGCCGCCCGAATTCTCTGTCGAAGACGTGATCAAGATCTTGAGGACCGCAGCGGAAGAGATGATCGAAAAGAAGATTTCCAAAACGGCCGTCGAATTACACGAGGAACTCGACCGGACGGAATTTACGCTGGAACTTCCGAAAGCCTCAACGACTCCGCTGACGTCGCAAGAACTTTATCGCCGTGCGACAGAAAGCGTATTTCTGGTTGCAGGACTGACGAAACCAAGCGAAGACGAGACTGCCTGGCAAACGTCGTTTTCAACAGCGTTTGTTGTGCACGAGGACGGAATCCTGTCGACCAGCGCACATGTTTTCGATCACGATGATCATGACGATGCGGTCGTTGTTATGGATGTGCGAGGCCGGGTTTATCCAGTTCTCGAAATCCTGGCGGCCAATCGAACTGGCGACACGTGCTTGTTCCGAATCGGCAAAAAGGGGTTAAAGCCTCTGGCCCTGGGACAAGTGGCCCATCCAGGATCGCAAATCAGCGTGGTCGGCCATCCTGGCGATAGTTTTTTCTATTTTTCGGCCGGTCATATCGCCAATTATGAACGGGACGAAGAAGGCCTGCTCTGGTTAAACATCACTGCTGATTTTGGACAGGGTTCCAGTGGCGGTCCCGTTATGGACGCGGCGGGTAATGTCGTTGGTCAAGTCAGCCGGACGTATACGCTCTATGCCGGGGGGGATGCATCTAACCGCCGCAGACGTCCGAGAACCGCAAAACAAACGACAGACCATCAGCCAGATGTTGGACCGGCCGAATCTGACGAAGACGCGAACGTCAAAAAGCGAGCCGATACACAAATGGTCTTCAAGTCCTGCACCCCCGTCTCATCGATTCGAGCGTTGGCAAAATAGGCTCTACTTGCCAAGCGTTTCTTTGAACAATTTCCGCATGTCTGCCCAGCTCTTTTCATCGGCCTCTTTGTTGTAACGAAGTCCATCGAGATTAAATTTCTTCGCTGTTGCATCTGCGTCAGGTACAGTAAAGCTGTGACGTGCTCCCGGGTACGACATGAACCCATATTTTCCACCGTTGGCATCGAGTGCCGCACGGAATTGTTTCACGGTGTCCGGACTGATAAATGAATCGTCGGCACCATGACAGATCAACATTAAACCCTTGACCGATTTCGCTTGCTCGGCTGTCGGAATCACAAGTCCACCGTGGAAGCTGACGAACGCTTTCAGGTCTGTTCCTGCAAATGCCAGTTGCTGAACCGTTGATCCACCCAGGCAGTAACCGATCGCGGCAATCTTCGACTTGTCGCATTGAGGTTGTGACTTCAAAACATCCAGCGCTTCCAGTCCCCGCTGTTTCCAATCGTCAACATTCGAGCGAAGTTGACCTGCCATCGCACCGGCATCTTTAGGATGATCAACGAGCTTTCCCTCGCCATACAGATCCGCTGCGAATGCGACATAACCGAGTTTGGCAAGCTGGTCCACTCGTTGTTTTGCATAGGCATCCAAGCCCCAGAATTCGTGGAACACCAGCACGCCAGGGCGAGGCCCTTCGATCGCGTCATCCCAGGCAAGATAGCCAATACAATCGAGGTCACCGTGTTTGTAAGTCAACTTTTTCGACTGGATGGCTCCTTCCGCTGAGGCGGCGAATAGACTCAATCCCAGTAGCAATGCGAACGAACGCAACATGACAATTCCTCCTGAACGAAACATGGAAACGTACCTGACTGAATCCGATCGTAACGACCGTCGAACAAGTTTTCATTAACACGGCTGATCAAGCGGAATGTTTGGCGGTTTGAAAACGTCGTATCCCACAAAATCAAGCAAATCCATTCTGGTTTCACCCCAAAAATCGAAACATGGAACATCACGATTTTGAACCGAGACTCATTCATCAAGAATTCGATCAGCGACGCTGAATGAAAATCGCGTTAGAATCAGATCGCATCCAACATACTTCGACCTTGGAGCCTTAAAAATGCCTCTCGTTCAAACGCATTCAATTCGTGTCTTGATGATACTGTTGATGGGTTGCCTGATCGTATCAGCTAACTGTCAAGCAGAAGACAAGCGGACGACGATGCTTTTGCAGACATTCGTTAGCGAGTTGGTATCGATCACACCGGGCGAATCCAAGTTTCCTGCAACGTTCAAAATGGGAAGCGATTCGGGAAGCCCCAGCGAGCAACCGCAGCATCTGGTGAAGATGTCACGCCCATTCTCGATGGCCAAATATGAGGTCCCGCAAAACCTGTATGAAGCGGTGATGGGATCAAACCCCAGTCGATGGAAGGGGCCAAGAAACTCCGTCGAAATGATGACTTGGGACGAAGCAAATGAATTCTGCGCGAAAATCACTCAGTTACTACACGCGGAAAAGTTGATCGAAGCTGATGAACAAATCCGGCTGCCGACAGAAGCGGAATGGGAGTATTGCTGTCGCGCAGGAACAGAAACAAAATACAGTTTTGGCGACAAGCCCCAGAACGAAAAAGACAAGGCTCCGATCGCCACGATCCTCAACGAATTTGCATGGCATACGGGAAATGCTGCGGGGAATGACCCGCAGGTCGGTGCGTTAAAACCCAATCCCTGGGGCTTGTATGATTTTCACGGTTATTTATGGGAATTCACCGCTGATTCCTGGTCACCGGACTACACTCAGGCTGCAGAAAACAAACCCGGTCCTGTCGTAAACGACGAGACAAAACTGCTGGTGATTCGTGGCGGCTCATGGAAAGATCATTATGAAAAGTTGACGAGTACCTCAAGACGGAGTATTTCTCGTACAGGGAAAGACGATGCCGTTGGATTTCGTTGCGTGAAATCAAAATAGTGGGAGCGACCACGATGACGGAAAGTGAAAGGCGTTTCACGGCATCGCAACGTTGCCCTCATTGCGGCGTTGAAGCCCCAATGGAAATCGTTGGCAGCCATACTCGGGTCAAACGAGAAGTGCGCGAACGAGATTCAAGTCAGTCGATTCGGACCGCCACTGTTTATGAATTGATTTCCTGCCCGACCTGCGAGGAAGTCTCTCTTCGTTCAGACAGCGAATCGTTTCCGAAGTACCAGCACCCGCACGACTTTCAAGCGCCTTCACTTGAATCCACAAAACCCCGCTCGACTCTGATTTCCGATCCATTCAGAATCGTATACGCAGCCACATCTGCCGCTCGAAAAATCGACCCCGTCGCGTACGCCGCCATGCTTGGTCACCTGGCGACGATCCGCGAGTGCAATCGATTTAAGCGGTTTTGACAACGTGTCGATCTTCAGATTCCGTGTGACTTCATCTGTGCAAGCAGATTAATCGTCTCAATTGCCGCCAACGAGGCTTCAATCCCTTTGTTTCCGGCCTTGCCTCCCGCGCGATCAAGGGCCTGTTCCATCGAACTGCAAGTCAGCACACCAAACGTGACCGGAATACCGCTTGACAGTGATGCCTGCATGATGGCAGATGCCATCGGGTGGTTGATGTATTCATGATGAGAGGTTTCACCCTGAATGACCGCCCCTAAACAGACGACAGCATTGTATTTGCCACTTTCGGCAAGCCGTTTCGCTGGCAACGGAATTTCGAACGCGCCCGGTACGCGGACCACTGTAATTCGGTTGTCAGCAAGTCCGTGACGACGAAACGTATCGATCGCACCAGCCAGTAAACGATCTGTAACAAGTTCGTTAAAACGTGAGACGACGATCGCAACATGAATGTCGCCGGCAAGCAGATTTCCATCAAGAAGATTCGGCATCAAAAACACCCAAGGATGAAGACGTAATACATTAATTCAGATTCATGGTCTGCAGGAATTCGTCGTTACTCTTGGTCCGGCGCATGCGACTGGTCAGCAATTCCATCGCTTCGACCGGATTCATATCGTTCAGAACTCGACGAAGTAACCAGACCCGGCGAAGTTCGTCTTCTGACATCAGCAGTTCTTCGCGGCGCGTTCCTGATTTATTCACATCGATTGCGGGCCAGACACGTTTTTCGACCATCCGACGGTCCAGGTGCAATTCAGTATTTCCCGTCCCCTTGAATTCTTCGAAAATGACGTCGTCCATCTTGCTGCCCGTGTCAACAAGTGCCGTTGCCACGATCGTCAAACTTCCCCCTTCTTCAACATTGCGCGCTGCGCCGAAAAATCGCTTCGGATGCTGAAGGGCATTGGCATCAACACCACCGGTGAGGATTTTTCCGGAATGAGGGCATTCTGTATTCCATGCGCGAGCCAGCCGTGTGATCGAATCGAGGAAGATCACTACGTGCTGGCCGTATTCGACCATTCGTTTGGCTTTTTCGATGACCATTTCCGAAACCTGAATGTGTCGGCTGGGAGGTTCATCGAAGGTACTGCTGATGACTTCGCAGTTTTTCCCCTTCACCTGCCGTTCCATATCTGTCACTTCTTCCGGACGCTCGTCGATCAGCAGGACAATGACGTAGACGTCCGGATCGGCGGCGAGAACCGCCTTTGCCATCTTCTGCAACAGGATCGTCTTACCTGCTTTTGGCGGGGAAACAATCAGACCTCGCTGGCCCATCCCGATTGGAGCGACCATGTCGACAACTCGCGTACTGAGTTCATTCGGATCGCTGCAGAGTTTCAGGCGTCGAGTCGGATGCAAGGGGGTCAAATCATCGAAGAAGACCTTCTCTGTCAGGAGATTCGGATCTTCGTTGTTGATTGCTTCGACTCGCAGCAACGCAAAATATCGCTCGTTTTCTTTCGGCGGCCGAATCTGACCGGCCACCATGGCGCCGTTGCGCAATCCGAACCGACGAATCTGGCTGGGTGACACGTAGATATCATCAGGGCACGGAAGGTAGTGGTAGTCTGCGGCACGAAGGAATCCGAAACCATCTGGCAGGATTTCTAACGTTCCCTCGCCGAACATGAGTCCGTTCATTTTCGTCCTCTCTTTGAGGATCTTGAAAATGAGGTCCTGTTTCTTGAGCCCCGTATATTCTGAAATGTTCTCTTTCTTGGCGAGAACAATCAGGTCTTTCATCGTCAAACGTTGCAGTTCGGCGATGTGAATGTCGGATGCACCTCGCTTGATCTCTTCGTAACGCTCATCGGCGACGAAATGACTGGAGTCATCGTCTTCTTCAACATCGACAATTTTGGAGGGTGCTGCTGGAGGGGCCACTGGTTCCCGCTGCAACGGTGTCTCGCGAGCAATCGGTGCGGACTCGCGACCGACCGAACTCGAAAGAGGAGCCTCTTCTGCGAAATCCCATCCAGCCGGGGCTGATGGCGCCGAAGAAGCGGGGGTTGTACGCGGATAAGAAGGACGAGGTTTCATGTTCATGATGTTTTTGGGAAATGCTTTGAGGAGGGGGGTGATTGTTTGAAACTTAATGTCGGTAACGGAATCGTTACGACGAACTCGTTTCGATTGTGGATTCTTCTATACGTAACTCGGGCGGACATGCCGAAATACAAAACGCCGAACCGTGATTTGCAACGAATTTTGCTTACACCAAACAGGGGCAAGCACATGATTGTTCAATGGATTGGGATTCAGTAGACGGTAAACAACGGAGGGTGACTTTCAAGCAGTAGAATTGTTTTGGCGATTTTGCGACCGGAATGCAACTGAAAAATTCAGACTTTTGCAGAATCTTTAAAACCCGTCGTGAAACCCGTTCCCTGAATTTTTGCCGGATTCAACTTGCCGAACCAGGTTTGGCTGGGTAGTCTTTCAGACGCTTTGTCTCTGAATACCCGTGGAATCCTTATTTCCACGGCTTTACTGATCATCGTGGGGGAGACGGACAGTGACCGAAGAACTTCGTTCAAAGCTACAACCTGTGCAGCGCCGCCAACTGCTGCAGGTCATGACAACCTGGATGATCTCTGGTTTACTGTGTGGTGCCGCCGTCGCAATCGGCTGTGCAATCGCTCGCCTCTCACTGAATTGGCTCGATGGCGGTTGGATGGCTGGGCTTGCGCTCCTGATGGGCCCGTTACTCGCCGGTTTATTTGCGACCGTCTGGTACTTACCTCGACCAAATTGGATTGCCGCAGCCCAGGCCGTTGACCGTCACTATGGATTGAAGGACCGTACCGAGTCGGCGCTGGATTTCGCCGGACGAAAAATTCCAGCCGACAAACAGGGCTTTGCGGAACTGCAGCTTGCGGACGCTATGCAGCATTTGAATCATGTCGACGCTGACGTCGTCGCTCCTTTGAAACCCCCAAGACTGTTGCCCGGCGCACTCGTAGCGACCGCGGCCGCCGTGATTTTCTCGTTACTCCCTCTGAGACAAGAAGAAGCTTCCGCTGGAGCGGCTGCCCCGGACGAGCAGATCGTCGCGGAAGCCCAGGCGATGGAGGAAAGCATCAAGGAATTAGAGGACGAATTCAAGAAGGATTCAGACCCGGAACTGGAGCAGTTGCTTAAGGAGTTGAAGCAAAAGGCAGAGGAGCTTAAAGAGCCTGGTGTCGATGTGAAAGAGGCGCTTGCCAAGATTTCCGAAATGCAGGCGGCGATTCAGTCAGCTCAAAGCCAATCCAGTCTCGAACAGGTTGATCAGCAGCTTCAGGAAATTGGTGAGGCCATGGCGTCTGCCAAGGCTCTTGAAGGGGCTGGCCAGGCGCTGGCAGAAGGCAAATATGACAAGGCCATGAAGGAACTCACTGAACTGAGTGACCTTGAATTTGATCGTAACGAAGCCAGAACAACTGTTGAAAAGCTTAAGAAAGCAGCAAATCGGTCCGGGAACGGTGCTGATGGAGCGATCAGCGATGCGGCCAAAGATCTCGCTGAAGGGATTGAAGATGACGATGATGACAAGGCAATGAGTGGTGCCAGACGTCTGGGAGATAAAGTCGGCAAACAAGCTCGGAAGAAGAAAATCAACGATCTTTTAAATGCCGAACTGGCCGAATTAAGCGATCGTAAATGTAACTGTCAGAAGAACAGTACCGCTAAATTCAAGAAAAAGCAGAAGTCAAATAATTCCTCTGAGAATTGGGGAATGTCAGAAAGCGGAAATATTGATGGCGATGCAACTAGCCTGAATTCCAGTGCAAATCGAGAGCAGGTCACCGGCATTGGCGGCGATGGAGATTCCGACTTTGAAACCAGTTCTTCGTCCGAAGGGCGTCAAGAAGCTCAACGTGGTTACAAAGAGGTCTACCAGAAATATAAGAAAATGAGTGAAGCGGTTTTGGAGAACGAACAAATTCCGTTAGGTCATCGCCAGACGATTCGTCGTTATTTCGAATCCATTCGTCCTCAACAGGGCGAAGAGGCTCCTGCGAAAACCGAGTAACAGCGTTCTCTTCTAGGTTTTCGCAGGAATGTTCTACCGCTGAAACACTCCTTCAAGCCATGTGCCACTGCTTGATCGTCTTCGATCAAGCAGTGCTCTTTGATCCACGAAACTGAAGCCAATGCGTCTCCAATAAAGCCGATCCGTGCACTCTTCCAAGTCTTGTGCCACTGCTTGATCGTCCTCGATCAAGCAGTGCTCTTCGACCAGAAGCAGTACGCAGACCAGCAGGGGAGAAGACACTGCTTCTCCGAAGACTCCGATGCAGTGGCACAAAAGGGATTGGCATCCGCCCCCCGTCACACATCGAGGTCTTTAACATCAAGGGCGTGTTTCTCAATGAATTCGCGACGCGGTTCAACTGCGTCACCCATAAGAACCCGAAACATTTCATCTGCAGCAGCGGCGTCGACCATCGTCACCTTAAGCAGTGTCCGAGCGGCGGGGTCCATGGTGGTATCCCACAATTCTTCTGCGTCCATTTCTCCCAGTCCTTTAAATCGCGTGACTTTCATTCCGCGTTCGCCAAGGTCTCGAAGCTGCGGGAGCAGTTCGCGAAGGCTGGTCATCCGGACGGTATGATCATCTTGTAAAATTCGGAACGGGTAGAATGTTTCCCCGTCTTTCGCCCCTGGCGGATAGAGGTCAGGCAGCTTGATTCCATAGCCCTTCAGTTCACGCAAGGCATCGTTGATCGTCCGCATCTCGTGCAAATCAATGATTTGCAGCAAGCCTTCTTTCGGTGATCCTGGCACGGCGGGCGCTCCTGCCGGTTGCCCATTTTTCAATGGTGCCGGCGTTCCATTCGCCTCTCCGGCAATCTCAAGTTCCTGCCCGCGTTTCTTTTCTTCCGCCTGCACAAATTGCTCGACTTCGTCGCGGTTGTGGAACCAATGTTCCGACTTTCCGAGGAAGACTCGATACTGAGGAAGTGGCTTTTCAGAATCAGGCGAATGTCGATGCAGATACTTGAGTGTGATGCCGCGTCGCTCGAGTAACTCGATCGGTTCTTCGATCCGGCCGAGCAGTGTCACGATTCGCCTGAGGTGATCACCTTCGATCGCGTCTCCATTGGAAAAGACGACTCGACTTCCATTGAGTCCAAGTTCCATCAGTTCAGTCACCATTTTTTCATGAGTCTGAACGTAGCGGCTTTTGTTCCGTTGCGTCACCTTGTAAAGAGGTGGCTGAGCGATATAGATGCAGCCGTTTTCGACAAGTGGCTTCATGTGCCGGAACATGAACGTCAGCAGCAACGTTCGGATGTGGCTGCCGTCGATATCGGCGTCGGTCATGAGAATGATCTTGCCGTATCGACGTTTGGTGACGTCTTCGAACTCGGCCATCGGTGGAATCCCGATCGCTTTGAACAGATTTGAGATTTCGGAGTTGTCCAGAATCTTGATCAACTGAGCTTTTTCGACGTTGAGGATCTTTCCCCGAAGAGGCAGGATTGCCTGAACATTCGAGTCGCGTCCGGTATCCGCCGAACCACCGGCGGAGTCCCCTTCAACGAGGTACAGTTCGGTAATATCGAGTTCCCGGCTGCGACAATCTCGCAGCTTTTCCGGCAGCCCACCCGAGGTTAAGGCTCCTTTACGACGAACCATTTCGCGAGACTTGCGCGCCGCTTCACGCGCTTCAGCCGCCATCAGCCCCTTTTGTGCAATCCGCTTTGCAATATTCGGATTCTCTTCCATAAACTTCGTGAGCTGTTCGAAGACGATGGAGTTCACGATCCCTTCAACCGCCGCGTTGACCAGCTTTTCTTTTGTCTGCCCCTGGAACTGGGGATCGGGTACGCGAACGGCCACAACCGCGACCAGCCCTTCGCGGAAGTCATCGCCCGCAGGAACGATCTCTTCAAACAGTTTTTCGCGTTTACCGTAATTGTTGACGGCCCGAGTCATTGCCGCGCGAAAACCGCTAAGGTGGGTTCCACCCAGAAAGTTGTTAACGCAGTTACCGAACGTGCGGACATTTTCATTGAAGCCATCGTTGTGCTGAATCGTAACGGCGACTTCCACTCCGTCCATTAAACCATTGATGCGAATGATCGGTTCATACAGCGGTGTCTCGGTGCGATTAAGCCATCGGACGAATTCGACAATTCCGTCGGGATAGAAAAACTCGTCCTGCTCGCTGGAACGTTCATCCAGAATTCGAATCCGAACACCTGCATTGAGGAACGCCAGCTCTTGCAGCCGCTTGGCCAATGGCTCGAAATTATATCGCGTGTCAGGAAAGATATCGGGATCGGCCTTGAACGTGATTTTGGTGCCGGTCGTGTCGCTTTTCCCCAACTTCTTGAGGTCGGTCGTGGGCTTACCGCGAGCGAAATCCATGGTCCAGACATGTCCTTCGCGGCGGACTTCCGCTTCGAGCCATTCTGCCAGTGCGTTGACCGCCTTGATCCCCACGCCGTGCAGTCCGCCCGTACCGACTTTGTAACCCCCGTCGCGGTTAAATTTTCCACCGGCGTGAATATTTGTCAGCACGACTTCCAACGCAGATTTATTGTCTTCTTCAGGCATCGGTCCCACCGGAATGCCACGTCCGTCATCCGAAACCGAGACGCTGCCGTCGGCATGGATCACGACAGAGAGGTGAGAGGCATGACCGTTGGCGCACTCATCGATGCAATTGTCGACCAACTCGTACACAAGATGGTGCAGGCCCAGTGTCGTCGTATCGCCGATGTACATCGCAGGCCGATGCCGGATCCCTTCAAGCCCCTTCAAGGCTTGAAGATGTTCGGGGCCGTATTCGCTGTTTGCGGTTGTTCCTGCCGCCCCTGAAACGGTCGTTTTCGAGGAATCGTTCGGGGTTTCATTCGGCGGTGTCGTCGTCGGGTCGGCCAAAGTAGGTCTCCATCTTTGAGTGAACAACAACCGATCGAAGTCGTCTTGAATCAGTTGTTGTTGCCGTAGAAGTTACATTCCACTCAATTTGAATTTCAGAGTTCGAATCTTCAAATGGGGGTATTGTTGTGAAAGCCGTTGTATCAGTTCCGGTCCCTGGAATGAGTTCAGTTCATTAAGAAGCGGGGCGTTTTCGACCGAGACCGTCAGGGTCCCTCGACTGACCTTCTGAGGCCGCGTTTGAGCTGCCAGCTCGGGGCCGGCAACCTGTTTCCAGGCCTCTTCCAATTCGCTGTCACTACGAACCCGCGCAAAGCCTCGGATCGCGATCAGTTCGCTGAGTGCCGCAGAGAGTGGAAGTGGATCACGAGCAACCATGCGTGCGATCTAAGCTAGACGTTTTTCGGTTTGAGTTTGCTTCGAAGCTATCCGGATTCTCAGCGATCTCTGGAAAGTGGCATCACCACATAGGTGTAATTGTCGTCCGTAACCAATGCCGCTCGATCATCGTGGCTGATCAGTTTCAAGTGAAATTGCGACCCCGCATCCAGGACCTTGAGGAAGTCGGCAACGTACCGGGGATCGAATGTAATCGTCATTTCCGGGCCGTCATACGCGATTGGCATTTCGATCTTGGACTGTCCGATGTCGGCGGCCTGACTGTTCAAGCGCAGCGTTCCTTTGCCAAATTCAAAATCGACTCCTCGACTTTCTTCGCTGGTGACAATCATCGCCTGCCGAACCGATGAGAAAAACGGCGCGACAACCATGTCAATCGTCGAGTTATAGGAATCGGGAACGACCTTTCGGTAATCCGGGAACCTGCCTTGAACCAGTTGACTGGCAATCGTCGTTCCCATGCAGCGGACAACGATATCGTTCTGGTGTAATGCGATATGAGCTTCACCCGTCCCGTCACCGAGACTCTTTTCGATCAGCCCCATCGCTTTCGATGGAATAACAGGCGAAACCGCTGGAATCTCGGGCCTTCCAACAACACTCGAAGCGGTGGTCACGACCGCGAGACGGCGACTGTCCGTCGCTGCCAGAGTGAGCTTTTCGGGACCGAGTTCCATTTGAATCCCACCCAGTGCATAGCGAGTGCTCTCGCTATCCGTGGCGAAAATGGTACGACGAATCATCATTCTGAGCGCGGCCGCTGGAACGACGAAATAATCGGTGTCCTCAAACACGGCAACAGGAGGAAAGTCGGCAGGGTCTTCGGCCGACAATCGAAATTCGCTATACCCGCAACGAATCCAGGTGGCATCCCCGGTCACCTCTAATTTGACGACATCGTCCGTCAGTTCACGAAGGACAGCAAGCACACGCGAGGTCGGAAGTAGTGCTTCGCCGCGTGAATCGGATTCCACATCGGGAACATCACATCGCATTCCGATTTCGCTATCGTTGCCGATGAGCGTTGCCTTGCCGCCACCCACCTGCAGTTTGACATTTTTGAGAATGTCTTTCGTGGTGCGAGTCGGTACGACACCAGACACGGTTTGAAATGCCGCCGTCAATGAGTTTCGCTGGCAGGTCAGTTGCATAGTTATGAATGGATCTCGAGGAGTATTGACGATCCCGCTGCACGGGGCGTTTGACCAGAGTTCGGCATCGGTTTTGTCCCGTCCGCCGGACCATGAATTCTATCAGAAATGGACCGAATTCGCACCCAATCCGACTCCGCAAATTCGAGTTTTCCACGACGAAGAAGAAATTCGTCCAGTCGCCGATGATTTCCACTGCCAACTGGTGAAATTTCCGTTTCATCGAGACTCAATTCTGGCGGTTGTGTTGTATTCAACAAGCTTCCAAGTTACGAATTTAAACCGCTTCCCTACAACCTTGATGAATTCACACAAAACACTCAATGCGACGATTACTTTTTGAAAGTCTCTTAATGAATACTCGGCTGCAGGTTCTGATTTTCGCGTTTCTGATGTGCTCGATTGCCACGGGAAGTGCATGGGGAGAGCCACCATCTGCGAACACGCCTCAAAGCGCGACGCAACCGTCCCTCACGCTGACCCAGGCGATTGTTCTTGGATTGGTCGAAGGAGCGACTGAATACCTTCCAGTCAGCTCCACCGGGCACCTGGTGATCGTGGAGCACCTGATGGGGATGAGTGGGGACGAGAAGAAAAAAGACGCGGCCGACTCGCTGGCAATTTGCATTCAACTCGGGGCAATTTTTGCGGTCGTCGTGTTGTACTTCAACCGAATCAAGCAAATGGTCACAGGGATGCTTGGCAGGGATAAAGACGGTTTCCAGTTGCTCGTCAATTTACTGATCGCTTTTTTGCCAGTGGCGGTTATTGGCGTGCTATTCAAAAGCTTGCTCAAGAAACACCTTCTTCACGTTCTTCCGGTCGCGGTGGCACTTTTCGTCGGCGGCGTCATCATTTTGTTGCAGTCATTCATGAGTAAAAAGTCCGACGAAGAAACCGGGAAAGAACTCACGCAAATGTCTTGGAAAGATGCATTGTTTGTCGGTGTTCTTCAATGTCTGGCGCTATGGCCCGGGTTCAGTCGCAGTCTTGCGACGATCCTTGGTTGTCGATGGGCAAACGTCCGCATGACGGCCGCCGTGGAATTCAGCTTCCTGCTGGGGTTGCTCACCTTGTCGGCGGCCACAGTCTATGAAGGATTGAAGCACGGAAAAGAGATGATCGCAGAATATGGCGTCACGATGCCGATGGTCGCTTTGGTAACAGCGTTCATCGCAGCCGTAATCAGCGTGAAATTCATGGTCACGGCACTTGGTAAATACGGGCTGACGCCATTCGGTTACTACAGAATCGTGCTCGCCTTTGTGTGCCTTTGGTGGATTAAAACGCCATGAACCTGGTTTCAAGTCGACATTTTGGATGACCGCATGCACCAGTTTCTGTCTGATCACAGGTTATCACGCCGCGCCTGGTTAAAATCGGCTGCTGGTTTCGTGTCGTTGAGTTGCGCAGCGAGTCTCCCTTTATTTGCGGCCGAGCCTTCCAACGTCATCATTGAGGACATTCGCGTCATCAGTTGGAAGCCACCACTTTTTCATGGTTGGCCGACATTGGCTCGACGCAAGAACGGCGAGTTGCTGCTTGCATTTTCCGGGGGGCGAGAGGCACATGTCTGCCCCTTTGGTCGATTGGAATTGATGCGATCCAAAGACGACGGCAGGACCTGGGGCTGGCCACAGGTAGTCTATGATAGCCCGATCGATGATCGCGATGCGGGAATCATGGAAACGCCTCAAGGCTCGATTCTGCTCACGAACTTTACTTCGCTGCACTACGCGAAAGAGTTTGAAGCGGCCCTAAAAATCCCTGCGGGTCAGCCCGGTTCATGGGAGTCAGTGAAACGTGCCGAATGGCACGCCGCCCATTACCGGCTTAATGCCGAAGATCGTCAACGAGAACTGGGGACCTGGATGTGGAGGTCAACCGACGGTGGCGTGACATGGTCGTCGCGGTATCGAGCACCGTGTCACAGCCCTCATGGCCCCACCGCGACCCATGATGGGCGTCTGGTCTACTGTGGCGTGACAATGTGGACAGAAGATCGAATTATCGGGGCATGGGAGTCGACCGACGACGGTCAGAGCTGGAAACTTCTCGGGACCTTGCCGACGCGACCTGGTGATGATTCAAATAGTTATCACGAGCTGCATGCTGTTGAATCGGGATCAGGAAAGCTGATTGTTCACCTTCGAAATCACAACCAAAACAATCAACTTGAGACCCTTCAATCCGAATCAATCGATGGAGGAAAGACCTGGTCCGTGCCCCATTCGATCGGCGTCTGGGGCTTTCCGTCACACCTGCTTCGCTTAAAAGACGGTCGCCTGTTGATGACTTACGGGCATCGTCGAAAGCCGTTTGGTAATCAGGCCCGACTCAGTCACGACGGAGGGTCAACCTGGAGCGATCCGCTGACGATAAGCTCCGACGGAATCAACTCCGACCTGGGCTATCCGTCGACAATCGAGTGTGACGATGGAACATTGGTCACTGTCTGGTACGAAATTCTCGAAGGATCGGAACTGGCACAATTGCGCCAGGCTCGATGGAGAATTCGCTGGTGACAGACTTAGTTCGTCCCACGCCACCGATTCGTGTGAGAAGTTCCCTGACCTGCTGAGTTTCCCGGCCACGGGGTATCAAACGCTTTCTTACTGTCGAAAAAAGAAAGTTGATCAGCCGATGTCCATTCTTCCACGATTAATGGCTCGTCCTCAAATCCAAGCAACTGCTTAACGTATCGCATCAGCACTAAGCCCGGAGCGAAAAGCATCCCGATCAGCAGGAACTCAATGGGTAGCAGTAATCCCTGGCTGAATACGGTTTCAAAATATCTCGAAAAAAATCGGTTCCAGAAGAGCGCGACAAGAAGGGCAGCGATACTCAGATAGGGGCCATACGGAATTTCCCGTGTCGACCGAAATGTGAATGTGACCGCCGTCGCAACCAGAGCACACACTGGAGCCACCACAAAAAAGACAATCAGCGAGGCTTGCCAACCGAGAAAGCTGCCGATCATCGCCATGAGAACGACATCGCCAAACCCCATGGCTTCTCGCTGAAAAGCCCAATGACCAGCGATGCGAACCAGCCAGACCGTGCCACCGCCGATGACGAGTCCAAGCAGACTTGAGATTAATCCGTGCCAATGTGGATGCGAGGCCAGCCAGGGGATTTGCACTGGAAGGGACGTAATCCAAACAAGCCAGGTGGGCAGCACGGCCTGCAGTCCATTCAATTCTTGCGGCGAGAAAAACCAGGCTGGCCATAACGTGGGTGCACCCAGAATGAAGGCACCGATGCACCCCAGAATCATTCCTGGAACCGTGACGCCGTCAGGGATGATCATCAAATCAAAATCGATGAACGTCGCAACCAGCAGTGCTTCCGCAAGGATTAAAAAATAAATGTATTCGGCATTCACTAGCCAGACGTGTGTCTGGAAACTCAATCCCTGCTGCCCCAAGGCTCCCAGTGGTGAGTAAAGAGCACTCGTTTCAACCTTCGCATAAAAGCCGGCGGGGACGATGGCCACATACAGCACAACCCACAACAGGCCATTGAAAAACTCGATCAGGGCATATCGAATGGAAATTGAATGTCGACAGAATCGACAGCGCCCCCCCAGAATCAACCAACCGATGATCGGAATGTTGTCGATGGACCAGATCCGCTTTTTACAATACGGACACGATGAGGGAGGGTGGTTCAAGCCCTTCAGTTGGTCCCATAAACGCTCTTGCTGGGGAATCCGATAGATGCAGACATTCAGAAAGCTGCCGACAACGGCGCCGAAGACGAACAACCATACCAGGACGATCACGAGCGGAATATCGTAAGGAATCATGAACAAATCTCCTTTCGATATTCAGCAGGAAGTTGAAGGAGAATCCGCTGGACGAGTGCTTCAACGGACGAACCCTCGGACACAACCGTAATTGTGGCACATTCTTGATAAAGTGGTTCGCGCTGTGTGACGAGTGTCCGAATCTCGTCAAATCCTCCCGTGGCAGTCAGGTTTGGCCGATGAAGTGATGGAGAACCGTCCCTCAGAATGCGTTTCGCAATCGTTTCTACGCTAGCCTGAAGCCAAATGACGGGTCCCGCAGCACGAAATTCTTTTCGCGTCAACTCGTTTAAGATCGCACCCCCACCCGCCGCCAGGACCAGCCGATCCCGTTTCAGCAGTTGCGACAGGACTTCTCGTTCAAGACGACGAAATTCCGGTTCGCCATCGGTGGCGAAGATTTCGCGAATCGACCGACCCGTGTAATTTTCGAGCTCGATATCGGCGTCGACCCAATCGAACTTCAACTTCGATGCTAATCGAGGCGCAACTGTGCTTTTCCCGGTGCCGCGGTAGCCAATCAGGGTGATAAGCATGTCAGCGAAACGTCAATAAAAATGAGGAATGGCATCGCTAACCGATGTGAAATAGCAGGCTCGTTACGAAGAAGCCTGTGCGATGAAACGATTAGAGCGCATCGGGCTAGCGGGTGGAAGCACGAGGATGCGATTTCTGTGTGGAATTGTGAAATTCCCGAGTTAAGCGGCTACGACACAACCGAGTCCGAATCAACTGGACTGCCGAGATCGCAATTGGAGCCGGAGTTGTGAGCACAGGTCATTAAGTTGAATTGCGTCATAACTCGACAAATCCTCGCGACCCGGTTCGGTCAATCCGAGAAGCTCTTGAAGAATTACGATCTGACCGATCAACTCCCCCTCTTTCAGCCCTTCATTACGACCTTCCTTCTTGCCTTCCTTAATTCCTTCTTTAATACCTTCTTTAATTCCTTCCTCACGGCCTTCCTTCAGTGCTTCGGCACGGGTGCTCTCAATCCTCCAACCTTCGTCGAGTTTGTACTTCAGTCGCGAAATGTAATCGCTCATCTGGTCGGGGTTGTCTTTGATCATTTCCAAAACTCCTGCCGCTTCCGCAAATTCCGGCTCGGGAAGCAGTTCCCGAATCTCAGCTACCGTCAGATTTTCGGCGTTCAAAAGAAAATATGCCCATTGTTCAGCAGGCGTCGCCGACATCAAATTCTCTCGTTTCGCTGTCAGCTTCGTCAATTCCAGTAGATGAATCTGCAAATCGTCGGTAAAAACGCGACCGAATTCATCTCGAAGCCGAAAATCCGTATGCAGGTTGTCCCAGACTGGAAACAATGGTTTGTCCAACACACAAATCACGATGGCTGGCCGGAGCTCGTGATACTGGTCTCCTTGGCGCATTTGTTCTACGTACAATCGGGCATCGTAAAACGCGAGTCGCTGACGTAATCCTGGGGGAATTGACGTCTGCATTTCGATATTGAATTTCCGACCTCGTTCATCCGTAGCCAGGATGTCGAGAACAACCCACTTGTCCCCCTCAAAATCAGGGCCGACATAGGGATTTTCAATTTCAATACTCACGATCCGGACTTTCTCGCCGAGAATCGCATTCAGGAAGTGGATCGTCACCCGCTCGTGCCCTCGACTGGCCAGCATAAGCTTGAATGCAAAATCGACGAGCGGACTAATTCCAATCGGCATCGATTCAATTCCGCAATGAAGGGATCGTCGTATCAGAAAGACTACTGAGACGACAGGAGAATGACATGACGTGTTTTTTAGTTTTCCGGTAGCCACGTATGTGTCTAGCACAGGAACAACGCAAAAAAACAGAAGCATTCTTCCTTTGGGAAGTTTCGGCATGCGCGTTGAGCGCCACGCGGTAAAGATCCTTCAACGCGTTGCCCACGTCACCCTAAGACATGACCGAACAGACGTCATCCATCAGCCAATGATTGATGTCGCTGAGCATCTTGCTGGTTGGTGAGGTTCCTGCTTCGTTGTAGACGCGGGTGCCAATCTGCATTCCCGAAGAATACAGCAGTCGACCTGTCGCAACGACATCACCGACTTTGCAGGTTCTCGAGTTTGTTGATGTCGCCAAAAGCATCCGCTTGTTTCGAAGTTCGCGAAAGCGTGGATGCGGGATTTTTAATTCCGGAAACGAACCACAGAAACAGGCGGCGCCGCCAAACCATTCCGGCTTTTGCAGGATTAATTCCATGGCCGCCGATGCACCGCTGCCAAATCCTGCGAGGTAAATTCGTTCGCTGTGGATGTGGTATTGACGCCGCATATCAAGTACGAGCGATTCCACATCGTGGATCAGCTTTTTGAGCTCTTCGCCGGAAGTGGACCAGCCAAACCCTTCGCCACAGCTCAGATTTCCCCTCAGTGCCAGTCCGATATAGTTTCGTTCGCTGATATTCGGCATCACAGACGAAACTTCGGTTTCATCAAGGCCATCTCCGTGAAACCAGACGACCAACGGGTAGGCGTAGCCTGCTTCGTAATGATCAGGCAGATGAATTGCATGCGGACGGTCGGTCGTCGGGCGATGCAGAAATGGACTCGTTTCGCCTGCGTGAAGAGTTTCAATCAGTTCGATGATTTCGCCATGAGTCGGCAACTCGTCCTCATCGAAAGTTCCCTCGATGACCGTATCTTCAGCGGGATTTTTCAAGTCCTGGAACCGTCGGCCCCACGGGGTGGATTCGAAGCGTTCGGAATCACCAGCAGGCGAATCAAAGTCAAAAAAGGAGTCGTCGATCATTTCCGCGAATCTCCAGACGGGTTGTTCAATGAAACGCTGGTACGATCGGTATTGAGGACAAGTTGTCGATGCTCGAGAGAGCTTTTCCATGACGGATTAGTCGCAGCGTCCACAGCCGCATGCTCATCCAGAAATGCGATGCTTTCTCGTACTTCGCTCATGGGAAAATGCTTTCCTGGGCATTCGGTCGCCTTCACGTCACCATGCCCCACGATCTTGCTTTCCACAATGCTGTATTCTCGTTTCAAAATTCCAACCAGGCGTTTGATCGATGCTGTTTGAGCCGCCGTCGGCGGCGCATTCTCAAAATTTCCTACGAGGACAATTCCAATCCCGCGTTGATTGAAGTCAGCAACACCGGCATGAGCTCCCTGCATCTGCTGTCGCCAGCGAAATGTTGGTTCAATCTCACCGTCGGCCATTCCTTTGCCGTTGCCGACGACAAAATGGTATCCGATCCCCAGCCAATGCTTGCCATTCTTGTCTTTTCGCTTCAAATGCTCTTCATGAATGCTGTCAACGCTTCCGCTGTCGGAGGCGGTATGGTGCAGGACGATGTAGTTCCATTCTCTCGATTCAGAATCCGGTTTCCACGGATTGGTTCTTGTGATCGGGTCAATTGGATGCGTTGTCGGTGGACTGAAAGGCTCCGCCGGTACAGGAATTACGGGGGCGGGTCTCATGGGAGGCGCAATCGAGGTTGTCGGTGGCACGACAGTCGACTGGTAACATCCAGAACAACCTAATCCACAGACAATCAACCATGCCCCCCACACAACTCGCCAGGAAATCCCCTGCGAAAGACGAGCCTCTTGATTAGCCAGCGCGTGCATCATGCTGCGATTCTTGCCCAGTCCGTCGGGTCGTTCAGCTCGCCCAAGCGTGGGTGCCAAGGCGAAAGGGACTGTAGTTTTCTCATGAAATCATGTCAACGTAGAGTGTTTTGACCACAGGGTTTCAGGCGGTGGAAGACCGCAAAATGTTGTGAAAAAAGGCGGAATTTACCGGCTGTAAGCCCCTTTTGAGGGGCCTAAAACTCGATGCAGCTTCCGCCAGCTTCGCAATTGTCACGATACACGCGAATTTCGAGTGTTTTCAACATCACTTCTCGATTTGATCAAGTTTCGCACGAGAACGGTCATGTCCGTAACATGTGAATCAATAAAACCGATTCGAGATTCAGTTCTTGAATGGCTCGGTCAGTCCCGATAAGATCGCGGTGTTGCCAATACGTGTAGCCGACAATTTGTTCTCCCCTCTATCAACAAAGCTTCGAGGTTATGTCGAAAGCGACGGACATCCGAATCAAGAGTGCCGCGTGCGCCGTAGAGTCCCTTCCATTTCGGGCTCCGCTGAAATTCGGCGGTCGTGTCATTCAAAGCACGCTTTTGATCAACGTTGACGTGGAAGTCGAATCACGTGACGGAAAGCGCCATGCCAGCGGCTTCGGAAGCATGCCACTGGGAAATATCTGGTCCTGGCCATCCGAAAAAGTGACACCCGAACAAAGCGAAGGGATGATGCGCCGCTTCGCCGAAGAGGTCGTTGATCTCGCCGGTGAATGCACGGAGTATGGGCACCCGATCGATCTGGTCTACCATTTGTCTGCCGAGTATCACCATCTTTCAAAACACCTGGCGACTCAGCTGAAACTGCCTGAGCCAATGCCCGAATTAGCCCAACTGGTCGCCGCCAGCCCTTTCGATGCAGCTCTGCATGATGCTTACGGCCGAATTCATAACCTGAACAGTTTTGACACCCTGTCATCAAAGTTCATGAATTACGACCTGTCGGAATACCTCGACGTCGAATTTAAAGGTGATTATCTCGACAAATACACGCTTCGTCAGCCGAAGGATCGAATGCCGCTGTATCATCTTGTCGGAGCACTCGATCCGTTATCAGAAGAAGAGATCACGAAGAAAATAGGGGATGGACTTCCCGAAACGTTGCCTCAATGGATCGCGTTCAACGGCCTGACACATCTGAAGATCAAGCTGGCAGGCGACAATTTTGACTGGGATGTCGCACGAACGCTGGCCGTGAACAGTGCCGCTGAACCCGCCCAGGCAAAGCGTGGTTGCACACACTGGAATTACTCGGTCGATTTCAACGAGAAATGTCCCAACGCGGCTTATGTCGTCGATTTTCTCAACAAAATAAAGTCTGAATCGCCAGCCACCTTCGATCGGATTCAATACGTCGAACAACCGACTCATCGCGACTTACGAGCTCATCCAGAAAACAAGATGCACGAAGCGGCGAGAATCAAACCGATCGTGATCGATGAATCCCTGGTTGACTTCGACACATTGCTGCTGGCCCGGGAACAAGGTTATACCGGAGCCGCGTTGAAAGCCTGCAAGGGACAAACGGACACGCTATTATTGGGCGCAGCGATCCAGAAGTACGGGATGTTTCTTTGTGTGCAGGATTTGACCTGTCCTGGTTATTCATTTCTCCATTCCGCCAGTATCGCCGCTCACCTTCCCGGCGTTGCAGCCATCGAAGGAAACTCCCGGCAGTTCTGCCCCGCAGGCAACAAACCCTGGGTGAAACGCTTCCCGTCGATGTTCGAAATCACCGACGGAACAGTTGGAACCGGAGCATTGAACGGAATCGGCCTAGGGATTTAACCGCGACTCGAAGATCTGGACTGAACGCCGATCCGTCTGCGCCGTTGGCTTCATATCGTTTAACCGCGCCTCGCAGAGAAGCGGGAACAAATCGGCGAAATTGCCGTTAGCCGGGTCGTCATTTCTCGTTGCGGCAGTGCGGTAACGCGAGCTCGGCAACATTCGAAGGGATCGGCTGGACGCCGATCTGCCTTCGCCGCTGGCTGCGGGTTAAACTAAGATTTGGCTGCTTCTTATCATCCCGTTTCACCCGAAATCGAATCACAGCAGAATGGTTTGCTCCCGGTCAGGTCCGATGCTGATGAACTTGGCGGGTATGCCTAACAACTCGCTGACGGTATCGACGTACTGGCGGGCACCTGCTGGCAGGTCACTCAGCTTGCGTGCGTGAGTGATGTCTTTTTTCCAGCCTGGAATCTTGCGGAAAATGGGCTTGGCGACTTCCAGATCTTCAACGTGAGAAGGGAAGTCGGTGGTTCGTTCACCCCGAATTTCGTAGGCCTCGCAGATGCAAAGTTCATCAAGCTGGGCCAGTACGTCGAGCAACATCACCGCGATCTCGTCGACACCGCAAATTCTTGCACCGTAGCCAGTTGCAACAGCGTCAAACCAGCCACAGCGACGTGGCCGGCCTGTTACGGTGCCGTATTCATGGCCGACATCGCGAATATGCTGCCCAATTTCGTTGTGCAGTTCGGTCGGGAAGGGGCCACCACCAACGCGTGTGGTATACGCCTTGACGACGCCGATCATGCGGTTAATCGCGCGCTGGGGGACGCCGCTTCCACTATGAATTCCCGCTGCAGAGCTGTTGGAGCTTGTGACATAGGGGAAGGTACCGTGGTCGACATCTAAAAGGCTGCCTTGGGCACCTTCGAAAAGAATGTTTTTCTTTTGCTTGAGTGCCCGATGCAGCCACGCGGTTGTATCGACGACGTGTGACTTAAGCTTCTCGGCGTAATCGAGATACGTCGAATAGATTGCTTCGGCGTTAAGTGGCTCAAGCGATGGATCGAGCGCTTTCAGCGTCAGATTCTTGAAGGCAACTGTTTCGGCAAGTTTTGTCCGAAACGTTTCGGGGTGATAGAGGTCACCGACTCGGATGGCATGTGTCCGGCCTGCTTTATCGCGGTAGCAGGTCCCAATTCCTCGGCCGGTGGTTCCAATCGCATGATCGCCACGTCGCTTTTCGAAGACGGCGTCTTCCGTAATGTGATACGGCAAAATCACGTGGGCTCGGTCGCTTACCAGCAGGTTTTCTGAGCTGACAGGAACTCCGCGGTCCGTTAACGATTTCATTTCTTTCAAAAGCGCTTCTGGATTGACGACCAGGCCGTTTCCAATCACGGCAGTGACACCTGGCCGCAAAATGCCGGTTGGAAGTAACGATAACTTGTAAGTTTCACCGTTAAATTTCACGGTATGACCGGCGTTATTTCCGCCCTGATAGCGAACCACAACTTCGTGCGAATCGGTCAGGAAATCGACAATCTTTCCCTTGGCCTCATCGCCCCATTGCAAACCGACAACTGACGTAACTGACACAGTGCGAACCTTCAGTGAAAACATTCATCGAGAGAAAAATGCGAGCCTCTCGCCGAAATGACGACCAAATTTGGTTGTGATTGGACGGCGAACCATCGATCCAGGGGACGAAATCACTCGCCGACCAGACCGTCATCATTTGGTCCAATTCGAGCGTTCCCTGATACCAGACCCGTTTCCAACGGACCCTATGGGCGCAAAAAACGCGAGGTGCACATTGGTGCCAACCTCGCAGTTCCGTTTTAGTCTACCGAGCGAGCTCGGTAATGTGGAGTGTGACAGGGCGCATTCCTCGCTGAAAATTTGAGATCTTTGATCCAATGATCTTTCTGCAACTGAACTTGCATCGAGTAAGACGGTGACTTTGAATTGCTCAATTTCACGATTTCGATGACCTGTTGGGATTGCCTTCGACGACTCGCATTGCCTTAAAATTGAATTTGCTGATACGCTGTCTGCGCAACCTTAATTCAGCCTGAAAGGGAGTGGCAGGCCATGAGTGGAACAGAGACCAATAATCGCGGTTTATCGGCAACAAGCTTCTTGAACCCGGAGTTTCTTCCAATCGTTCGTCCAGAGACGAATTTAGAACAGATTCAAGATTGGGTGCGAAGCGTTTTCCATCGATATGCCAGTTTATTGGTTTTCTTTGTCATGGGAGGTCTGTTTTCCGTTGCGCCGATCATCAACGCGGTGCTTTATGAGAACGACAATAAGGATTATTCGCACTGGTATCTGATTGGTCAGTCAGTGCTGGCTGGACAGCCACTTTACGAAGATGTGCGACATGGCGAGCCAGAGTACATGTATCCTCCGACGGCAGCGGTGCTGTTCTACGCTCCATTATCAACGCTTGGTCACACAGGTTTCGTGGCAATGCTCTGCTTTTTTACCGCGACGTCTTGGGCCTTCACCGTCTGGGCGGCAACAATCCTTATTCGCGGTAAATGGGATACCAACTTACAAATCGAGACCATCCTTCCAGGGTTAGCTGTTGCACCTTATATTTGGGACATTCAGCTTCTCGGCCAGACAAACTTGTCATTGCTTGCGTTTACGCTCGGTGCGTTTGTGTTCGTTCGAACCAGACATCTTGCGACAAGTGGTTTCCTCTTCGGGATGGCCGTCGCCTTAAAAGCCTTCCCTTTGCCCGCCATTGCTTATTTCATCGTGCGAAAACAATGGACCTCGGTTGCTGCTTCGATCCTCAGCATTTTCCTGCTCGTCTGGTTCCTGCCAGGCGTTTATCGTGGTTTTGAGCGTAATTCGCGAGAACTGAATCAATGGGCCTCGCTGATGATTCTCGATCAGTCGGGTGAAACGATGGCAGGTCGTTCGAGCATCGGGTTTACACGACGAAATCAGTCACTTGTTTCCGTCAGTCACCGACTGCTTCGCCATGTCGACGCTGGCGACAATCCCCAGAAGCCTCTGTTTGTTAATCTGGCAAACATCACCCCTCGAAACGCCCAATTTGTCGGGTACGGAGCCTGTTTACTGTTGGGTTTGGTGCTTTTATTGGCTTGCCGTTTCCAATTCGCGCCGTCTCCCGGATGCGAAGGTTTGGAAGTTGCCATGGTTTGCACGCTGGTGCCTCTGTGCTCGCCTCTTGCATGGACCTATTTCTTTTGCTGGCTACTCCCCGCCTGGACCGCAGTGATTTTCTGGTTGAATAACCGATCCCTCGACCCCAAGACACGTCGAGTCGTCAAAATGGG
This sequence comes from uncultured Schlesneria sp., assembly GCA_903899985.1. Classification (GTDB taxonomy): domain Bacteria; phylum Planctomycetota; class Planctomycetia; order Planctomycetales; family Planctomycetaceae; genus Schlesneria. The sequence continues at coordinate 62,898 of CAIULL010000080.1, forward strand.
CACCATCGTCGCCGGAATTCTGCTCGCCAGTGCGATCACCGAACAATTCGATCCGACATTGCAGGCATGCGGAATGACCGCGTGGGGATCCGTGATGCTGTTCCTGACGTTGACATTCGTCCGTTTTCATTTACCGAACAAAAGCCCCCAAGTCGCGGTCAACTAGAATCGCGTTTCCCAATTTGGGCCGGATTCTGCCAAAGACGCCAAAAGCCTGATCACCAGTTGTTTTCAGGTTATCAAATCTCGTTTTACAAGACGCACGGGCTGTATCGAGAATAACCTCCGCATTCCAGCGGTTCGACTTTGGCGCAAACGATTCGCCAAGTAGTCAAATCGGCGAACTCCACCGATTAACGCTGGTAATCTGCGTTAGATGCGGTTTACCCAGCTTCAATAGCCGATGTATTTCCTAACTGAGAACGATCGGCGGGATTGGCGTTCGGAAGAACTCCGGCACTTTTAACCGCTTTTTGCTGAAATCCCCCATAAAACGCCGGCGACAGTGAGGGAGAACCTTCGTCATGTCAATGTGCTCTGTGGACCTACTTTCACGTTTCAATACGATTCGTGCAGTGACCGTATTCTTTTGCTTGTTCTGTTTGCTGACGGAAATGAGAATCGCACGCGCTGACGATGACGCTGGAAAAGCGAATCGGATGCTTGAGGTTCTTAAGCAACGTTCCGCCACAGAAAGATGGCAACGGGTCAAGCAACAATATCCGGCGAGTTCGCAGTCACCAACTCGTAATGTTCCCGAAGCGCTTCCACAGGACCAGGAACGTGTTCTTAGGGAGACCGAGCTGCCTCCTTTGCCTTCAGACGGGCTTGTGATTCCCCGAATATCAGCCAATCCCGCCGCAAATCCTGACGATTGGGTTTTACCCGCTCGTCCATCCGAATTTGTCGAATCATCAGAATCAACCTTGGCGGTCCCCAATTTAGATCGTAGAAGCGATCTTGAGTCAAAAGGGAATCAGACCGGGAAAGCAATGGAAATGCGTGTGGCGAGTCAGAATGCGGACGCCAAATCCGGCATGTCAGACAAGAATGCCAGCGACTCGCCACGATCACCGATTGAACGAATGATTGGAAGTATTAACCCTTATTACGATCGAGACCGGGACCGGGACATCCGTGAATTCGCTATCGAAAAAGGGAAAGAGTTCAAGATTCCGGTTAAGTCAAAAACCTACGAAGAACGGTCCTTTCCTCTGGTGACGATGGCCTGGGAACCCACAAACTTCTACTATTATCCACTCTATTTCGCTGACCCCGCATTAGAGCGATACGGTCATACGTACCATCCTCTGGTACAACCGATCGCATCGGTGGCGCGGGCCGGGGTTCAATTCGTCTTGCTTCCTTATCAGATGACGATTACTCCGCCGTGTAAACAGGAGTATCCACTCGGCTGGTATCGACCTGGTGAATGTGCTCCGAAATTGCACTATCAAATTCCGCTGAACGCCAAAGCAGCAGTCGTTGAAGCGGCTGTCGTGACAGGATTGTTTTTTGCAATCCCATGAAGCGGGATATTATTTCGTGATAAGATTGATCCAAAACGATTGCTCATCGTCCTGAAACGCCTGATGACCCTGAATTTCGTTTCCCCAAGGACTGAGCTGAGGGGGTAAAATGATGTGCCGGAACGTGATCGACTTTGGGAAGTAATTCACTGGCAGCCGCTTCGACACATTCTCTCGTTACGAGTAATTGATCTTGTCCTCGTGCGGCAAGCAGACTGTGACTGCTCAGTGACACAACTCTCGCTGGAACTCCGTTTGTGATCGCGTGAATAGCAGTGATCGCATCTTCGGTGAAGAGTACGTCTCGAAATCCGGCGTGTTCAACCGCCGAATTGATGAAACCAGAGGTTTCGGTCGAGTTCCACGGAGCGATGTCGATTCGCAACTCAACGAGGTCTTGCATCACGGCAGGAAACGTTCGATCGCGGGTCGCCAGGACAACGGTCAGCTTCAATCCGACTGAGTCAGCCAACTGATTCAGCCGCCAGACAGCCTGTTGGCAGCGGAATTCAACCTGATCGAAGTGATCGATCAAAATGATCAGCGGTTGCCGGATCACTGCCATGGCGGCAAATCGAACTCGCAGCCCGCTCCAGATCCTTGCCGAAGTTGCATTGGGATCGACGGCTGCGTTGCAACCGGCTGCAATTTGACCACTGAATTCGTCACCTTCGACGCCGGTCGCTTCACACCGTACGACGTGTCTGCCAAGTCGTTCGGATCGCTGTTGCAGAAGTTTCAACAGATAAGTTTTCCCTGTTCCGCTTGCTCCAACAATAATCCCACAACGGCGCGATTCCTCGACAAGAAAGAGCATACGTGCCATCGCTTCGTCATGCTGCTGGCTGGCAAAGAATCGATCGGCAGAGAATGACCGATCAAACGGCCAATGTCGAAACCCCCAAAAGCCAAGGTCCATAACTGATTCTTTCTCTTCCTTGAGCCGTCATAAATACGCCTGTCAGCCAATTCTGAAAACAAGTTTCTCGAATGGCATCCGGGCGACTCAACTTGAATGAAATCTCGAAAAACGCTGACAGACAGAAGGGTCACGTCCGCTTTACCTGCCGTACTGGAATCATCGGCAAATCCGGACAAGTCACATCAACGAAGTCTCAAGAAGCGCACGGCGAAATCTGCCGAACGATGAAATGGATCTCACGTGTCACGACCAAGTCACGACTTCGAACGACTGGGAAGACACACGCGAGGTCTGCGATCAAGAATTCTTGAGGGACTCGCGAAAAATACCTGCCGTCGGTAAAAGAATTCCGTGGCAGATTTCGCCGGACGAATTTGCATGTTGATCATCAGCCTTTTTCCGTCAGGTCGAACTTCATGGCAATTTATCAAATCGTGCTTAAATCGGTTCACCCCTGTCGGCAGCGCTTCGTTGTCGGAAGTGCCGTGTCCATGATTCTTGCAGGAGGTGTATTAGTGTTGACAGGAGCGGCAGCCGAGTATGATCGACCGTCGGGAATGGCCGCACAAAGCCGTTCGATGGTTCTGGCGAGAAACGGAATTGTCGCGACCAGTCATCCTGCGGCGGCACAAGCTGGACTGGATGTGTTACGCAACGGTGGAAATGCCGTCGATGCCGCAATTGCCGCGAACGCCATGTTGGGTGTCGTCGAACCGATGAGTTGTGGTATCGGCGGCGATTTATTCGCAATCGTCTGGGACGCAAAAACCCAGAGAATCTATGGGTTGAATGCCTCGGGACGCAGTCCCGCAACGCTCACGCGAGATGTATTCCGTGAAAAACAATTGACAGAAATTCCAACGCTGGGACCGTTACCATGGTCCGTTCCTGGTTGTGTTGATGGATGGCACGAGCTTCACAAGCGTTTCGGATCTCGTCCGCTGACTGTGTTGTTAAAGCCGTCAATTGAAACAGCAGAAGAAGGTTATCCCGTCTCGGAATTAATCGCATCCAGTTGGAAGAGTGCTCAGAAAGAATTGTCAAAATGGCCCGATTCCGTACGGGTCTATTTGCCCGGCGGACAAGCGCCCAAAACTGGTCAAGTCATCCGGCTACCCGAGTTAGCAGCCAGCTATCGGCTGATCGCCGACCAGGGACGAGACGCGTTTTATCGGGGATCAATCGCCGAAGAAATCGATCGGTTCAGCCGCGCAAATGGCGGCTATTTAACTGCAGCGGATCTGGCGGCCCATACGAGCGAATGGGTCGAACCCGTGTCAACCACATATCGTGGCTATTCGGTGTGGGAGTTGCCTCCCAACGGGCAAGGGATCGCAGCATTGCAAATGCTGAATCTGCTTGAGGCTTACGACCTGAAATCGTTAGGACCGAAGAGCGCGGAATACGTCCATCTATTCGTCGAAGCGAAGAAGCTGGCCTTTGCAGACCGGGCCAAATTCTACGCCGATCCGGCGTTCGCCAAACTGCCAACGGCTGAGTTGATATCCAAAGAATATGCCGAGCGAAGGCGAAGCCTGATTCACCGCGACCGAGCCGCAATCAACGTTCCCGCAGGTGATCCCAAACTGGAACGGGTCGATACTGTCTATTTGACCGTGGTGGACAAAGACCGAAACTGTTGCTCGCTGATCCAGAGTCTTTACCACGGATTCGGCTCGCACGTTGTCCCGGGAAACGTCGGGTTTGCCTTACAAAATCGAGGGCAATTGTTTGCATTGACGGATGACCACCTGAATCGCCTGGAGCCAGGAAAGCGACCTTTCCACACGATCATCCCGGCGATGGTCACGAAAAACGACCGACCCTGTTTTTGTTTTGGCGTGATGGGTGGCGATATGCAGGCGCAAGGACATGTTAGCGTCCTCATCAACCTGATTGATTTCGGTATGAATGTCCAGGCAGCAGGCGATGCTGCTCGAATTCGTCATGGGGGAAGCCCGACACCAACAGGCATGGCTGCTGCGCCCGATGGAGGATCGGTTTATCTGGAAAGTGGTTTCAACAACGAGATTCGCGAACGGTTGAAGTCACTTGGCCACAAAGTGGCTAATGATCCGGGCGGATTCGGTGGCTATCAGGGGATCTGGATTGACTGGGATCAGGGTGTTTTGCAAGGAGCGTCCGATCCGCGCAAGGATGGATCGGCCGTCGGATACTGACGGCATCCGTCACTTAATCTGTTTGAATGTCTTGTAATGGTCCGGGGTATACCAGACTTCGTCTTTTTTTCCGATGATGATTCGTTGCGGACCGGGACCGTATTCGCCAGGCGTGGGATTCACATATTCCTTGTAGTACCCCGCCGGTTTTCGCGGTAAGCGGTTTTCGCGATTTTCGAATGTGGCGCCGTCATTACGATGCCGGTTCGCTTCACCACGCGCGATACGATCAAGTGTCGGCTTGAGATCGATTGTCCCTTTATAAACAACTCGGCCGTCAAGATCGCGAATCGTCTGGTTCTTAATCTGGAAGTCGGCGGTATCGGGCTTTTCCGACGTCTCTGATCTGGAAGTCGGACGCTGTCGATCAGAAACCGTTGGCTTCGCGGGGTCGGCCTGAGTGCCCTTGGATGGGTTTGCACGGATGTTCGACAGTGGACCTGTTGATCGCGGACTGTCAGAGGGGCGAGCCGGATTTGTCCTTGGATCATTCAATCGGTTTTCGTTTGGCGCACGAATCGATGGTTTCTCAACAACTGACGTGGAATTGCTCGATTTTATGCCCGCGCCAGGCTCTGGAGGAGATGGAATATCCCGATCAATTCCCTCGCTCGGACGCAGATTTTCTATCGCATTATGATCAAGGAGGTTTTCAGAATCTGGCGGATCGAGAATTTCCGTGTGATCGTAGTGATCGTCTCGAGCATACGTCGACGAAAGTGGATTGTCCGTTAAGGACTTCGTTTGGGTCTGGTTATTCTGCCACCAGCTGAACCCCAGAATCGCAACGATCACAAGCAGGATTAGCCATAATGGAAGGTTCACACCATCTGATGTTGATGTCTTTGTCGGGATTTCATTCGACATCTATTGCGAGCTCCTCATCGAATTGACTGAGAACGAACTTCGGTCAGTCGATGATTTTGTTGATCGGATATTCGACGATCCCTTTGGCTCCGGCAGCTTTGAGCCTTGGAACAACCATTCGTACAAACGATTCGTCCACAATCGTGTTGACGTCGACCCAATCAGGGTCCGACAGTGACGCAACCGTCGGCTTTTGAAGGGCGGGCAATTCTCGAATGATCGCCGCCAGGTCGGATCGTCTGACGTTCATCATCAGCCCGACCTTACCTTCCGCCGCAAGACAGCTTTGCAACATCAAAGAGATGTTCGAAAGTTTGTCTCGCTTCCAGGGGTCGCTCCATGCTGATTTGTTGGCAATAAAGCGCGTCGTGCTTTGCATCACCTCTTCGACAATTCGCAGATTGTTGGCTTTCAGTGAACTGCCGGTTTCGGTGACTTCGACGATCGCATCCGCCAGCTTTGGAGGTTTTACTTCGGTCGCCCCCCAGGAAAATTCGACGAGAGCGTTGACCCCGTTCTTTTCCAGATAGCGTTTCGTCAATCCGACGACTTCGGTGGCAATCCGTTTTCCTTCCAGATCTTTGACTGATTTGACCGGGGAATCATTGGGAACGCACAATACCCAGCGCACTGGTCGACGACTGACCTTTGAAAACATCAATTCGCAGACTTCGTGGACTTGGGAGTTGTTTTCCAAAATCCAATCGTGTCCGGTAATCCCGGCATCCAATACACCCTGTTCAACATACCGTGCCATTTCTTGAGCACGAATCAACATGCACTCGATTTCAGCGTCGTCAATTTCGGGGTAGTAAGAACGGGACGAGAACTTGATCGTGTAGCCCGCTTTTTTAAACAGTTCAGCAGTTGCTTCCTGAAGGCTACCAGCAGGGATACCAAGTTTTATCAGCTTTTCGGACATGTGAGATTCGTTATTTCTTGTAGACAGTTTCTGGGTCAAAAACTCGTTCGCCAACGACGGAAACAGAATGGGTCTGGGGGTCGATCTGGCGGAAGAAGCAGCTTCGATATCCTGCATGACACGCCGCGCCACCAATCTGGTTCACTTTCACCAGAAGAGTGTCAGCATCGCAATCATAGAAAATCGACTTCAGTTCCTGAACGTTTCCGCTTTCTTCCCCTTTTCGCCAAAGCTTTTTTCGGCTGCGACTGTAATAGCAGACGCGCCGGGTTTTCAGGGTTTCGTCGAACGCTTCAGCGTTCATGTACGCAAGCATCAGCACATCACCCGTCGCTTCATCCTGAGCGATCACCGGTATCAGCTCGGATTTCGAGAAATCGGGTCCATTAACATCGATCATCTGTCGTCTCGGTCGTATAAAAACAGGCCTGTAGAATTCGCTGAAAACGATTCAGCAATGCAAAATGTAACCCAGCGGTCGCCAGATGTCGAATCGCAGAGGGTTTGACACGCGTTTCGGGGCAAATCATGCGATTTGCTGATCACCAAATCGTTTCAGGTTTCGGTGTGTCTCGGTGTTAAACTTATCTTCAAAAGTCTCTGGGTCGGCGAAGACAAACTGCCAGCCAAGCCCTGTATACGAGCGAATCGGCTCCAGATCATTGAAAAACTCGGGTGCCAGTTCTCGCAATTTCCAAAGCCGGAACCAGGGGATGCCCGCAATGTCGTGATGTTCGACATGTAAACCGGCATTGAATGACATTAAATTGATCAGTCGCCCGTAATGTGAGGCGGTTGGTTGATAGTTCTTTCGGCCATGAAAATGGGAAATCCCAAGCACCCACCCAAGACAGTACGGATGCAAATATCCGGTGAAAAAGACCTGACTGAGCATCAGGTACAGTAAAGGCATCCAACCACCGTACACGTATAGCAGACCATAAACCAAGAACGCGAACACCGGATAGGTGACTGCCCATTTTGTGATTCGATCCTTCTCATATCCCGAGACAAGGTGTTCGTCGGCCAGAACGGACAACGTGAATTTAGTCGGTTCCAACCGCCCACGAAGGAGTGACGTCGCGACATAGAGCAACAGGCCCAGAGCACTTCTTAAGACCTGCATGACGACCATGAATAAAGAATATGGGACGAACAATGGGGACGTTGATCGCGTCACGAGAAAATACGACCGTCGCCGCGTGATGAAGTCTTTCGTGGCACTCATGTCGTTGTGATGCACGATATGTTCGGTCCACCATGTATGGTGTGCCGTTAAAAACATGGGGATCGACGTCAAGGTAAACAGGTATCGATTCCAGAATTTCGACTTAAAGACCATCAGATGGTCACACTCATGCGAAAGCTGAAACAAGGCAATGTTGATGGGCGCCCCGACAATGTAAGCGGCGAGTATCGTACCCCACCAGGGGAAATAACTCGTTGCCGCAGCGATACCAAGTTGGATCCCGGCGACGGCAACACACCAGAACGCGGTCAGTGGATAGTTTCCGAAAAGCTGCTTGATTTCGGGATGCGCGTGAATCATTTCGCGTGCCCGTTCGCGATGCCAGACCGCATCGGGTTTTTCATCGTCCGAAACGCGGTCGCAAATATCGACTTCGAATCCAGGAAAGACAGGCGCCGCACTGCCAACCATCCGCCACGATTGCCGGAGTCTAAATCCACCAGGTAAAGTTGACTTTGCTGTCGACAAGATCGCTTCTCCGTTCCGAAAACAGGGACGCGAACTGCGGCCCATCCATTCAGATCGCCGAGATCCCCAAGTATTTTCAGATATCTTACGAAGCGAATGTTCTTGCGTCGATCAACAGCGGCAATTCAGCTTTTTTCCTGCTGATAAATTGCGAGAATCACATCTTCGACCGTTTTGAATTTGGTCTTGCCGGTTGAGACCGAATCGATCTTTTCACGAGCCTCGACGGAGTTGAATCCGAGACTGATCAATGCTTCAAGTGCTTCACCGAGAACACCTTTTTCGGCCACTTTGGCCTCCGGAAACTCTTTGGCGACCATGAGTGCGAACTTGGCCATTCGCCTACGCAATTTGGCGACGATTCGTTCGCTCATCGCCGGGCCGATTCCGGGAAGCAGACTCAATTCTTTTACGTTCTGCTCCTCAATCGCTTCGGCAACTTCCCGGACGGGTCGAACCATCGAACGCAGCGTCTTTTTCACCCCCATACCGTCGACGGAACAAACAAGTTCGAAGAACTCGAGTTCTGCCTCGCTGAGAAAACCAACCAGTCGCGGGGTCAATCGTCCCTGCTGTGGGTTCCCTTCGATGTACTGGATCGTTTTCAGGCTGATGTTTTCACCGAGCGAAGCTTGCAGTTGCCTTCGAACAAACTCGGGAACAAAGACTTCGTACTCAAACGCCCCGACATCAATACGGGCTTCTGCTTCGCCCAAACGCACAAGCTTTCCTGTAATCCGAGTAATCACGCTGAGCCCTCCTTGGAAGCTGTCGGAGCAGGATGGCGATCAAGATTGATCCCAAAAGAATGAGGTGGTGGAGGTGATGAAGGATGAGCATTGCTGACGTCTGTGTGAATGTACACATCCTGAGAAGCTCGGGGCATCTCGATTCCTTCGTGGGCAAATCGCTTGTGAATCACGGAGTAAAGGTCATTGATCGCGTCGGTACGTCCATCAAGCGTCGGCAGGAAAGCTCGAAGAACAAACGTCAGTCCGCCGTTAATCTCTTCCAGAGAGACGACGGGCGCGGGCTCTTTCAACACATTTGAGTGATGACTGGCAATCTCTGTCAGGATTCGGCGTACTCGGTGTGGATCGTTATGGCTGCTGACAATCACTTTCACGGCAAAACGATTGACCTGATCGCTGAGCGTCCAGTTCAGCAGCTTGCCCGTAATGAATTCTTTGTTCGGGACGATCAGTTCTTTTCGATCCCCGTCAACAATCGTCGTCGCTCGAAATCGAATTCGCGAGACGGTTCCTGTCGTATCGCCAACAGTGATAACATCGCCAACGCGCATCGGACGTTCAAACAATAAGATGATCCCGGAAACAAAGTTGGCGAAAATTTCCTGCAGACCGAATCCAAGTCCAACGGACGCTGCGGCGACGAGCCACTGAACGTTGCTCCAACCAATTCGAATTTGTGCGAACGCGCAAAACGCTCCTGCAACGAAGATGGCATAACGTACAAGGCAGGTCGCAGCGAATCGAGCTCCGGCGTCAACCGCGAGATGCTCCAGCAAGATGACTTCGACAAGCCCGGGAATATTGCGACTGGCGATCACAGAGATAGCGCCGACCAGAACAGCCAGCCCCAGATCTGCAGCAGTCACGGGAATCATTCGGGTGACTGTTTTGCCAACGGCGTCGTCTGAATAGACGACCTGTTCAACGGCAGTATTCCAAAGGGTGAATCGATCGAGAATATTCAGCGCCGGCGTCACGTCAGCCCAAACAAACCACAAACCGGCGACGGCAATTGCAATCAACCCCGTATCAAGAAGGCTGCGCATCTGTGTCACAATTTGCGTGAGATTCAACCGGAAGTCTGGCCATTTCCATCGCGGAAACAAAAATGGATTTCGTTCGGAGTTTCCCGGTGCACGTTCAGCATCGGTTATTGATTGTAACTCTGCGTCCTGGAGCACGGCCATCCGTCGTCTTTCAAGTGCGATCCACCTGCGGATGACCGCTCGAAACATTAACAAACCGACGAGCAACCAGGCGGTACTCTGCAGCCTCCAAGTCAGTTGTAATGCTGTGTAGAAGAAACCCGACCAGCCTAAGGCAAAGAGTCCGATTGAGATTCCTACGGCCAACACGGGAGCAAACCGCCAGAATCGATCGGACCAAACGTCAGACTCGTCGGTCGACTCGTCATTTGTCTCTTCCTGCTTTAACGGTGTTACTCCGCGCCTTACGGTGAGTTGGCAAAAAACTGCGGCTAAGGCTGCGAACACCAGAAACACGAATCGGCCAAATGAATCGAGTCGATGTTCGTCTCCGGTTCCTTCGGTCAATCCGATCAATCCTATTAACAAGAGTCCGACAGGAAGAAACCACGCTAGATTTCTTCTCCAGCCGACGATCGATCGTTCCGGCCAGTCGAAATGTTGTTCCGCGAGACCGCCTCGCATACAGGCAACACGCAAGACTTCAAGCGGAAACGCAAACGTTGCTGCTCGCAGTAGTCCTGCGGCGACGGCATGGACGAAAGGTACGGTTGAAGCACTATGATCTAATCGCCATCCCAGGAACCAGACGAACAATGGCCAGCCACCGGCAATGACAACCGTCAATGAAGTCGCCTGGAGTGTTGGCAACAAATCACGACAGGTGACCGTTGCCGCAATGGTCCCACGGCGTTGAACGAAATTCTTCAATGTGGGGCGACAGCAAAACCAGACGACGATCATCCCCACAGCGCAGGCCCATGAGACTGGAAGCCTGGCAGCGTTCATTCTGCCGGCTTCAACGACCGCTCGTAGCGACGGTCGATCAGAAATCCAACCGATTGATGTTCTCATCCGTTCGAAATGTTCACGACCAAACGATTGGCCTGTTCGAATCCACAGAACTCGCTCATCGACATAGTCGGCATATTTCGAAGTTAAATCTAACAGCCGTCGCTCGACATTATCCATGTCAACAAGGTGCTGGAAGTATTTCGAATAGTCTGTATCGAGCCCTTTGACGAGTTGACGTCGATCGGCGAGCAGTGACTTCAGACCTGCCGAGTTCGATTTCCGCTGGTTGGAAGTTTCAAGATCCGCAGCATACCTGGCCGACGCAGCGTCCAGATCAACAAGCGATATCCGATCGGCATCCAGCTCGAACAACCGCATTCTGACTTCTCGAACGATATCATTTCGATGCAACAGATTGGATCTCATTCCGCGCGGGTTCAGTAATTTTGCACGCTGTTGTCGTAGCAAAAGTCCGATCGAGTCGGTCAAACCAATTTCCTTCACCATAGCCTGAGTCCGCTCGAACTCCTTTTCCAACTCCAGCAACGTGGTTGTTGTCGCTTCATGGCGTTGCTCAAGTTCTTGAAGTTTATTCGTGATCTCCCGTCGTTCTTTCGCCAGTTCAAGATTTTTCTGAGCCAATGATTTGAATTCGGAACTGGATTGAGCCACGACAGATTCCGCCTGACGGACTCGCTGGTCTGCTTCATTGCCGCGTCGTTTGCCAAGTTCGATCTGAAGTAATTCCAACTCGGCGATTTTCACGGCGAGTTCCCGAGACGCAAGTTCTCTTTGTGCCTGAACGAGATCGGCGGCCGCGGCAGACTGGAACCAGGCAGCTTCGGCCTGTAACGCCCGTCGCTCGGATTGGGCCCGTTGACGACGAGAAAGGAGGAACAGCTGATGTGATTGAAGCAACTCACGCGGTTCGCCCGAAGTCGCGAGTCCGTCAAGTTCGTCATCAATTTCTCGAAGCCGGTCATCTACTTCGGCAAGCTCATTGACCAGTTCTTCGGGTCGGATTCTCCACATCGCGGCTTCGGTCTCGAATATTTCAATTCGTTTTCGAAGACCATCCTTTGGCTCGTCGAGCTGTTTCGTTCGGGTTTCCACCATCCGCTCAAGTTCATTCAAATCGTCTACCGACGTGATCGCCGGGTCCGCTGCTGTCGGCGATAACGCTAATCGGTTTTCGGTCGCCTGAAGAGTGCTTGCAACCTGCGACAATCTCTTTTCGAATCGCTCCGCTTTCTCTAGCTGTTCCTGAACGATCTCCAGCCTCTCGATCGCTTCCCGCAAATACTGCAAGATCTTGTCTCGAAGGCTGCCCGACAGATCTTGATCCGCTTCGACGGCCTTGATTCGCTTCTGCAGCGCGGCAATCGTCAGTCCATCTGGTTTCGAGTTTTGCTGCGCCAACGATGTCTGGGACCAGAGTCCAACACTCGCAGCCCAGACAAGAAACATTCGCCAACACATAATTGCATCCCTGCATGTTCGCAAAAACAATTCGCCGAGGTCAGCCAGCAGCGGATGAAGCGCGACATCGATTGGTCCGATGTGACGCTGAAGTTACCGATCTGACGACCTGCCTGCCTTTAAGACAAGGCTACTTCCTGAGCCTTATTTCCACGCGATGTATGGCAGAAATTGCCGAATCGTGTCAACACGTGTCCGACGAGGAACCCTGACGAACCGTGCCACGCTTGAACGTAAGTGCGAGTTCGCGTTAGTGTCGATGGGTCGGATCGAGCCGATTGAAAAGGAAACGCTTGTTGTCGATGGATCGGATGAGGAAATGCCGTTTGCAGCCGCAGTGTCCGAAAAGACGAATTTGAATGCCGCTATTCAAGAAGCGGTGCAAATTGTCGCTGGTGAATTGGGTCGCAAGCCTGATTTGTCATTTGTATTTGTTTCGCACCATCACGCAAAACATTTCTCGACAATGTCCGCCTCGATTCTCGAGCGGCTTGGAGGGGGACTTTTGCTCGGCTGTACAGGCGAGACGGTGATCGGTGGTGCCCGTGAATATGAAGGGGGCCCCGCGCTCGCGCTTTGGAGCGGAGTGTTGCCCGGCGCTGACCTGCTTCCGTTTCAAATGGAATTTGCCGAGACACCTGACGGTTTCATGTGCGGCGGACTGCCCGACGATCTGGGGACCCGTCTGAGCGAAACGCGAGCCGTTCTGTTTCTTGGCGAACCGTTTTCATCGGTGCCACAATCCGTATTAGACCTTCTTGCTGATGAACTTCCCAATGTCCCGGTGATCGGCGGTCAAGCCAGTGGTGGAAACCCGGGCGAAAATCGATTGTTCCTGAACGATCGCGAAATCGATGAAGGGGCGATTGGTGTCGTGATTCGAGGCGGGCCGCAGATTCGTACGGTCGTTTCTCAAGGATGCCGCCCGATCGGCATGCCATTCGTTGTCACAAAGGCCGAACGCAATGTTGTTTATGAATTGGGAGGAGCTCCTCCGATGCAACGGCTGCAGGAACTGTATCATCTGCTTCCTCCCCGAGATCAAAAGCTGGTTGAACTCGGCGTTCACATCGGCATCGCGCTGAATGAGTACCAGGAATCGTTTCACCGTGGAGACTTTTTAATTCTCAACGTTGTAGGGGTCGACAAAAAATCCGGAGCACTCAAGGCCGGTGGAGTAATCCGGGTCGGCCAGACCGTTCAGTTTCAGATTCGTGATGGCGAGACAGCCGATGCGGATTTGATTCGACTTTTGGAGCGACATTCCGCCGAACATCCGCGACTGCCAGCCGCAAGTCTGTTATTTAGTTGTAATGGACGTGGGTCGCGAATGTTTTCGGGACCAGATCATGATGCGACACAGATTCAGCGTCATTTGGGTCCGCTACCACTGGCGGGAATCTTTGCGCAAGGGGAGTTGGGCCCCCTTGGCGGCAAAAACTACATACATGGTTTTACGGCAAGCATCGCTCTGTTCGAAGAAGAAACTGTTTGATGAAGCTGTTACGCGGGTTTGAGTCACCGTCTTACTATCGCGGTGGATTCGTTTCGATCGGCAACTTTGACGGGGTTCATTGTGGTCATCAGGCCATGCTGGCTTCACTTGTTGGCCATGCTCGTGCTGAAGGGGTTCCCGCGGTCGTTTTGACGTTTGATCCGCATCCGATTGAAGTATTGAGGCCGGATGCGGCCCCACCTCGATTAACAACGATCGAACATCGCGCCGAATTACTTCAGCAGTTTGGCGTCGATTGCGTCATCGTTCTTCCAACCACCCAGCGATTTCTAACACTCACTGCAGAAGAGTTTTTTCACACGATCGTGCGAACCGAACTTCAAGCTCGGGGTCTTGTTGAGGGGCCTAATTTTTTCTTCGGGAAAAATCGGGGGGGAAACATCGCCGTTCTTCGGGAACTTTGCTTAAAGAATCAGATGGTGCTGGACGTGATTCCCCCCGTCATTGTGGACAATCAACTGGTTTCGTCGAGTGTGATTCGAACACTCATTGAAACTGGAGACGTGAAAGAATCAGCCCATTTGCTCGGCCACAGTTATCGTTTTTCCGGTCAGGTTGTCCATGGAGCAGAAAGGGGTCGCAAACTCGGTTTTCCAACGGCAAATCTTGCTGAATCGACGAATCTGATCCCTGGTGACGGAGTTTACGCGGCGCTGACAACGATTGATGGAATCGAATATGGCGCTGCAGTCAACATTGGTCCAAATCCAACTTTTGGTGAATCGGCCAAAAAGATTGAAGTCCACATTCTCGAATTTACGGGCGATCTTTACGGAAAAAGATTGAATGTCGACTTTGTGCAGAAAATACGAAATGTCATCCGATTTTCATCGGTTGAGGAGTTGTTGGCACAGTTGCAGAAAGACCTGATTGAAATTCAGTCGATCGTTAAGTGATCGTCCGCAACACCCAAATAGACAGGAACTGGTTTAACGGCGCGATTGCTCGTGTAAGACCTGATTTTCTTAACGAAAAAAGCGGCAGGAGTCGATCATCGACGCCTGCCGCTCATCAGTCTGGTAACGCGAACCTGCTGGCAACCCGTCCCTGGTCACAACAGATCGTTCTCCGGACGATTCATCTATGTTCTTCAGGCCAATTGTTTTTTCCGACCGACGAGGGTCCGGATTCGTTCGGCCAGCAGAGCTGAGTCGAATGGTTTCCGGAAGGTCTCGTTGAACGGGGTGCGGTCAAAACCGCTGGCCGTGTCATCATCGCTCAGCAGCGCCACAAGCACGGCGTCGGCGTATTCGTTGTTTTTGCGCAAATTGAGCGCTATCAACGTTGCCTCGTGTCGTCCCATGCCGAAGTCGATTACCACGCAGTCCGGATGCAGTGATTCTGCCTGAATGCCGGCTTCAAAGCCACTCGCCGCGGATTCAATTTTGTAATCCATGGGAGGCATCAGGTCGAGAATCTGACCTCGGACGTTCTGGTCAACTCCGACGAGGAGCAACTTGCCCATCGCTTCGTCTTCCAGTTCGCCTAAGGGCATCCCGTGTTCCTTAAGGAACCGAATCAAGTGCTCGCGTGGGATGCGACGGTCCTGTGATCCGGGAATGCGGTAACCGCGCAGACGGCCGGAGTCGAACCATTTGCTCACTGTGCGGGGTGCAACCTTGCAGATCTTTGCTACCTGTCCAGTAGTGAAGATCGTTCTCATCGCGGGCTCTCCAATCACTAGATTTTTCTCACACAGAAGGGCGTCGCGACCCTCCGGATCTTCACCCTCAAACGTGTTGACGAGGTTCCCATGCCTTGTTTTCACACTCGGCAGGAAAACCGCCGATTGCTCGGAGTCGGTGTCTTTCGGTCGGCCATCCGGGTCTTGAGTGAATGCAAGACTCAGATCACCGTCCGACAGTCTTTACGCGTCGGGCATCGGCGGGCACTTCGAATTGATCCCTTGTTCGAAATGCCCGTGGAGGGCGGGTAATACGTGTTCGCCTTTGCAGAGTCTTTGGCTCTGTGTTGAGAAAACCCTGATTGTCCTGCCCCCCAGACGTTTTCACCGTGCGAGTCGCACATTCGGGATCAATCGCCATCCCTCGTGTGGTCGTTCGCATCGTTGCAAACCGTCTAGCTATTTGAATCGTCTTTTCAGGATTCGCTCTTGACACGTTTTGTCCAAGAACTCTCCATTCCGTCATGTGAGCTTCATTTGGACTGACAGGTCGACGCAGTTTCTCGGAAAACTCGCATTGGATTGCCGAGATTAACGCGATTTCTGTCAGGACATCGAAAACACGTCTCAACGAAAAAAGTACGTGTGATGTCTGCGAAATGATTACGGAAATCGCTCCTTGAGAGAATCAGAAAGAACTGAAGGCCTTTTACATGAAACGAACCTGAATTCTTAAAGTCTTGTTGAAAACTCGCTTCAATCGTCAGGTTCATTCATCTTGTTCAGGCACGGGGCGCCCTGTAGCATCAACTTTATCGACGACATCAGGGATACCGATGTTTCAGCGGGTTCCAACCGTTTATTGTATAGAGGTCACGAAGGATCGAAATACGATTGGGCTCGACCGCAGGGAACTGAAAATGCCAACTTCTTATTGCATACGAGATTTACGCGGAACACTAAGTCTGATTGCTGTATTCGGCCTTCTCTTTAGTGACATCGCCTGGTCACAACCCCCTGGTCGAGGTGATCGCGGTGACCGGCGCGGGATGAGGGACGACCCCACCAATCTCATGAGCGCCTACAGGAATCAGGAAACCGCCGAAAAACTGAATCTTTCGAAGGAACAGGCGAATCAACTGGATGAACTCCGAAGATCCTCGTTTCAGAGATTTCGTGGGCTAAGTCCTGATGAATTCGAAAAGGTCAGGAAAGAAAACGATGAAGCGGCCGTCAAGGTGCTCAATGCTGAACAGAAAATAACCTGGGAAAAGATTAAGGTTTTAGCTCAGGCCAGTGTTGCTCCTGCTGCAACGCCTGCCAGCCCACCGGGTGGTGTTGTCCGCACCGAAAATGCCCAACCAGCGTTCCGCGGAGCGATTATTGAAGAAAAACCGCCGGAAGGAGCAAAGGCTGTTGTGTCCTTCGGAGAGGTCGCGGCCCGATTGGCAGCAGAAAAGAATGAAGCAGACGAAGTCGCCCAGGAACCAGAGTCGAAAAACGATGTCGACTCAAACAAGTCCAACACCGGCAACTATGATAAAGAGGAACCGATACTCTCTTTCGAATTTCGTTATGCACCCTGGGCTGATGTGCTGAAACTCTTTGCCGACGCCAATAATTTGACGCTCGACCTCAACGATATCCCCCCCGGAACCTTCAACTACTACGATAACAAGCAGTACACGATGACCGAGGCGATGGATATTCTGAATGGATATCTGCTTACAAAAGGGTACGCTCTTATTCGTCGCGATCGATTTCTGGTTTGCCTGAGCATCGATAACCCGATTCCCGCTAATGTGATCCCGAACGTCACTGTTAACGAATTACCATTTCGGGGAAAAAATGAACTCTTGAGCCTGATTCTTCCCTTGGAAAAACTTGATGCCGAAAAAGTGGTTTCGGAAGTGAAAGAGTTGCTTGGCCCTCAGGGAAAGGCATCAGCGCTCAAGGCGACGAATTCGCTCGTGCTCGTCGATACCGGCAGTAATCTGCTGCGAGTCCATCAACTCATGAAATCAGGGACTCCGATCGACACCCGAGAAACGGCCTTTAAAGCCATCGCACTGAAACACATTACGGCAGCCGATGCTGAACGAACTGTCCGGCGGTTGTTTGGACTGAATCCGCCCATAACCACATCAACCGCCGGAAACCAGGGCTTCCAGGGATTTGGAGGTCGAGGAGGTGGCGGATTTGGTGGCGGTGGATTTGGCGGAGGTGGCGGGTTTCCTGGTGGGGGCGGATTTCCAGGAGGTGGAGGTTTTCCGGGAGGTGCGCCGCAGGGGGGAGGTGGCGGTCAACCAGCTCCTAGCGCAGCCGGTTCACAGTCACAATATCTCGGCAAAATCCAGGTGACAGCAGACGGCCGGACAAATCACCTGCTGGTGACTGCTTCTTCAACACTACTCAAAGTCGTCGAAGAAGTCGTGAAATCGCTCGATACCGACCGCGATTCTGCAGGCAATACATTGGAAATGAAAAATAATCCTTTGATTTCCAAGTCATACATCGTTCGCGGCGGAGACTCGACCTCCGTCTCGCGCACCCTGAATAATCTCATGCCAGGAGTCGTTGTCGGCGATGACTCTCGTTCAGGAAAGGTTTTCATTCAAGGGACAGAGGAAGAACACAAGCAAGTTGAAAAATATATTAAGGAGTTTTCGGGCGAGGCGAGTGGCTCAGTCGCGGTCCTCAAATTGACAAAACTCGATCCCGTCCAGGTAACAAATTCGTTGAAAAACCTGTTCCTCAACGATGCGGTCCGGGCACCATCGATCGAACCCGATGCCAATGGACGACGAATTATGGTCCGTGGCACCGCGGATCAATTATTGCAGGTAAAAGACTTGCTCCGCAGTCTCGGCGAAACGCAATTTTCCGATCTGGACAATAATGATCCTGTCGCTCGCGAAGACCGTGGAACATTGCGGCATATGAATCTCCGCAATCAAGATCCTGACGAGATCATGGGGATGGTTCAACGCGCCTGGAAGTCGCAGGGACGTAGCCCAATTCGAATTGTCATTCCATCTCAGCCAAGTCCGATCAAAGATCGACGGGTCCCGAGTAATGTTGTTCCTGAGGATACATCGGATTCAAGCGATAACGAGCCGCCTCAACGCTCCACGAAATCAGTACCACGACAAAAAGAAACGAACGACGACATCGTCGAACCTCAACGTGAGGAACCGCGGTCTCGGACCTTGTTACCTCGGCCAACCTCTCGTCCAGCAACAACGCAGCTGATACCCCGGCCTCTTCCCGATCAAAAGGCATTTCGAATCGTTCCAGTGAAGCAAGTCAGTCAGGAAAAACCCGACGAGACCCCTTCAGATGAAGAATCCAGTTCCGACGGAACATTGAAAGACAACGTTGAAGAGAGTTCGTCTGATCCAAGGACGCAGAAAAAGCTTGAACGGCCTCAAGCGGCGAAAAGCAAACCGACTGGTGATGTCGCGAAAGAAGATGCCGATTCGTCAATTGGTGTAACGGTTATGGGAAATGAATTAATCCTTGTCGGGCCAGACAGTCAGTCACTCGATGAATTAGAAGACTTGATCACGACTCTGGTCGAAGGGATGCCGCAGCGTACTCGGTGGACAGTCTTCTATTTGAAGACTGCCGACGCCACCGAAACAGCACAAATGATTGAAAGACTCTTTCCTCAAAGTTCCGTCACTGCGTCGTCGACCTCCAGCGATAGCCTGTTTGGAGGCTTTGCCAGCACCTTTTCACGATTTGGAACCGGCATGATGAATGCCACGGGGCTCAATCAAACGCTGGGTGGCGCCCAGAATTTGAGGATCATCACTGACGTTCGCTCAAACGCGTTGTTTGTGACCGGTCCACCGGACGTCATCCGCGACGTCGAATACATGCTTGAGTTGCTCGATGCCAGCGAGCTTCCGCAATCGCTTCGAGACCGTCAAATAAGATCAATCCCGGTCGAATATGCTGACATCGATGACGTCAAAGAAATGATAGACAGCCTGTTTAAAGATGCCATGACTCCTGAGCAACAGCAGCAGGGACAACAAGGATTCAACCCATTGGCGATGATGATGGGAGGCGGAAATCGTGGTGGTGGCGGTGCCAATAAGAAACCGCAAGGACCTGAATTAACGGTTGGAGTCGACCGACGTACAAGTGAATTAACGGTTTATTGCAATAACTCGATGTTTAAACGAGTAGAAGAGGTTGTCAAAAACGTCGATCAGCGAGCCAAAGATGCTCGTCGTTCGGTTCGTATTGTCCCTCTGACCACCGCCGATCCGATGGTGGTACAATCCACGCTGACATCTTTGATACCCAAGATTACCGTCAGTTCCACCCGTTCCAGATCTCGTCAAAAACCGTCTGATCAGGGTAGTACGCCGAATCCACCGGGAACACCGACTCAAACGCAGGATGCCGATCTCATGAGACGGATGGGGCAACAACAAGGTGGCCAGCCCAGTTTTGGCCAGCCTGGAGGAGGTTTTGGTGGTGGACAACCTGGTGGTGGTGGACAACCTGGTGGTGGCTTTGGTGGCGGACAACCCGGTGGTGGTTTTGGCGGCGGCGGTTTTGGTGGTGGACGGGGCGGCCGTAATCGCGGTAATTGACCTTCCGTCGTAGTGATCTCGTTACCAAGCTCCAGCTTGGTAACGCACGTCTTCGAAGCTCCGCTTCGCATGCGTTGAGATCTAAGCCGCTAAAATGGCAAAAATGCCTGAAACGAGCTGTTAACGAAAAGAACAAGGCAACAGGTCGTTTGCCATGCCTGATTCCGCTAGAATGGGGAAATCGTTGTCTGCCCCAGCATCGTTCCAAATCTTTCCGTTGGGAGATGCCGCGATCGTCGTCAAGTTCGGCGATTCAATTGACCTTGAGCTGCACCAAAGAGTTCGGGCGCTGGAAAAACACCTTGAAGAACATTCCCTGGAAGGAATGATGGAGCGTGTTCCAGCTTATGCAACGGTGACGATTTATTACGATCCCGCGCAACGGTCGTTCCACGATATTGAGCAGGAATTGCGCAAGATCCTTGTTGTACTTGCCGACGCACCAGAACCCGATCCCAGGATCGTGGAAGTCCCAGTCAGTTATGGAGGAGAGTTCGGACCGGATCTGGAATTTGTCGCACGGCACAATTCTTTGACCACCGACGAGGTAATTCAGATCCACTCCGCCACAGATTACCTGGTCTATATGATCGGGTTCGCACCAGGATTCCCCTATCTCGGTGGGATGTCCCAGCGGATCGCCGCTCCTCGTCGAGACTCGCCGCGCCTGAAAATTCCCGTTGGCTCAGTGGGAATTGCAGGGACGCAAACGGGCGTCTATCCGATCGAAACGCCCGGTGGATGGCAGTTGATCGGTCGAACACCGATTGAATTGTTTCGTCCGCAGGAGAATCCGCCAACACGATTACGGGCAGGGGACATCGTCCGGTTTCGCCCGATCACGGTCGAGGAATTCGCTTCATTGAGGGTGAATTCTCAATGAGTATTCGAGTCATTCGTCCGGGACTGCTGACGACGATTCAAGATTTGGGACGGTACGGTTTGCAGCAGTTCGGTGTGATCGTCAGTGGCGCCATGGACCCATTGGCGTTGCGAATCAGCAATCTCCTGGTAGGGAATGCGCCGTCTGAAGCCGCTCTGGAAATTACACTGTCAGGACCAGCCCTTTTGTTTGAACGTGACGCTCTGATTGCGATCACCGGCGGAGATTTATCAGCAGTTTTCGACGGTCAATCAGTTCCACTTTGGCGGCCCATTTTGGTCAGACAAGGATGCGTTTTGGAATTTCGCTCGCCGCGTCGCGGGTGTCGAGCCTATCTGTCGGTCGCCGGGGGATTCGATGTTCCACTCGTGATGAACAGTCATAGTACCTATTTAAGAGCTCAACTAGGCGGTTTTAACGGCCGTCCGCTGCAAGCAGGCGATGTCGTGAATTTTCGCTCAGCATCAGAAAGCGCGACGCAACAATTGCGAAAATTGTCGGAAAGGCTTTCGGAGCGTCCCTTCGTTGCAACCGATTGGTTTGCTGGGTTGGATTTGGCTGAATATGCAGATGATCCGACGATTCGCGTGATGTCAGGAGGCCAATACGATTGGTTCAACAAGGAGAGTCGCGAGGCATTGGTTTCTGAACCGTTTCGCATCACGAAACAATCAGACCGTATGGGGTATCGACTCACAGGCCCGACCCTTCAAATCATTCAGCCTCGCGAATTGATCTCGGAAGCGGTCACCATGGGAACGGTCCAGGTTCCTCCTGAAGGTCAGCCGATCATTCTGATGGCAGATCGTCCAACGACGGGGGGCTATGCGAAGATTGCCCAGGTCGCGACGGTCGATCTTCCGGTCTTAGCTCAACTCAAACCGGGAGCACAAATTCGGTTTCTCAGCATTTCCGTTGAAGAGGCCCAGGAGTTATACCGATCGCGTGAGGCCATGATTCGACGACTGGAATGTGGAATCGCTCAAATGAATCTTTAGAAGCAATAACTCATGCCCCCTACGATTGACTTGAATTGCGATGTCGGTGAAAGCTTCGGAGCTTATCAACTGGGCTGCGATGCGGAGATCCTTGATTACGTCACGTCCGCCAATATTGCATGTGGCTTTCACGCAGGAGATCCTGCCACGATGCGACTCACTGTCAGGCTGGCACTGGAAAAAGGGGTGGCCATCGGTGCTCACCCTGGTCTACCCGATCTGGTCGGTTTCGGTCGTCGGTTGATGAAGATTTCGCCTCAGGAAGCCCAAGACATCGTCATCTATCAGATCGGTGCGTTGGAGGCGTTTGTGAGAGCGGAAGGGGGGGCGATGCGGCACGTAAAACCGCATGGAGCTCTCTACAACATGGCAGCCAAGGACAGTGTCCTGGCAAAAGCAATTGCCGAAGCGGTCGTTCGAGTTAATCCAGAACTGATTCTTGTCGGTCAATCTGGTAGTCGACTGGTTGAGGCAGGAAAAGTTTCGGGACTTCAAACAGCAAGCGAAGTATTCGCTGACCGAAGCTATGAGGAGGATGGAAGTCTGACGCCGCGAGATCAGGCAAATTCAATGATCGCCGATAAAGAACTTGCGGTTAGGCAAGTGATTGGCATGCTTCAAACGGGGACCGTTCGTTCACGTCAGGGGACTGATATAACGGTCAAAGCAGAAACCATCTGCATTCACGGTGACGGCCCTCATGCACTGGAATTCGCAAGGCAAATTCGATTAGCACTTGATAGTGTTGGAATTACGGTTCAAGCAATAAAAAAATGAATTGCGCCGGTTCCCAGAAATTCCAGAGAACCCGCGCAGATCCAAGTAAGCCGAGGTGTCTAAGCCCTCGGACTCTTCGTCTTTCGTTCAAAAGTTCACTTAACTTTCCATCGTTCGTCGAAGAAACCCGCATCGACAATCTTGCCGGGATAACGGCTATTTGGTGGGACTCGGACATCCACGATTGCCCAGTCGGGCAGCTTTGGAACTTGGCGAGCGTTGTTTAAATAATCGTATTCGCGGTATGTGAACCCGCTGTTCAAAACGACGTACTTCTCAGGATTCAAAGGGTTCGGGTAAATCGCGATTAATGCATGATCGGCTCCATCGAATTTGGCGTTGCTAACCGAAACCTTGTCTGCGGTCCATTTCACGGGAAGTTTTTCCGTAATTTTGGCCAGGAATTCATTCGCTTGCGAATCGCCCCAGAGGATCAGGTTCGAATTTTCGATGTCTTGAGCAGTGATTTCGCTGTCGAGTTTGACGACCGCGTCGCCTCGCATTTGACGTCGCCAGTGGGTGACCGCATGCTCTAATTCTGCATTGACCCATTTATTAACTGCTTCGCTGCGGCACGATTTGCTCGGCTTGACGAAAATGAATGAATCCATGAAGGCATCATCAATCGGGCCTTGCAAACCATGTTTCTTGCGGAGCCCTTGTGGCTTACCCGCTTTCCACGTCGAGCCGTCGTGAACGAACGAACCATCGGCTGGTACATCAAGCGGCGAACCTGCATCGATGCGAACTTTGCGAGACTGACCAGCCGGAGGTTGAACAGTCAACGCGCCGACGTTCTTTGTCGTGACGTGCAGTTCATTTTCCACCGGCTTAATCACAACGCGAGCCTCTTTCCAATGCTCATTCAATCCGTCGATCGTCAGCCAGTGCATCCGATTGTATTTCAATGTGAATGTGACCAGTTGCAACTGAGTCGGTGTGTGATCAATCCCCTTGACAGCCCATTCGGCCAGTTTGGCTTCAATGATTTTTGCCGATTCCGGGTGAATACTATGAGCGGTCATCTGACCGATGATGTGCAGCAATTGCATTCCTTCGCGATCGAAGGCCTTCGCCATGATATCGGCAGCTTGCTTCTGGGTATCCATGTCTCCGCTGTAGGCAATCGTCGGCAGATGAGCCAGATTCGCGGCGTAGCCAGGGCAATCATATATCTGCCACAGCGCCTGTTCGTACCATGTCGGCGTGAGCGTTTCCTTCTGAAAGACTTTCAAAAAATCAGGCGTTTCCGAAAAGCCGGCGCCGGGGTTTGCAGCAAACCACTGATCGGGGTAATGCACGGCAAACTGCCAGCATGCAGCACCACCCATTGAAAACCCGCGTACCGCCACCCGGTCTGGATCAACTCGATACTGCTTCTTCACCGCATCGAGTGCCTCGAACGAATCAACTTCACCAGCCAGCTTATTTGCATTGCAATAGCGGCCATATGGATGCAGCACGATTGTGTTGGCGGGCGAAATCTGCCCGACGTTCTTCGATCGATCATTCAAAAAATTGACTTCGCTAAGTGTCTCACCCCGTCCATGAAACCAGAAATCGAGGCGGTGTTTTTCAGTTCCGTCGAATGAGTATGACGAGGGGATCACCAGACCATATGGCTGAACTGTTCGGTCAATTTTCGAAACATAACCCCGTACGACGACCCCCGTCTGTTTCGTCCAGGGCGCATCACCCGCCAGCAATTGATCGGCTCGCTGATGCCCTTGTTTCAATAGCGATTTGCCAACAGCAATCTCTTTCGGATCGAAGAATTCCTGAAATCGCAGCGCCTGATCAACAGCGCGATGAAAGATCAAAACGTCCGGAAGCAGCTCTTTGGCAATGGCCGCATTCGAGTGATTCAGTTTTTCGATTTTTG
Organism: uncultured Schlesneria sp.; assembly: GCA_903899985.1. GTDB lineage: Bacteria > Planctomycetota > Planctomycetia > Planctomycetales > Planctomycetaceae > Schlesneria. The sequence continues at coordinate 87,556 of CAIULL010000080.1, forward strand.
CTTGCAGCGACTGCAAGCCCTCAGTCAATTCCTGGCGATCCCCGTCAGAAACCTCAACGCCGAGTTTCGGAACACGGCGAACGCCGTCAATTGAGTTATCCGTGGGACCATCGGCCACGGCGAATCGACTTATCGACAAGATGCACAAAGCAACAAACGACAAAGCGTGAGGTATCTTCAGCAACATTTGCTCGTCCTTCAATTGAAATTCGTTGGTTGGATTAGCTTAACGAATGCACGACCAACCCCGACAACAGTTTTGGATAGAAGTAAGTGCTCTTAGGCGGCATTGTTTCCCGACCTGCCGCAATGTCGCGGACATGCTCGATCGTCGCCGGGGCAACCAGGCAACCGAGTTGATGGGATTTCGCGTTCAGCGCCGTGGTTGTTTCATCAAGCCGATGCACGTATTGGAATTTGGGATCGCATTTCACTTGCTTGAAGATCAACTCTTCCAGAAGCAATTTGTGCAGCAGGCTGACACCCAGCGATTGCCATTCTTCGCTGTGATCAGCAGCCAGCTTCGACATCGGGCTTTCGTCAATGACTCGAACAAATAGCCATTTGTCGTCGGACGCAGTGCCAAAGCCAAACACGTTCTGGCCTCCATCGGCTTCTATCAAGCCCCATGTCTCTTCGGCAGCCTTGTCACCTTTGCCGATCAATTCGATTTCACAGTATGGCTCAAGAGCTTTGGTCACTTGTTCGGCAGAGAGATCGGCTGGAAGTCCTGACACCAGTCTGTGAGTCGGCAAAATCTGCAAACCAGGATCTTGCATGCCGACAAAGTGCATCAGCACAAAGTTTGCGGGTGACAGATCGTCCCCCAATTTCCCGGCCGCCTGCAATTCGCGTCGGTAATTGAGAGCCGTTTCGTAGCGATGATGGCCGTCCGCAATAAACACCGGTTTATCTCGCAACCCCGCTTTCACCTTGCCGATGACGTTGTGATCTTTGACAACCCATAATCGATGAATCACACCGAGATGATCTATTGCTTGAGACGGCGTCAGCGTAATGCAGACATCGTCGAGTGCGTTCTGAACCGATGCGGTTTCATCGGGATAAAGTCCGAAGATCGGCGAAAGATTGGCGTTGGTCGCACGAATCAATAACAGCCGGTCGAGTTTCGGACCGGACAACGTCTGTTCATGAGGAAAGACATTTCCTGTGCCGAACTCTTCGAGACGGACTCGGGCAAGAAAACCACGACGGACATACGTCTTGCCTTCCCATTTGAATTCCTGCGAATAGACATAGATCGCATCTTCGGGTTCCTGCAACAAAACGCCGTCCAGCATCCAATGCTTGAGAAACCCCGCTGCGCGATCGTATTTCGCATTCGCATCAGGGTCGGCAGGTTCATTTCGATTCAGTTCCAATCGAATGAAATTGCAGGGATGTTTTTTGTAAAGCTGATCTTGAAACTTGCTGTCGATAACGTCATAGGGAGGGGTAATCACATCCGAAAGATCACCCACTTGAGACACATCGTACCGCCAACCACGAAACGGACTGACATCTACCATTTTGCCAACAGCCTTCCTGCAACCAGAAACAAATCGGACATCAGAATCCGACGGGGTTGATAGAATGAAGGAAGTGCCTCAGAGGTTCAAGCCCGTCGGTAATGATCCGTCCTGAGATCGACGGAGAATCGCACACGCAACATTTCTCGTTGTGCACGGGTTTCCTGTTATGCGAAGGACTCCCGAACTTGCACGAACGGCCTGTCAATCGGCGATTCAAACAATACCGTTTACCAGTCGCTTCGCCACAATTGTCTGCTGTACTGAGAATCGGCAGTACAAATTCTGCCGCCTGCTCGAATGATTTGTTTTACATTGTGTGGGTGAGTGATGGCACGCAATGGTGCAAATGTCCGTTTATCACTGCCACAGGCGGCCTTCGATGACACCGACTCCATCTTGTCGGAGGCAGTCTGGCCCTTCAAAGGTTGAAAAACGCGTAATTTTCCACCTAAGTTGCCAAAATCTTTCAAAAGACGATTACATATGCCGTTCGTCTTCGCACTCGCGGACGGCTGTGCTCAGGACGTGACTGGTTCGTGAGACTGCGTCGAGGGTTGCTCGCAGTTGTTGCAGTAGTGGCTGAAGTTGTTCCTCTTCCATTGTCCGACTGACGACGTCGTTCCAATCGGTTCTCGCCGCTTCCCACGCTTCTTCCAGTTTGTCGGCGGCCATTTTTAGTTGACCGGCTCCGTCCGTCAGTCCACCGTGTTTCATGGTTTTAAATCCGAAATCGTCAATTAGGTTTCTTGTAACAGGAATCGCCGGACGTTGGTGACATTGCCGCCACTGAATTGTACCATGAACTGTGGGGGTAACGAGTCGACACAATGACAGACTCAGAATTGAACTCCAACAAACTTGAATTCAAAGCCAATACAAGAAACAGACACTTTCATGCATGCTGTTGAGTTTCTCAAGAAAATACCCGACTCAATCGCTGGCGTTGTTGTCTTGTCTGGCGGGCAACGACATTTAAAACAGGCTGCACTCAACGTTCTTCGTCAGCAGATCATTGATGATGACGATACCTGCTTTACTCGATTTACGGGACGCGACGCACAGCTGTCGTCGGTCGCCGACGAACTTCACACCGTTTCGATGTGGGGTGATCGGCGATTGATTATTGTCGACGATGCTGATGAATTCGTGACAAAAAATCGGGCAGGGCTGGAAAAGCTGGTTGATAAGCCGGCGAAAAAATCCGTGCTGGTGCTCGACGTGAATTCCTGGCCGAAAACAACCCGGTTGTACAAACAAATCGCCGCTAAGGGGCTTGAGATCGATTGCTCGGAACTGAAAGGTCCGCAGTTACTGAAATGGCTGCAGGAAACGGCGAAAGACTCATACGGACAAACCCTGGCTCGTGATGCCGCATCGCTGCTGATCGAATTGGTCGGCGAGGAACTCGGCATGTTGAATACGGAACTGGCGAAATTAGGCTCGTACGTCGGTACCAAGGGAAAGATTGAAGTCGACGATGTGAAATCGCTCGTCGGTGGCTGGAGGACAGAGACAACCTGGGCCATGACTGACGCCGCACGCGATGACGATCTGGGTTTTACCCTGACAGCGCTCGATCAATTACTGACAGCTGGTGAACCACCCATGAAATTGCTCGGTGGCATTTCGTATGTTTTCAAGAAGTATGCCATCGCAACGGATCTTTCCCGTGGGTCGAGTTCACTTGATCAGGCACTCCGTCAAGCAGGCGTTTTTCCCGCAGCGGTGAATGCGGGGCAATCGTATCTTCGTCGATTGGGGCGAGCCAAGGCTGAGCAGATCCTGCAACGACTGGTGAATGTCGATGCCGGAATGAAAGGGGCCAATCCGCTTCCCGAACGAATGCAACTGGAACGGTTGCTGATACAACTGTCCGGAAAGTCTGTTTAGACTTCGTTTCTTTGAAATGACGAAAGTGATTCGCGTTTTTGATGTCTCTACGGGATCTGAATATGCTCGATCGCACTGCTTTGTTGTTGGCCTTGTTAGCCGCGATGACGTCCCAACTTGGTGCAGTTGAGCCCAAAATATTGATGGGGCACACCGATCCTGCCTATGCAGCAGTTTATACGCCGGACGGTACTAAACTTGTCACAGCGAGCTTCGACAAGACCTTGCGGATTTGGGATTTGAATTCAGGAACGACGCTGAGAACGCTGAACGGTCATACGGGATTAGTGCTTTGTGTTGCCATCACAAAAGACGGAAATCGACTTGCCAGTGGTTCGCTCGACAACACGATCAAGCTTTGGGATGTCCCGATCTCGAAACCGACTGTGACATTGCAGCCTCACCAAGGATCGGCATCCGTGGCGATGAACTCAGATGGAACACAATGGCTGACAGGTGGTGGCGACAAGATGCTTCGCATCTGGAACGCTGCCGATCGTCAATTGGTGAAAGAAATTGGTCCATTACCTTACCCTGTTTCTCGAGTTGCATTTCGGCCAGACAAAGTCCAGATCGGCATCGCGGACACCGCCGGTTTTGTCAGATTGTTCAACCCGGCTGATGGTACGCCACAAGGAGTATTCGGTGCACACACTGTGGAGATCACCGGACTGGCTTATGCTCCTAATAATAGTTGGATCATGACTTCAGGTGCAGACGGGATGGTCAAACGCTGGCCGAACGCAGGTCAATCAACCAGGACAGCGGCAGGGCACGAGCAATCGATCCTGGCTTTACGAGTCAGTCCAAATAATTCTGTCATTGCGACAGGGTCCGCAGATAAGACCTGCCGGTTATGGAACAACGGTGATCAGAAACCACTCAGAAATCTTGAAGGACACAATGGCGCGGTCACTGCACTTTCTTTTCAGTTTGATGGTGGCCGAATTGTTACGGGGTGTGAAGACAAAATCGCACGTCTGTACGACGTGAATAACGGCATGCTGATCAAAGCTTATCCCGAACAGACTGCTGCGATTACTGCAGTCGCCATCCATCCGAACAACCAGGAAGTTGCTGTCGCCGATGCCAGCGGCACAATCAAAATCTGGAAGGCGAATGAAGGAACGGAAGTTCGGACTCTTGCTGGACACGAGGGAGGAACGTTTGCCCTGGCCTATGCGACCACACAACAACATCTGGTCTCGGGTGGGGCAGACAAGAAAGTTCGAGTCTGGAATCCGGCAGACGGGGCTCAAATTCGAGAACTCGATGCAGTTGATGTTGTCCGAGCAGTGGCGATTTCATGGGACAATCAACGAATTGCAGCAGGTGGCGACGATAAGACGATTCGCGTCTGGAATCTTGGAGACGGAGCTGCGTTTGCAACATATTCCGGTCACGCAGACAAGATTACTTCTCTGGATTACTGTCGGGACAATTTGAAACTGATTTCGTCGAGTACTGACGGGACCGTTCGAAGCTGGAACCTGCCACTCGGGCGTCAGTCACAACATTGCGTTGCAGCGGGTGGCGGACCGATTCACGGAGTCGGCTGGTCGAACGACAATCAGAATTTTGTTTTTGCAGGAGCTGACAAGGTCATCTACTGGGACATTATCGCAATTCAACATCTGCTTCTTGCCGATGAAAAACGTGTGAACGGACTCGTCATCCACCCCAATGCGGCTCATCATTTTACCGTCGGTGACGACGGAATCGTAAAGTACTGGGATGTCGGAAGTGGCAATCTCATTCGAGACTTTAAAGGTCACTCGGGGCCCGTCCTTTCGATCGCGGTGAACCCGAATCAGCAGCAACTTGCCAGCGGCGGGAGCGATAAAAAGTTGAAGATCTGGAATATCAACGATCCGTCAAAACCTCAGTTCGATATTCAAACGACGAATGATATCGTCGGTCTTGCGTATTCTCCCGATCAAAAGAAATTGATCTTAGCGGGCAACGATCATTTAATTCGCGTGTTTGATCCGACACTACCGAATCCTGTGCCGCCGGTTCCTCCTTCGCAAGAGCCGTCTCAGGTGACCGACGGGCACCCGGCCTCGATTACCAGCTTAGGTTTTGCACCAGATAGCAGGCTGGCAATCAGTGCTGCCGCCGATGGTTCGGTCAGAACATGGTTGATCGCGTCCCCCCAGGCGACGGCGTCGTTGGCGGGCCACCAATCACAAGTTTATGGAGTGGGGTTTCATCCATCGCTGCCGCTCATTGCATCAGCATCAAACGACAAGACCATCAAGATCTGGGATTCGGAAAAGAATCAGAATGTACGCTCGTTCGCGGCACAGGGAGGTGCGATCTATTCCTTAACCTTTACACCCGATGGTTCGCACATCATCACTGCTGGTGGAGACAAAACAGTTCGAGCCTACAAACAGGATGATGGCACTCAGGTCCGTCAGTATAACGGGCCGACAGATGCGATTTATTCTGTTGCCGTCAGCCCGAACGGACAACAAGTTACCGCCGCCGGACTTGATCGTAAGATCTACTTGTGGAACTTTGACGACCCCACGCCAATCAAGGCGCTGTCAGGTCACAAGGATGACATTTATAAAGTGGAGTTCTCGGCAGCCGGCAACCGAATCCTCTCTATTGGATATGCGGGAAACGTGTCAATCTGGGACCCGAACCAGGAAAAGCCACTGTTCAGTCAAAAGCTTCCCGCAATTCTTTACTCGGGAACTTTTTCACCAGGCAGCAAGCAGATTGCGCTCATGGCCAACGACGGCAAGGTCTACTTGTTGGATGTCCCTGCCGAAGCACAATGATTGGATCTTCAAAAAAGGGGACTTTGTGCCACTGCTTGAGCGTCCTCGGTCAAGCAGTGTTCTTCCGGCTTCAAAAACCGGACGAAGCAAGACACTGCTTCTCCGAAGACTCCTAAGCAGTGGCACAAGATGCGAGAGTCGTCTTACGCGGCTTTCTTTAGAACCAGGCAGGTGTTGTTTCCGCCGAAGCCGAATGAATTCGACACCGTGACATCGACTGTTCGAGGCTGAGGTTCGTTCCGTACGTGATTCAGCATGGCGCAATCGGGATCGGGATCGTCGAGATTAACGGTCGGAAGGGTCACCTGTCTCTCGAGAGCGACCAGGCACGCGACTGCTTCAATTGCTGCTGCTGCGCTCAACAGATGGCCCGTCAAGGCTTTGGTCGAACTGATCGGAACGTCCTTCACAGAAGCCCCCAGTACGGACTGTAGAATCTTGGCTTCGCAGACGTCCCCCACGGGCGTTCCCGTGGCATGTGCATTGATATAGTCAATTTCATCTGGTGCAACTTGAGCATCGTTAAGCGCCTGCTTCATTGCCGCGATTCCCTGTTGTGGTTCCGGACAAGGAATGACCATGTGGTGAGCATCACTCGTGGCGCCGAAGCCAGCAACATCGGCATAACGATGAGCCCCGCGCTCAATGGCCTTGGACGTTTTTTCGAGGACGAATATGGCCCCTCCTTCACCCAGCACCATGCCGTCGCGATCTTTGTCGAACGGACGAAGCGCTGCATGCGGTGCCTGGTTTTTTCGAGAGAGTGCTCTCAGATTGCCAAATCCCGCTAATGAAAGGGGGGTCACACCAATATCGCACGCTCCAGCAAGACAGACATCAACCCAACCCAGTTCCAGCCATCGGCGTCCTTGCGATAAGGCCCAGTTACCGCTGGCGCAAGCGGCAGAGACCGTCAGTTGAGGACCACGAAGATTCAGTAATCGATGAACCTTTGTCGTCAATCCTGCCGGCTCTTCCGTCGGATCAAAGGCTCGACGACCACCTCGGCGATAGTCCATTTCCCAACTCTGCATCCATTCCGCACCAAGCCCAAGAACGAGTCCGATACGTAAACCATCCGGCCGCTTTTGCAATCCGGCATCCTTGAGCGCTGACTCGGCACACCAGATACCACATTGTTCGATACGTAATCGTGAGCGAAATTCACTTTCGTCAAATCCTTCTGGACAAGGTATTTGTCCAATCAGGCTGGCGATCTGACTTGGATGATCGTTGACCTCAAAGGCTGAGACACGTTCGATTCCTGACATACTGGAAAGCAGGTTTGAGGCAAACTCCTCATACCCATGACCAATCGAAGACGTCAGCCCAACTCCAGTAATGCAAACCGTATCTTGTTTTGTCATCCAAGTTCCTCTTTCGCTGTTCTTGTGTCAGGCATTCAATATTGAGGCATCACTGAAAGCTGATTTTTAGGTTTCTCGGGTCGTCGAGCTCAGATTTGAATCCGTGTTAGAATTTGTTTTCACGAAATAAGGATCGAGCAACACAGGGTGTTTCTTGCCAACGTCCTCAGGCCGCTTTTTTGAGAGTCGTCGAGACGGGTCGTAACAAAGGAATGGTTGATGTCACGGCGTTTGACCATTTCATTTCGGCCTGAAGTCCTCCTCCCAGCATGACGGTCAGAGGCTTCTCATGACCTGATGCAACGAAGTTTTCGAACAACGTCATCGCGGTTGTTTTGGCGGGAATTTCAAGGGCGACAGGCGCAAGTTGATCATAAACGATGCGTAAGCGAGCCGTCGGGTTCGTCGTTGAGGCTGGCTGAAGCGCCAACGCCAGAGTCGTACAACTCGTGTCCGTCAATGGCGTTCCCTCGATGTCGATGCGTTCGTCCGGTTCCCAGCCAGAGAAAACAAGCCAGATACCCGGCAATGAATGTTGATCCAATAACGAAATCGCAGTCAGCCAGGCATCGGGTTCGCCATCAAGACCTCCACCGACTCCCACGCAGGGACCGTGACAACCAAGCGCCAGCCCGAGCATGCTGGCTGGCGAATGGAGTGAACGATTCGGGACGACTTGCACAGAAACATTCCATGGTCCGTCGACCGCAAATTTGTTGAGTGCCTGAGCAAAAGCGGTTCGTCCAAGATACCGCGTCGAAAACACAACTCCCCAGTTTTGAAAGTCTGCGGGTGGAGTTTCGAACTGAGTAATTGCGTCTTTCACTGCGACCAGCGCCGTGAGAGTCTGCTCGTCAGAATGCCTCAGTACGCTGTTCCCAAGTGCGCCTGGTAATGTATCAGACTGCTTTCTCAGTGCGTTGACCGCATCGTATGACAACCGCGTCGTGGCATAAGAAGTGACCGCACATTCCAGGGAATCGTGGTTTTCCGTGGCCGTTTCTCTGTTGGGGGTGTTCGTCGTGGGCACGGTAATCCTTTTGCAGGACAAAATGAAATTAATTGTAAAGTGATTTCATAGTATTCAGGCCGGTTTCAAATCTTCATGACGATGACTGTGGGACTTCGGTTTGATTATTTGTCATCTTTCGAAATCCGAATCTCCTTGAGACGGAGTTCCATCTGGTGTCCTTGTTCTACGGATTTCTGACGAACGAGTCTGTTTCGATCGTCAAACCAGAGTTCGGCTGGGGATGGGCCGTCAATTTTGAAATGACGACAAGTCAGCGATCGACCTGAGGTGGTGATTGTCGTTGGTCCGACGAGATTCAGGCTGGCACTTCGCGTGTTTCCAGTGTCGACGTCAACAATTGCGATTGGCTTGCCTCGCAAATCTTCGGAAGGAAGGCACCAGTAGGCGGTCGACATGACACATTGGGAATTGGCTGGCACCGATTTTCCGTTGAATGAAATCTGCTGAACGGTCCCATCCGTTTTCAGTGCCATCATTCGCTTCTTGCCACCGTCCTCACAGCGAATTTCGGACTGTTCGAGACGCCCATCGCGCCAGATTTCTGTTCCTCGAAATTTGAAGACATATGCGTAGACGATGAAATCAAATTTGACATCGGTCTGAAACGCGACCTCATTCGTATCGCCTTCACATTTAATCGTCAGACGATGAGTTCCCGCTGTCTTATTGTCGACGCGCACTTCAAAGTCGCGGACTTCGACCGATTCGGATTTATTCGCTGCCGTGGTCACGTGCAACTTAGGGCGATCTTCTCCCAGCGTTACTTGAAAGCCAGGAAACCACACGATGCAATAAAAGACGAAAGACCAATGAAAAAACGACTTTCGCATAGCCCCCTCCTTGGAGCATCATCAACCCTGAAAATGGCATCCCCCTGCGGTTGCCATTGCCGTTTCGCTCGCGATCAATGGTCTCGTCACATCATCATGATGATTCGGTCGTTAGCGCATGGCGGGGGTGAAGTCTAGCGACTTCCTGATTTGCCACTAGATCTCTCTGACAAAAAAGTGGCCTCTCGGACATCTTTTTCCGAAAATCGCTCTTGTCGCGTCTGCGAAAAGTTGATTTGATCCCCGCGCATTGAATCTTCGCGACCATTTATGGACGTCGTTGATTCGGTGTTTTGTCGCGTGCATCGGCTCCGCATACGGCACAAACAGGGGGAGCCTCCCATCATGGATGATTTCGGGAGATATCGTGGTTACACGCGATCAGATTCGTGAGACGTTGCTGGAATTATTCGAAGCCGAAACGGGCGAGCCACTGGAAAGTTTGTCTGACGAACAACACCTGGCTGAACAGCTAGGTCTCGATTCGGTTGACATGGTGAGCCTCATTATGCAGCTCGAACGTCACTTCAAAATTCGCCTCTCTCATGAAGAGCTGGCGGAGGCCGTGCATGTCGGAGAACTGCTCGACATCGTTCAGAAAAAGACGAATGAGCCCAAAGATGCTTCAGGCGGGAAAGACGATTTTCAGAAAGCTGCAGCTTGAAAGGTCTACATGACGTCAACAATTACTCAGCGTGGAGCCTCACCTGAAGCCATTCGTCGCCATTACGACGTCGCGAACGAATTCTATGAACTCTGGCTTGACCCCACACTTTGTTACTCATGCGCACTTTGGGACGTTGACGAGCCTGACTCGATGCTCGAGCAGGCTCAGCTGCGCAAAATTGATTTTCACGCCAATCAGATTCACGCCAAGGGTGCCAAACATGTCCTCGACATCGGCTGTGGATGGGGTTCGCTCGTCCGCCGCCTCGTCGAAACGCATCACGTTGAAAAGGCGACCGGACTGACGCTCAGCAATGCGCAGGCAGAATGGAGTGCTCAGAGGCCCGATCCGCGGGTCGACATTCGCATCGAAAGCTGGGTGGATCATCAACCGGCGGATCTTTATGACGGAATCATTTCTGTCGGCGCGTTCGAGCATTTTGCCAAGGCAGAATGGCCCGACAGTCAACGAATTGCTGCTTATCGAGCGTTTTTTGAACGGTGTCATGGATGGTTGAAGCCGGGCGGTCGGTTATCACTGCAGACGATCTCGTACGGCAATGTTGATGTCGCTCACGTCAAAGACCAGCCCGATACAAAGTTCTTTTTCGATGTGATTTTTCCTGAGTCTGTTTTGCCAACCCTTGCAGATATTGTCGCAGCCAGCGACGGCTTGTTCGAAGTCGTTAACCTGCGTAACGACCGCGATCACTACGCTCGAACTTGCCAAATCTGGTATCGAACGTTGGTGGCAATGAAATCCGAGGCACTGAAGATTGTTGACCTCGACGTCTATAGTCGATTTGTCCGCTATCTCAAACTCAGCTCATTTGTTTTCAACGCGAGCTATACAGGACTGCTGAGAATCGGCTTCCGACGCTGGGATGATAGAAGAATATCCTGAAGAATCGATGATCATTTCACGTTTGTGCCCGTCGCCCGAAAAAGACTTTCGACGCCTTCTTCACCGACGAATGCGCTGACTTTGATACGTTTGGATTCAAGTTTCGCCCGCCGACTTGAGGGGGCCTTGTGCCATTAACACGCTGACTCCGAGCCCGATGCAGCACGGGCCTTCAAGCACTGTCCACCAATTTGGCATTCCTTCAGCAAGATCGACTCCGACAACCACGAATCCCTGGGCGACCATAATCCAGGCCAGGAAGGTAATCAGCTGCGAATTCTTTTCGACATCGAATGAAACGAACCAAAGCAGCATCCCGTACGATGCGTACCAGAACGACGTACTTCGTGCCAGATATCCAGCAATTGGCTCGATCGGAAAACGCCCCAGTCCCAGCATCTGATGGCATACATCAATCCAACTTCGTGGAGCGATGACCGCCAGCAAGGCAAACAAATCGAGTAACGCGATTGCTCTTAACAGTCCCAATAAAAATCGATGGTTGTTGGACACAATGCGGGTTTCCACTCAGGGAGTGGCCTTTCGCCAACATGAAATTTCCCGGGAATAAACGGGCGACTACTCTTCGAACTACGAATGTCGATTACATCTGGTCTGCCACACCAATCCCCAATAAATTCAACCCCTGTTTAAGTATGCGAGCCGTCGCGTCGCACAAAAGCAGTCGACTTGCCCTTAATGCGTCAGGCTCTGCGTTCAGCACCGGACATTCGTTATAGAACGATGCGAAGCTGTTGGCGGTCTCGAAAAGATACTGTGTCAGTAAGTTCGGGCGGTAGTCTACTGCGACGTCGCCGAGTGCATTCGAGAAGCGATTTAACTGCAGCGCGAGTGCTCGTTCCGCCGGAGTGTCAAGCAGAATCGAATGGCCAGCCGACCGGAGTTGCTTCGCGTCGACATCCCCTTTGCGAAGAATGCCACAAACACGGGCATAGGCATATTGGATGTACGTTGCCGTATCTCCAGTGGTGGCCAGCATTTTTTCCCAACTGAAAACGTAGTCGCTGTCTCGATTGTGATGGAGGTCGACGTAGATGATGGCTCCCATCCCCACGAGTATCGAAACATTCGCTCGTTCAGGTTCACTCAAATGGGAACTGTTCTCATCAACAATTTTTCGAGCATTCTGGATCGCTTCGTCGAGCAGGCTTTCAAGTCCGATCGTGTCGCCCGACCGCGTCTTGTAAGGCCGTCGATCCTCACCAAGAACTGTTCCGAAACTCACATGACGAAACTCTGTTTTGTCGTAGCCAATTTTCTTAGCCGTGGCGAACAACAATTGGAAATGTTCGCTCTGTCGTGAATCCACGACATACAGACAAGCGTCGGCGTGAAGCGTATCGACTCGATACCGGATCGTTGCCAGATCCGTTGTCGCATAGGTAAAGGCTCCGTCCGCTTTCTGAACGATGAATGGAGCATCATTCCCTTCAACGAAGACGCAGGTTGCTCCTTCACTGACAACGGCCATTCCTTGGTTTTTGAGTTCGTCGACGATCCCCGCCAACATGGGGTTGTACCAGCTTTCTCCCAAAGCCATATCGAACGTAATCCCGAATCGCTGGTACATGGATTCGAGCGCGAGCATGCATTTGGGAACGAATTCGTCCCACAGTCGCTTATTCTCAACGTCACCCGCGTGCAACTTGGCGGTTTCTCGACGTGCGAGTTCGCCGATTTTGGGATGAGCATCAGCGAGTGTTTTTAACGCCGAATTTTCGTCTATGGATTGGCATTTCTTTTCGGCAGACGCAATCGCCCCCTTCAGATCGGATAATTCCTGTTCAGATTTTTTCACGAGCCGCAAAGCGTCCTTGTCCGCCGGATTCGCCGCGGCGGATTGCCGGGCAGCGACGAGCGCGGCTTCGCTTAACGGAAGCTTTTCTCGTTGTTTTGGCAGATTTGCCACGAGTTCGTGGTAGTCAGAAAGTTGATTCACCAATCGGTATAAACGGGCCAATTCCGAAACGGGATCGCGCTGGTACGCTGCGTCGTCACGAAAGTTCTTGTACCCGTAAATAATCATGCCGAACTGAGTTCCCCAATCGCCAACGTGATTGTCGGAGAGGACTCGATGGCCGAGAAATCGCAGAATGCGACATAATGCATTGCCGATAACGGTGCTCCGCAAATGCCCCACGTGCATCGGCTTGGCAACATTCGGCGAGGAAAAGTCGACGATGTAAGTTTTGGGTGAATCGACCTCGGCCACGCCAAGCTTGTCGTCCTTCGTCAGTTTCGCGGTCTCGGCCGCCAGGCGGTCTGATCGGAGTCGAAGGTTGATAAACCCCGGTCCGGCGATTTCGGGGGGATCGCAAAGGTCCGCAACATCCAGTTTTTCAATCAGAGCAGTGGCAACGTCGCGGGGAGCCTTCTTGGTTTGTTTAGCAAGTGGCATCGCACAATTGGCCTGAAAATCCCCAAACTTTCCGTCCTGGGACAGTTTGAGCATTTCGACATAGGAATCGGGCGAGTCGGTCAGGGATGTCAACGCGGTTCGCAGTCGAGACCGCAATTCAGTCAGAAAATCCATATACAAAACCTGTCATCAGGACGCTGGAAATCGCACATTGGTAGTTGCAAAACTCAATCGAGACGCTGATTCTAGCGGCGCAGTTCAGTCGACACACCTCTCAAGGCCAATGTGCGTGCAGAAGAATTTTTCGTTCGGAATCAGTGGAAGTTGATCGCTAACCAGAATTTTTCGCACCTCATCCGCGTCGTCCACGTTCGTTTAAACCCGAGGATCAGGATAAATCCGACCGTTATCAGACGCGAACATCGGCGACTCCTCCCCGGCGACTGGGTTGCCGTGTATAATTCACTGAGTCGATTCCCGCGCCAGCCAGCGGCTGACGCGTTTTGCATTCGGGAATGGAAAAATGATGCGTGCCATGAAATCTGTTTCGCAGCGATTTTTCATTTGGAGCTGTTTCGTAGCTGTCTTCCTGACGTGCAGTTCAGATCACTTGTTCGCCGTCGATGAAGCTCCCCAAAAGAAGCATCCGCCGATCGGGCAATTTTTGACGGTCACAAGTCCCGTAGATGATTCAGTCTTTAATCGAATCTCAACGACAGCACTTAAACTTCAACAACAAGCGTCGCAGGAAGATCGCCCGGCCGTGCTGGTGCTGCAGATCGAACCGGGAACGAGTCAATTTCACCACCTTCAGGGACTGGCAAAGTTTCTGACATCATCACAGTTATCGAATATCACAACCGTTGCCTGGATTCCTGCAACCGTCACAGGCCCCAATGTGCTGATCGCATTGGCCTGCAAGCAAATCGTCATGCATCCTGACGCAAGACTTGGCGATATCGGGCGAGGAAAACCACTGGAAATCGACGAACAACAGGCAATTCTTGCATTAGCTCAGAAACGGCATAACAACAAAATCAATTCCGCCATCGTTCGGGGAATGATGGACCAGCAGGAGCAACTCTGGCGAGTCCGCGTCAGGTCGGTGGAGGATGGGACCGACGAATTAGAATCACGAGTCGTGACGAAGGATGAACTTGAAACTCTTCGCAAAACAAACGTGACGATTGAAAATGTCGAAATTGTGAAAGAGGCTGGAGTGATCGGTTCGTTCCAGGGAAGTTCGGCCCGATCGCTGGACATTCTCGTTTCCCAAACGGCCGAGAACCGACTTTCGGTCGCAGCTCTTTACGGATTGCAACGTGAATCGCTTCGCGAAATTGCAATCGAAAAAGAGACTCGCAAAGTTCGCTTGATCAAGGTCGACGGCATTATTGACCGGCTTCAGGAAAGCTTCCTCGTCCGACAGATTGAACGAGCCGTCGCCGACGATGCTCAAGCGATCGTGTTTGAAATCGACTCTCCCGGTGGGCTGCTGGTTGCCAGTATCACTCTGGCAAACGCAATTGCCGATCTTGAAGCGAAAAAAATTCGCACAGTTGCATACGTCCCCCGTGAAGCGATCAGTGGCGCAGCCATCATCTCTCTTGGCTGTGACGAAATCATCATGCATCCCGACGCAAAAATCGGAGACGCCGGTCCAATCGAAATGCGGCCGGGACAGCCATTCGAACGAGCCCCCGAGAAAATTCTCAGCCCGCTCAAAGTGGCGTTGCGGGAATTAGCGGAAAAGAAACATCGTCCCGTCGCGATCTGTGAAGCCATGGCGGATCGCTCTCTAAAAGTTTTTCAGGTCACTCACCGGGATAATGGTCGTGTATGGTATATGAGTGAGCTAGACATTCATGCCTCTAACGGCGAATGGATAAAAGGACCACAGCTCCGTGAAACCAATGGCGAGTTACTGTTTACTTCGAATGGGATTCGTGCGAACGAGCTGAAGATTTCGGAATCACCGGTCAGCGACTTCGAAGAACTGAAATCTCGGATCGGAGTTCCTCCTGGAATGAAGCTGGTGCCGATCGAAAAAACGTGGGTCGATCGCCTGGTATTCAGTTTGAATCACCCCGCGATGGTAATGTTGATGATCGTGTTGGGCGTGGCTTTGATCTACGTCGAATTGCATTTCATGACCGGAATCCTTGGCATTCTCTCGGTGCTTTGCTTTGCCTTGTTCTTCTGGAGCAGTTTCATGGGAGGAACAGCGGGATGGCTGGAAGTTGTTCTTTTCGTGTTAGGGATCGGTTGCCTCGGTTTGGAAATCTTTGTGATCCCGGGATTTGGCGTGTTCGGAGTCTCGGGAATCCTGCTCGTTCTGGCCTCATTGGTCATGGCGGGCCATTCCTGGAGCTATGACTTCACAACAAACCTCGAAGAATTGACCTGGCAAACGGGACAAGTGGTTTTGTCACTCGGCATCGTGGTTGCATTCGGCGTGACATTCGCAAGATTCCTTCCGTCACTGCCGGGATTTGATTCCATGGTCCTTGGTCCACCCGGAGTGAACCCTGATGAACCTCGTCTTCGATTGGAAATATCTCCTTCAGCGACGGGGTTTAGCGATGTTGTTTCGATCGGCGACTCAGGAACCTCAATCACGATGCTTCGTCCTTCGGGCAAGGCGCGTTTCGACAATCGGACTCTGGATGTGATCAGCGAAGGGCCGTTCATTGCCGCCGATGCAAACCTGGAAGTCATCGCTGTGTCAGGAAATCGGATCGTTGTTCGAGAAGTCTGATCCAAGAATTTGTCGGTGAAACGCCATCCTGAAAGATTTTTTGAGATGTGTTTTTCTGATTCTTCCATTTTTGAATTTTCAAATTCAATTTTGAAAATCAGATCGAGCTGAATTGCGACGTCGAATCCTCAGGCATCCGATTTCGACAGAAATCTGCCATAACTGATTTTGAATTAGCAGTTTGTGTAAAACATCGAATTATTTGGACTAATCGTGATAACCGTTAGTAAATCCCCAACTCCCTGACTTTCCTGGCATTGCAGACGCAAATTGCGGGACAACTTGATATTCGTTATGACAGAAACATATAATCTCTTACTCGCCACCCAAAATGAGCAACGCTGTGTAGGGTTTTCCGAGAGAACAAGCCGATGTTGAAAAAAGCTGAGCTGGACGAGTTCAAAAATCTTTTGCAAACTCTTCGTGCACGTGTCCGTGGCGATGTGCAGCACTTAACTGCAGACGCGCTCGATCGAAATGAAAACGGCTCAGAATCGAAGTCCCCGACACATCTGGCAGAGCTCGGGACAGAAACATATGAACAGGAATTTACGTTAAGGCGAGTTGAAAACGAACAGGAAGTTCTGGAAGAGATCGAAGAAGCATTCGAACGAATCAATGACGAAACATTTGGTGTTTGCGTCAGTTGCCGGGAAGCAGGTCGTCCTGCAACTCGGTCAATGATTCCCAAGACTCGTCTTCGGGAAATCCCATACGCAAGGAACTGCGTCGAATGCGAACGGAAGCGCGAGGAACATCGCTAAGTAGCCCCTCTCTGACAAGTTCAAATACGGTCGGAGACAATTCCGCTTTGGAAATGAATAGACCATTAAAGCGACCGGCATTGAGATATGCGGTGTTCGCAGTGCTCTCGCTGTCCGGCTTAGCTTGGGACCTGTGGTCGAAATGGGCGGTGTTCAACTGGCTGCAGGTTCCTGGACAATTCAAGGTTTGGAAGGGTTCCGTTCTCGGGATCCCCATTAATTTTGAACTGGCAACCACATTTAACCTGGGTGCCCTGTGGGGCCTGGGACAAGGTCAGACATGGCTGTTTGCCAGCCTGAGTATCCTCGCAATCGGTGTGATTGGCTATTTTCTCTGGACCGGACAAGCGATTGAATCGTGGTGGCTGACCGTCGCCAGTGGATTGCTTCTTGCCGGTACGATGGGAAACCTTTACGACCGGCTTGGCTTACACGGCTGGAATGACGGCAAAAGTCAAATTTACGGCGTGCGCGATTTTCTTGACTTCGTGTTTTTCGACGGCGGATTTCACTGGGCGACATTTAATTTCGCGGATAGCTACCTCGTCACGGGAGCAATCATGCTGGTGCTCCATTCTTTCTGGCAGCCAAATACGAACCCGTCACGGCCCGCTGTAATCGAGAGATAAAATTGACAGCAACGAGGCATTTTTGCATCATTGCTGACGACCTCACTTCAACGGGAACGATCTCACCACTTCAGCGTCGTGCCTCTCACTCAAGGCTGCGTTCATCTCACTGCCCGACAGCCAATGACCTTTTCAGAAGCAAAAGGAAGTGCGCATTGAGATCACAGCTCGCCCTTTTTCTTTAATTTGTCCTTAAAGACCGCTTTGAACTTCGCAACTTTGCGATTGATGACTGCAGTGCAATAAGGGTTGTCGGGGTGATTGCGGAAATAGTTCTGATGGTAGTCTTCACCCGGATAAAACTCTTTCAGTGGTGAGATTTCCGTGACAATCGGTTTGTCAAATGCCTTGGAATCGTCCAGTTTTTTCTTATATTCTTGGGCTAGTTTGTGCTGAGCTTCGTCGTGATAAAAAATCACCGATCGATACTGGGTCCCATGATCTGCCCCTTGACGATTAAGAGTTGTCGGATCGTGAGTTTTCCAGAACACTTCCAGCAGATCGACGTAAGTGACGATCTTTGGATCGAATGTGACGCGAATCACTTCGGCATGTCCAGTCGTTCCCGTGCAGACCTCCTCGTACGTCGGATTCTTCGTTCTCCCTCCGCTATATCCCGAAACAACCGACTTGACTCCCTTCAATTGCTGAAAGACCGCTTCTGTACACCAGAAGCATCCCGAGCCAAACGTCGCTTCTTCGACCATCTCAACGGAAGATGAAGGTGCTGTTTCGTTGGATTCGGATTCCTGGCTTGGTCCCTTTTTTGGATCGGCCATAGCTTGCGCTCCCTGCATCACGAATACGGCTGCTGCGATGACGAACAGCTTTAAGACAACATTCCAAAACGCATTTTGCGGTCTAAACCTGAAAGAACTGTGTCCAAGTGACGTCATGTTCATTTTTTTGACCTTCCACACGGATTCTAGTTGAAGCGTCGACGAATCATGGTAGCACTTCACGATAACGCCCGATGACCGTTACTATCTGAGTCATTCGAATAAACCCTGAGCGACCATACACAAACGATATGACTCTGAATCGTAATTGACAACGTCAAATTTCTGAATGTCGCGAGATTGAGACTTCGGAATCCCCATTTCGTTATCAGACCAGGAAAATCGAGCTTTCTCGTGACGTTTGCCATCGAATTACTGTCGAAATGCTGGTTTCTGGCAGGCCCAACGGCATGCGGCAAAACCGCTGTTTCCATGCGGCTGGCCGAGCGGCTTCAGGCAGAAATCGTCGCACTGGATTCTATGACATTATATCGGGGAATGGACATCGGCACAGCAAAACCTTCTGCCGAAGAGCAATCGCGCGTGCGACATCATTTGATTAATATTCTCGATCCCCACGAGGAATTCAGCCTCGCTGAATACCTTTCCGAAGCCGAGGCTGCCTGCCGTGGAATCATTTCGCGCGGGAAGATTCCGTTATTCGTCGGCGGAGCTGGACTCTACCTGCGCGGACTTCTGCGTGGTGTCTTCGAGGGTCCGCCAGCAAACTGGGAAATCCGACAACGACTTGAAAGACTGGCGCAATTGGAAGGACCAGATTCATTGTTTGGCCAGCTGCAACGAGTCGACCCCGTCTCGGCCCAACGGCTACACCCCAACGATCAACGGCGAATCATTCGGGCATTAGAGGTCTTCGAAATACTTGGCCAGCCGTTATCGAGCCTTCAACAGCAGGGGCTGAAGCCCGACGAAGAACGCCCAGCACACGTTTACTGGCTGTCGCCCCCAAGGGACTGGCTCTATCGCAGAATCGATGATCGGGTCGAAAATATGTTCGCCCTGGGACTGATTACCGAAGTCAGGAACCTGATCGCCAGGCCACAACCATTAAGCCATACAGCCCGTCAGGGACTGGGGTATAAGGAAGTGATCGATTGGCTGGAATCAAACCGACCTGAAGAATTTTCTAAGACCATTTCATCAACCGACGATAAATCCCGTTCGTCCTTCAACAAATTGAAAGACACGATCCAGACCCGCACTCGCCAATTCGCGAAACGCCAGACGACGTGGTTCCGCAATCTCAACGAGTGTCACCCGATCGTCATCCGTGGGAATGAGCACCCCGACGCGATTGCCGATTCGATCGTTCTCAATGCCACATGAGACACTTCTCAAATCAGCCCGATTGACCGGTACTCTTTACGCTGAACAACTAACGACGACTCATGAAATCTTGAGTCATGCAACTTCAGATGACAATCACATGCCCCGCCTGTGCATCATGTCATGGCCCGAAAGCCCCGTTGATAATGAACTGACCTTGCGTCACAGTGGATGGTATCGGGCTGAACCAGTTAATCGGCCTGATTCCAGCCCCGTTTCCATTAACCGAGATAATGTTGTTAACATTTCCGTGCAGCACGACCGGTGCTCCGTTTACGATCTGGAACTGGATCCCCTGACCGAAGATTGGCTGAGCTCCGGTGATATTGATGTTATTTCCGTTAAATGTGATCGACGCCGGAGCAAACATCGTTGGGAACACAATCCCCTGATCGAGCGGGCCCTGGGCCATCGTAATCGTGTTGTACGAAATATCCATCGTCGAAAAATTCGTTGGTGCGTTGTTAACAGAGATTCTCATCCCATAATCTTGATTTGTGACGAGGTTGACGACAGCCGTCAAGAAATTGAAGTTGTTGTTATCGATCGACAGGTTAGTCTGGTTCGAATCATTGATGAAAATACCGGTGTTTCCCCCGTTATTTGCCAGTAAGGTATTGTTGCTGATATTAAAGTTCGTCACGTATTGCGTACTTGCATTTTGCACTAAGAACCCAACGTCGTTTCCGCCCAGGCTAATATTATTGTTGTTCATAGAAGATGTGACATTCGCGACAGTCGACGTAAGGTCGATCTGGCCCGTCCACCTTACGTCAACAGCTGCAATGTTGTTGATGAAATTGTTGTTAAGCAATCCAATATTATTGTTGGGAACGGTGACCTGATTATTGTTGAATTGAAAGACCAGTGGGACCGGCAACAAATTGATTGGCGACGTCGCCGTACCAGGCGCCAGATATGTCAGCGGTGCCGTTGGCGGCCCTGCAATCAGAACGACGTCACCAGCACCTGGAGCTCCGGTAAAGCCGCCAATAAGATTGCCATTCAGGCTGGTATTGTTGTTAATACTCCAGATGTATTTTCCTGCCGTTGCGGTTCCATTATTCGAAATCGGAACCCCCGAAATCCCCGGTTGGACGAGCGGCGTGCTCGCATGCAGATAAATTGCGTGATCAACGAACCCGGCAAGGCTATTCGTAATTCCGTTAAAGTTACCATTCTGATTAAACGTCGAGGTTTCAATATCGACGCGAGGTACGTTCAGTGCATCGATCGCGGCACCCGTTTGACCAGCAAGTTTGCCGCCGACATTGCCGACACCTTGCCCAAGATTGAAGTCGAAGGCCGAGTTGTTGACACTCAACTGCAGCAGGTTATTCGCGCTAAGACCAAGTTGGTTAGACTGCAGTGTCACGCTGTTGATTTGCACAGCACCAGTTTGGATCAGATTTGCGTTGGTCTGATTGATGTTGATCCCCGCAATAGTGGCACCCGAGATGAGCCCGGCAGAATTCTGTGCAGCAGGGGGCAATGCACCCAGGGTGAACATGTACTGGTTCAGCTGCGGCAGATTTGTCGCGACAATCGCATTGTCATTCACCAGATTGATCCCGAATTGTGGTGCCTGGTTGGCGAAGAACGAGATCGAATCTGAGACGCTGTTCAATGTCACGCTCATCGTCGACTCTTCAATATCGACTGCAGGCCCACCGGTTACCAGAATGTGCCCGCTACCGATGAATAAACCGGATCCAGGTGTCCCTGCCGCTCCAGACTGAGCCGCGGGAATTGGAGCGACCCCCTCATTGTACACCCGCAATCCCGTCCCATTTTGCAGATTCAAAATGTCCAGCCTGTTGAATGTGACGGGGGCAGGGTTGAAGAGAGCCGTATTAACTGGATCACCAATATTGACGCCATATTGTGGAGCATTCACCGGAAGTGGTGCGGCAGGAACATTCCCACCAATGATATCCGCGAAGTTAAACGAGACCGAACTTAACAGGTTGGTATTTCCCTGAATGTTGATTGCCGGGAGAATCGGGCTTCCCACCGCGTTAAAGGCCGGTTGATTGATCGTGGTGGTTCCACCGAAATTGACCGTGCCGTTATTCGCCAGGACCTCGATTCCGATATTCAGCGGATTGTTGATCGTCGTTCCACCGCCAGCAGTCCCGGTACCGAATTGCACGGTTGAGCTGTCATTAATGATTTCGATCGCGACGTCATTGGTTCCTGTGATCGAAGTGGTACCCGTCACAGTAAACGTGCCGTAATTCGGTGGATTGGTCGCGACAAGGGGGCCAATCAAAATTCCACGTCCGCCACCGTTGATCGTGATGTTATTGAAGCTGGCATTCCCTCCCTGTGGCGTCGAGACGCCGGTGATCGGGTCTTTCACCAGGATTCCATTGTGTTGATAGTCAATTGCAGCAAAGGCGACGTTACCGGGTGATTGAATATTGACACCCGTCGTGAAGGAAACAGTTCCCAGATTGTCGTTCAAGAAGATGCCACGACCTGAAGTTCGATCAAGAATATTCACGTCAAAAGCGTTACCGGCACCGGGGAACACAGCACTACCGTTCAAGCCAAGATTCTGGATGACAATCGAATCGCTGGCAGAGTTCGTGATTGTCACCGTCCCGTTACTGGAAAAAACGCCATTGTCATTCAGAATTCCAAGTGCGGTGCCAACGTCGTTAGCCAGGGTTGCATTTCCGATATCGACGTTGCCGTTGTTATCGTGGATCTGGATACCGTTGCCACCCTTATCGCTGACCGTAGAGTTCGTAAAATCAACAAGACTGCTGGCTTTTGTCTTTGTGACCTCTAATGTTGTACTTATTAAATTCGTACCGGTGACATTGTTCGTAACAGTTCCAGGCGTGGGGTTCGCACTGGAAGTCAGCGGATCCTGAGTGAAATACACCTGGCTGTTTGCCTGCGTATTACTGACAAGGAATGTTGACGCGTCGGTCACACCCGATGATGTGATCGCATCGCCCTGGAACAAGATGCGTCCGGCGGTATTGTCAAGAACAACGGAATTCAACCCAGCTCCGGTGACATTCGTTTGACGAACCGTACTGTATTGTGTCGATCCCGTTATCCCTGATCCATAGAGACCGATTCCCACAGGTTGATTGACGTTGAAACCACTGAATTCAGAGTAGTTGGCAAGCGTGATTGAAGCATTGGTCACGGGATTAATTGGTGTATTGTCGAACTCAGGTTTTGCACCGGACCCTTGAGGCAAGAGCAATCCGTAACCAAGAGACGAGTTTGAATTCAACGCATTGGTATTGACCAGATGCTCAACACTGGCTGATCCGCCAAGCACACGAACATTTTCCTGGAGCTGGACGGTACCGTTGTCAGCGGGATTGACTTTGGAATCAAACACGCTGCCACCCTTTACGAAGATTATGCCGCGAAGATCACTTCCTGTGGGCGCGGGAGTATCCTTAAGAATTGCTGCCTGAGCATTTGAGAATACCTGATAGGGGTTTTCATACGTACCATTGCCGATGACTCCATTGAAGAACGGTGCTTTGGAGTTGCTGTCGACGAATTCGAAGAAGTAAGGTTTATTTGTATTGGGATCGTCAACAACCGCCCCAACATCTGTCTGATAAGCGGTTCCCACAATGATGTTGTAATTTCGGATGACGGGCGTTGTCATGCGATCGTACTGAGACTTCGGTGTGCCAGCGGCTTGCTTGAACCCGCCGTAACTCCATGACCCTCCGAAGACCACGTTCGTTTTGAATTGTTGATCGTGCGTCACTTCGAGCTGAAGCGAGACACTGGGGATGACATTGGCCTGAATTCGCGTTTTCCATCCACCAAACGATTGGATCAGGTCACTTTCATACCAGTAACCACCTCCGAACACGCGAACATCGTGACGCTGAGGAACCGCACCGGGAATCGGCACGCCAATTTCACCGTCAAATCCGTGCAAGGCATTGTTGAACGTGTGCAGTCGATTGACCGTCAACAGGTGTCCCACGAATTGTTGCGTACCGTCGACGTTGACCAGGCTGGTTTGCACCGCCGACTGTCCCGTGGGGAAATAGGCATTACCGCGCAGATCGTAAAGTGAACCCAACCATTCCGCACCGAATCCGACCTGCCGGAAGGTCGAGCCACTCGTATTGTCATAATCGAAGAACGCATTCACACCGAGGATACGGTCGATTCTGGGGAAGTAATGACGAACACCGCCGCCGATATTGGCACCCCAGGTATCGGTGGTGCTTTTAAAACCGCGAAAGTCCCCAAAGATCAGGTTATTGTCGACTAGCGAATACGGCATATATTCGATGGGGAACAGGGAATTTCTGCGACCGATCGCAGGACCCGTAAATCCACCAATTCGAAACAGGCTTCCAAGTGCCTCTCCGGAACGGCCAGTCACTCGGTCGCTCGACAAGAAGCCGGGGTCCTCAACCTCGGGCCCCTGCATCTGAGGACTGACCTGAAGCGGGGTCATCTGCAGCGGTGCATCCTGACCGCGGAAGATCAATGAAGGAGTCAGATCAGGAGAAAGCCGCTTTTGTGCAACCGACTGAATCGGCTCAGGCTTCTCGTTCGACGTCAAGTCGACGCCCGATGAATCAGGCCGTTCGCCATCATCACGAGCCTGATTCTTCTCGTCGGCAGTCTGGTCGACGACAGGCTTTTCTGCCTGCTCCTGACCGCGGATGGCCTGCCAGGGTACGACGGCCAAAAGGCCGAAGCAAATCCACAGCAGGAACCGCATGGAACGGCCGACACGGTGATAACGTCGAGGAAGCGACACGTGCATCGAGGCACCTCTACGATGGGGCTAACTGGGCGCAGTACGAACCGCGACCGATCTTCGGACAAATGAGACGTGCAAACGAAATGTCTGATATGGGAGAAGGGCGCGTTGTAACCACGACGTCCAAACGGATCAACCCGAATTTCGGGGAGTTTGGACGTGTGGACCTACATTTCTTTGGTAAGTCATACCCAGTTCCAGCACGAATTGCCGGAAAGACGAGAAAAATCAGCCCTTAAAGACCCGCTGCAGCTCTTCAAGTGAGGTTTTTCCTTCGGCAACGAGTCGTAAACCGTCCTTATGGAACGTCAGACAGCCTTCTGCTCGGGCAAGAGCCTTAATCTGATCCGCTGGAGCCCCTTCGGCGATCAGTTTTCGGATTGGATCAGTGACAATAATCACTTCCATCATGGCCATGCGACCATAAAACCCAGCGCCGCCACATTTATCGCAAGGGTCGTCTTCTTCGCCAGTCTTTTCATCAACCGCCGGTTCTCCTTTGCGGTAAAGGACTTTCGTTTCCGGAGGTAGACCGACCTTTTCCAGAAGCTTTGGATTGGGTCGGAACGCTTCGCGACATTGTGGACACAATAGCCGAACCAGTTTCGCACTGAATGCGGCATCAATCAGTTCGCTCGCCTTTTGTGGATCGCCTGACCATTCAACGAGCTGTCCGATCGCACTTGCACAATCTTTCGCCTGCATTTCACTGATGATACAGATCCGATCGGCCACGCTCATCAATTGTTGAGTGGTATCCGCATCTCGAATCGGATCGACAAAAATGACATCTGCCTCTTCGCGGATCATTCGCATCATCGATGTTTGTAAGTCGTCACCTGGATTGACTTCAAACTTTTTGATATTCAGCAATTCTCGATCTGTTTTCGCGATCGAATAGATGGAATACAGGTAGACGTCGATTCCTCGCAGTAAGGCGTAAGTCGTCGTTGTCACCCCCGAACCGGGCATCCCACAACAGACAATCAGCCCGTGACGATTGCCAGTAATGTCACGAATCGTCTGCCTCAAAGAATCGCTGAAACCGAGGTCGACCGGAGTTTCCAATTTGTGACTGAGATTACGAATACGAACCGTTAATCGTTCAGTCGCATCGGCTTGCGGCAATATGTCGACCGTGAGTTCGTACTTGGTACCGTGAAATTCCGCTTTAACGCCGCCGACCTGGTGCTTACCCTTAAGTCGAGCATCCAGACCGCACAAGACCTTCAGCATCTGAGTAATCGCATTCGCCTGCAACTTTGCAAGTCGCCCGCCAGCGAAGGGCATTCCATCGATCGATAAGGCGACTTGCGCCTTCTCACCTTTGACATCGACACGAATCGTTTCAGCACGGCGCTCCAGGGCGTCGGTGATCATGTCTTTCGTGGGACGCAAAGCGGCTTGAACAAGGCGTGCATTTGCCGCCATATCCGCAGTTTTTCCGTTCATCGCCCCCTGAAAATTGACAAGATCGACTTCCTCTTCTTCCTCTTCGTCATCGTCTTCATCGTCAACATCGTCACGTTTCTTGCCAAAACCGAAAGCCATTGAAAAGCCCCTAAATCAATTATTGATTGATTGTGACATTCGCAAAAAAACACAACGAAACTAACCGAATTTCACCGAAAAGACGAGCAACAATCCATCGATCCGCTGCCGAACTGCGATTGTAACTCAGTCTAGCAAGCCGGATTACAGCAGGCCATAAGCGACCAATGTCTTTCGCAGTCTTTCTTCTTCGGACGACGACAACGGAGTGAGTGGCAGCCGCAGCTCGCCGGTGTCTCTCCCAAGCATTTTCATCGCGATCTTGACCGGAATCGGGTTCGTCGCGATACCCAGCATGTCACGGCACAGTGAGAAAAGCTTGAAATGCCAGGATTGGGCTTCTGCCATATTTCCTGCTTTGAATGCCTTGAGCAATTGAAGCATGTCACCAGGCACGATGTTTCCAACCACAGAGACGATCCCGCTTCCTCCCATCGCCAAAATCGGAAGCGTAAGACTGTCATCGCCGCTGAGCACCGTCAAATTCGTCAACGCCAGGGTTTGCGATGCTTGATCCATCGAACCGGTTGCTTCTTTAATCGCGACAACACTCGGGATCTCAGCAATTCGAGCAACAACATCGGGCTCCATGTTTTTTGCGGTCCGACCCGGGATGTTGTACAGAATGATCGGGATATCGACCGCTTCGGCGACAGCTCGGTAATGCTGATAAAAACCTTCTCCAGTCGGCTTGTTGTAATAAGGAGCCACCATCATCGCGCCATCGGCCCCGACCGATTTTGCGAATTTTGTCAGTTCGATGGCTTCGGATGTGCTGTTCGAACCCGTGCCCGCCATCACTTTAATTCGACCCGCTGCGTGCTCGCAGACAACGGCGACGACGCGTTCGTGTTCCGCAGTCGACAACGTGGGACACTCGCCAGTCGTCCCGACGGGACAAAGGCCATTCGTTCCTTGAGCAATCTGCCAATCCACCATCTTTTTGAGCGCAGCCTCATCCACTTTTCCGTTTTTGAACGGAGTGACAATGGCCACAGTCAAACCGGCGAACTGTTCACCTTTTCGAGTCATTGAATTTACTTTCTGTTCTTCCAATCAATTCCCGCCATTTCCGACAACGCCAGCATCAAGGCATGAGTTCCATTTCGTCCCCAGCCCTTGGATTTGACGGACAAATACAACTGTTCGCCAAGCGCCAACCCAGGCAGGCACAAACCCATTCGTTTTGCTTCCGAGAGCGCTATTCCCATGTCTTTGATAAAGTGTTCGACAAAGAACCCGGGATCAAAGTTATTGTTCATGATCCGGGGACCAAGGTTGTTCAGCGACCAGCTACCAGCTGCACCAGGTCCGACAGATTGCAACATCGTCGGAAGATCAAGTCCGGCTTTGTACCCATATAACAGTGACTCACAGACCCCGATCATATTCGTGGCGATCAAGATCTGGTTCGCCATCTTGGCGTGCTGCCCAGCCCCCGCTTTTCCCTGATGAACCAGGGTTTTTCCCATCGTTGAAAACAGCGGTTGAAGAGAATCGACCACTTCTTTCTCGCCACCAATCATGATCGAAAGCGTGGCATTCTTGGCGCCGATATCACCCCCGGAAACAGGTGCGTCGACGCTGAACACTCCCTTTTTGGCTGCCGTCTGATGAATTTCTACAGCCAATGATGGCTCGCTCGTCGTCATATCGACCAGAATTGTCCCCGGTTTCGATCCTGCAAGAGCGCCTTCAGCGCCGAGCATGACCTCCCGAACGTCACTGGGAAACCCGACGATCGAAAACACGACGTCTGATTGCTCGGCGACCTTTTTCGGTGTCTCCGCCCATTGGGCACCTCGTGAAATCAGCGGTTCAGCCTTACTTTTGGACCGACTGAATACCGTCGCGGAGTATCCAGCGGAAATCAGGTGCCCCACCATGCTGGAACCCATCACGCCGGTCCCAATCCAGCCAATTCGTGTCACTCCCGGGCTGATCGCCGCTGCCGCCATTGTCGTCGTTCCGTTGTTTTTTCAGGAAATCGCAAATCCGAGTCGACACACGCCGCCGTCGGGTCATTTCAGTCCGTCAGTATATCGCGAGCCAATTACTTCGTCACGCAAGCCGAATCCTTATTGGACGCGACTTGAGATTCCCGGCGCGGGCTTCGCCCGCAACCCAATGGGAGGGCGAGGCTCCTGCCGAGCCGCTGAGTCGATGCGTGTACCTACTTTACGGCTCGGCG
>CAIULL010000081.1 GCA_903899985.1 uncultured Schlesneria sp.
GAACATCACAAAAAAAGTTGGCCGAGTTGGCCAAGTTCCCTTTTTTGTAGTGTTTCTCAGTTGGTGAAGTTGACCAAGTTGGCCAACTTCGACCAGTTTTATTTGTTTTGCAGAATCGTAGGGTACAGTGGAGTCTTCGAGTCCAACCAATCCCAATCCCGGCGTCCCAGTGAACATCACAAAAAAAGTTGGCCGAGTTGGCCAAGTTCCCTTTTTTGTAGTGTTTCTCGATTGATGAAGTTGACCAAGTTGGCCAACTTCGACCAGTTTCATTCGTTTTGCAGAATCATATGGTGCTGTGGAGTCTTCGAGTCCAACCAATCCCAATCCCGGCGTCCCAGTGAACATCACAAAAAAAGTTGACCAAGTTGGCCAAGTTCCCTGTTTCGTAGTGTTTGTCCGGTACCGAATTTGACCGAGTTGGCCAACTTCAACCAGTTTCATTCGCTTTGCAGAATCGTAGGGTGCGGTGGAGTCTTCGAGCCCCACCAATGCCAACATCCCCGGACACATCTGAAGACAATCTTTTGTTTCTTATTTTCTTCCCGTCGTTACCTTCTGTTCAAAGTTTTTTCCTCATCCTTGCGGATTTCGCCGTCAGATAGACAATAGCATAAAACTACAAACAAACTTGTCGAAAGTAAATAGAAAGACGGACATGCTTTCTTAACGTTTGGAAGCTGCTGATGCACAATGTGAAATTTCACTCCTCTTCCGACTCTCGCAAGCGTTGTACGGTGTCGCGAAGTTGTCTTGTGATCCTGACTTTGGACTGATGCACGTTGTTCACGGTCGTACCAAGTTCCCTGGCAACGATTTCCGCCGAACGATCCAGCAGGACGTATTGTTCGAACGCCTGAAACACGATGCTGTTCTGACAGGCGTTCCGCACGATTGATAATGCCCGTGCGACAAGTTGTTCTTCCCAGACGTCGTTCCAGATTAGTTCGACAGCCAATTCTGCCTGCGGGATTTCTTCGAGAGGGATTCCGCGATACCGGATGTTCTTCCCCGCTCGTTTAATCGCCGCTCGCACGGTGCAGGTCTTCAGATAACCCCGAAATCGCCCTTTTTTCGGATCATACGAAAATTCGCCACTGGCTCCGAGGAAACTCGTCATGACATCCTGAATAATGTCGTCAATGTCCTGTCGATTGGCTCCGCATCGGGTGGCAAATCCCGCGATGATGGGCGCATAACGTGACCGAAACTCGCTCCACGCCATTTCACGATCGGCTGCGTTCGCCGTATTGAGCTTGTGAAAAATACTCGCACGAGTCAATTCGCCGGTAATCAAGTTGGCGGAATCGGTCTCAATCGATTCTCCAGGATCATTTTCTGCGTTCATGCCGAAAGCCTCCATGAACGATTAGGCTTGGGTTGCAGGCGTCTGACACGAAATCCGTACATTAATTTAAGAATTCTCAAAGTCTGTTGCCAGAAACCGCTGGATGGTCGCTATTTAGTTGTAGGAGTTTAAGATTTGCACCACGGAGTCACGGAGGACACGGAGAATACACGGCGAAATAATCAATTGCCAAATCAAAAGCGAAACTTAATCGTGCAATTTGAATTCCTCCGTGATCTCCGTGCCTCCGTGGTGAAAGTCTTTTCTTGTTCGGCAAAACTTGCATAGACGAAAGTGATGATGATGCTCTTGTATGAAGAACTTTCGGGAAAGATTCGTGGTGCGGCAATCGAAGTTCATCGCGAACTGGGGCCTGGCCTTTTGGAGTCTGCCTACGAAGAGTGCTTATGCTTTGAGCTGACTCAACTCGGGATTCCGTTTCGCAGGCAGGTTCCGCTTCCCGTGACATATAAGGGGACTCAACTCAATTGCGACTATAAAATCGACATTCTTGTTGACGACAAGATTCTCTTGGAATTGAAATCGGTCGACGTGCTCCTTCCCATCCACGAAGCTCAAATTCTCACATATCTCAAACTCAGTGGCTGCAAGCTTGGCTTGTTAATCAACTTCAATGTGCCCCTGATGAAAGATGGTATCAAACGCTTCGTTCTTTGAATTCTTTATTCCTCGCGCTGTTTCGTTGCAGGAGTTTAAGATTTACACCACGGAGACTCGGAGATGTCACGGGGACAACCTCAATGACTATAGAAAACGCTATGCGTTCTTATAGGATCTGAAGTCCTCCGTGATCTCCGCGCCTCCGTGGTGAGCGCTTTTCATATACAACAAAACCCGTCACAAAGAATGTGAAACGCAAAAGTCTCAAAGGTCTGGTTCGAAATTCGTCCATTTCTCAGGAATTATCAAAATCCGTTGTCAGGAATTCTTGAATGATCGCTATTCAGTTGTATGAGTCGATGATTTACACCACGGAGACACGTAGAATTCACAGAGACGAAATCGATTACGATAGAAAACTCGCGTCGTGCTCATCCAAGTTGAATTCCTCCGTGATCTCTGTGTCTCCGTGGTGAAAGTCTTTTCTTTTTCGACAAAACCCTAAACGTTACTACTCCAGGAGCGAGGCCATGTCCGACGATCCCGACGACTCCTCGTTAAAGCCGACGCTTAAGTACGAACAGCCTTACGACGAAGTCGCGATCAAACGGGCGCGGGAACTTCTCACTGCCACGCCCGAAAACGTCGGTCCTTACCGGATTCTCGAACGGATCGGTGGCGGCGGCATGGGAGACGTCTATCGCGCCGAACAACGCTCACCCATTCGCCGGCAGGTCGCGATCAAGTTCATCAAGCTCGGCATGGATTCGAAAGCGGTCATCATTCGTTTCGAAGCCGAGCGTCAGGCGCTCGCGCTAATGGATCATCCGCATATCGCCAAAGTCTTCGACGCCGGAACCGATGACTCAGGCCGACCTTACTTCGTGATGGAATACGTCAAAGGCAAACCGATCACGGATTACGCCGACCAGAACCACCTGACCATCGCCGAACGGCTGAAATTGTTCGAGCAAGTCTGCCAGGCGGTCCAGCACGCTCATCACAAGGGAGTCATTCACCGCGACCTGAAGCCCGGCAACGTGTTGGTCAGCACACAAGACGGCGAACCGTTCGCCAAGGTGATCGACTTTGGAGTTGCCAAAGCGATTTCGCAGAAACTGACCGACGGCACACTTTTTACGCAACACGACCAGTTCATTGGCACGCCTCAATACATGAGCCCCGAGCAGGCTGAGGGAAGCGTCGACATCGACACACGAACCGACGTCTACAGCCTGGGCGTTCTGTTGTATGAGCTACTCACCGGCAGCACCCCCTTCTCGAAGAACGAGTTGAAAGCCGCAGCGTTCGAGCAGATCAAAAAGATGATCATCGAAGTCGATCCGCCCAAACCCAGTACGAGACTGGGGCCGAACACGCCAACATTGTCGTCATTGGCTACATTCCGCCGAACCGAGCCCAAGCGTCTGGGCACATTAGTTCAAGGAGAACTCGACTGGATCGTGATGAAGGCAATCGACAAGGATCGCAGACGACGTTACGAGACTCCAACCAGCCTTGCCAACGATATCGTCGCGCATCTCAGTGGCGAACCAGTTCAAGCCGCGCCGCCAAGCACGGCATATCAAATCCAAAAGTTTGTCCAAAGAAATCGAAACCTTGTCATAGGCGCCGCTTCGGTGATGACGGCGCTGTTGATCGGTGTTTTCGGAACGACCGTGGGTTTGGTTCGAGCGAGGATCGCGGAACAAAACGCGATCGAATCAAAGGACGAAAAAGAGGTTGCGCTAGGTTTGGTCACTGAACAACGAGACGAGAAAGAGAAACAGCGACAATTGGCCGAGGCGGCGACAAAGGCGGAATCAAAACAACGCGAAGCGGCGGAGCGGCATTTGGTCAGCGGGATCTTGCGACCGATCGGTTTCGATAACGCGTTCGGCGCGGCCGAGCTCAAAAGTTTTAGCGACTGGTCCGC
Source organism: uncultured Schlesneria sp. (assembly GCA_903899985.1). Classification (GTDB taxonomy): domain Bacteria; phylum Planctomycetota; class Planctomycetia; order Planctomycetales; family Planctomycetaceae; genus Schlesneria. The sequence goes on from CAIULL010000081.1 coordinate 3,906, forward strand.
CCTCAATGACTCGCGGCTTCAGTCGTTCGCACTTCAAATCGCATTTGAAGACCCCGCGACGGCGCTTCGAGCCGCGCATCGCGCGGAACGAGTCATACAATCTTGTGTTGGCCTCAGTCCTGAGCGCCGGGCTGCAGCAATTGAATTCGTCAGCATCAAACAGCGCGACAGCGATTCCGATCCCCGCATCCGAGTTGCAGCGTGTTGGCTTGCGCTCGAACTCGGATCGGCAGATCTTCCAGCACTGGAAGAAAGCATGCTCTATCTGAGCCGATCGACTCACTTACCCTCGGACACATTTAGAGAATTCGTAGAATTGGTTGTTTCACGCATCGATCCAAGTCAACAAGAAGTCGCCAATCGTATCGGTGTCAAGGCGCTGATGACAATTTGGGAAAACTCATCGAACAAGTTCCGCAATATATCGCCCGCAATCTGGGGACTGATTGAGTTGGGCCGACGATCAGAATCAACTCAGGACGCAAAGTTGGTTGAAACCGTCGTGCCGTTGACACTGAAAGAGATTCTCGAGCCGTCGGACGGTTTTACAACGCAACGTGAGGCCACCCGACGCTTGGTCAGTTTTGCCTCTCGCTTGACGCCATCACAGATCGAGCAGGTCGGTGACGCTCTCATCGAGAACATTGAGCAAGCGACCGATGGGTTTACGATTTCGAACTCCATTGAAGGGCTAGTCAGCATCGCCCCTCATTTGGGGTCAACTAAAATCATACGGGGTGTTGAGGCACTCATCGCTGGACTGAAGAAATCGACCGCGCAGGACGGCTTAAGCAATTGGGGGGACGTACTACACTCCGCGATTGAGGGGTTAGTCAAATTGTCCCGTCAACTGGAATCAACACAGATCGTACGATTCGGCGACGCGCTGATCGCGGTCCTGGAAAAAGATACCAAACAGGGATCGTTGGAGGCCGCAGTTGAAGGGCTGGTAGCTATCGTCCCTCAGTTGGAGAAAAGCCAGATCAGCCGGAGTTGGGACGCGCTGATCCGGGTCGAAACGAAATTTGGCGAGGGGTTCGATGGTGTTTTGGCACGCGAGGGGCTGAACGCTGTAGCACAACACTTGGAGCCCATGGATGTCATAAGGAATTGGGATGCGCTCATCGCGATTCTGGATAAATCGATCGACCTTTATGCATTAAACGCGGGGGGCATGGGACTCGCCGCATTGGCTCCTCACGTGGAAGCGACGAAAATCGAAATCTGCGGAAACTCCCTGATTAACATCTTGGAAAGATCAACGAACGGGCTCGCACGCAGTGCGGCATGCGGCGGACTGGTCGCCTTGGCCCCCAGATTGGAACCAAAGCAGATTTCGCGAAGTTGGGACACCTTGATTTCAGCCTTAGAGAAATCGGCTGGTGAGGACGAACATTATTCAGTGGACAAGGGACTGGTTGCTTTAGCCCCTCGATTGAAATCAACGCAACTCGTCGCTGCTGCGAACTCACTGATCGAGATATTGGAAAGATCGACGAATGCGACGGTCCTTTCAGATGCGGCCGAGGGGTTGGTTGCCCTCGCTCCACGGTTGGAACTCATGCATGTTTCACGTGGCGGGGACGCGCTGATTGATGTCCTGAAAAACAAGGCGACGTGCTGGCTCGTAATCTCTACCGCAGGCAAGGGACTAGTTACATTGGCTTCCCGTATGGAGACAGCGCAGGTCGTCCGGGGTGCGAATTCATTGATTGCGATCATTGAGAATTCGAGGAATCACTCAAACATTTCGGAGGCGTTCGAGGCACTCGTTAGGTTGCCTCCACTCGAACCCGCGCAGTTCACGAGGGTGTGCGACGCTCTGCTTTCAGTACTGAACGAATCGAGCGACTGGCGTCTCAATTTTTCGGCGCTACAGGCGTTGGCTTCCTTGGCCCCTCGGATGGAATCGACTCAATTCGCGCGGTACGTGGGAGGCTTGATAAAAATACTCGAACAACCGAGCGATTCCCACGTAGTGTCTGCGCGCGACGGGCTTATTAAATTGGTTCCCCGCTTGGAACCATCCCAAGTCATGCGGAGTTGGGAGGCGCTGCTCAAGGTACTTGGGTACAACACCGGAATGTGGTCAGAACCGCTCGCGACCGGCAACGGACTTGTCGCATTGGCGATGAGAATGGACGTCATCGTTCGAGAGCGGGTTGTGGAACACGCGGTGGAAATGTTTTGCGACGTGACGGCAACTGACGAATCTCAGTCCTATCAAATCCGTCCGATTTACGGAGGATTCGATATCGTCAATTTAATTTCAAACCCACGATCACTGGCCAAATTGCTTTCCCATCCCGGCTGCGTCGGCCCATTGCGACAAGTTATGGTCTTGCGATTCGAGGAACTCGTATTGCATGGTGGGCAGCCTGTTCTCTCACAAGTCGAGAATCAAGACGGTGAACCACCGACACGAGGTTCAGTGCCACAACGACAATTCCACAACCTTCACGACGCCGGAGCGTGGATCGAGAAGAACTGGCCCGATTTCGATCTCGAAACGAATCACCCCGTCACATGGCGAGGCGATCACAAGTAGCAATCATCACATGGAATTTGGTCTTAGTCTCGACAGGGACGGTCGATAATAACCCGGTTTGGAACTTTAGAACGAGAAGAAACCTGCGTCGCTTCGCGACTTCGAATTGGTTCAACGCGATGACCTGTGGTTGAAACCACAGGCTACAGGCCTTCGTCGCTTCGCGACTTAAATACGTACTGCCACATCGCGACTGCGGCCGTGATACCGACAGGCGCCCCACCAATGCGACAGCGACCATCCTGACCAATACACGGGCCATCGCGAGCACAAAACGGAACATCGCGCCACGATAAAGACCGTCGCTACGTCGGCACGGACCACGACGACTAGGGCGACGGTCATCGCGAATACAAAAAGGAAGAATACGTTCTTACGTCGCGAAGCGACACAGGCATACAGCCGTGGGTTTCAACCCACGGTAAACGGCCACCTGACAACGCCACAAACCCCAGCGGGGTGAAGGTGGGCCGACATCGCGCCATCGATCCACAAATCGGTTCCTTATACTCGTCGTAAATCAATCCTCTTCCATACCGAATGGGCCTTCAGTTCAACCATCAAGTCTCGTTTCGGCCCTGGAAACCGACCCAAACGAAAAACGTCTATCGGGCCAACATGACCGAAACCCCACCACCCGTGCGGGGTCAGTGGGGCTTCGGTCGGCTTGCGATTGACGTTGCCTTTCTTGTTATCAGTCGCTTCTTGTGATTGGACTGGGATGTGCCTTCGTTAACACGTTTACTGCTGCTTGCCGACGCTCGCAGCGTCGGCTACGTGGGCGACGCCGCTAGCGTCGGTCACAGAACGAGCACCGGCAAGCGTGTGTAATTATCGTTTCGGTGGATTGGCTTCCCGCACCAACGCGCCGAATTCGTCACTCAGAATGAGTATCGAAAACTTCGTGGCAACATCGAGGGCGTTCGTGTTGAGCGACGCAAAGTCGAAGCGACCGCGAAGATCGGTGTAACCATCTTTGTAGAACTTGACGCTGCCGTCTGCCATCTGGGCATAGACCTTGACGTACGCTTTCGGGACGGGCTTGCCCGTCGTTTTGTGCGTCACTTTGACCTGACCGTAATTCTCGATCACCTGTACCGACAGCGAGTGAGAATAATAGGCTTGAGTCTTCGTCTGTCCGGCCCCGAGAACTTCCACAAGGACGTTTTTGTTATCGAGTTCCGCAGGGAGTGGAATCAGTTTCGTAGCAGGCTTTCGACGCCCCGCTTCGGCGGCGACTTGCCCACCATCGAGGGGCACGTCTTCGCTGCGATTCGGTTTGATCGAGCTGAACTGGCCGCTGAAGTGCTGGACAAATGGATTGCGGCTGAACAGCAGTTCGACATCCATTTCGTAAAAGTTGATGCGGGCAGACTTCAAATTCTGACTGTCGAGCTTGATCTGTTTGGCTTCCACCGTGAAGTCGAAGTTGGGCTCGGTCGCTGCCAGTTGGTTTTGCTGCTGGTTACGGTCGTCGTCACTCACCAGCTTGGCATCTTTCCCTTCGGCTTCGTCTAGCTGAGCACCGATCGCCGCAAACGTCTCTCGCCATCGATCGACGGGGTGATCAATGTACTTGTCGGCAATGCGTCGCGCCTTTTGATGGTCATCTGTGAAGAAATCGAGATATGCCGCGCAGTAGTCATACTGCATTTTCGTCGAGACTTTATCGACGTTGACCTGGGCAAACGTCGCCAATGCTTCTTCGATCCGGTCCTGAAGCAGCAGGTAATAGGTCACGGTCAATAGATCATCATCGTCGAGTTTCCGCTCGTAAGCGAGTTGGTGCAACGTCTGATGGTATTGGTGATAGAAGCGGTCGTTGAGAATCTGGCGGCGTTTTCCCAGTGAATGGGCTCGGGCATTGACCAGCGGTTTGTACTCGAGATGTTCAAACGTCCGTCGGGCAACGGGATCGATTGTCAGCAGCGTGCTGTTCAGTCTTCCTTGGCAGGTGTTGACGATCTCGTCAGCGTGCATCAGGTATTCACGAGCACGTTCGGGAATGTTGTGCTTCAGTGCATAAGACCACAATGTGTGCTGATAGATGTGTCGCTGAGTCAGTTTTTCCATGACTGCGGCAAACACTTTCGGATCGTGCATTCGCCAGGCGATTCGATCGAGGTTGATCGCGTCGATGTTATTCTTGTCGAGATACGTGAGAACGTCGTCGGTCGATCCGAATTGTGAGACATAATCCCACGACCCGGCGTCGATTTTGGTTGGCTTCTCGACAACATTCAGGCTCACTGCCGTCGTCGATGCGATCAGCGTTTCGTTTCTGGCGACGTGAACCGGGAATTGAGCGAACTGGCCAGCGGCAGGGAAATAGAAATGATAGTCCAGTGTCTGCGTATGATACGGCTCAAGGCTGATGTGGACCGTCTTCGTTGCCAGGCTGTTTAAGACAGGAATGGCACCCACGGGAATCTGAAGTAAGACGTTTAACTTCTGACGAGTCGATGTCGGATTCGTTACGACGACCTGACAGCCGTAGACAACCTGCCGTAGAAACTCGTCAGTCACGAATTTATCGACTTGTTCTCCCGCTTCCAGACGAGTGCGATCCCCGTGACGATAGAAGTTCTGGCTCACAAGCACTTTGTTCGAAGCATCGGCAGCGGCGGACGGCTTGATTTCTTCATGGAACACGACAAGTGGTCCACCTGGCGTGAGAGTCATCTTGGGCCCGTCGAACTTGGTGTCGTGCTTTGGTGCCTCAAAGGGAAGATCGAGCACGGCCAGAGCAAGCAGCATTTCCGGGAAGTTCCGTGACGCCTCGGCCAGGTTTCGCGAGAGAAACGGACCGGCGGGATCGTGCTGAGCAAAATCCTTCCAGAACGCATTGACCGTCACAAGTCCTGCATGCTGCTGGTCGATCGTCAGATGATGATAATTGTTTTCAGCCCATTCCATCGTCTGGTCAAGTTTGCGATAGAGCTGGCGGAGTTGGGTTCCTTCGGAGGCCGCGAAAAAGAGCGATTCCGCTTCCTCGTGATCGCTTAACTCCTGTTTTTCGATTCCATTCCTGTCTTTGTCGATGCCCTTCGCCAAAGTACTTCCACGCCTCGCTTGCGCTCGCTTGCCAGCAATGAGTTGCTCTTTGGCCGCGTCAGATTCTGATAGCTTTAATTCCCGCTTGGCTCGTTCACCTGAGCCAGCCGCTCCTGCGGCCATGCGTCCAAACGATTTAACGTTGCTACCTAATGTCATCGAAGTAGACATGGGAGCCGGGGCACTGGCGCCTCGTTCCTCAGTCATTAATTCAACTCGATCAAATAGCCGATCACTTGCGACCTTGATTCCCAAGGCATCTGAAGTTTCCAGCGAACTCCGTTTGACAGCCGTTTCGAACAGTCGGATGAAATTCTCGGTATTCGGTGCAAGCAGCGCATAAAGATCGGACACGTGACGAGAAGCGTGCGGCCATTCATCCTTCAACCGCCGTGCAAGCAAAATCCGCTCGACGATATTCAACTGCTGATACTGCCACGGTTGCAGGTACTCGGACAGATTATCTTCCAGAAGAAATCGATCGATAAATGTCAGATCCTTCTTGTTGGCCAGGTAAGGCTGGATGACCGCCTGGAAGAATTCGGGGTCCTTTTTGAACAGGAAAAACGACAGTTCATGGCTGGCATGTTTTGAATACAACGCCCGTTTTTCTTCCAGCTTCAGTTTTGGCCAGTTGAGGATGAAAGAGAATTCGATCAGTTTGGGGTCCTGATTCAGTGTGGCATACAGGCCATAAACTCGCGACAGGCTGTCGTACGCTTCAAACTTTGATGTCGTGACGTCATGCAGTGTAAATGTCTCACCGGCTGGAACAATCGTGATCTGTTTTTGTTGAGTGAAATGGGCTTTCGGATCAAGCCCGCTGAGAAGTCGCAGGTCCAGGATCGCCGTTTTTGATTCCGGCAACGAAAAGCTACGGGATGTCGTACTGACTGGGTCGATTGCCACAACATGAATGTGCTGGTGAGGACCGATCGCGTCTTTGTTAATCTTGATGACTCCCGCTTCATCGGGGATAAGGTTCGCCAAAACGACCGAACCTTGTGCAAGAAAATCGAGATTTGCGAGGTTCGCAGTGGCCGGGGCTTGATCGGCAGCACCCGAATTCGCCCGGACTAAGCTACTCGTCGGCGCTGCTCCAGCCTTGTCGAAAGCATCCCCTAATGCCGCGTGTTGTTCCCCAGTTTCTGTCCCGCGGACAGCCCACGGGTTTAGCAATAGCGATGGTCGTTCCAGCGTATTTCCAGGGAATTTTGTCGCATACTTCCGTTCGATGATATATCGGTACTCATCGCCGATATTTCGTCCCGTCAGGTAGACCGACTTTGCGGGTGTCTGCTGGAAAACGTACGGCTCGGTGCCGCGTACACGACTCAGTTTGCTGAACACTTCGTATTCGGGAACGTAGCGGCTGGCGAAGACGTGCACTCGCGTGAATTTCGTCGCGTTCTTCAGCTTGATGCTCAAGCCTTCATCAGTCGTCGCGATCGATTCGATCTGCAGAGGGGCCAGTCGAGGGAGTTCGAGTTGTCGGACATTCCCCAGGACGAACCCGGCTAGCTTCGGGCCATCCGTGACCCGAATTCGCATCTGGGCACCGGCCAACTTGAGCAGCAGATCATAGTCGCCGGCCGGAAGCTTATTCAAAACGACGAGACCATCCTCCAGGCTGATGTGTTCAAAGCGGTCGGCCACAAAGACATCGCTGCGGACTTCGAGCAGCGACAGTTCTTCTCGCGTCGGCTTGACGACAGCGTTTCCAGCTGGCGACGATGAGCGGCGGATGTATGGGACAACGATCGGTTCGCCGACTTTGCCGTGAACCGTTTGAAAATACGTGTGTGAATCGCCTCGCAAATCCCAGGACTGCTGAGTGTTTTCGGGGGTTGTCGCGGTGATCGAGACAATCTCGTTCAATGGACCAAGGTCAATTCGCCCGGCGGCGCTCGTTTTTAAGGTCACTGGAAACGCGTCTCGAAAATCACGATGTTTGAATGCGAATTGAACCGGTCGCGACGATTTTGTCTCACCCGTTTTGCCCCTCAATTCCATCACGTACGAGTCACCAAATCTGGCAAGGTGAGGGAACTCGATTTTCTCCGTTCTGTCGATTCCGTTCAGTGCGACAGAATCACCGGCCGAGAGATCAATTTTCCGTCCCCCTTCGCTCAATTTCTTCGCGCGACAGGTCAATGTGAACTGCAGTGATGCCAGACGTGCTGGAACTTGAAATTCGTGAGTCGACTCGCGGTCTTCGTACAATTTGAAATCGGGAATCTCTTGCGAAGAAGCAATTCCGTCGAGATCTGTCGAAACAATCGTCAGCTTGACGTCATCAAGCAATTTTAGCGAAACAGGAGTTCCGTTGACGTTCAGTCCGGCTCGAACGATTAACTCGGCAGTCTTCAATTTCAGCAACGATTCGCGATCAACGTAGAAACCGGCCGTCAGGTTAAAGTTTTCTGATTCCTGCTGGAAATAATCGAGTGACGACAGCCCTCCTTGCGAGATCACGATCGGTTGACGGCCCGCATTCGCCGCGAACGGGACATGGATCGACCCGTCCTCAGCAGGCAGATACTCGTGACCTGCCAGCCACAGCGTCGCATCTTTGACCTTTTCATTTTTCTCATTGAGGATCGTAAACACGTGACCGACCGGACTCGTCTGGACCAGGTAACGAAGTCGGCCTTTCCGGATCAGGGCACGGCTGCTCCGCCCGTTACCGATGAAATCGACCACATAAATGCCCGGTTTTTCAAGCTGAGGAAATTCGAATCGTACCGGGACGCGTCGTAGAGGAGGCTCGCTGGTCGGATAGGTCTGTTCGACATTGGCCACCAGTCCGTCCAGGCTGATGTCTGTGTCAATCTCTTTCAGTTGTGTCCGGTAAAACGTCTTCGTGTTGATCTCAAAGACTTTGACGATCAAGGTCCCGACATTTTTCACGTACAGATCGAGCTTGGCTGGTTCGTCCGGCGCGAATTGAGTTTTGTTGGTAAAAGCAAAGTCGAGATCAACCCGGTCTTTCAGCTGTTGAAACTGAGCGGGTGGAAGTTGCGCCGACCATTTTTCAGCATCACCTAAGCCATTGACGATTTTTACTTCAGCGAACAGTTGCTGCAGGTAAATGTCGTTGAGGTAGGGTTCGAACTCTTTTGTATCTTGAGCATCAACGAGAAACGCTGCCAGATAGCTGCGGACCAGCGGTTCGTCGTCGCCAATTGCTGGAAGCAGTGTGGCAGCGACATAGTTCGCATTGAGATCACACGGGAAATTCTTGAATGCCTCGGATTCGGCCATACGCCTGGAAAGATAGCCAACCCGTCGCGGCAGCTTCAGGTATTCGACGAAGCGGCCTTTATTCAGGTTCCCACGTTGTCGATCAAGGACCAGCCGACGATAAAGCACGTGAGCCTTCAATGAATTATGCACTGGCGCAAGTCGATTTGTGAATTTGGCAAGTCGATCGAGATAGGCTTCATACCGACCCGGATCGCGCTGCCAGTCTTCATCAGCGGTCGGTTGCAGCTTTGTCAGGTAAGCGAGCACAAAATTCTGATTGTTCAACACATCGGGTATTCCCTTGGCCAACTCTTCAAGTTGAGGAATCAGAAGTTGCCGATGAATTCCAAGCGTTCCGAAACCGCCAGAATTCACCTGCTTCAGGTCATCTATCAAGAGTTTGACCAGTGTTTCGTGGTCCGGGCGAGAAAGTCGTGAAAGCAAGCTACGACGTTGATGAGGCCCGAGTTCGGTCTTGGCTAACCAGTCAAGGGCTGTGTCTTCAAACAGGTTCGTATTATTTGTCGTCACGGCATTGGCCCGCTTTAGATACGCATCGCGTGAAATCAATGCCGGATCGAGCGCCGTCGGGAGATTCGGTTCCTGGTTCAGTTCTTCCTTCTGGTGCAGGTAGTTCAGCCCCAGTCGTTCTCGCAGAAACTTCAATGTCTTTTGCGGATTGTTGTCATAAGTGGCGAGAGCATGCCGAGTCCGAATTTCCCAGAACCGTTGTGTCTCACCATGCCGCTGGACCCAGTCCGCAATCAAACCATCAATTTTGTCAAACTGCTCGGTCTGCAGATAATGCAGCGCGTGGTAATAGCTGAATTCTTCCGTGCCGGGAACAAGCTGTTTCAGGACCGCAGCCCGATCTTTGGCGAGCACAAAATCTTCGACAAAGTCGATTTCCCCGCCGAATCCCGTCGACATCCAGTTCATAGCCAATACTCCGATCAGTGCGAGGCGTCGCATGTTTGCTCCTGATTGTCGTAGACGTGCTGACAATTCGAGATGAGTTCTCGTCATAGTCTGCGAAAGAAATTCGAGTTTGACGAGTGAATGAGACGTGCTTGTCGCGGAAAAGTTCCCGAAAAATGCCTGAATCAATGTTGGGGCGGATTGGTGTTCGGCGCTTCAAAGTGGCCGCTCTTACCGCCTCGTTTCTCCAGTAAACGGGCTGGGCCGAGCGTCATTGTTCTGTCCACCGCTTTGCACATGTCATAAATTGTCAGGCTGGCGACCGTGACCGCCGTTAATGCCTCCATCTCCACGCCAGTTCTTCCATGAACACGAACCGTCGCTTCGATCCGAACTGTCGTGCTACCGACTGCAGCTAAGGTTACGTCAACTCCGTCGATCCCCAGCGGATGACAAAGCGGAATCAGATCCGCCGTTCGCTTGGTCGCCATGATTCCCGCCAGTCGTGCGACTTCGAAGACGTCTCCTTTGGCGACCTGGCGATTGAGGATCAACGCCAATGTGTCTGGTTGCATCTGCACGAACGTCTCCGCGCGAGCCAGCCGTAATGTCACCTCTTTCGCGCCGACATCCACCATTCGGCTTCGGCCTTGATCGTCGAAATGTGACAAGTCAGACATGCAGGGCTTTCATCAGACTTTGCGAATAAAATCGGCCGCGAACGTCCGTATTTTTTGTCCGTTTAAGACGTGAAACACGCGCAGTTGCTGAATCGTTTCCTGGCTGAATTTCGCCAGTGGAACGTGGATCAGTTTCTTGCCGAACTTCTTGGCCAGTTGACGCCAGGCCAGACCGGGCGGACCGTTGCTCAGTAGTGCAACATGCCGCTCTCGCGCATGATAGCAGGCGGACGCCAGAAGTCGCTCTTCCAATGTATCAGTGAAGTCGAAACGCGGGTTCGTCCAGATGTCGGGGATCGGTCGCGGAGGAAACAAAAACACGGCACCACCATACGAGGCCTGGCCAATCCCGGGTCCAACGAGTTCTTGAAGATAATTCGTGGCAAACAGCGCCAGTGTCGATTCGTCGTGATGCTCGGCATGCCAGGTGACTCGCCAGGGATAGTCGCGCGGATCAGCCGGACTGTCGAACAACATCACCACGCAGTCGAGTGTACCGCGCGTCGGTGGCAGAACTTTGACGTACAGATTCCCCGTGTGCCAGTTCCGCAATGTTTCACGGATATCCAGCCCATCTTTCAAACTCGTCGAGAATTTTTCACTTCGTGCCAGGTCCGTGCCGAGCAGATTGAGCGCCGTGTCCTTAACGTGGGTTCGAAACTTTTCGATCGCAACGTCTTCGGGCGGCCAGCTGCATTGCCGATGCGGGTTCCATTGCATCAGCCAGTCTTCCTGCTGTGGTTTTGGCGGTTCTGGCTTCAGCTTGCAGCTTCGCCATTCGAGGGCTTGCCCTGGTAGACGATTTTTCAAACCGACCATCGTGCCATCAGGCAACTGACCGCGATCGATCCCCAGGCGAATCAGCGGATACGGGATGCGACCATCGAAGGGATACTCACGAGCGGCGTCGGCCAGCGCGATGGCAAATTGATCCCCAGCAATCTGTTTTGCGGCGACGATCAGTGTGTAAAGCGTCGGAGACAAACGTCGTTCGGTCAAGGTGAGATTACGCACGTATTGCAGAAAGACTCGCAATAATTTGGGTGTGATCTTTCGAGCTCGTTTACCGAGGTTCTTCCGGTATCGGTCCCGTGCCGCCAGCAACATCGCCTTCACGCCGTCGATCGAAAGATTTTCGTCCTCGCCCAGTTCTGATCGGGCTCGTTCGTAAAGACCTGTGATGTAAGGTAGCTCGCCCAATCCAAATAAAAGGGTCCCCGGGTCAACGGCATAGATCGACGTCGATTCAACCTCATCATCGCGACTGTCGCTGACCGTTCTCTCGACATACGCTTCCCGAATCCACGGCCAGTCGAGCAACGAGCAGATAAACAGAATTTTCGAATGACGTTTTTCCAGTTCATGAAGACGTTCAGCCATGAACGTCACTCGATCGCGTGGCTGGCCTTCCTGACCACGCGGGATACTGGGAAGCACCGCTGCGGCAAACTTTTCAGGCGAGACGTGCTTCAGGACATAGGGGTCAGGAAGGACACCGAAATAGGTCTCGAACTGCGCCGTTTCCATGTCAATAAAGGCTCGCGGCATCCGCTCTTCCAAGGCGATGCGCAGGCCCGTAATCACCCCCTGGCATGGGTCAATCGGAACGTAACTGGCTGCACGTGGCTGGCTGCCAGTCTCGTCCGAGTCGTTTTCGTCTTCGAATCCCGTCCATTCGCGAGCGGTCACTGGTGGCGTTTCGGGCTGAATCACGAACGAAACGCTAGGGAGGAATTCAATCGCTCGTTCGACATCGTGCTGAAACGATGGTGGCAGAGGCACTGCCAGACAATCGAAGTGGTCCGAAAGCATCATTCGGCGAACTTCGATGGCAAAATCACCACTACCGTGAATGATCGGCAGGCACCAGATCTTTTCGCTGAATTGAAGTGCGTTCATGGTGGCGTCGAGCTTTGTAAAACGTCCAAGTCACAATTCTGTGCCACTGCTTCGTAGTCTTCGCAGAAGCAGTGACTTCTCCTGATACCGTACCAAGAGCACTGCGTGACCGAAGACGGTCACACAGTGGCACATAACGCGGGTACTCGGGATGTCTTTTTTGGTCAAGGGTTCAGGGTAATTTCCGACATCATGTTTTTCGGCCCAAAGGGCCAGCGGTTCCCATAGCCAGGGCCATCGGCCCTGGTTTGTCAACCACGACACCATCTGAGGCCTGAAGGGCCGTCCGTTCTGCAAATGTACTTGGAAAGCCGAATTGTCATCGAATGGTCGACCCTTCAGGCCTGAAAAAGACGTTGGGGACTGGATCCAGGGCCGTTGGCCCTGGCTATTGGAACGAATGGCCACTTTGGGCCGGAAGAACATTGAAGGCAGCATCATCGAACCAGACATCCTCGATTTCCGCTGAATCACGTAATATTCTCATCGGCCAACAAAAAAATTTGCTCGACACAACTTTCGACTCTACCCGTTCCATTCTCCACTGAAAACTTCTGTCGCTGGACCGGTCATGAACACATCGCCGCTGTCCGACCATTCCAGTTGCAAGTCACCGCCGCGAAGGTGAGCGGTCACGGTCCGTCCCGTGCGTCCCGTTAAGGCCGCAGCCACGGCCGAAGCACAAGCCCCCGTGCCGCAAGCCATTGTTTCACCACTCCCTCGTTCCCAGACTCGCATGATGAATTCGGTGGGCGAAACGATTTGAATGAACTCGGCGTTGACTCGACGAGGGAACGCCGGATGCCGTTCAATCTGAGGCCCCACCCGCAACACCCAGTCGTCGTTAATTTCGTCGACGAAAGTGACGCAGTGTGGATTCCCCATCGAAACGCACGTCACCTGAATTGTTTTGCCAGCGACTTCCAGAGGGACATTGGTTGGTGGATTACCGGGAAGCAAGGTCGGGATCAGGGCCGATTCAAGAATCGGAGTTCCCATGTTGACTCGCACGCGGTCGATCAGGCCGTCACGTCCTGCTGTCAACTGCATTGTTAAAACGCCGCGACCCGTCTCGACTTTCAATTCAGGCTTTTTGGCGATCCCGCGATCATACACGAACTTGGCAACGCAGCGGATGGCATTACCACACATCTCGGATTCGCTGCCGTCGGCGTTGAACATCCGCATGCGAGCGTCTGCGACTTCCGAGGGGCAAATCAGAACAAGCCCATCGCCACCAATCCCGGTATGTCGGTCGCTGACCGAGATGGCCGTTCCGGGAATGTCCTGCGGAGCAGGCTCGCGAAAGCAGTCGACATAAATGTAGTCGTTTCCCGCTCCGTGCATCTTCGTAAAACGCATTCTCGCTTGCTCACAAAATCAACGAACGAAACTGATCTAAACTGGACCTCAATTATTTTGCCGCCACGACCAGCGGTTCGTCAAATACGCGGGTCGACGAACAGTTGTTCGTACACGAGCGACGGGTATCCTCGGCATACAAGGCCGTTCCCGCATCGGTGGGGTACGACCCGTCGATACAAGCCTGGCACAGAGATTTGGCTGGAAGGTCAACACTGCGAGCGATCGCCCCACGCGACAGGTATCTCAGGCTGTCGGCACCAATCGCCTTGGCCATTTCCTGTTCGATTTCGGGAGTCATCAACTCACCTTCATCCATGAATTTCGGGGCAAACAATTGACTCGTTGTCGACATGTCGATGCCGTAAAAACAGGGGGCAACGATCGGCGGGCAGGCGACTCTCACATGAACTTCCCGCACGTGGCCACGGTCGCGGAGTTGTGAGATCAACACCTTCATTGTTGTCGAACGTACAATCGTGTCTTCCACAAGAAGGACTCGTTTGCCTGACAGCACTTCCGGAAGTGGCGTGAATTTCATGCGGACTTTGTCTTCGCGGTTCGTTCCTTCAATGAACGTGCGGCCGATATAGCGGTTTCGGATCAAGCCTTCCAGGCACGGAATGCCAAGCGTGTAAGCCATACTGTCGGCAGCGGCCTTCGCTGTATCGGGAACGGGGACCACGATCGTGTCTCCATCGTCCAGCGGACAGGCCGGGGAGCTTCGCTCTTGTCGAGCCAGTTCCTCACCCAGTCGCTTGCGAGTCAGGTAAACACTTCGATCATCCAGTGTGCTGGCAACGTTGGCGAAATAGATCCACTCGAAAAAGCAGTGTGCTCGTCGTGGACTGGCGACGAATTGTTTCACTTCAAGGCGACCGTTTTGAATCAAAACCGCATGACCAGGAGGGACGTTTCGAATCGATTCCTGCTTGAAGCCCAGGTTTGCAAGCGCAACACTTTCACTGGCGGCGGCAAACAATGATCCTTCGACCGCGTAACAAAGAGGACGAATTCCCAGCGGATCACGGGCCACAAACATTTCGCCCAGCGCATTCATGAATACGACATTCCAGGCACCGTCCAGTCGTTCGCTCAAGTGTGAGAGAACTTCCAGCAGCGTCGGCTGGCGATCACCCGACAACAATTGCGAGATCATGTGCATCAGCACTTCGGTGTCTGAGTCACGTGCCAGATGGAAGTTCGGCTGCGAGAGGATCTCGGCCTTCAATTGCTTATAGTTGGCGAGTTGGCCATTGAAACCAAACGCAAACCATTTGTGCTTTTCGATGTGGTGGCGTTCGAATGGCTGTGCGTTCCCTTTGTCGTCGGTACCACAAGTCGCATATCGAACGTGACCGATGGCTGCCGGGCCAGCGTACTGGTCCATTAGAACTGCAGCGTCAGCTTGTTGGTTCAAGTGGAAGACTTCGGTGACCGTACCGACATCTTTGTAGGTGTCGAGCAACTGAGCGTGTCCAGGACGATAGACCGTCATTCCGGCAGCAAGTTGCCCTCGATTTTGTATTTCGAGCAACAACCGAGGCATCAGTCGCGAGACCTGGTTTGGACCCTGCTTGGGGGCCATGCGACTGACCTCACCGGGCAGATGGTAGATCGCGGCAATTCCACACTCATGATAGAGATCGGCCACAGCATGTCCTTGCAAAAGATTTCGTTTCGCGGCGACGTACCAGTCGCTTCTCGAAATTCCTATTTCGCGTCTGACCTCGAAACACTTGCCACGACGGCGAGAATCAAATAGTTGACTCGAACCCAATGGTGTCAATCAGGGAATTACAAAGCATCAGTTGCCAGAATTTAGTGGGAATGATTTTTTCAGCCAGTGGCCCAATCTGCGGTGCTGTGGGAATAATACTCCGTTCGCGTTCGCACACCAACCATCGGACCAAGAATCTCTCGTCATCAAGCCAATTAGGAAAAAAGATTCCTCGTTTAACCCGTAGCCATCGGCGCAGGCGAATCGGCGTCCAGCCGATTTCTTCGAACGTGACCGCAGACCTGATTGTTCGCAATCCCATAAAAAGAAATGAAACCTCGGCTGACGGCAATCTCGCCGCTTTGTTCCCGCTACTCTTCGAGACGCGATTAAACGAAGTCGACGGTCTTGTTGTTTGGCTTTGCTGAAAGACCTTTCATCATAACGACTAACGTCAAAAGAAACGTTCCATGACAACATATCCTGCATGCCCCAAACCCAGCGAACGATACGCTTCAAACGCCTTCGAATTATGTTCTTCGGCATAAAGTCGCAGCCCGATCACATTAGGTGTCGATTCGGCAAGTTTTTCCAGGTGACGGAACAATGCTCGGAACACACCGGATCGACGGTGTTCAGTCTGAACGTAAACACTTTGCAGCCACCAGATTTCGCCGTTCCGCCAGTCGCTCCACTCCCTGGTATGCATCATCTGGCCAACGATTCGGTCCGAAACGCAAGCGACAAAATATCGACCATGCTGCGGGTTAGAAAGCAATGCCTGTACACCTGCCGCGATCGTTGACGCATCGAGTTTCTTTCCTTCGGTTTCTAAAGCCAGGCGAGAATTATAGTCGGCAATGATTTCCCAATCCGCAAGGACAGCCAGGCGAACGCAAATGGCAGAATCCATTGTTTATTCTTTCGTCAATTCGATTTTGCTTTTTCAGAGTTGAATTTCCTGTCCATCCGATTTGAAAATGGTTGTCGGTGGACTTTGGCTGACGTAGGCTTATCAAGATCGTGTGAGGATTCGCAATCAACTACCCTCTGATTCAAGAGGCTTATTGATGGACCTGATCAACTGGCTGTTTGGCCCCCCATCGCGAGATCAATTTGCGTCGTTGTTGATTCGCGCTCTGCGTGATGTTGGTGATCTTCGTCAACACCGATATGAGAGTGATCAGTTTCGGCTGGTGAATACCGGTCCCGGCGAGATTAATCTCGGGAATGTCTATCAGGAACACTGCAAGTTGCCCACTTCCGAGCGATCAGCTCATCTCAAACAGATTGCTCAGGCATTCTTTTCGGCGGGACATGAATTGCCGGAAGTGTTCGATGAGGCGAAAAAGAATCTTCGACCAAAGATCTGGCCCCGAGCCGCATACGCGAACCTGGACCTCCGCCAGCGACTGAATAACGCAAAGGCATTCGACTCGCCGCTGTATCTGCTCGGAAGCCACCTTGTCACGACAGTGGTCTACGATTTGCCGACATCAATGCGCTCCCTCTCGAATGAGGACCTCGAAAAATGGGGGGTCACATATTATGAGGCGATGGAAATTGCCTGTCAGAATTTGCAGGAAACGTCGATTGCCTATTCGAAAATCGGAGATCGTTTCCATTCGGCCATTTCAGGAGACAGCTACGACTCGGCCAGAATTCTCCTGAAAGACCTGGTTTCTACCTGGGACGTACTGGGAGACCCCGTGGCCATGGTTCCTCAGCGCGATGCCATGTATGTGACCGGCAGCGATGACGAGATGGGTTTAAAAATGATGATCGATCTCGCAGAAATGACTCTCAACGATCAAGCTCGTCCCTTGTCACCCTACCCCCTGAGACTGGTCGATGGTGAATGGGAAGACTGGGCTTTTCCAGAAGTCCATGAGAGTTATCTGAAGTTTCGAAGTCTGGAAAACCGGTTTTTGTCCGATCTTTATGCCGAACAGAAACCGTTGCTGGAAGCGATTTACGAAAAAGAGAAGATTGAGGTTTTCGTCGCTTCATTTTCCGGGCTGCAAAACAAATCGACAGGCGACATTACTTCCTATTGCGTATGGGCAAAAGACTGTCCATCCCTGTTGCCGAAGACAGACTTGATCATGATCCAGGTCGACGACGGTCCCGCAATCTGTAAGTGGAACCGGGTTGAAAGGTTTGCAAAAAACTTGCTGGAACCCGTCGAAGATCTTTACCCGATACGATATCGAGTCTCTCAAACACCCAACGAGCAGCAATTGGAACAGATCGGAACCGTCGAACTGTAATCACAAGTTCCTCGACACGGTAATCCAAGGCCCCAATCTCAACGCAACCCCACCACCCCCGCGGTGGTGGTCACCGGGCCTTTGCCCTACTAAATGCAATCGCCTATCACCAACCATGTGGGGTCTGACCCATTTTTCGGGCAAAGCGGGTCACGGGGCCTTTGCCCTACAGCGTATTAGTGACCTGCCGCTCTGGTTGCGTGGCACCCTATCGGTGTCTTCACAGACGCATGGATGCAATAAAAAAAAGCAGGACCATGCCAACTACTTATTCTCCCCTTCGATTTCAAGCTCACGACTTGGGGCATGATTGGCTTTAACCCAGTCGACGAGGGTTTTCGTGTTTTTCTCGCCGGTGTCGATGTACCAGGTCCGGTTCATCACCGTACTGCGGCCGATTCGATTGAGGAGATCGGCTTTGGAACTCGATCTCGCCTGATCCCACAGGGCAAGTTTGCGTTCGCGAGCCACCCATTCGCGGGCAGGTACGGGATCGGATAATCCCGTACCAATCAATTTCTTTGTCCCGATCTTTCCGCCCGAATTTTCAATCAGTTTCAGAATTTCCGTCTCGTACGCCACGATGTTTTCATCGCGTGTCGTCTGATCGCCAACGACCAGTTCACGTAACTGTTTGATATCTTGCGACAGCGTGGACATCGTTTCCGCCGAATCACGAGTCTTTTCGAGAATCATCGGAAGATCGCGGTTCACGGTATCAACCGATTTGCGAATGTGAACTCGCACGTCATTGAGCATCCATAACATGACGCCACTGACGACGAGCGCAGATGATAAGCAGATCCACTTGAACATTTCAGTTCCTGTTGATGCGACGTAACGAAGTCAGGAGTCTTCTTCCGCTCCGAGGTGCATGATCGTAGCCGACGCGGCCAGCATCGGAAGCATGCACGGAATTTACGACTTCACTTCAGGTCGGAAGATGTCACTTTCAGCCACTCGAAGGGGGCGGGCCACAAGCCGTGGCATGGGCTTCAGCCCGTGCGCGAAAACGTCTACTGAAAGCTTGAAGCCTGTATTGCAATAACTGACCTGCTTTCCCTGAGATCTGCCATCGCGAAAACTTAATCTGACTTCCTACCTTCAATTTCTTGACGTGGCCATAAACGAAGGTTTCCGTTGCAGCAAGGGGGGGGCAGTTCGGTAATCACCGTGCGTCCCGCGTGATCCTCGTTTCCAATGATGTCCTGGCACGCAATCGTGCTGAAAATCGAATTCAAATTGCTCAGCGGACGATTCCTTCAGCAGGAGGAAAAAAGGATTGCAACAGCTTCGAAGTTGGATCGAATTCACCGACGAATGCCAATTCGACATTGGCAACGGGGCTGCGGTCGACGGTGAGTCGCTGAATGTTGCCCAATGGCGAGCCGTCGACAAATCCGCGAACCGGTCTTTTGCCTGATTGATCAAGGCTGACGAGAGAAATCACCGCATCATGGTTGAGAGCCATTGGCTTCCAAAATCGCGGCTCGAAAACGTTCGAGCCGGCCAGGGTCAAAGCGGGAGTGTTCAGTGGCAACGGGCTCGCACCGAGCGCTCTTGCATAAGCAGATGACCCCGAAGCGGTGGCGACCAGCATGCCGTCACCAACGATCTTATTGACTCGCGTCTGATTGTCGACATCCAATCGTAGCCATGCGGCTTGTCCGCTGTCCCGTTCTACCCAGGCATCGCTGAAGGCAAGGTCCTTCTTGATCGACCCGTCAATTGACGTCGACTCAACCCGAAGCATTGGAAGCAAGTAGGTGACAAGATCGAGATCCGCCAGCCCATCGGACAATCGTTGATTCGATAGAAATCCGAGATGTCCTGCGTTGAGGCCCAGAAACGGGATTCGCATTGGCCAGTATTTGCCAATCGCTTTGAGCATGGTTCCGTCTCCTCCGATCACAAGTATGACGTTCGGAGGATCACCAGCCAGCGAGCGGAACCTGTCGGCAATCCCCACGGCTTTCGGATTTTTTTCGTCATACTCAATCAGTAGACGTGGCTGAGAGATCCGCCATCGCGTCGTGATTCCGGGAACGGACGCCTGAAATAACCGGTGACGTTCAATGTAATTTGCCACGTTTGCCGTCAGCAAATCATGTGTTGATTCTCTGGCATAAACTCGATGTCGCAGATCACACGTTGACAGAGGTTTTTTGATCGGTAACAGGCGATGTTGTGGTGGCAAATCCGCTGGGTTTGGTGGTGCTCCCGGCTCGTGTAACACAACGAATCTTGCTCGGTTCCAACGTTCGATGCCGTATTCCCAGCCGGTGTGAATCAGGGATCGGCCCGATGAGCCACCCGAAACCAACTCGGCGTCAACGACCAGCCACACCTCCGCCTGATCTTCGTAGTGCTTCTCAATACAGCCGAATCCTGTCGGATTCGCCCGCTCCAGTTCTGAAAAATCAACTTTTGTTTCCGGAAGCCCATCAAAATTCAATGCGACCAGCGCAGCCGTGTTCATCGAAGCCGTCAGCTCGGGTAACGAAGTATCGAAAGTAAACGCAGGAGAAATCACAACCCGATCAAATCCGTTTTCCAGCAGCTGATGCACCGCGACACGGTCAGACAAGCTCGGCGGATCGAATGTGCTGATGAAGATGGCGGTTTTTGTTGATCGAACGGCGATCGGGCGCGGTACCGCCTCGGGTTGGTATAAAGCGTGATCAAGAATGTATTCGAAGACGCCGGGTGGCAGCAGCTTTTCTGCCGCCGGATTGCGTTCCCAGAGGAGTCGCCTGATCTCCGTCGAGCTTGTTGAATCTGTCGATGATGCAGAGGACAACAATCGATGTGGCGGACGAAGATACCACGCGTCAGGCTTTGTCGCTTCGCATCCTCCCCTTGGCAGTACGATAAACGGGATCAATTGTTCGAGAGCCTCGCCGTTCGTCCACGAGGCGAATCCGTCGGCATTGTCTTGCCCGATGACAAGGCTGAAATCGCATTGGTTTCGAGCGATTTCTTCAGAGAGCAGCGATTTGACCGTGTGGTAGGTCTCACCACGAAATCGATGTCGCAGTTCGTAATTGAAGACACTTACGCCGCGGACGGACTGGGCGGCGATCTCGCACATTTTCAGTCGATGTTCCGGTGCGACCATCGACTTTCCCGCCAGATGTTCGTGACAGGGCATCAGCCAGACTTCGTCGACGCCGCCGTGCTGAAGTGTCGTCCTGGCCACCTCAAGATGTCCCCGATGGATCGGATCAAAGGCTCCACCCAATAGCGCCACTCGCAGTTTTCGACCAAGACGTTTGTAGATATCGATTCGCGCTTCGATTCTCTTCAACGTCGCCGATATCAGATCCGCAGGGTCCCAGCCGCACTCATTGCATAATTGCAATACGCTGCAAAGGAGGTCCCCCGTCTCTTCTTGCAGATTGCTCAAATCGAAATGGCGACTCACGGAAGTGGTCTGAGTAACGATGTCATCAATCCGCTGCTTTAGCGGAGTTCGTCCGAAAGCTGATAGAAATTGATCGTTGATTCGCTGGCGAACATTTTCCAGGTCACTCATCGGATCAGCCTCACGAACGTGGTCGATCACATGCCACAAATCTGCGTTCAACCGAAGTGGAAACTTCCATCAAACTACTGACTGGGGCGATTATGCCCAGCGATGGCGCTTACGCCAAGCGAGTGGGGCTGCACCCGCATCCGATCCCAAATCTCAATCAATGCGTGGTCTCTGCCCACTTTAACCAGAGCTCTGCATCGGCATCCGATGGCATTCGCCAATCGCCCCGTGGCGACAAACTGACCGAGCCGACCTTCGGTCCATCAGGGACGCAAGATCGCTTGAATTGTTGACTGAAAAATCTCTTGATAAAGACCTTCAGCGTCTTTTCGCGAATGTCGCGTGAATAGCTTTTTGTGAAGTCTGCGTAATCTGAAAGGAACAGGATCTTCTCAGGAGAAAATCCGTTTCTCACGAAATTCGCCAGAAAGAAGTCGTGAAGCTCATAGGGGCCCAGGTGATCTTCGGTGCTTTGAGTAATCTGGTCGTTGGAATGCGGTAATAATTCCGGCGAGATTGTCGTGGCGACAATGTCTTTAAGTGTGCTGTAAAGTCGGCCTGTTGGATCAGGGATTCTGCCTCGGTCATCAAGCGAATCACCCTGATCCCGATTCAATCGATGTTCAGCCACATAGTCAACGATGAATCGAACGAGCGTCTTCGGGATCGAGCAATTCACGTTATACATGCTCATGTGATCGGCATTATAAGTACACCACCCCAGCGCCATCTCGGAAAGATCACCTGTCCCCAGGACGAAGCCATGCGACATCAGCAGCATGGTTCTGATGCGTGCCTGAACATTTTCAAAGATCAGGTCACCGTTTTTCAGTTGTTCTGCGGTGAGATGCTGCAGGCGTTCCGAAAATTGCTCGACGTTGAGATCCGAGATCTCGAGTCCGAACGGTTGATGCTTCATCGCTTTGAACGTCTCAAGGCACATCTCCTGAATGTCGATCGTTTTACTCTTGATTCCAACGACCTCCATCAGTTGCAAGGCATTGTTTTTCGTGCGACTTGTTGTGCCAAATCCCGGCATTGTCAGTCCCGTGATGTTGTCAGGAGGCAATCCCAGTCCACGGTAGGCTTCCACAGCGACCAAAAGCGCCAAAGTGGAATCCAGGCCACCAGAGACGCCGATACAGGATTTTTTGGACGGAATGCTTTCGATTCGTTTCGCCAGCCCTGCCACCTGAATTCCGGTAATCTCGGCACATCGTCGATTCAAACTGGATGAGTCCTTGGGGACGAACGGCGTGCCGTTGACCTTGCGTAATAGTCCGCGCTGATTCAACGCCTGACCTGGCTCACCGCAGATTGTGCGGTATTCCTTGGAAATCAGTCGGCGAGCCTCACCGAAACTGGAGAGGACACGACGCTCCGTCTGTAATTTCTGCACGTCGACGTCAGCGGTCGCCCATTGTGAGTTACGTATCAGGCGACTCCCATCGCCAACCCTCGCCGACTCCACGAGGATCTGGCTGTTTTCGGCAATTAAACAATGTCCGCCGAAAACCAGATCGGTTGTACTTTCCATGGGGCCAGCACTGGCATAGGCATAGGCCGCAACGCAGCGGCCAGACTGATTCGCCACGAGTTCCGTACGATACGTACACTTCGCGACGGTTTCGTTTGACGCCGAAAGATTAACAAGCAGATTCGCTCCCATGATCGCGGCATAGGAACTCGGTGGGATCGGCATCCACAGATCTTCGCAGATCTCGGCATGTACGATCACATCCATTCCGTTTGAGAACAACAGATCGATGCCAAAAGGAACTTGCTTTCCTGCGTAATGGATCGATTTCGGCTCGTTCCCATCCGCTCCGCGAAACCAGCGAGATTCATAGAATTCGTTATAGTTCGGCAGATTCTGTTTCGGCACCGCTCCGAGAATTTTGCCGTTTTGCAGTGCGACAGCACAATTATACAACTGACTTCCGACCGCGATCGGTACGCCGACGAAAATGAGTTGCCCATGTTGAGACTTCGCGGCGATTCTGGCAACAGCCTCTTCGGACCGATCAAGCAGCAGTTGTTGTCGAAACAAATCGGCGCACGTATATCCCGTGATACTCAACTCCGGAAAGACGACGACATCACTGTCTTGTACGGATGTTAAAACAGAAAGCGCTGCTTCGACGTTCTTGTCAGGATTGCCGACGGAACAGGTCGGGCTCGCCACTGTGACTCGAACAATTCCATATTTTGCGTGCATCAGGTCTCTTCTGCTTCTGGGGCCGCTATAAAAGGGTCATGGGTCATCTCCTCAAAGTAGAGGAGCGAGTCGATCGGGGGGCCTGCCGAAACAGGATACTCACCTCGCTTGAACAAGTGTACCGTCAAAAGAGACGCGCTACTTTGGTGCGAGGCAATACAGATTCCGAACCGTACGAATCAGCAATCGGTCACCGGAAATAGCAGGCGTGGCCATGATCGCTTCCGCAAAATCGTTGGTTGCGACTTCATGGTATTGGCTTCCTTCGTCAATCACGGTGACTTCTCCTTGTTCGCTCATGAAGTAAACATGACCGCCCGCTGCGACGGCTGAGGCAGAAAATGTGTGGCTCGCCCTCCCCACACGCTGCCGATAAATCAGATCTCCGGTTTTCGCGTCGCGTACATCCAGCCGACCGTTGTCATTACATGTGTAAAGTCTTTGCCCCTTTATCAGGGGAGTCGGCATGTAGGAACCATCCCGGGATTGCCACCAGGCCATACCGGGTTTCACAGTTCCATCTTTGGATGGAGTCAGGTCTCCGGTTGCGGTCGGTTGAATCGCATAAATCGGACTTCGGCCGTGGCCGTTGGTCAGATAAATCAGTCCGTCAGCGTATAGCGGTGTAGGGACGGGAACGTCACCTCCGCCGCTAAGATGCCAGATCCGATCGCCGGTCTTCAAGTCGTATCCGGCCATCTGGCGATAGCCGTTGCAGACGATTTGCTGTCGATCTTCGGTCGTCACGACCAGCGGAGTCGACCACGTGGCGACTTCACCGAGGCGATCAATCCGTCGAATCTCATTGCCAGTCTTGATATCCAGGACCGCGACAAAGTTGTTATTCAGACAATCGCACTGAACGATGACAAGGCCATCATAAATAATCGGGGAACTCGCAAAGCCCCACTCCAGTTCCGGGGCGTCGTAGGGACCGGAGGCCAGCTTGCCGAAATCCTGTTTCCAGATCAGCCGTCCATCGATGTCGAAACAATACAGGCCTTCCGAACCGAAGAATGCCACCACATATTGACCATCCGTTGCCGGACTGCAGTTGGCGTGGGACGCTTTCAAATGTCGCTTGATGGCAGGCTGGCCAACACGAGCATCCTTCGTCCAGCGGATCTTCCCCGTCTCGAGTTGCAGGCAGTGGACCCGCCAGGTCCATTCTCCCGTGTCCTTTGCCGATTCACCCGCCACACCAGACCAGCCGGTTTCCACGGACGGATTGTCCGTATCGGTGTTGACCGCTGTCGTCAGGAATACGCGATCCCGCCACACGATCGGAGCCGAGTGCCCCAGGCCCGGTATCGGCGTCTTCCACGAAACGTTTTTTCCTGTTTTAACGTCCCATTCCGTGGGCGGATTGCCGCTGCCGATTCCCAGTCCGCCGTCTCCCCGAAACTGGGGCCAGTTGTCATCTGCAAAGGCTGCTGTCGAGATCACACTTGCGATCAAGATGGCGATAATCGATCGAACTTGCATCGCGTGATTCCCTTCGAATGGTCTTGCAAAGTCACTGTTCCATCAGTGTATCCACTCACGTCAGCTCGTAGTACGGCACTTGGATACGGTTTTGCGCCGAGGGGGCCCGCGTGACACGGGAGCAATCGTCTTCTATGTTACATCGATCCGTTCTTGTGACGACCATGTATTGGAGTTCCCCATGCTGCGCCGATTTGCTGTGTGTCTGCTGATGTTCGGAACGCTTTGGGCCGCCGATGAACCGAACACGTTCAAGCTCGCCGCACCCAAGGATTGGTCGGGCGAAACCCTCGAACTGCCGCCGGGATTTGCCCCTGACATGAAACTGAAAGGTTACGAACATATCCGGTTCGCACCAGGGATGATGAAGTCGGGGTCCGAGACATTCTTCAGCTACGCCTTTGTGTTCGAACTTTCGCTAAAGCCCGAACTGACGGAAGCCGTTGTCAAAGACGAGTTCCTGAAATATTACCGAGGTCTCTGCAAGGCCGTCCTCAATGGAAAAGTCCCGGACGTCGATCCGTCTGACTTCACGCTTGAGCTAGAACGAGCGAAGTCCGACTCCAAACCTGCCTCAGACGAAAAGGGAGCAGGCATGCCGACGTACTACACCGGCAAACTCGACTGGGTCGAACCGTTTGCCACAAAGAAGCGACAAACGCTGAACCTTGAGATTCAGACCTGGACGAAGAACGAGCACAATTACCTCTTCGCCTGCGTCTCACCTCGACCAGTCGAAGCAGCGATCTGGAAGCAGCTCCACACGATTCGCGACGACTACCTGAAAACGCAAACCCAATAATGGCAAAATCACGTGCCACTGCTTGACCGCCCTAGGTCAAGCAGTGCTCTTCAGCGTTGATCAGTCGAAACCGCAGCGAATGTAAATCATGGTCGAGTTCTTCAGATTTATGATTCGTTTCCTCCACGGCTGGCGACGGACGATTGGTGTCGTAGCGCTGATCATGGCGTGCGCGTTGATGGGACTTTGGCTGAGAAGCCAAAGTGTGTTTGACCACGTCTATCTCCCGCTGGGAAACCACAAATGTGACTTCCTGGATTCGTGTGAGGGCAAGTTGAGTTGGGGTAGAAGGACCAACGTGGAATCCTACGAAATGCCTCCCTTTCCAGGTTGGACCAGAATACTCATGGGTGTAACCGGCATCCCCCGATCACATTGGTGAAATTGGGCTGGTAGGAAAATGCCTCCTTGGGGAAAAACGGGGTAACAAACAATCTCGTGATTCCTTGCAAGGAGGCTGGATCATGTTGGCGAATTTTGCGTTTGA
>CAIULL010000082.1 GCA_903899985.1 uncultured Schlesneria sp.
AGGCTTGCACTCACAATTTTACAACAGGACACTTCGATAAAAGGAAGCATTCGAGGTAAACGAAAGGTCTGTGGCTGGGACGAATCCGCGTTTGAGCGACTTCTCGCTGGTATTTCTGAGGTTTGACGCTCGATTGCCCTGGAATTCTTCCGTCAACTAAAAAAACTGACTCTCGTCGATAAGCACCCTGGTTCCGTGGTTCTCAGAAGCTTCAAAAAGGATGAAGAGGTCTTCAGGCAAGGACAAGAAGGCAAAACTGCGTTCTACATTCCAACGGCAGAAGATTTAGCGAGATTTCATGGACGAGAGCCAAATGCAGCAGAGGACCGAGACAGGTGGATTCTGACGGCATTCATGTCTTCCGCCATCGAACGGCAGCGGCCCAAAAGTTGGTTTGATCGTATGACTTCAAAAAAGGCCAACGACCCACCGAAACAGATTCCGTATGAAGGCCTGACCAATTTTAAAGAAAATCAGGCAAGTCTTTTAGAAGGGGACATATTTGGAGAGATGAGCGTCATTTCCCTTCGTCCTCGATCAGCGACAGTAAGAGCGAGGGTCGATTGCGAAGTGCTCGAGTTCAATCGGAGCGTTTTCTCCGAATTCCGAAGGGACCAGAAATATAAGGATTCGATTTTAGAACTTTATAAGCGACGCACGTTGGATACTCATCTCCGACAATTGGAGATATTTCAGGGCCTCACGGACGATGAGATTGAATTCTTGCGAACAAAGGTGTCGCTGGAGATTGTCCCCGCTGGAACCATCATTTGCGAACAGGGAGAAGGGTGGGAAGGTTCAGATCCACCGGATGTATTCATCGTTCGTAATGGTGTCGTTCAAGTCACCGTTAATGCCAACCTTTCAGTAAGTATGAAAGATATTCGAAACTGGCCTTCGTTGTGCAATCAAATTCTCGACAGCAATCCTTTTAAAGACGAGGAAGAAAAGAACTCATCCCCTTTGGAGAAAGGCACGAAAGTCGTCGCGAATCCAGAGAAAACAAAACCCAAGCTTCCGGTCTCCAGTAATAATCCTTCCGAATCAAAGTCGACTTTACTAAACGTCAAATCGTTATACTTTCAACGGCCGCAAGAAACGAAGCCTGGTCCACCTGAATTTGTTGTGAAATCATGGTTTACAAAGCGCGTTATCGATGCGCTGAGGCAGATCGTTATCGATGATCAAGTACCGTTGAAGCCCGGTGATAACCGAAACAACCCATCACCCGAGCAGTCGCCTGTTTCGCTGGAAAATGCAAAAAGGGGGGGGGCACCCGAACGAGGAAAGCTTGATTCCAATCTCGCTCCAGATCCGATTAAAGAAATTGATCCGGCGACTCCATTGACGGCGGCGGGTTCTGTTTCGTCGCCGGAGTCGTTTGAGGGTGGGGAGGTGCCAACGCAGGAAGACCGAAAAAGAAGGCGGGAAGACGCGATCACACTTGTCCTTCATGCCTTCAATGAATTGTTAGGGGATCGGGAATTCTTGAGAGAACCGGTTCTGATTAACAAGATTTACGTAACACCTGAACTAAAGCGGAAGATTTCTACTTTTCCAAAGGGCCTTGAAGGAATCGAAAAGCAGTGGACAGAGCTTGAACTCAGGACGACGGGGCGAGCGGCGCTCAGTGAAATATTCTCTGAGAAAATCGCTCGCCCCAACGAATCG
Source organism: uncultured Schlesneria sp. (assembly GCA_903899985.1). GTDB lineage: Bacteria > Planctomycetota > Planctomycetia > Planctomycetales > Planctomycetaceae > Schlesneria. The sequence goes on from CAIULL010000082.1 coordinate 1,672, forward strand.
TTCGGTCCACCAAGAGTGTTAGCCTATCTGTCGATGGGAAATTGCTTCGGTGAGATCGCCGTTGTTAAGAGACTTAATCGAATCGCAACTTGTATTGCGTATAACCATCCACCAACGAAAGAGGTTCGCAATCTGGGTGACGTCGAACTCGTCAGAATCAAGGGCGAAGCGTTTTTAAAATTGATGGACCAGTCGAAAACATTGAAAGAGAAAGCCACTAAACTTGCCGACGAGCGAATTGAACAAGGGAAATCTCGGGAAGGTTACAAGCATTCTGACCTCACTTCATCCCCCGAATTTCGAGAAATGGGGTTGTTCCAAGGTTCTCGACTCCTCGTGATTGATTTAAACGCATGTACTCGTTGCGGCGATTGCGTTGAAGCATGTGTCAAGACTCATGATGACGGATACACGAGATTGTTTTTGGACGGGCCGCGATACGATCGGTTTCTCGTACCATCGGCATGCCGTAATTGCCTCAATCCCGTTTGTATGATTGATTGCCCGAACGGATCAATCAACTACGGAGAAAACCGTCAAATCCAAATTGAGGACTCATGTATTGGATGTCGAAATTGTGCTGAAGCCTGTCCTTACGATTCGATTCAAATGCAAGATTTGGGTTTCTTAAAAGAAACGTCTTCAGGGTGGTCATATGCAGATAAGAAAGATTTGACCGACGACTGGTACTCCCGTCGAAATTTAGAGCGGGCATGGAGGAACGATACATCTCCGTTTCGCTTTCAGGGAGACTTCATGCAATTCCTTTTGTCCCGTCCGACCGAGTCTCCGACAATCTGTTTTCGTCACGACGTAAAAATTCCGGCATACCAATTTGAAGAGAAATTTCGTCTTTCGATTAATGACGCGAAGCGCCGATGGATCGAGAATACAACGATGAAAGCTGACCGAGAAAAATCTGAGATTGTTGCAGTTTATTGGAATGGCCAAAAGCTGAATTGGTCTGGGAATTCAATGGAATTGTCCAGGGATGAGGTTCGTTCGGCCAATCTTCTGGCAATTGAGCTTCAATTGAAAATGCCTTTGAAATACGGGCAATTTGTTTTATTGTCCTGTTTTGACGCCATAAAAGAGGCCGGAAAAAGAGCACTTGAAGCATTGCCGCCAGAAAAACGCCCCAAATTGGATCTCGTGACGAATCACGCCGTCGTTTGCGACCTTTGCAGCCACATTCCGAGTAAGACGCCCGCCTGTGTTACGTCGTGCCCACACGAAGCAGCTTTCCGGATCAATTCATTGGTCGATGATTTTCCGGTTTGATGTTCTTTCGGGTGAGCCGACAAAATACGGAACAGCGAGTCTGCTTCGTGCAGTCCGAAAGTGTCATGGTTTTATGTGGCTTCGCCGAGAATTCGATAGAGAGTCATCGATCCGATTCCTTTGACGTCTTTGACAAAGGCTTCAGCACGGAATAAGTGCTTGACACGTTCCCAAGCTGGCTCCGAGACGCAAACAAAACCGGGAGTACCATTGCTCTCGACACGCGCTGCGGTGTTGACGGTCTGCCCCCACAGATCGAATTGAAATTTATCACGGCCCAAGATCCCCGCGACGACGGCCCCGACATGGACACCTATACGAACCTTCCAATTGAGATCCGGAAAGATTTCGTCTGTGGCCTGGCACATTTGAAGTCCGCATCTTACGCAATTGGCGACCGGATCTTCCGATGATGCAAGCAGAAGATTAGCCGTCGCCATGAATCCGTCGCCGATGGTCTTGATTTTCTCCAAACCATTTTGACGGACGATATCTTCGAATTTCACGGTCAATTTCTGCAGGTTTTGGACGACGATTTCCGGCTCATGGTTTCCGCAATAGTCGGTGAAGCCTTTCACATCGGAAAAGAGCACCCCGACGTTTTCATATCTTTCAGGTCGAACCGTCTTCGTCGTTTTAAGTTCATCAATTTTGCTGCCTGGTATGATATTACGGAGCAGCCTTTCGATTTCCCGGTTAGCGTCGGCGAGTTTCACGACATTTCGATCCGATTCGGCCTGAAGGAACGCAGCCTGCTTTTGTAAATCTCTTCGTTGAAGGGCGTTTTGAACCCGGGCATTTAACAGGCCATTATTCACAGGTTTGGTTAGGTAGTCATCGGCACCGAGCCGAATATGCTCAATGGCCTTTTGGGGATCTACAATTGCCGTAACAATAATTATTGGGATGGAGTTTGTTCTCGCATCTGATTTAAGGCTCGATAAAAGATCTGACCCCGAGTAATTCGGGAGACCCAAGTCAAGAAGAATTAGATCGGGGATATTGCTTCGGAGGTATGATCCTGCCGTTGCTGAGTCGGGCGCATCGTCAACAACATAGCCCTTCGACTCGAGTGAATCTCTTAGTACCTCACGCTCTCGAAAATTATCTTCAATGATTAGGATTCGCTTACTCTCAGTCATAACTCTCCTCCCGATGTTTAATACTCAATGCCATTAGTCGCCCAACGATCATGGATAATAACTTTGGATCAAGTGGCTTTCGGTAGGATTCGGTAAAACCAGCCAAGCGGAGATCAAAATCGGATAACTCCGTTACCGAGCCCGTTAAAGCAATAATTGCCAGTTCGTAGAATTCAGGAGATACTCGAATCTGTTTTACAGCCTCAAACCCAGTCATTACCGGCATATCGATGTCTAATATGACTACGCCAGGCGAATATTGCTTACACATTGCCACAGCCTGTTGACCGTTTTCCGCAAAATGGACTTCAAAACCTGCCTGCTGTAACTCGTCCCCAATTGCTTCACGCTGGGGTGGGTAATCGTCGGCGACAAGGACAACACCCGTGTAGGCACGTAATGCCCTCGGGTCCTCAACATGCTCAAGTGGCAGCGTGAACCAAAACAGTGCGCCTTGGCCATCTGGGTTCTCATCACAGCCGATCATCCCTCTATGAAGTTCGACGAGCGTCTTTGCAGAATGTAGTCCGAGCCCGACCCCCTGCTGGTTCCCGTTTTCCTTTGTCTGCCCATATGGTGTAAAGAGCTTATGCCGTTCTTCCGGGTCGATACCCTTTCCATTATCTCTTACCTCAACGCGCAGCCACAATCCGTCTCGTGCAACACGTATGACGACCTTCCCACCCTTTGGTGTGAATTTGACAGCGTTTGATAGCAGATTCTCTAATATCCGCTTACAGTGAATTTCGTCGCCAAGGACTCTAGGGAGTTGCTCCTCTACCTCTGGCTCAAGTTTGATATTCTCTCGATCAAACGCGGGTTCGTACATGGCGAGGCTCTTTTGGATCCATATTGCTGGATCGAAAGGAGACACGTGTAATTGAAACACCCCATTCTCGATCTTGTCAAGAATCAGACTGTCGTCAAGGAGGCGAAGCACATCCTGGCATGCCCCTCCGATGCTTTTCAATCTTTCGTTCTGTTTCGTGGTTAATTCGCCGTACGATCCATTTAAAAAGTTCTCAACGTAGCCAGGGATCGGTGAAAAGATCGTCCTTACGTCATGGTTGAGTAGCCGATTGAGCTTTTGATTGAGTTCGTTTGCCGCTTCCTTTTCCTCTCGTAATCGCTCGAATTCCTCAATGCTCCTACCGATATACAGAAACTCGCTACCGCCGCCGGGACCCAGCAGGGGGCTGTAGGACCACATCATCCGAAATTGGTGTCCGTCCTTGTGAACGTTAAAGCTGACTTTGTCGTTCAGCACTCCTCCGTGCGACATTTCGTCCATCCGTTCTGCAATGGCGACTTGTTCCTCTGGCGGAATGATAATATTGATACTCTTACCTATAAGTTCAGTAGGGGCATATCCGAGTACGTACTGTACGGCAGGGTTGGCGAACTGAATAATTCGCTCTTGATCGAGACGCAGCACGACTGACCCCATGGAGTCAACCAACTGCTTATGCCGACCGCCGACGACTTCAGCCATGCTGACAAATACTCGGGACAGTGCACCAACCTCATCTTTCCGAATATGTAGAGACTCCAATTTGTTTGGAATAAAATTGTCGGCCTCGAATGCGCTAACGGCCTTCGTTAATGCTCCGAGCGGCCTCACGACCTGCGAGGTTAGTAGCAAATTGGTAAGCACCCACGTTCCCGCGAGAAGAACAAACAATCCAGTGCCCAAAAGCAATCTATTTTGTCCCACTCGCATGAGCGAGTCTGCCTTGTAGCCGACTTGAACGATACGTGGCTTATCTACTCCGCGGACGCCTGCGTATTTGAAGATTTGGGGGTCGACCTCCCGCTGTCGCGCTTCTTGGACGACGCATCGCTTCGAGCCTTGAAGTAGCGGCCAAAAAACATAGGCTTGCGGATTCTTTTTGGGGTCGTTGCTGAATTGGAAATTGTATCCTCCGGTATTCACCACCACCGTTCCAGTTTCGTCCGTTACACAGAACTCGAAGTGGAGCCCTCTTTCCACATTCATTAGTGTGACCACGCGATGTAGTCGAGCCTGCAACTCCTCTCGAGTTAGATGTGCGTCATTTTCGGCCATCGCGACAAACTCTGACGTAATCGCCGCTTCAGCAACCATCTGGTGTCCGACATGATCGTCAGCCGTCAGTCGGCCGATATACCAATAGATTCCAAGTAATGAAAACAGAACAAGAATCGCCGGAATGGTAATATAAACTAACAGACGGATTCGAATACTCATCGTTGCCTACGCTTTGAATTACGAAAATCTCGGAGAAAGTTGTCTCGGCCGGACCGGCTTTAAGGGACGTGTCTTTCAAAATGAAAGTGGTGTTGGATTGGATGTCTCATGTTCGTTATCTCCATGGAGTTGTCATTCGTGAACTTTGAACTCTGAGGTGTCCCGGTGTTGGCCTCGACAGCGTTTACGCGTTATCTACAGTTCGATATCGTGATTTAAGTTTCTGATCGTGGCTGGCCACACCAGTATGATCAAACGCCTCGGTTATTCTTAGTCTTCCGAGTCGAGCGGCGTTTCATAAAGTGTTAAGCAGCGACCAAATTCGTTGCTTGATCGCGCGAACGTCGCAATTCATCGCCAGTCGTGTCTCTTTGGCATCGGATTGGGGCAAGAACCGAAGGGTCTGTCCGCAGTACGACGAATTCTCAGGGTGTGTGACGACATAGACGTTCGCGGCTTCGAATTGGAATAGTGCCGGTCGGCTCAGTGCAATGATCGGAAGAGCATCGTGAACGAAGAAGCCATTGATACCGACGGCTTTCTGGTGAAACTCAATGTATTTGCCGGTCATTTCAACGATCAGTTGTTGTAGATCGCCGGATAAATTCGTCGTGATGTCGTCCCTCGTGATGACGACTTGCTCAGTAACATCAAGCGGAAATAGCGTGATGTTCATCTCAGAATGCAGGACCGTTGAAAACGCGATTGGATCGAAGTTGGCATTAAACTCGGCGTAAGGTGTCACGTTGCCATTTCGAAACCCGCCGCCCATGACAAAAAGGGAACGGATCGAACTCATTGCGACGGGATCAGCAAGAACCGCATTGGCGATATTTGTCAAAGGGCCAGTCGCCACAATGGTGAGTTCGGGACCGTATTTCTCGGCCGCCGCTACTAGCGTTTCTGTCGCATTGCCTGGAAATACAGGCGTTTCTGATACTGTTCCCCAGTATTTATCGGCGATTTCACCCAGTCCATCCGAGCCATGTACGTGGTGGGCACTGGCAGCCTTCCGACCGGAACGTGACTTCGTCGCCCCCGTCGAAATGGGGACGTCAGGGGATCCTCCCTTTGTCAACATCAGTTTCGTGTTTTTCGCCGCTTGAACACAATCAATATTGCCCGTAACAGTCGTTACACTCAGTAGTTCGATTTCCGAATCAGCAAGCAGCGTCAGAATGGCGATCGCATCATCGACACCGGTGTCAACATCTACAATCACTTTTGTTGCCATATCGGTGCATCCGTTTAATGCGCATGTCATTCCGGGAAGCTACTGAACAAATATCCTAACGCTCTGTTCTTTAAAGAAAACTACCGATTTTATTAATTTTTGAAGAGTATTTCGAGTGGATGATTCAAAATGGCGCACTGCGAAAAACGGATTGTTTGAAAAAATGTGTTCCTTTGTTGTCTATTCTGTGTACGCGTCCGCGGAAATTCCCCGGCTAATTTTGATTCTAAAGGTGACTACGACGCTGCTGACTCAATGCGTTGACACAACGGCGTGAATTGAAACGAACCGAAGCCACCTCATTTAGTTTGGTGCAAAGTCGGGTCCGCCGTAAAGATGCTGAGGATTTCGGTCGATCACTTCGAGCAATGTTCAAGATTCACCAGATTCTCGTTCAGTCCTTTTCGCTCCTCAGTTCGCTGACATCGAATTGTTTGACAATCGATGTCGCTTCTCTGTACCTATATCGTCCAATGACTTGCGCCAGGTACGGATGCAAGTCCAGAGCGTGGGATATCAAAATCATTCTCCCCAAGAGTGTATCGGGACGTCTCGCATTCGCATTATTCTATCTCTATTCCATAAAGCATCGCCAAGTCGTGCTTCTCATCTGAATCGAGGCTACGCGGCGGTCGAACTGACAACGGACTCGTTGAACGCTATCATCCAGCCCGGCTGATTTTGTCTTTTTGCCCCTTCGTTGCGAAAGTTTTTTACGAGCATGGCGAACGTCACCTACAAGTCCGCGGGTGTTGATCTTGAGCTGTACGATGAGGCCATGCGGCGATTGCCCAGCATGATGCAGCGGACCTTCACGCCTCGGGTGATTCCTGTTGCCGATGCATTCGCTGGTTTAATGCGGCTGAACCATTCCAGTCGACCTGGCTCAGCGTCTTATCAGGATCCGGTGCTGGTTTCTGGAACTGACGGTGTTGGGACCAAACTGAAAGTGGCGCAGCTGGTGGGCAAGTTCGATACCGTCGGGATCGACCTGGTCGCCATGTCAGTCAACGATGTCTTGTGTCTGGGTGCCGAACCGCTGCTGTTTCTCGATTACCTGGCACTCGGAAAGGACAATCCCGATTTGATCGGTGCATTAGTCAAAGGGGTCAGTGACGGCTGCGTTGAATGTGGGGCCTCACTTTTAGGTGGCGAAACGGCCATCATGCCCGACATTTATCATGATGGCGACTTCGACATGGCCGGTTTTTGTGTCGGGGTGGCCGAGCGAACTCGGCTGATCGATGGGAAAGCGATTCGCCCTGGTGACGTCGTGATCGGGCTTCCTTCGAGTGGATTTCATTCCAATGGGTATAGCCTGATCCGCAAAGTTGTTTTCGGGATCGCGGGATTGTCTGTTGATCACCAGATTCCTGAGCTGGGAAGGACCGTCGGCGAGGTTCTGCTGGAACCGACGCGACTTTACCCCCGCCTGATTTTGAACATCCTGAAGTCTTACCGCGTAAAAGTTGCCATTTCCGGGTTGGCTCACATTACCGGAGGCGGCTTGAAGGACAATATTGAGCGATTGCTGCCGGAAGGCTGTCGATTGCAACTGGACCGGAAAGCGGTGCCGGTTCCTCCCCTGTTTACATGGTTACAGGGACTGGGGAATATCGAACGTGATGAAATGTATCACGTTTTCAATATGGGGATCGGCTTCACACTGATCGTAAGGCCTCAATTCGTTGACAGCATTCGTCGTCAATTGACGCGAGCGGGAAGCGAAAACTGGATTGTTGGAACGGTCACGTCGGGAACACGCGGCGTGGATTACATTTCGTAGTGCTTTAAAAACTTTGGGGTGCCACTGCATGACCGTCTTCGGTCACTCAGTGCTCTTCGACCGCAACATAATCTTGAAGACACTGCGTCTCCGAAGACTCCGATGCAGTGGCACCACATCCGCCGACCCAAGTGAGAGAATTTGTTGATGGCAGCCGCTCGTCAGTATCGCCGTGTCTTTTCGACGTTCTTTCGTAATTCGCTCATGCGCGAACTTACGTTTCGCAGCAATTTTGTGATCACGCTGATCACTCGTGGCTTCTGGTTCGCCATCCAAGTCGTGATGTTTGATTTGATCTTTCGAAACGTGAGTCAAATCAATGACTGGACTCGGGAAGAGTATTTTGGCTTTATGGCCACGGGGATGCTGGTCAACGCGATTGTTGAGGCGTTTTTCATGCCGAACTGTGCTCGCTTCAGCGAGCTGATTCGAACGGGTGATCTTGACTTTGTCTTGTTGAAACCCATCGACACTCAATTTCTTGTGTCGCTGGAAAAGATGGAATTGGCCATGGTCTCGCAAATGGCGTTCTCGCTCGGATTGCTTTTTTATTCCCTGAGGGGGGCTCATCATCAAGTCACGGTCACGGCGGTGGCCATGTATTTACTTTTGATCGTGGCCGCAGTGACGTTTTTCTACAGTCTTATGATCGGGCTGGCCGCGACAAGTATTTTCTTCGGACGGAATCAGGGTCTGCTCGACTTCTGGTTCTACGTCACGATCTTCGCTCGATATCCGAGCGACATTTACAGCGGGTCGCCTGCGGCAGAAGTCTTTCGCTTTTTGTTTTCTTACGTATTACCAATCCTGCTGGTAATCACGGTCCCTGCACGTGTGGTTTTGGGGAAAACGCTGATGCCGAGCTGGTTAGGACTTTATACGCTTGCCACAGCGGCCATCTCATTCGCCGTTGCAAGAGCTGTGTTCCACTGGTCGCTAAGGCATTACCGAAGTGCAAGCAGTTGAGGCAGCGTTTTATTTTTTCTTCTTTTTCGATTTTGGCTTAACTTCTTCCTCTTCTTCGTCGAGGTCAAAGTCTTCAAACGCATCGTCGCTGTCTTCAGCCACGATTTCTTCGCTTGAGTCCGCAAGGTCAAAGTCCGAGCCCGCTTCGACGGCATCATCATCGTCGAGTGCCTCGATCGTCTCACTCGGTTCATCGGAAACTTCAACGTCGTCGTCGACGGATTCGATATCGTCACCGGTTGATTTTTGCGCATCAGCCTTCGGTGCGGCGGGTTTGCGACTGCCACCAAACATTACTACGAAGGGAATTAACAACGCCGTCGCAGCAGCAAGCAGTGTTAATCCCATCACGACATAAGCGATCGTCGAAAGGCTTTCGGAGTACGAAAGCATCGCCATGACTAACACATAGATAAGATACGCGGCGGGAATCGCAGCGACCAATGACGTCAACATTTGTTGTAATTTTGTCACGGCAGGGATTCCAGAGGATTGCGATGGACTTCTGAGGAGGAACTGCTGGTATCGTAATGACGTCTACCAATCGGTCACAAGATCGGCTTAAGGAAATCCGCGGCCGCACTCGAATTCCTTTCCTGCGAATTCTCGCTGTCAAGGTTCGCCAATGGTAACGATTTTATCGATTAGGACGGCCTCCTGAGGATGACCACTGGAGCTTCCACGTGGCGATGGACATTGAGAAGCAGGTCAGACTCAGGCTTGAATTCGAAATAATCACCCGCTATGACGAGGTTAAGCGGCATTTCGTTCGACTTCAATCGAACGAGAATTATTATCAATCGCAATTGAGGCAGGGGGCGGTTGCTGATCAAATCCGGTTTTGTGCGACTTCATCGACACTGCGGGGCTTTCGATCAACCACCACGACAGGGCCGCGCAAATGACCGTGGCCAGGGTGACCAGACCTAGATACCACGAATCGTGTTTCCAGCCGAGTTGAACCAGGGCGTTAATTGCCAGGCCGTGGTAGAGGTAAACGCCATACGAAATATCATTGCCTCGCAAGAGGAACTCGCTGAGCGATCGCCATGAAAAAGCAAATGACAGTACGGTCATTGCCAGTAATAACCGCGCCGCCAAGACGGACGCGGGGGACGATGACAGCGTTGCTGGACCCCAGGGATTGAGCAGTGCCATGCATACGGAAAATCCAGCAAACCAGAATGCGACACGATTTTCCAGAAACGGCCGAAGACGTTCGAAATTCCGCTGCA
>CAIULL010000083.1 GCA_903899985.1 uncultured Schlesneria sp.
TCGTTTAACCGCGCCTCGCAGAGAAGCGGGAAGTGATCGGCGGAATTGCCGACATCCGAGGTGTCAATTCTGGTTGGGGCGTTGCGAAAAGTCGGGCCTGGGGCAACGGCTGAAGAGATCGGCTGGACGCCGATCCGCCTGCGCCGATGGCTTCGGGTTAAACAAATCAAGTGAACACCCGACCCCAAGTCGGATCGCTATGTGAACAAGCCGGGCTGGCGTTGATTCAGTGGAGCTGATATTCGGGCAGGGTGAGGATCAGTTGCAACAGTCCTCGTAATTTCTGATCGGCGGTTCCTTCCGCGCTGGTGTGAAACTTCAGCAATTCTTGCCGGATTGTGTCGTCGAGATGGTCGGACAGCAGCCATCGCACGAGTTGGCTCATGATTGCCTCGCTCTCTTCGGATGAGATCTGTCGAATGGTTTCGGACAGCGGTCCAAATTGACTGGTTGTCGTGAGTTCCGTGGCGAAATTCGCCCGCTGCAGTATCGAAGACGATGTAATCCAAAGTCGACCACCCTCCCAGCCCTTAACCGACGGTGGTTCGAAAATGTTTTGTCCAAGATCGGCGAGAACCTTGATGACACCCGTCCATCGAATTGGCTCGGTCAAAGTCCGCAGCGTGCCGAGGACAAATTCCAGCGGAGACTTGATCAGAATTCGCCGAGATTCCTCCTGGTAAAACCATTGAGACGAGAATAACTCACGCAAAACGGGCCGCATGTTAAAGTCGTGATGGCGGATTCGATTGGCAAGTTGCTCATTCATCTCCTGCGACGGATCGGGGCAGACGAACGTCTTCGCCAGCTTTGTCGCCAGAAATCGCGGGCAGGCGGATTGTTCAAGGCATAAATTAACAATGTCATTCCCGTTAAATGAACCGGTTTTTCCGAACACCGTCTTCGGCGAGTCGTCGTGTTGTAGTTCGTGCATCCAGAACTCGCCGTCTCGTACGTGCCAACCGGTAAACGCACGAGCCGCTTCCTGGATGTCTCTTTCCGTGTAATTTCCGACGCCGAGGGCAAACAATTCCATGATCTCGCGAGCGAAGTTTTCGTTCGGATGCCGTTTCCGGTTCGCGTTTCCGTCCAGCCAGATCAGCATCGCCGTGTCACGCGACATGCCGTGCAGCAACTGTTTGAAATCTCCAACGGCATGGCTCCGAATCAGTTCGTTTTGCCTCAACATGTAGGGAACGGAATTCACCTTGTTATTGGACGTCGCAAAGTGATTGTGCCAGAACAGTGTCAGTTTTTCGGTCAGCGGATTGGCGGAATACCTCATCCGATACAGCCACCAGATCTTCAGATTATCGATACTTCCGGTGCTGATCGCAGCCTGGCGTAAGCTGGTTTCGGATCGTTCGAAATCTGTTGGCTCAGGCTGAATTTCCGTGAGACGCTTCAACGTGGCTTCCATCCCCTCGCTGATCGCACGATCAAGTTCGGCAGGGGTAAACCCAAATTGAGCTCGACTCAACAGATGCGACGCCTCGCGATAAGTCCATTTGGCGGTGGCATCGTATGGGGCGAGAGGTTTGGCGAGATCCATGGAAAACACTTTCGTTGCGGGAATCCTATCGTCCGAGTGAAGCCGTTTTCATCCAGGTGAACCGGGAAGCGTAGGCTCTTGGATTTCTTCCCGGAACCTGAATCGGACTCGAACAAAGAGTCTGAGCTCGTCCGCCACCCGGCTACCCGGCGTCATCGACGAACTCACCGTGTGTCTGAATGCAGTCATTTCCAACCACCACGAAGCTCAAGCACCCAGCGATCGGCATGTCGAGTTGAGGAAAATGTGACGGGGGTCAATTGGCGCAGGATCCTGAATAACGCGGCGAGTTCCTGAGCGGATTGTTCGGCCGACTTTCCCTGTTGCAGGTTCTGGGCAATGAGGATCTGGGCGTTGGATTCTAGCATGTCCGCCCCGATCGCTGGCGACAATTCCACGTAAAGGTCGCGGACCGCGTCCCCCCGAGTGGGTTGGCTTGTGGGTGCGGTAGTGGATTCTGCCTTCAGCGTGTCGACCAACTCGCGGCAAAGTTCCAGGCTGGTGGCGAAAACATAGCGATTTCCGACTCGGGCCGATGCAGGCTGAAAATTGTACGAAATCGGCAAATTCGCACCTTCTGGTTGCTTAACGTATTTCGCGAAGGCAATCTGGGTTTCGTGATAGGCTTCCGAAGACAACACGAACGGCTGTCGACCTTCTTGTGCCGCCTGAAAATTGCTGATCAAGATCACCGATTGAAAAAACAGATTCAAGACGTCATTCGCTTCTGCTGGCTTTGCCAGATCGAGCAACAGGGCGAAGCCGGGAAGTTGAACTCCCGGCTTTCCTTTTAAATGGGTGTAACTTTGAGGAGTCGCGACAATAGTCAAACGTTGTCCCAGTAGTGGCAGGACCTCTTCACCCAGGTCGCGACCAGGCAGAAACGTGGCGAGTCCCGTCTCAAACTTGTCGAAATTGGGAAGCAGCGACGCATCGAGTAACGCTTCGCGGTTTCGATACCATTTGGCAAAATCGCGCGTCAGCGAAAAACCGTTCAGTGGGCTTTTCAGTGGTGGGACATCCGCGCGAGGAACTGGTTCGCTCTCCAGAACAAATGGGCGGTGGGCTGCATCAAGCTGTTTCGGATTGCCGGCGACGGTACTTTTCAGTTCAAAGTGATTCTCGTGAATATCAAGAGTTATTCCGAGATAAGGACTTCCGGCAGCCAGTTCCAGGTATCCGCCGACAAGTAACGAAAGGACGGGGTTATCCAGTTTCGACGGAATGAAGCGGTGTCCCGCAAGTTGCGTAATCCCCGCCACGTTGACACAAAGCTGGACATGATGATCCGTTCCGAGTTGCGTTCCCATTTCCTTCCAGGCGGCGGCCTGGAGTAATCCCGAGTTTGCTGGGGCGGGATTGGCGAGATTCTGCAACGTCTGGTCCAGTAGCGACTTTACTTTGCTGATCACAATCCAGCGATCGCGAACAACAATCTGGCCAACGTCATCAATGGTGATCAGCCGTCCTCCCCCTGCGTTGTCGCCGATCTTGACCCTGTCGCCCGCCAAGGGAATTAATGGGGTCAATCGATCCCACAATCTGGTCAGTGAGGCGGCGTCATTGACGCGAATAATGATGACACCATCCGGCTGCGCACCTGGCTGCGACGGGGGATAGACCCCCAGGATCATTCTGTCACCCAGATACGTTTTTGCGAATTGCCATAATGACATCCCCAGCTGACCTTCAGCGAGGGCTTTTCCGGCGAGGGCTTTCTGTACCTGATCCTGCTTGAGTGCTTCACGCCATTGCGGGCTGTCCAGGACCATCTGCAAAGCCCCAGACGTTTCAATTCGCTCGATCAGTGGCCCAAGCTTGGCCGTTTCCAATGTCCCAATGGCTCCACTGGGCAGGTAGGCGGCTAAAGAACCATTGCCTGATGCCGCTTCTTCGGTTCGTCCCGTCTGCGAGCCGAGGACGAAAAGGATGAGCAAAAAGAACCAGCCGACCGATCGAGTCATTCGCATGGGGGGAATCCCTGAAAAGGCAAAAAAAGAGCTGAAGTCGCGTGCTGGACAGCCGACACGCAATAGATGTACCCTTTGAGATTACTATAGGTTTCGCGTTTTTTCATCAGCGTTACGCGTTTGGCCGGACGTGATGAAGTGTACCGGACGCCACCATTCAAGGATGAACCGTGTCTTCGCCTGTTCCGTACTCTCCGTTTTTGAGCACCCCCGCACCCAGACCTGGTGCTCCAATAAGTACAGCGAAGGGAAGTGGTTCAACTTCCGGACCAATCAAGCAGGCTCCTGCGTCGCTAAAAGATTTAAACGCGTCTCAGCTTGACGCCGCAATCACGCTCAAAGGTCCGCTCCTTGTACTGGCAGGCGCGGGGACGGGTAAGACTCGAGTCATCACGTATCGCATGGCGGAATTGATCCGCAGCGGGGTTGAACCCAGTCGCATTCTTTCGGTGACGTTTACCAACAAGGCGGCCAAGGAAATGGCCGAGCGAATGTCGCATTTTCTTGGGCGACGTCCGAGCAGTCGACCGATGATTTCGACCTTTCACTCGTTGTGCGTGAAGATCCTGCGCGACGAAATCGAAGCACTGGGCTACCCGAAGAAATTCGTGATTTACGATCGGGGTGATCAGGAGTCCGCCGCACGGCGTGCCCTGCGCGACATCAAGGTTAACGAATCGGCACTCAGTCCCGCCGATCTTCTCTCTCAAATCAGCCGGTGGAAGATGGTCGGCGTACTGCCGGAACTGGCCACGGAATACGCCGATGACGATCGAGCGTTCCTCGCGTCATCCGGCTACCGCCGTTACCAACTTAGTCTTCGCGCATCAGGTGCGGTCGATTTCGACGATCTGCTGTTATTAACCGCTCAATTGTTCGACCAGTTTCCCGATGTCCTGGCACGCCAGCAGGCAAGGTTCGAACAGGTCCAGATCGACGAGTATCAGGACACGAATGAGATGCAGTTCCAGATTGTCGCGGCACTGGTGAAGCCTCATCACAATATCTGCGTCGTGGGTGACGACGATCAATCAATCTATGGCTGGCGCGGGGCCGAGGTGAAGCACATCCTCAATTTTCAGCAGCATTTTCCCGGCGCAAAGATCGTGCGGCTGCAGGATAATTATCGCTGCACGACGGAGATCATTCGGCTGGCCAACCAACTGGTGAAACACAATGTCGGTCGGCATGATAAGACATTGATCGCACATAAAGACGGTCCCACACCCGCGATCAAGCCTTATCCCGATGAACAGACCGAATCGGAAGGGGTCGTGCGCGATATCAATTACCTGATCAAAGAACTGAAGGTTCCGCCTCAGGATATTGCCATCTTGTTTCGCACGAACGAGCAGCCCCGGATTTTCGAAACCGAACTGCGTCGAGTCCGCGTGCCATACCAGCTGGTTGGCGGCCAGTCGTTCTTTGATCGCAAAGAGGTCCGCGATGTGATGGCGTACCTGAAGGTTCTTGCAAACCCGGCAGACGAGGTTTCTCTGTTACGGATTATCAATACGCCGGTCCGTGGGATTGGCGAGGCGTCGATCGAAAAGTTGCTGGGTCGAGCTGTAAAGTCGGGACGGAAGATCTGGGATGTGATCCCCGACGCCGTTGCCGAAAAGGAGCTTTCACCAAAGACGGCCAAAGCCATCGAAACCTTTCGGAGTTTGCTCACCGATTTTCAGAATCGTTTTGAAGCACCCGGAACAAGCATGTCTGAGACCCTGAAAACTCTGCTGCATGAGATTAATTATGAGGGGGAGATTGAAAAACAGTACAAAGCGACTGACCAGCAACTGGCTCGGAACGCCGTGCTGGAAGAATGTATTACGGCGCTCAAGGAGTACGAACAACGAGCGTCAAAACCCGATCTTAATGATTTTCTGGATCAGACCTCGCTGAACGGCAATGATCGCGAATTTGGAGAAGACGATTCGTTTGAGCAATCGTCGGTCAAATTAATGACACTGCACAGCGCGAAGGGATTGGAGTTCCCACACGTCTATCTGGTCGGGCTCGAAGAAGGGCTGTTACCACATAAGCGATCGATTACCGACGAGTTAGAAAGCAATCCAACAGCGATCGAAGAAGAACGCCGCCTCGCCTATGTCGGTATCACTCGAGCCAAAGACATGCTGACGATCAGCTACGCCGAAACGCGAATGAAGTGGGGCAAACGCTACAAGACGAAACCGTCGCGATTTCTGAAAGAAATGCAGCGCAGAATCAGTGACGAATCGTCAAAAAGCGAATGAAGGATGATCGCTGCAGAACCGCTATTTCTCTGCGGAATTCCTGGACAGCGCCTGACCGATCGGTCCCCACGGCGTCACAAGAACGGCGCGCGGGCTTTGATCCGTATGACATGCAAAAAGCCCCTCGGGAAATGCTGAGCCCAGGTTAGCCGAAGTCGCATCGATGCCATCGGAATGAGTTGCGCCATCCACCGAAAAGTCGCCGAGGAACCGATGAGGCGCCTCGCGCTCATAGGCCATAAATCGGCTGCGGCCCTGATCAGAAACAAGGAGATACCCGCGATTGTTTGACTTGAAGATCGACAGTCCTTCAACGTCTCCTTTGAGGCCGTGTTCACCAACCGATGCGATCAGCGTACCCGTGGCCGATGCGTCAGGTTCCGCAGCAAACTTCCAGACCCCTTTTTTCTCTTCTGCGATGTAGAGCATCCCCAATTCATCGTCGGCGACAGCTCCTTCGCACTTGCCAACCGACAAATCTCGCACTTTTGTGGCGGTGATCTGATTGCGTCCGTTTCCCTTCAGCTCGTATTGGCCGACTGATCCTTTATCAGAAGTACAGACGAAGAATAATCTGCCTGTTTTCCTGCTGTGATAGAGACAACCGCCGTAATTCGGATCGGTTTTGCAATCGTCATCAATTCTTTCGAGTGTGCGAGATTTGGCATCAACTCGAAATACGACCAGCTTGAATCCGTCTGTCCGTTGATTCACAACCACAACATCCGTCGGCTGGCCGTCAATCATCACGTTTTGCCGGACATCGATATTCCCCGGTTTCGGAACGTTCAGTTTCTGAATGACCTCGCCGTTTAATCCGTAAACGACGATCTGACTTGCCGATTTATCGCTGGCGACGATTGTACTTTGAGCGGGGTCATTCGCGTGCACCCAGATGCACATGTCATCCTGATCGTTCGTCTCTTTGTCGACCAGACGAATAGAGGGAGCAATCGCTGGTGCCTCTGAGTGTGTCGTGTTCTCAATTTTCTCGCAGATGCGAATCAGCTGCGTTTCTGTACGAACGAACAGACTACCGTGGCACAGGGCTGGTGTTGTCTGAACTGTTTCCGAAAGCTCATTCTTCGCCAGTATCTTAAAGTCTGAACTGTTTTGGATGATTGTACAGGCACCAGAATCCTCAAATAAATAGATTCGATCAGCGATGGAAACTGGTGAACTATAGACCGAACCCAGTTTACGGCCGCTGAAAAGAGTATCGCCTGTCATCGCATCAAGGCAGGTGTAGACGCCACTATCGTTGATAATATGCAGCCTGTCACCGACAAGAATTGGTGAGGGGACATAAGGCATCGATCGTTCGTTGCGCCATTTCGTATGTGTCGTCAGGATATCGCCGTGACCACCAAGACGAACTGCCATGGCGTGCTTGTCCGGAGAACCGCCAAAACTGAAAACCATTCCGTGACCAACCGATGGCGTACAGACGAACTTCTGGCTTGGTCCATCGGCGAACCAGATTTGTTCGCCAGTCTTCGGATCAAGCGCCAGTGTTTGCGAAGCCCCTGTCAGGATCAATTGGTCTTGTCCTTCGAACCTGGTCAGCACAGGTGTGGAAAAAGATCGCAAATTCACTGTCGGCTTGAATCGCCAAAGTTCTTCTCCATCATGTTTGCGAAGCATGCAGACAAATGCCTCGCCATCTTGATGTCCATTGACGACCACACCCTCGCCGTATACGACAGGGCTCGCGGCGAAACCATGGTTCGAGAAATAAGTGCCCGGACTTTTTGACCAGACGATCTTCCCTTCAAAGTCAACCGCCACGACGTACAGGCCTTTGTCATCGACAAACACCGCGAAAACAGACTTGCCATCGCTGACTGGTGTGCTCGAGGCGGTCGAATTAAATCGATGCATCGTTCCAGCGGGACCTTGATGTACCGCGACATTCCAAAGAGTGTTCCCGGTCAATTCATCCAAACAGATCACTCGTCGCGTTTCATCGATTGGGTCACCCGCCGTCACGAAGACACGATCGCCGATCACGATCGGCGAGGAGCGACCGGCACCAGGTAGCGGGGTGCGCCAGGCAATATTCTCCGTGATTGACCAATGAAGCGGCGCAGTGGCGTCCAGACTAATCCCATCGCCGCGTGGGCCTCGCCAACCCGGCCAGTCTTCTGCGGTCAAGGTGTCGATGCAAACTGCGACCAAAATTCCGCAGAGAGTCAGTATTGCGGTCTTCACGGTTGATTGCCTTCTAAAGAAATCCTGAACACGATGAAAAAAAATGTGGGTTATTTCGAACTTGCCTTGGAATCACGATCATCTGCAGGTTGCTTTACGCTGCTTTTGCTTCCGGCGCTTTCACGGGCTGAAATCATTCGTCGAAGTGCATCGGCTGAGGACTTGAGCTTTTCCAACGATTCTTCAGTCGCTTTCACTGCCGCTTCGGTCGCCGCGAGTGCTTCGCGAGCTTCGATCAATTCGCGTTCGGAATCCGATGCGATTGAGGGTGTGGTCGAGGAAGTCGTGCGCGGTTTCCGTAATAGAATTGGCACATCGATTCGCGCCGCGACATTCGCAATGGGAAGAACGTATTCGCCAGCCGATTTGCCACTTTTGACCTCCCATGCGGTCAGATTGCCCGAGGCATCTCCGGTGACCAAGCGCTCACCGTCCTTACTGATCGCGAGTTCTACCACCTCGTCAGCTAAACGCCATTCGCGTTGAAACTGGCCGACCGCGTCGTACACGCCAACCTGTTTGCTTCGTCCGCCCGCAACGATTAACCCTGATTCAGCCCATTCGGTGGAGAGTACACCACCAATTTGAGCATCCCATTGCTTTAGGGGCGTGCCATAGTGCATGTCCCAGGTCCGCAAAAAGCCGTCCTGTCCCCCGGAGGCTAACCGTTCGGAATCGCTTGACCAGGCGATGGCATTGACCGCACCGCTATGACCGCGCAGCGAGTGGAATGGTTTGCCCGTGCGGGCCTCCCAGACTTCAAGTCCCCCAAACCGATCGCTGCTGGCAAGCATCAGGCCATCCGGACTGAAGGCGACTGACAGAATCCAGTCAGTATGTTTGCGAAGAGTCGTAACGAGTTCTCCATTCGTCGTTCGATAGATTTTTACCAGGCGACCAGGGCCACCCAAAGCGACGAGACTACGGTCCGGCGAAATGTCGAACGTCAACACGACATCCGATTCGTCGCCGACTTCAAACATGCGCCGACCCGACGCGACTTCAAACGCAACGACCTTTCCGGACTCTCCGCCGATGCCACCCCCCGCCAGCAGCCACTCGCCATCACGAGTAAAACGCAATGCGAAAATATCACCCTCGGGAAATGCGAATGCCACTGCCGGTTGCTCTCCGGGTTCCTTCAACAGCAAGACTTGTCGCTGACCCGAAACGGCGACCCGTCCATTTTTGGGATTGATTGCCACAGCCGTAATCGCAGTCTTACGGGAAAGAGGGGTCACATTCGCAATTCGGCTTTGTACTTGAGCTCGTCTGGATTGAGCGCTCGATGCTTGAGTCGTCGGCGATGGTGATTGTTTTGGCATGGAAGACGAATCGACCGTCACCGATTTGGTTCGCTTTTCGAGCATCCCTCCTTCGATCCAGCCCCGAATCAGGTCCAATTCTCGCTGAGGGATTTTCGCCTTTCCTGGCGGCATGCGCGGTGTTTCGAGATGAGAAGCCAATGCATAAAGCAGACTTTCGTCTGGCTTGCCGGCAACAACAACGGGTCCGGACGCTGCCCCCGCTTTGACCCCTTCAAGGGAAGACAGATTCAGGTCACCTCGCTCGCGTTCGACCCCGTGGCATCCTACGCAATGCTTTTTGAAAATCGGTTGAACTTGATCATAGGTGACCGTCGTTTCGTTCGTCTCGACCGATTGGGCGTACGACATTTTCGGCAGCGATGCGATCGTCAACACAGAGAAACTTAAAAAGCTAAGTATAAAAGGCTTCACTACAAGGACTCGCACAATAGGATCAGTGGTTGAACACAAATTCATTGGAATTGAGCAGTGCCCAGAAAAGGTCGGTCAGTCCGCCAGTCACATCAGTCGTCGCATCGAGCTTTGCACGTATGGCGGTGGCTTCCTTTTCGGTCGGTCTTCTTGACAGACATCGTTCATAGAGTTGCGATGCCACCATCATCGGTTCGGGGCTGCCCTGCATGAGTTTCTCGATGACTTTTCCTTCGGCGATCTTGCCGGATGTCGTCTCTCCATTCAGGAGATGTAACGCCTGAGAAAGCGTCGGCGTGACTTTCACCTCGCAGGTGCACGCGGTTTGACGGTTCGAGCGACCGAAAGTCGTCAGAAAATAATTTTGAACTCGACCGTCGGCGATTTGAACGGCCCGGCTTCCGGTCAGCAGTCCGGCGTACCGTTCCGGCGATTCTGTGACTTGAGTCAGACAATCAAGCAGGACTTCAGCGCGCATGCGACGGATTCGACCGTGCGAGAAGTGTCGTTCATCAAGAAGATTTGATTCATTCCGATGTGTGGAAAGCTGATAAGTCCGGGAGTTGCAAATATCTCGTACCAGCGGGCGAATGTCGAATTGATAAGATACGAGTCGGTCGCCCAATGCTTCAAACAAGGGAGGGTTTGACGGCGGATTGCTCACGCGGATGTCATCGACCGGTTCGACGATCCCGATTCCGAAGAAATTTGCCCAGACGATATTCGCTGCGTTTCGAGCGAACTCGGAGTTGGCTCTTGAGGTTAACCATACTGCAAGTGACTGCCGAGGGTCGTCACCTTTTTCCAGGGTCGGTCCAGAGTCACCCAGAAACTTCGGTGCGACAATTCGCCCGTTGACGGGGTGTCGCAGTTCTCCGGCACCGGAATGAAAGACGGTCAGTTCGCGTGGATCGTGGGCCTGCTTATATCCAATTTGACTGAAGAAGGCCGCAAAGCCGTAATAGTCGTCCATTGTCCATTGGTCGAACGGATGATTGTGACATTGTGCACATTGAATTCGCGTACCGAGAAAGACTTGCGCAACATTTTCGGCCAATAATTGCGGAGTGGTTTCTGTCTGGAAATAGTTCGTTGCGGGGTTTTCAAATGTGCCGCCGGTTGCCGGGATCATCTCACGTACGATCTGATCGATGGTCGCTCCCGACCGAACCCGATCCCGCAACCAGCGATCGTACAGCAGCAGTCCCTTGGGGCTGATACCGTTAATCGTCCGAATCTGAAGTGTCTCGGCCCACTTCATCACCCACAGGTCGAGAAACTCTTCGCGCTGGGTCAATGAGTCGACCAGCCGTTCTCGCTTATTAGAACTTTGATCATCAATAAAACTGCGCCGTTCGTCGGTGGTCGGTAGCAGGCCGATCAGATCGAGATAGACTCGCCGCAGGAAGACTTCGTCGCCGCAGACATCCGAGGGGAGCAAGTGCATGTCACGCCAGTTGGCATGGACGAATTCATCAATGTAATTGGACGGGGAAATATCTGGAAACGAGTACGTCGTCCCAGGTCGGACAACGATCGAAGCCCCCTGCGTGAACTGATCGAAGCGGGCCATGATGAACGCGCTGCCATTCCCTGTTCCTGTCACGACACCGTCTGAAGAAACTTTGGCGACCGAATCATTGTTGCTGATGAATACGGCGAGATCTGTGACATCACGATCGCTTCCGTCGTTGTAGTAAGCCATAACGACCAGTTTTTGCTCAGAACCCTTCTGCGCAAAAACCGCGCGCTGCGGGAATACTTCGATTCGAACGGGGACAGCAGTTTCTTCGGGGTCGGCGAGCGCTCCAGCCGCTAACCAACTCACCAGTGTCTGATAATGTGTCCCTTCCGGATCGACGCACTGCCCACCGGTATGTTCGACCTGACCGATCGCCTTGTTGATTAAGAGGGATTCTTCAGGAGAGGCAAGATTGATGCGCCGACCGCTGATCTCGCGCGTGATTCGGTAGTGATCCCCCGCCGGGTCGTACCCGAAAAGGCTAAGCCGAAATCCATCCTTACCTGATGCAGAGCCGTGACATTTGCCCGTGTTACAACCCGATCGTGTCAGAATCGGCAATACGTCGTTGCGGAATTGAAGACCGACGGGTTCATGGAAGCGAGTGACATTGATCGGAATCTGACAGACCATTCCCTGATATTCGATTTTCAGTTCGGTCTGTCCGTCAGCGAGCGGTTCCACGAAACCCTGATTCAAGCGAGCGATTCGAAGCTGTGAGACTTCTTTACGAGCGAGATCCGAGACGTCCTGCGTGCTGCCGTCGGGCAAATGCCATTGGACGACCACATCTTGAGAGTCGCGACGACGATCGAGCGAAATCTGCTTCGGATAGGCGACTAATCGCGAAACCGGCGCTTTCGATTTGGCTACGAGCTCATCGGCCGCGTTGAGTTTTAAAGACGGAAGCATCGAAATGACAATAAGGAAGAAGCAACCGGTGATTCGCATGGTAAACAGCTCACATCGAGCGGACTGAACTAGGATGATTGGCAAACGCTCGCACTTAAACTCGTTAACACAATTGTTTTACGGTTTCACAACCGGATTTTGACTCTTCCGCAGCGCTTCTAACGGGCTGAGCGGTCGACCATCGGGATCCGTCACCAGTCCGCCCGGTGATTCAATTTTGAGAACGCCGCCACGTCCGATGCTGTAAGAGATCGCCTGACCGTCGATCATTCCCGTCAATCGACAGACGAGACTGTCGAACTGCCCGACCGGCGCGGTGGAATCCAACTTGACTGCGAACTTCACGAGCGAATCGTTTGCGCCTAACATCACCGGCGCCGTCTTAACCCGATTTGGTAATCCTTCTAATACGGCTTCGAGCCGATCGGGCACAGGTCCATGACGTTCGATGGAACAGACGACTTCCAGTGTTGAACCTTGTTCGGCGGAAACTCGTTTAATTGTACCGGTCACTGGCGATTCTGCGATTTTCAGTTCGACCATTTGAGTGGCGACAGGGATATCATTTCTTGCTTTGCCTCGTCGCCCGCGACGTGGTGATGGGTTGTTATCGATGTCGACCGGCGTAACTCCCCGTGCGGTCGCTGCAACCCCACGCCCTTCTGCACAAACTTGCCAGGTTCGCTGATTCGCTTGGGGAAACGCGTGAAGGACATAGACTCCAGAGGTTTTGTCGCTGGGAATCGTGATTTTGGCGGGACCGTCAATCCACGGGGGAAGAAAAGGAAATGTCACGTCGATCGCATCTGTAAAGCCATTCGAACGACTGACATGCACGGTCATTTCGATCGTACTATCCTTAACCAGCGGTGATTTCGGTGGATCTAACCGAATCGTAAATGGCGCCGCTTCGACAACGGAAATGGCAAGCTGATCTACGGCCACAGCGTGATACAGACGATCCGCCGAAGCATTGACCAGATCGACAACCTGCCGAAATTCACCGGTCACTGTCGAGCCATCCGCTTCACCGCTGGCAAGGATTCGAACGAGACCGCCATTCAGCGGGGCATCGGTCGCTGCTTCAATCACCACTGGCACCAGAAAACGATCTAAGGGAACGGAGGCCGAAAATGGAACAATTCCGGTTGGTAGTCCTTGAGGGGTCAACATGACATCGCTGTCAACACCATGCCGTTGGACTGCGAGAAACGTCAACACTCGATTGCCACGCGGTACCGAAATCGCCTGACGTTCCTGCGACAACCGATCGGGACGTGGCAAGAACGCAATCAATCCCGCCTGCGGTTGGGTCGCCTCGATCCGATAAACAAAATGTCTACCACCGTTGCCGCGCTGATCAGTCACTTGCAGCAGGTACTCACCCGTCTGTGGCGCTTGAAAAACGAGCCGGCTGTCGTGTGAATCGTAGTCGTCGTTGGAAACGAGCACCGTTCCATCTGTTTGAAGAATGGAGATCACAGTATCTGCGGACGAGCCGATGCGGTCAGCAAACGCTTCAAATTGAAAAGCGTGCCCGGCGTTCAACCGGAAACGAAACAGGTCTTTATCACCAGCTTCTGTCAAAATCCCATTGAATGCGATCGGCAATTCGAAAGATGGGATTGTATCGTGCTGTGGATCATTATTCGGCTCGATTTCCAACACGTTTTCAAACGGTGAAACCCGAAACGGGTTCGGCGTCGGTGGCGTCATACCCGAATGGTCAGCGAAGAGTCCAAAATCGCTCTGCGGTGAATCGGGCAACGTGACCCGTTGTACCAACGGCCCAGCGGCATCTCCATCGAAACGAACCTCGATTTGTTTACCAACAGGACCACCCGCAGGAAAGACAGACGTGGGCCGAGGAAACGAACCGACGTGAAGCGCATACCGGCTGTTTTCGTCACCTTCAAGATTCGCTTCCTGAACTCGAATGACATACATGCCATCAATCGGTGCAATCAGCGTCAGGCAGGGGTCCTGGGCAAACAACGATGTATCGTCGACGTTGGCAAGAAGCACCCCGTCCGGTCCGATCACGGACAAAACGGTGTCAATCATATTGGCTCCCAAACGGACAGCTTCGATTTCCGCAGCCAACCGTTCTCCTTTTCGGAGCCGCACCTGAAAGCAATCCACATCCCCTTTCTCTAAAATACCAGTCACGGTGACATTATTCGAAATTGTCATGGCTTGCTTCGGCGTTTCGTTCGGCTCGACAGCGGTGACCAGGGGCAGGGGAGTGATGCGAAAAATCCGCAGTTCGGAAATTCCCCCCGGTGTGCGAACTCGAAACGGATGACTCCCGAGTCTGCAGTCAGATGACGATTTCAGCCGCACGGATAATTCGTTGTCGCTGGCCGCTTTTATATCAAGGCATGTGACGCCCGGTGTATACAGTAAAAGCTCTTGAGCGTCATTCAGCCCCGCACCCACGAGCTTCAATGTGAACTCTGAGTCGCGTTGCCCAACGCCGGGCGAAACGGATTCGACTGATGGGCCCGCTACGACAGTTCGGCACGTCAATTCAAACAGCAATATCAACGTCAGGAAGCATCTCATGATTGACTTCTCGCCCCACCTCCCCGAGGAGGTGGTTAACGGGCCTTTGCCCTGGGAAATTGTATGAAAAGTTTCTTTTGGACGATGGCGAGTGCTGGTGCAAAGGCCCGTTAACCACCGCCGCAGGGGCGGTGGGGTTTCGTTAGATTGTTCTCGATAACTAACCGAGCAGCGCTGATACCACTTTCCCATTCATCACAATTTGTTGCGGTCGGTCACCCGGTGTCATTAAATCTTTCCGAGCATCAATCCCAAGCAAGCGATAGACCGTCGTGGTGTAGTCCTCAATAGATAGGGGTGAATCAAGCGGTTCCGCAGCCAGTCCGTCCGAAGCACCGTAAACCTGTCCTCGCTTGATACCTCCGCCAGCCATGACGATGCTGAAAACTCGAGGCCAGTGATCACGGCCTCCTCCCGCGTTAACCTTTGGCGTGCGACCGAACTCACTGGTGACCAGAACAAGCGTTGAATCGAGCATCCCGCGTTGATCGAGATCGCGAATTAAACCGGCGAATGCCTTGTCGAGATCCGGCATGAGTGTCTCAATCGACCGATAGTGGTAGGCATGCGTATCCCATGCACCATAAGTCACCGTCACGACGCGTGCACCTGCTTCGACCAGACGCCTTGCCACCAGGAATCTCGCCCCTGCTGATGGTCGCAG
Organism: uncultured Schlesneria sp.; assembly: GCA_903899985.1. Taxonomy (GTDB): domain Bacteria; phylum Planctomycetota; class Planctomycetia; order Planctomycetales; family Planctomycetaceae; genus Schlesneria. Next base: position 15,391 of record CAIULL010000083.1, read on the forward strand.
TACTGGTCCCCACGCCTTCATCCCGTAAAGAGTCTTTGTCGCGTCCGATTCACCCTTCAAACTGAATGCCTCGCGAGCTTCAGCGGAGCCCAACAGGTCATAAGCACGCTGGTAAAACGAGTCCATCGTGGTCAAAGCATCGTCGCGTTCTGTTTGGCGAAAATGGTCGTCGACCAGTTCCTTCCAAGACTTGCGATCGGTAAATCGCGATTCATCAATTCCTTGAGGAAGACTGAGGTCACGGACCGTAAATCCGGGTCGTGCCGGATCGGTTCCCAACGCGAATGGTCCGCAGGCGTTACTTAAGTAGCCACTCCCCAGATACTGACTTCCTTGAGTCGGCACGCAGACATAGGGCGGGGTCGCTCCCCGCGGACCGAGTTCGTGTGAGACAACGCTTCCCAGGCTTGGATAAACCAGAGCCGGACTTGGGCGATAGCCCGTAAACATACTGTGTTCGCCGCGCGAGTGATCAACTTCCGTGTGCGACATACTTCGAACAACGGTCAACAGATCAGCAACCTTCGCCGTTTCCTGCATATGCGAACTGAATTGAACGCCGGGTAGCTTCGTGTCAATTGCATCCAGAATGCCACGGTACTCGATCGGAGCATCCGGCTTCGGATCGAAGCTGTCCATATGCGCAAATCCACCCTGTAAATAGATATGGATCACCGATTTGGCTTTGGGCGCAATTTGACGTGGCCGTGATTCAGCGGTCGCTTCATACCGAAGCAGATCACCGAGAGAAAGTCCCAATCCACCCAGCCAGCCGACGCGTAGCAAGTCTCGACGACTCGGCCGCTGGAAATGAGAAGGATCGCAATACCAGGTGCCTGATTGATGAGCGGACATGTTTTTGTGTTTCCTGCAAGGGAAGTGAATTGAGGGGGTCATCCGACAAAACCCCACCGCCCCCGTGGCGGTGGTAAACGGGCCTTTGCACCAGCACCATCTACCATTCACGGATAAGACGTAACGTATAAGGTCCTAGGGCAAAGGCCCGTTAACCACCCCCGCAGGGGAGGTGGGGATTCGTTTTGTTTCTCGACCAAAATCCCTTCCGCGCGATCTCTATCGGGTCAGCGGATCGCTCAGCTCAACAACCAACTTGGGCCGTTGCGATTGGTTCTCAAACTCAGATGTGTAAAAGTCCCAGCCGTTGCCACCCGTATTAATAAACACCCAGCCATGATTTGCTTCGCCGCTGACCCATGTTTGCACGGTGTCGGTCACGTCGAACACGATTTCCGAAGAATTGGCAGCGATTTTGCCAAACGTGAAGCTATCCTTATGACGTGACGCTTCTAATCCGTCACAGGAGACGCCGGAGACCATACTGTTCCAAGTCGCTGACGCCTCGAAAGGAACCAGCATGCGATGAAGATTCACTGTATCACCCTGATCAAACGCACTCACCCGCAGTTTTGCAGAACGAACACGTGACTTCGGGGGAATTTGACCTGGATGATCACCGATGATTTTCTCGAATCGGAGCAAAACCTGACTTTCGCCTCCGTCGTTGTTGGCGTCGGAAGAGGCGTTCGGATTCGCCGAAAGGATCGTCGTCGTGGCGAGTGCCCAAATCTCGGTATCGACGGTGCCCGTATACCCATTGACCCCTTGTTGGAAGGTCAATGTCCGATCAGCTGGCGGCGCTGATTGGACAACAATCGGGATCAACCAGATCGCCATCGCTGCGAGATACCCCGACTTGAGAGATCGAGACATGTGAGCCACACAGTAAGTCATTTCAGCCTCGCGGGATGGCGTTTTTTGGATTGACAAATCCCCAAGGATGAATGGTGTCACTCCTTCGAGTCTATCTTCACGGCTGGTTTCGCAATATCGACAATCATCATTTCTGATGTCTCATCGATATCGAAGACATAGGGCGAGTTCTGCGAGTCGAACTTACCACCGAGCATATCCTTGCGATTTTTTTTAAGTTCGATCATCACTCGATACTTTCCCGGCGGCATACCCTTTTTCTCTCCACCCGACGCATAGAATGAACCGGTTGCAGGATCAACTTCGGCTGCGTACCAATTTCGAGGTGGTGACATGTCTGCGGCGATGGGGATGAAACAGACTTGAAGATTTTCGTCCTCATCGGGGATGTAGTGCTCACCGTCTTTGACAACCTGCCCCCTGGCTTTCAACAGCTTTGGTCCTTTGCTGCCGCACCCGGTAGGCGCGTAAACCAAAACGAGAATCAGCATTGAAACAAGGCATCCACGCATGTCATCACTCCCTATTGAAAAAGTGAATCGTTAAATTACATAGGACTCAGATGGAGGAAATCCAAGTCGGTCAAGTGGTAGAAAACCCCGGTTGCGTTTCACGCAACCGGGGAAGTTCTTGGAAAACGCGAGGCATGGGTTTGTCGATTAATAATCGCCAACGAGTTGCCCGTCTTGAGTTGAAGACAGTCGAAGATAAGTCAACTGATCGACGTTATTCGAGATGAAACGCCCGCTGCCGTCTGCCATTGCCGCATTGACGCCACCAACGTGCTGGCTGCGCGACATGGCCGAGGTCATCAGCGTACCCGAGGTGGTACATCCCATCCCCAGAGCTGCAGCGGCTGGAGTGCAGTAGGTTGCTCCATCTTCAAGCTCATCACCACCGTCTGCTGCGATACCACCCAAGGTGTTGTTTGGCCCTGGGTTGTAGACTCCACGACCGCCGTTCTGGACGCTTGCTCCGGGAAATCCCATAGCCCAGATACCACGAGGATCGATGTTCGTCAGACCAGCTCGCAATTCAGTAAACATGAATTGGTTTGAAAGTCCGTCGAGGACGTCACGTGTTTGAGAACCGTAGAAAGATGCACAAAGGGGTGACGAATACAGTCCGTTCGCACCGGCGATATTACTGGCACTTGACTTATACCTATTTCCACCAGCAACGTGGTCGTAGTCTTCATATCCAGCGGAGATGCCATAGTTACCACGAGCCCAACCGCCCCCAATAGTAGAATCCCCCGGTACTGCCGGATTAACGAAGAGTTGGTTATTGAACGAGTCCGAAGGGCACATGTAAGCACTGATCTTTCTGCCGACCACTCCATTCCTCCACGACAAGCCGTCGGTGCCGGCGATCATATTACCAGCCCAAGTGGCGGGTGGTGTTGGATACACAACTTTGAACGGATTCATCGACGTGTAAAGTCCCCCTTGATCGACATAAGGGAGGAGCGTTACTGCCCAGTTAGGTCCGAATTGACCTTTGTATTCCATATGAGCGTCATCTTTGCTGAATCGACCCCAGGGAACGAAAGAGGCCATGGGGAATCGGCCGTAAGTTCCTTCGTAATTGAACATGGCCAATCCCAGTTGCTTGAGATTGTTCTTGCACTGAGTTCGGCGAGCCGCTTCGCGGGCTTGTTGAACAGCAGGAAGAAGCAGGGCAATCAGTACCGCGATAATCGCAATCACAACTAAGAGTTCAATTAACGTGAAACCTCGTTTTTTCAACGGACTCGGCATCATCTCTTCCTTTGGACAAGTGCTAAAAAAGATATCGATCGAACGCACTTCATAGATGCGAACTCGATTCGCACATTGAACACCGCGGTCGTTAATAACGTATTAACGAAATGCGAATTATTGACGTGTAATTCGCGAAACCCAAAACGTCTTAAGCGACGCCTAACCACGCTTCGCTGGACGCTTGTTGTTAGTCATGCAGACATCGGCCACCTTGCCCGATTCTTCGATTGCCATGTGGAAACGTTGATCGCCTTCCAGCCGATGCACCGTCATGTGATAGGCCGCACTGACCGCTGCGAGATAGGGTCGTTCTTCCGGTGTCTTGGGAATACGAAGTTTGCCCCATGAACCGTCCCCGAGATAGAGCACGCCGTTTTTATCTTTCATCCCGTTCGTCAGCGGATGGGTCCGCTTAAACGTGTGATCGTGATGTTCGAGGACAAGATCAACATTGTATCGTTCGAACAGTGGAGACCAGTGAACGCGTTGTTCTTCACCAGTACCGAATTTGCCATTCACACCAACCGGCGGACGGTAAGAGGGATAGGCGGGAACGTGATTGGCCACGATCAGATGCGGCCGTTCCTGTCGATCAGCTAATGTTTTGCTCAGCCATTCCGTCTGCTCTCCGGCGATCGGCTCAATATGATCCGTATCCAGCAAAACAAGGCTGAAGTAATCACCGATATCAAGCACGCCAAAAGTCTTGTCGGCGTAAAACCCATCAAACAGGCTCAGGTATTGCGGTGCGTCTTTTCGTTGGGTTTTATAACCGCCGGCGACTTCGTGATTGCCAATCAGCGTGATCATCGGGATGAGCCGCCCCTGCGGGTCAATCATGTGTCGATGATAGTTCTGAAGGTATTGAGTGAATGTCTCAGGTGATTTTCCATTGTCATACGCCAAGTCCCCGGCAATCAAGGCGAAGTAGGGCTCTTGCTTGGCTGCAAGGATGTTCGTATTGATCGCATGTTCGTCGACCCCGCAATCACCCCCTGAGACGAATTGAATCGTGTTCGTGGCTTTGCTCGGCATGGTTCGGAAACGATAAGTTGTCGTTGCTAAACCAATTTGAAATTGATATTCCGTACCCGGATTCAGTCCGGTCAGTTCGCACCGGTAAACCTTCAGGTCGGTATTCGTGTAAGGCTTAGAAATCGTTCGGGCGATTTGCCAGACAGGATTTTCCAAAGTGGAATAGTGGATCGAAAAGTCTGCCGAGGATTCCGGGCTAACCCACTGAACGGTCATCGTCGTCGTGGGATCTTGCTGCCAGGATAAAAAGAGAGTGTCAGGCGCGAATCCGGCGTTTTGCTGGTCGGCGACAATGGAAGTTACCGGAAGTTCGCGAGCGAGCAGCGACGGTCCGAACGCGAATCCCGCTGCGAATCCACCTAACGATGAACCAATAAAATTTCGGCGATTCAACGACTTCATGGATTAATCCTTATCCACGTTGAAATTAACATTGGTCGTTTCTCAACAACGGTCCATGATTCCGACCGGAGATTCGATCTAAGACCATATCGAAGGCCGGGCAATTGATAGCGCCGTCGAATGACCCCATTTGCTGCAGCGTGGATTGTCCGTCGTGAAATGAAGTTTGAATGAAGTTTCTGAGTGAAGTCGATGAAAACGGAATTCAGGAACTTCGATTTCAGGTTCGTCCAGGTACCAACGCGCTTCGGATTGAGTCACATTGATAATGACCCCACCGCCGCTGCGGCGGTGGTTAACGGGCCTTTGCCCTAAGAATTTGAATTTACGTTATCCGTTTCAATGAATGACGACCCGTGCTGGCAACGCTTTAAAGCATATTTCTTCCGCCTTGATCGTGATATGCCACTGGTTCGGAGTCCTCGGAGAAGCAGTGTCTTGAAAACGACGTTCTTTGAGTCGCTCGGCACTGCTTGACAGAAGACCGTCAAGCAGTGGCACGGTTTTCAATGGAACCTGTGTTTTCTCGAAGATAAATGCTTCACAGTGTTGCCGAGCTGGTCCAAAGGCCCGTTGACCACTGCCGCAGGGGCAGTGGGGTTTCGTCGGGATGACTGCACGGCCGTCACTTTTGTCATTCTGACTTCCGAAAACGACGCTGGAAATTCCTTGTATGCGATGACCGTAACCCATTTGTTACGATAATGTATGATACACGGAATCGTTCCGAGCATCGGAACGTTCGAGTATCAATAAATGAGGTCATCGAATGAGCCAATCGTCTGCACGATACTGCGCGAGGTTCCTGCTTGCTCTTTGTGCGTTAGGGAATCACTGTGCATCAACTGTGTGGGCACAACCCCCAACCGGAACCCAAGTTCGTTTTGAGCCCGATCCCGCCGCAGTGACCCGGCAGGGGCCTGGGTGGCGATTTCCACAAGACGGCTGGATTGTCGTTCACGTAGAAGGGACCCCGTATGAACGGGGTTACCAGCATGGTCGATTACTGGCCCATGAAATTGTTGACTTCTGTCACACAATTGCAAAACTGCGCAGCGCGCATGCCCCTGATAAAGCGTGGCATGATCTTCGGTTGTTCGTCAATGCGTTATTCCTGAGACGCTTTGATAACGAATACCTGCGAGAAATGCAGGGAATTGCCGACGGGGCCGCTGCTGCAGGAGCCAAATTCGATGGACGATTACTCGATCTGATCGATATCGTCGTCATCAATGCCGATGTCGAAGTCAGCTTTCTGGAATCGGCGCTGGAAGGGACTGCCAACGGGATCGATCGGGAAAGTTTCCGTGGGCGGCATGGTTCTCCACCTCGTGCGCCACGTCACGATCGCTGCAGTGCGTTCGTGGCCACCGGTGCTGCGACAGCGGATGGAAAAATTGTTGCCGGGCATATCACCATGTCAACCATTGATAATGTCCGGTTCTATAACGTCTGGCTCGATCTAAAGCCCTCCGTCGGACACCGCATGGTGTTTCAGACATTTCCAGGCGGGATTCAAAGTGGACTCGACTACTACATTAACGATGCCGGGTTGATTATCTCGGAAACGACGATTGAACAAACGAAATTCAATCCACAGGGTGAGATGCTGGCGTCGCGAATCCGTCGAGCGGTCCAGTATGCCGATTCCATCGATAAATGTGCCGAGATACTGACCTCCTCCAACAACGGTCTTTACACGAACGAATGGCTGTTCGGCGACATCAAGACCAACGAGATCGCGATGTTGGAATTGGGGACGAACACATCGAAGACGTGGCGCAGCAGTCGTCACGAATGGGTCGCAGGAACAACCGGATTCTATTGGGGTTGCAATAACGTGAAGGATGTCGGAGTCTTCAAGGAGACAGTCGCTGACTTTGGCGCAAAGCCGGCCAACCTTGTTCTTCACCCCCATCTTCGAGACCAGGCCTGGATCAAGCTTTTCAATCGACGTCGCGGAACGATTAACGAAGCATTCGGATTCGAGGCCTTTTCAACTCCGCCACTGGTCGCATTTCCTTCATGTGACGCCAAGTTCACGACCGCCGCCATGGCCAAAGATCTTAAGACCTGGGCACTCTTCGGCCCTCCTTTAGGACGTACGTGGATGCCGTCGGAAAGTGATCTCGAGGATCAGCCGTCGGCCAAGCCTTTGGTGGCTCACGACTGGACATTGATTGACGTTCAGGGTGTCAAACTCCCCTCCGTCAGTCCGGAGGACAAGTCTCATCGACGTGCGGTCGATTTAGAGATGTTTCCCAAGAAGGGAGATGCACTGGATGTCGAATTTGATGCGACTCATCCGTTTGCCTGGCGAGGAACGCTGTTACCTAAAAACGATGCCGATATCTGGTTGGCTGCGGCGTTCGCTGACTTTGAAAAGGTCGTTGCTTTAGAGCATGCCATCGCGTTTCACGGTGAAAGCCCGACAACCCCGGCGAAAGATAAAAAGGAAGAGGAAGAAGACGACGAGGAAGACGATCCGACCTCCTATCAATCTCATTCGTCAAAGCATGACGATCCGAATCACGAAGGACGGGATCTGATTGATTTGGCGCTCTTTCAACATGAATCAAAGTGGTTAACCGCCGTCCGACGTGTCGGTGGCGACATTCCATTGAAAAAAACTCAAACAGATCCTGCGGATGGTGACTGGTATCGCATTGCTGCGGGGAAGGGGGTCATGCTGCTGGCCGAGCTTCGACGTCAGATCGGGCCGGAAAAGTTCATCCTGTGTCTGGATGAGTTTGGTCAGGCACATGCCGGTCAAGACGTGACAACGGAACAGTTTCGCACACATCTCAAAAGTTTTGCGGGTGCTGATGCGACAGCCATTTTCGATCGCTGGCAGACGGAAAAAATCAGCGACGAATTTGCATCGACGAACCCCTGGACGATCTTTTCGCACGAAGTTGAACCTGATCGAGTCTTGATCGTCTATGGAACAACTCACGATCGAGCGGCACAAAAGGAGGCGGCCGCGCATTTACAAACCGAAATCATGCGCCGTTTTGCCAACGTACTTCCCCCCATGAAATCGGACGTGGAGGTGACTGAGGAAGACCTGAAAACACACTATCTGTTGCTGATAGGTCACTCGCTGACGAATCGAATCAGCGAGCGAGTTCTGGAAAAAACAAACAACTTTCCAGTCAAGTTTGGACGCCAGTCATTCACGGTTGAGGGTGAGCTTTATGCCCATCCCGAAACGTCGGTGGTCGCCGCCGGAGAGAATCCATTTCATCCTCGGTATTCGGCAGTGATTTTTGCGGGCATGAATGCCGCTTCCACGTGGCGTTGTGTACGAAATCTGCCCGATTCAAAAGAGCCCAATCCTCAGGTTATTTTGAATGTGTCTGGGAAACGGAAGCGAATGTTTCGCGTCCATGCCGAGAATTTGGGAAAGTAAGATATGGGCATTTGATCGATGGCTGATTCCGGTATGATGAGCATGGCAAACCTTGCTTGCGATTGCAGTAATACGGTGCGATTCGATCTGATTGGAGTTTGCGATGCCGTCGCCTTTCCCCGGAATGGACCCATTCCTGGAAAATCCCGAGATATTTCCCGACCTGCATGACCGACTGATCAATGGAATCAGTGATGCGATCAATCTTCAATTGCGTCCACCGTACTACTCAGCAATTGCCTCCCGAGTCTTCGTGGAACATTCTGATCGGATCATCAGCCCGGATGTGAGCGTCATTCTGGAGAGCGACAAGTCTTCTCAGGACGATCGCGGAAGCACAACCGCAGTACTGACTGCGATTGAGGTCGAACCGATCATCATTCACGTTCCACATGATGAAATTCGCGAACAGTTTCTTGAGATTCGCACCGCAGGCGACGAACGGCTGGTCACGTCGATTGAAGTCCTGAGTGCTAGCAACAAGTCGCGCGGTGAACACGGCAGGGAGCTTTACAAAAAGAAACAACGGGAAATCCTCGCGAGCGACGTTCATCTGGTCGAGATTGATTTGTTACGTGGGGGTGAACATACGACCGCAGTCCCCTTGATACGTGCCGAGCGAAAGACGGGCAAATTCAACTACCACGTTTGTGTTCATCGGTTTGACCAACTTGAAAATTACGTTGTCTATCCGATCACACTGCGATCGCGGTTGCCGAAAATTGCCATTCCGCTATTGCCGGGCGATCCTGATATCGCGATTGACTTACAACACATTTTCGACCACTGCTACGAAGCTGGCTTGTACCGTCGGCGCATCCGCTACGAAGAATCCCTGCCCGTTCCCCCGTTGGCGGAAATCGATGTGCTTTGGTCAAATGAATTGTTCGCACGAAAATGATGTGCATTGAATTGCTTACGACGGTGTCTTTAGTGTGGTGACGGGTTTTCCGGTTTGGGTTCAAGGTGCGCGCGATGGATGACCAAACTCTATTGTCTCAATATGTTGCGACGCAGGACTCTGACGCGTTTGAAGAGCTGACAAGACGCTACGCCGGGTTGGTGAAGGGGGTCTGTATTCGTCTGTTGGGGAATTCGCATGACGCGGAAGAAGTTGCGCAAGAATGTTTCCTCGAACTGGCTCGAAATGCGGCCGACGTTCATACCTCGCTGGCAGGCTGGCTACGATCAGCGGCGACCTCAAGATCGCTGAACGCGATTCGAAGCCGCTCGCGTCGCAAGATTCGCGAGCGAGAATTTGGTCAAGATGCTGATGCGACCGTCCCCCCGTACGATCAGGCGGGATCAGATCTTCACCGGCTGATTCAGGTCGCATTACGAGAATTGCCCGAGGACCTTCGACTGCCGATGATGATGCATTATGTTGAGGGTCAATCACAGCGGGATGTCGCTGCGGAACTGGGTGTTAACCAATCGACGATCAGCCGCAGAATGCAGGATGCCCTTCGACAATTGCGGGAAAGGCTGACTCAGGTGGGTTACGCCGCGACGGCCCCGGCGATGATGGTGCTGATGCAGGAGCACGCCGCCGCAGGGACCACGAGCGAAATGACCGAGATGGTCGCTTCAGAAACCGCTGGTAAAGCTGTCGGAGGCGCCACGCTCGGTAGTACATTAAAAGGATTGGTTGCTGTCGCGTTTCCAGTGATCAGCCTTCTCGTACTGGACGGGTGGGTCTCGCTGGTCTTTGCCTTGTGCGTGACTCTTTACGTAGCACGATATCGACCGATCTGGGTCGCAGAAATCATGTCGAGCTTGGGGGCAAATGATTTCTACGATCAACCGACTTTCTTCCTGGGACGCTGGACATGGACGACGCCCCCAGAAGGATGGCGAAACGAGGCTGGGACGTCGATTGCATGGTCACTGTTTTTCTTTGGGCTTTCTCTATTATTTGCATGCTGCACACCCCGACCGATGTGGGGAACAGCCTTGTCAGGGCTGCTTGTCGCTTCTGGTTTTTTGTGCCATGCCTTCAGACTGATCGCTCGAGTCCATTCGAAAAGCACTCTCAATTCACCCGGACTTCAGTCAGCTGCGAAGGGGGTGATCGAACGTTCTGAAGAATCTGGATTTTGGGGTTCCACGGCAGGCCTTTCACCAAATGACCCCTCTCTAAGCTGGTTCGACGCCGTTCAATTGTTGGCGATCGGGCTTGGAGGAGTTGGAACCTCGGCGTCCTTGGCTTTTCATTCAGGTATTCAAATTCCCTGGCCGTCAATTCTGCTTTCGGCGACAACAGGCGCTGGAATGGTGTGTTCAGGAATAGGGCTCTGCAAAAGATTACTGAATCGACGGAAGATCGACGTTGCATTCCCTCCCGACAAACGGGACGGAATGCATGGTTCAAAGGGGACTCAAGCATTCCTGGCCATGGGGGTGACGATCGTCGTTACCATGTCCTGTTGGATTGTCTGGAATCCTTCAGCGGTTCGCGGTGTCACGCAATCGCTCGCGGCAATTCAGGCATCCATGTTCGGCTGGATGATTTATCGTATTGCCGCTCGTTATCACGTCTTTGAACCAAACATGATTCGTCGCCTGGCGATCATCCTGTTAGTGGCCTGCTTCGCACTCAACTCGGGAGTTTGCCTGGCGAACTGGTTTCCGTTTGAGGTCGGGCATTAGTTGTCCTGCCACTTTTCATTTCTGATATCGCTTCTGTGATGATGGCTTTCAGTTTCCCAACCTTCGAGCAATGATTGCAAGACATTTCGACACTTCCCGCCGAAGGGCAATCGAAGTTCGTCGTCGCGAAGTTAAAGGAACTCCATCCACAATTTGTTGGCGCACTGACGAACGACGACAGGGCAGGGAGGCGGACCATTGCGAACGGCTTGGTCATTGAGTTTGGTGTCAACTCGCCTCACGCGCCGAAAATCGTCGACTTTTTCTCCGTTTCAGGGACTGAGGTCACGTCACTGGAAATGTCTTTCCGTGAGCAGTTTCCAAACATTAAGAAACCACTCGGCTTATTCTATTGAATGTCGTAAAAAATAACAATATGGTAATATGTCGCTATTTTGAGTTTTGGTATTGGGCGTTGTTCGTCGCTCTGAATGTGCGATTTTTCGCGAGACTTAATGAACCGTCGGATTAATTTGATCGAGCCGGGAGACAAAACTTGGGCCAAAGCGTTCAGATATGAGGACGTCCGGCTCGTCTTTTTCGTTTCCGTTGATGATTTTTGTCAACAAAGTATTCGTAGAGAAGCGTCCGAGGTTCGCCCCCGAGGAAAGCAGGGACGGGAACTTAAAGCCCCGACCCGGATTGACGATTTAAGACAGCGATTTTGATCATTGGCAACCCGAAATTCATTGAATACGGATCGCCCCCGCTGCCATCAACTGGAGCGGGCTGGTCCGTGCGGGGCCATTTCAAGATTTTTTGTGGTCAAGGTGATATCTCGCATTGTTAGTCAACACGATCGCATCAGTTTTACCCATTTTGCGCAAACGTTCGGGGGGCGAAGAGTCCACGAAATCCTAGCTTGCGCCAAGGTTGCGCAAAATCCCAATGTTGGGCAATCGCTCAGTGGCGAAAAGTTGAGAAAGCCTGGATTCCTCCATTGCTGCTCAAAAATCCTAAAGTTGCCCAACATGATTTCAAAAGCCTGGCAATCGTTGGGCAACAATCACTGGGCTGAAAGTCTCGGCGAAGCCTTGTTCTCGCCAGTGTTGGTCAAAATCCCAAAGTTGGGCAATCGCTCACGTGGCGAAAAGTTGGGAAAGCCTGGTTTCCTCCAATGTTGCCCAAAAATCCTAAAGCTGCCCAACATGATTTCCCAAGCTTGGCCCTCGTTGGGCAACCTTCACTGGGCTGAAACTCTTGGCGAAGCCTTGTTTTCGCCAATGTTGCTCAAAATCCCAAAGTTGGGCACTCGCTCACGTGGCGAAAAGTTGGAAAAGCCTAGTTTTCACCAACGTTGCCCAAAAATCCTAAAGTTGCCCAACATGATTTCCCAAGCTTGGCCCTCGTTGGGCAACCTTCACTGGGCTGAAACTCTTGGCGAAGCCTTGTTTTCGCCA
>CAIULL010000084.1 GCA_903899985.1 uncultured Schlesneria sp.
GTGAGATACTCGTCCCCCGTTACGGTCGAACCGGGTTGATCCCATTGAATAGTGCCATTCTCGATCTGATACGCCAATGAGTTCGGTAATTCACAGTAATTCGTTTTCACCGGCATCAGCAATCGCCGATTCCGGTTTTCCAGATCCTGCCCGACCATCCAGACTGAACGTGCCGCCGCTCCGAATGGCCCCATATCCCCCGCACGACGATGACTCTGATTCCACGGACTGATCCCCTTCACGCCACGCGGAAGATTGGTCACCACCACGATGGCCAGTCCCGTCTCGGCCGCCAGCTTTGCCAGTCGAGCGGCCAGATGTTCGGCCATCGCCTTTCTCTTCACCGTGGCCGATTCCAGAAAACAATCGATCGGATCGATCACCAGCATGCGAATGTCGGCATCCGCCTGTTGCAGCGTTTTCAGTTTGGTTTCCAGAAACGACATGTCCCGATCCAGTTGAAACATCCACGACAGTTTCTGTCCCGTTTCGTCGTCCTGTTCGCTGAAGCCTGGGATCAAAATCACTTTTGACAGATCGGCCTGCGACGCGATCAGTCGCGGACGGATATTTTCCGCTGGATCGTCGTCAGGCGAAAAGAGAATCACCGAACCCGGTTTCTGTGGCTGATCATCATGAGGCCCTGTCAGACCCCGAGTCACCTTCGCGGCAATCTCCAGCGCCGTCAGACTTTTTCCCACACCCGACTCACCCATCAGCACGGTCAGCTTCCCCTGCGGGATCACCTTATCAAACACCCACTGCTGAGTCTTCGGTTCAATCTCGGCCATCGTTTGAAATTCCAGTTGCACCCCCTTGGGAGGCTCCGGCACGGGGGGCACGTACTCGATAAACGGGCTTGCGTCGACCAGTTTCTGCAGTTCGGGCAGGATCGCCTCTTCGCCCAACGTGGCACGAATATTATCCATCCATTCGCGCGGACCTTCGCTCACCTTCACACCGGGAAACTTCACAATCCGGGCGGACAGAACACCAACCCCCAGGCAAAGTTGAGCCACCACCGCGGCGTATTCCCAGCCTTTGTCATCAAAGTCGGACAGGATGATGACATGTTTTCCCTTCAGCGGAGTCCAGTCGGACAGCTTCTCCTGAGTGGGACCACCTAAGGACGTGGTCGCGGCCAGACCGAGTGCTTCAATAGCATCCGACGTCCGTTCCCCTTCACAGATATAGACAGTTTCGGCATCGATCCATTCGTAACGCTGGTAAAGCAGATAAGGTGGTTCCGGAAAATCGCAGTACCAGTAATCCTTGTACTTGGCCAGCACCGTGTATTCCTTGCTGGTTTTGCTGGGAGTATGCATTACCACCATCGTTCCCTGAGGGGCATCTGGTGACCGATACGTCCAGGTTGCCGCCGGACGGTTCATCAAGCGGTACACTTCCGGAAACTCATTGTATCGACACCCCCTCGGCCAATAGGCCGCCACTTCTTCCCGTTTCTGTGCAATCGCATGCTGCCGAGCCTCTTCCCGAGTGGAAAATCGTTGAACCATCTGAAAATCTCCTGTCAAAGTAAATAACACAACAC